>NZ_JBEEUL010000004.1:0-283793 GCF_040139345.1 Proteus sp. fly-1067 | reverse complement strand
CTGGAAAATACGGCTATCTTGGTTCAGCGTCATCACCCACATTTCTGGGCGAATAACAAATTGATACCACGTTTTAACGCCGTCTGTGTTGCCTTGTTCGGCACTCGCCAGTAAGCCTTGAACCGTGCGAATTGTTTTACCGTCACGACTGACGGTTAACGATGAAGCCACGCCTAATTGGTTGGCAAAATCAATATCACGTTGCTCGCTCACCGCGTGTATCGACAGCGTGAAAAGCTCTGATAATCCTTCGTTTAAATCAAACTGAGTGACTTGAAAAGTGCTTTTAGGTAAATCGCCAATTTGGCAAGTAAACACTAACCCTGTATGAAGTAATCCCTTTCCTAGGGTTTCGAGTAATTCGCTGTATTTTTTAATGCGAGCTTGTTGTTCAGAGAATGTCATCCCTATTTCAAAAGGGCGAGATGATGCCGGATCATCTAATACCAAACGAGGTTTAGGGGTATTGTTAGCGTCATTCGTTGACATAAAAGCTCCCATTTAAATGTGACAAACACGCAATAAAAAAGACAAAAAATGCAGAGAACAATGGGCCCATGACAGAGCCCATAAATAAAGTGTGAAGAATTAACCTTCGAGTGGTGCACGCCAGTCGTCAGAGCCTGATGTCCCTGCAACGGTGTGTTCCCAATCAATTTTGCGATAAGAAAGAGACACTTCGATCAGTTGAGTGAAGTCAGACTTAGTCGGATCTTGGCAGTGTGGCATTTGGCAATCGATATTCACGATGGTGGCATCAGTTAATGTGGTGGTGAAGAAATGCTCTTGCTTCCCTTCAACCGAGGTGCGATACCATTTTAAGGTGATTTTTGACAACATTTCGCCCGAGGCTAATGCGTTATACAGCAGAGGAACCGCTTTGTTTAACGCCACCGTAAAGCGGAAAGGTTTATGCGCACGTTGACCTGAAGTCTGACCTGATTGCGGATCAGTAGGCACAGTCACTACATGAGAGAATGCTTGCACCAGCATTTCATCTTCGTGGCCTTGAACATAAATATTTCCTACTGATTCAGCCGTAAATGCGCCCGCAGTAATATTGCCTTGGGTTTTTCCTTCAATGGAGATATAGCAGGGAGTTGGCATGGCAAGTCCTTAATTAACTATCAGTTATTGTTTCTCAACAAAACGATTATTGTTGATGTCCTTTTCAAAAAATCAGCCAGTGCACACTGCGATTTGATTAGAGTAGCTTAAGTAATTTTAAGGGGAAGTAAAGGGAGTGACGGAAAAGAAGGACGTTGTATCCTCGTAGGATAAGTGACTTAGCGTAAAATAATTGTTCACACGTTATTTACTGCTTTCGTTTCTTAAAATAAGTGTATTTATTTACATGATCAACTTTCGCAAATGTCCGAAATCTCGCTAAAGCCAGTCAGTTCTAATGTACATGGATTTTTAATATGTAACAAAGTGTGTATTTTGTTTCAATTTGTAACAATGTTGATTTATAAGGAGAAAACAACCCTATTTTCAAAATAATAAGCAAACTACGATTTTTATTCTCAAAGGACAAAAAATCCGCACCTAAAATTTAGCGTATCGCAGAAGATCTATTTAAATAGAGGCAAAAATATCACCCATAGAGTAATTTTATGAAATAAGCTCAGAAAGAATAAATAACGAAGAATAAAGAAGAGAAGAGAAAAAAAGAGAAAAAAAGAGAAGAAAAAAAGAAAAGAGTAACCAATAAACTCTCACAAACAAAAGTCGTGAGCGAGCAAGCAGTGCAACAAGGCAGACAGCGCACAGTAAGCGGAGCATACATTAGTATGTGAGCATTACGAGCACTGCTCTAACGCCGTGGCACTACTGCACAGCCACGACGCCAAAGAATAAAAACAGCGTAAAGCATTACGAGTGTTGCTATAACGCCACAGCACTACTGCACAGCCACGACGCCAAAGAATATGAACAGCACAAAGCATTACGAGTATTGCTATAACACCACAGCACTACTGCACAGCCACGACGCCAAAGAAGGATCAGATACTAAAGGAAGAGCCACAACCACACGTACTCTTAGCATTAGGATTCGTCACAATAAAACGCGAACCCTCTAACCCCTCGGTATAATCCACACAACCGCCCACTAAATACTGCAAGCTCATCGGATCAACCACTAAAGCAACACCTTGTTTTTCTATGGTCATATCGCCGTCATTCATGGCATCATCAAAGGTAAAACCATACTGGAATCCGCTACAACCGCCACCCGTGATATAAACACGTAAACGCAGATTTGGATTTTCTTCATCTGCAATCAGATCTTTTACTTTATTTGCAGCCGCGTCAGTAAATTGTAACGGCAGAGCCATATCATCACTCATTGTTCACTCCAGACTGGGTATTCCAGCAAAAAAACAGCCAGCAAAAATTTATCTTTCTTGCTGATATAATGTGATGATTATCTAATACCTGCTCATAACCTTCAAGTTTGTTGTGGACAAAATACACTTTTTGCTACCTATCACTTTTTACGATAAATCACGTACCCACAATAACAGTGATAAATCAAAATGTTGTTGCCGTGTATTTGGCTTCATCTGCGCAGTGCTTTAGAATACGCCTTAATCTTACGCTCACCCATCATTAGGAGTCTGACATGAGCAAGTCTGAAACGCTTTATAATCTCGCACAACAAGTGATCCCCGGCGGTGTCAACTCACCTGTTAGAGCATTTAACGGTGTAGGTGGAACCCCTCTTTTTATTGAACGTGCTAATGGTGCGTATATTTATGATGTTGATGGACGAGCTTACCTTGACTATGTCGGCTCATGGGGACCGATGGTTTTAGGTCACAACCACCCTTCCATTCGTCATGCTGTTACTGACGCGGTACAAAAAGGCCTAAGCTTTGGCGCACCAACGGCGGCTGAAGTTGAAATGGCAAACCTAGTCACTGAACTGGTACCTTCCATGGACATGGTTCGTATGGTGAACTCAGGTACAGAAGCGACGATGAGCGCGATTCGCCTTGCTCGTGGTTACACGGGTCGTGACAAAATCATTAAATTTGAAGGTTGCTACCACGGCCATGCAGACTGCTTATTAGTTAAAGCGGGCTCAGGCGCACTAACGATGGGACAACCCAATTCACCGGGTGTGCCTGCTGATTTTGTCAAACACACCTTAACCTGTACTTACAACGATTTAAATTCTGTACGCCAAGCCTTTGAAAATTATCCTGAAGAAGTCGCTTGTATTATCGTTGAACCTGTTGCGGGTAACATGAACTGTGTACCGCCAAAAGCAGATTTCTTACCGGGTTTACGTGCGTTATGTGATGAATTTGGTGCACTACTAATTATTGATGAAGTAATGACTGGTTTTCGTGTTGCATTAGGTGGCGCACAAGCTTATTACGATGTTGATCCTGACTTAACATGCTTAGGTAAAATCATCGGTGGCGGTATGCCAGTCGGTGCATTTGGCGGACATATGGAAGTGATGTCTAAACTCGCGCCAATCGGCCCTGTTTATCAAGCAGGTACGCTATCTGGTAACCCAATTGCAATGGCGGCAGGTCTAGCGTGTTTACACGAAGTCTCACAACCGGGTGTTCATCAAACATTAAATGAGCTAACAACAATGCTGGCTGATGGCTTACTTGAAAAAGCACAACAAGCCGGAATTCCAATGGTTATCAACCATGTTGGTGGTATGTTTGGTCTGTTCTTTACCGATGCAAAAGAAGTCACTTGCTACCAAGATGTCATGAACTGCGATGTTGAACGCTTTAAGCAATTCTTCCATTTAATGCTAGAAAAACGCGTCTACCTTGCGCCTTCTGCATTTGAAGCGGGCTTTATGTCTATCGCGCATACCAAAGAAGATATTCAACGCACGATTGATGCGGCGGAATATGCATTTATGCAGATGAAAGGCTAGTTATCCCTGTTCGGAAATCAACAAAAAACGGCACTTATGTGCCGTTTTTATTTTAGCTAATCGGCGTGATTACCTACTCAGAAAACAGATCTTGTAACCACTTTGGTGCGCCGCTTTCATCGGTATCTTGCTGAATAGGTGTGCATAATCCATCTGGGTTTGCTGTCCATACAGGTAATGTACGCACACCGCCACCATAACAAGCAAAGTTACCTTGGGCATCAACAGACATCTCTGCAATATCTTCTGGCATTGGTGGATTTAATTTCAGCGGTGCTTGGTTCTCTAAATAGTTGCGATATAACAATAACGCACCTGTTGATCCCGTTAAGTTTGTTGGACCATTATTGTCACGTCCCATCCATGCAATGGTAACTTCTTTACCATCAATTCCCGCAAACCAACTATCACGTAAATCGTTAGTCGTACCTGTTTTACCTGCAAGGTTGTAATTACCAAATTTTGGTTTTAATACACGCCATGCTGTTCCTGAATTAACCACTTGTTGCATACCAAATAACGTCATATAAGCGGCTTGAGGCGAAACAGTCGTTTCAGCTTGAGGATAACTTTGATAAAGCACAGTACCATCTTGAGTAATAACCGAACGCAATGACGATATTTTTGCTCTGTTACCTAAACTACCAATCGTTTGAAATGTTTGAGCAACTTCCATGGGTGTTAAGTTTAACGCCCCAAGAAGCATTGCTGGTACTTTTTCCAGATTCTCCGCAGGTGCTCCCAAGTTAATCCATGTTTTGATCACTTGGTCTAACCCCACTTCTAAACCAAGATTCACAGTGGGTATATTACGCGATGTTGCTAACGCATCCACCAGCATTAATTTGCCTTTATAACCACGATCGTAGTTACGAGGTTGCCAAGGTTTGCCCCCTGGAATAGGCACAGAAATAGGTTCATCTGCAAGCCATGTATTTAAGCGGAAACGTTCTGGTTCACTTAATGCAGTTAAGTAGGTAGCCGGTTTTGCTAAAGAGCCGATTGAACGACGGGCTGATAATGCACGGTTAAAACCTGCATATTGTGGTTGTGAGCCCCCCACTAAGGCACGAACTTCACCACTTAAGCGATCCACAACAACCATCGCCCCTTCAAGATCGTCAATTTTACGAACTTTACGTATATCCGCGACACCCACTTCAACGGCTTTTTCAGCCGCATCTTGCGATACAGGATCTAATGTAGTGAAAATTTTTGTACCTGATAAATCATTTACTTTATCGCCTAAAGTTGTTTGTAGCTCTTGGCGAACCAATTGCATAAATGCAGGTTGCGGTGTTAGTGCTTCACTGCGTGGCTTCACACCTAAAGGGCGTGCGCTAAGTACATTGTAAAGCTCTTGGTCGATGATCTCTTGAGTTTGCAGTAACTTTAACACCACATTACGGCGTTCAAGTGCAGATTTAGGATTACGCCATGGGTTATAAGCCGAAGCTCCTTTTACCATTCCAACTAGAAGCGCTTGCTGATCAAGACTTAATTCATCAACAGGACGGCCAAAATAGTAGAGGCTCGCTAAAGGAAAACCACGAATTTGCTCATCACCACTTTGTCCTAAAAAAACTTCATTAAGATACAGCTCTAGAATGCGATCTTTGCTATAACTTGCATCCATAATGATCGCCATATAGGCTTCATTCAGCTTTCTTTTTAACGTTCTTTCATTTGTTAGGAATAAGTTTTTGACTAACTGTTGCGTGAGTGTACTCCCGCCTTGAACTGCTTTACCCGCGGTAAAGTTTGCCAATACAGCACGCCCAATAGAATAAAGGCTGATCCCGTCATGCTCATAGAAACGGCGATCTTCTGTTGCAATTAATGTATCCACTAATAATTGTGGGAATTTATCTCTCGCCAAGAACAAACGTTGTTCACCATTGGCAGATTGCATCATGGTAATTAATTTAGGATCAAGACGGAAAAAACCAAACTGACGCTGATTTCCCATATTTGTGATGCTAACGAGAGAATTTTGCTCAAAAGACAACTTAGCCAAAATTTGCTCTTCACGGCCATCTGGGAAATCAAAAGGTCGGCGCAACATCTCAATCGTGTTGCCTCTTACCACAAATTCACCGGGACGTGTGATTTTGTTGACATTACGATATTGCATGCCTTCAAGTAAGCTCACCATCTCTTTTTGGCTATAATTCATGCCCGGCTCTAAGTTAACGGTGCGTCCGTAAACAGCAGCAGGCAATTCCCAAACATTGCCATCAAGGCGCTCTTTGATTTGAGAATGTAAATAAACACCATAAATGCCCATTAAAACCGCAACTACAACCGCAATTTTAACAAATAACCAAAACCAAAAACGACCTCTTTTGGCTTGTTTTGCTGGTCTTTTCTTTCTACTCATGAACTGTATCTCTCATTAAAACCCCTTTATCACGGGATAAAGAAGCCTAACATTGTCGCTATTTTTCTGTGTGATCACACAAGAAAGCTCTCAAATATAAATAACACTAGGTTAAAACTTGTATTTATTTATTGGCTATATTTTTTTACTCGCCGTGTAGGTGCAGTATTAGCGGGTGAATCAGGCCACAAATGTTTTGGATAACGCCCTTTCATCTCTTTTTGTACCTCTTTATAACTTCCAACCCAAAACGTTGCTAAGTCTTGTGTTTTTTGAATAGGCCGATGAGCGGGTGATAATAACTCCATTACAACAGGTAATTGACCATTTGCTACAATAGGGCTTTGTTTCTCACCATAAACTTCTTGAATGCGGATCGCGATCACTGGTGGTAACTCTAGATCATATTGGATAGCCACTTTTGTACCTGTTGGTGCTAAATAGTGCGTTGGAAATAAATTTTGTAGCAACTGATTTTCATGCCATGTTAATTGGTTTTTAATAATTGTATTAATATCAATTTGTTGCAATGCTTTTAATGTTTGAATTTCACCCAATTCAGGCAACAACCATGCTTCTAAAGTTTCAAGTAATACAGATCCACCTAAATCAGGTAATAAGGCTTCTGGACACCATTTTTTCGCTAAAGAAAGCCGTATAAAAAACTGATTAGTCTCTTCACTAAGGGCTAATGCATTTAAGCCGTTATCTCTCAACCAATTCAATAATGCTTGTTGCATTTGTTGTTTATTGGGTTTGTCTAGTTGACGCTGACTTAAGGTTAGTCGCCCTAATTGGCGTTGTTGCCAAGCAATTAACGTACCGCGTTTTTCATCCCATTCAACCGTGGTATTTTCTTCAATAAGTTCAGAAAAGGTCGTTGATATTTCATCAATATCAATAGGTAGCGCTAATAAAATGCGCGCATCAGCATAATGTGTATTTTGAAGTAACAACGGCGCTAAAATCCAAGGTGCATCACTTATTGCTTGAGTGTCGTCCATCATTGCCCCCTGCCCATTGGCTAAACGAAAACGGCCTTGATTATCACGATTTTTAGCAATTCTATCAGGAAACCCGACAACTAATAATGACCCTAATAATTCTGGACAAAAAGTCTCTTTTCGATGTTGAGAAAGTTGCTTTTCACGTCGTGTCCAGAAAGTATTTTTTTGTTGAGCAATCCACTCTAAATTAATTTCTTGCCCTCGTGGTGGTTCTTCTAGGATTGCACATAATCGAGAAGCCGTAACAAGATGATTGTCACTTTGTTCACTAGCATAATCTAATATTGCCGCGAGTCGAGGCTCTATTCCCCATTGCGCCATACGCAAGCCACGCGGTGTTAACCCATCTTGTTTATCAATAGCGCCTAAACGATACAATAAATCTTTAGCTGCATTCAATGCTTGTGACGAAGGTGTATCTAACCAGTTTAACTGGTTAATATCGCGACATCCCCATTGCAATACGGAAAGCCATAATGAGGATAAATCGCTACTTAAAATTTCTGGTACTTGATGAGAGGCAATGCGTTGTGATTGTTCTTGGCTCATTAAATGCCAGCAAATTCCAGCCTCAAGGCGACCCGCACGCCCAGCTCTTTGTGTTTGTGATGATTGACTAATTCTCTGGCGTAGCAAGCTGGTGATACCGCTTTTTAAATCAAACTGAGCGCGTTTCTCAATTGTACTATCCAATACAAGGCGGATACCTTCAATTGTTAAGCTGGTTTCTGCGATATTGGTCGCAAGTACCACTTTTCGATAGCCTTGCTCTGTTGGTTCTATCGCCTTTTGTTGTTCAGCTAATGAAAGAGCGCCATACAGTGGGAACAGCAATACTGAATTGTCTACTTTATCTTTTAGTATTTCAGTAACACGCATAATCTCTGCGCTACCCGGCAAGAATATCAACATGGAGCCTGTTTCTTGTGCCAGTAATCGCAAAGCCATGGTGGCAATTTCTTGTTCAAAAGGTTGATGCGTATTGATAGGAAAATAGCATCGTTCTACGGGATAACTGCGCCCTTGAGCGCTGATCATGGGCGCCTCAGGTAATAATGTCGTGAGTTTTTGATTATCTAATGTTGCAGACATAATCAAAACACGCAAATCATCGCGTAATCCCATTTGGACATCGAGTAATAGAGCCAGCGCTAAATCAGCCTGTAAACTGCGTTCATGAAATTCATCTAATATCACAAGACTGATGCCTGTCAGTTCTGGATCTTGCTGTAACATGCGGTTTAATACACCTTCTGTTACCACTTCAAGTCGAGTGTGCTGGCTCACTTTGCTTTCTGCTTTCATACGATAGCCTATCGTATGACCCACTTCTTCATTAAGCTGGCTTGCTAAACGATAAGCAATGCTTTTAGCGGCAATTCGTCTTGGCTCTAATAAAATTATTTTGCCATCAAAAAGGTTTTGCTGAAGTAAATAGAGGGGAAGCGCTGTTGATTTA
Source organism: Proteus sp. fly-1067 (assembly GCF_040139345.1). Taxonomy (NCBI): domain Bacteria; kingdom Pseudomonadati; phylum Pseudomonadota; class Gammaproteobacteria; order Enterobacterales; family Morganellaceae; genus Proteus; species Proteus sp. fly-1067. Next base: position 275,034 of record NZ_JBEEUL010000004.1, on the reverse strand, counting down.
CCTGCACCTGTTGGCGCATGAAGTAAGACTTGTGGGGATTGTTTTAACGCAGTAACGATATTTTCCGTTACCTCAAAGATTGGCAATAAATGCACACAGGCTCCATGACTCATTAACTTTCTCGGCTTGGCATTGTAGCATTAGCGCTTTATTAAAGATCGTATTTTCATCGGAGTTGTCATGAAATTTGAGCAACCGCTACAATCTGCCACTTTACTAAAACGATATAAGCGTTTTTTAGCAGACGTTGTTACCCCTGATGGGGAAGAATTCACGCTTCATTGTGCCAACACAGGCGCAATGACAGGATGTGCGACTCCCGGTGATACGGTTTGGTATTCCACCTCTTCAAATGCAAAAAGAAAATACCCACACAGTTGGGAACTGACACAGACTCAAACTGATGATTGGATTTGTGTTAATACCTTAAGAGCGAATGGTATTGTTGCAGATGCCATTGAAGCAGGTGACATTCCAGAATTATCTGAATATGAAGAGATAAAACGAGAAATCAAATACGGGAATGAAAATAGTCGTATTGACATTTTACTTAAATCAAATCATAAAGTTGACTGCTATATTGAAGTGAAGTCAGTCACATTGTTAGATAGTGGAATGGGTTATTTTCCTGATGCCAAAACACAACGTGGCCAGAAACATCTTCGAGAGTTGACGGCTATCGCAAAATTGGGCTTAAGGGCTGTCTTATTCTACGCAGTTCCCCATACTGGCATTACGGAAGTGACTGTTGCTAAAGAGATTGACCCTGACTATGCTTCATTGCTAAAAGAAGCACATGATGCAGGGGTTGAAATTTTGTGTTATCGCATCAATATTAGTGAATACAATTTAACAATTGGACAGCAATTACCTTTCATTTCAAATGGTTAATTGTTTTTCATGGCTTTAGTTAAGCATTTTTTAACTAAAAAGGGACATTTACTTGCGTGCCTTCACACCATGAGAAAACTTATTAAAGGAATAATTGCTATCCTCGCGGGCATCTGCTATTTATAGCGCCCTATTTTTTCCCCTTCCTGTTTTGAAGGTGGGGATTATTCAGAAATGCGTATGTAGGAGAAGCATTATGCAAGAAGGGCAAAAGCGTAAAACATCGTCCATGAGCATTCTCGCTATTGCTGGCGTTGAGCCATATCAGGAAAAAGCGGGCGAAGAGTACATGAACGAAGCCCAATTAGCGCATTTTAAGCTAATACTTGAATCTTGGCGCAATCAGCTCAGGGATGAAGTCAACCGCACCGTTACTCATATGCAAGATGAGGCGGCAAACTTCCCCGATCCCGTTGACCGTGCTGCACAAGAAGAAGAATTCAGTCTTGAGCTGCGTAACCGTGATCGTGAACGTAAACTCATTAAGAAAATCGAGAAAACACTGAAAAAAGTTGAAGATGATGACTTCGGCTTCTGTGAATCTTGTGGCGTTGAAATCGGCATCCGCCGTTTAGAAGCTCGCCCTACCGCCGATTTATGTATCGACTGTAAAACATTAGCTGAAATCCGTGAAAAGCAGATGGCTGGCTAATTGATGAGCCAACGCCTCAACCTGATACGTTGAGGCGTTTATCTGAATCTTTCGATGCACGAGATTACAGACTATATTGGGCGCTTTGCGCCATCACCAACGGGTCAACTTCATTTTGGCTCATTGGTTACTGCACTTGGTAGTTACCTTCAAGCTCGCGCATACCACGGGCGTTGGCTTCTTCGCATCGATGATATTGATCCTTCTAGAGAACCTCCTAATACGGCATCCTTAATTATTCGCACATTAGAGCGTTATGGATTGTTTTGGGATGGTGATATTCTTTATCAATCACAACGCCATGATGCTTATCATGAAATACTGTCCGCACTTTGGCGAGAAGGTATCTGTTATCACTGCCAGTGTAGCCGTCATCGTTTGCATGATTTGGGTGGTGTGTATGATAATCACTGTCGCCACCACGCTCCGTTAGCGAATAGCGAGACACCTTTTGATAAAAACAGTGCATGGCGACTGATCCAGCAGCACCCTGTTTATCATTTTGAAGACATGATCCAAGGCACCTATTATTCTAAAAGTACATCTATCGTACTAGAAGATATGATTATTCACAGAAAAAATAACTTATTTGCGTATAATCTAGTGACGGTGATTGATGATAATTATCAAGGTGTGACCGAAGTGGTAAGAGGTGCTGATCTACTTGATCCCACATTGCGACAAATCAGTTTACATAAACAACTGAATTTACCTATTCCGCGTTATGCTCATTTGCCTTTAGCAATAAATCATGACGGTAATAAATTATCGAAACAAAATCACGCACATGCATTGCCGGATTCTGATCCAAGACCCGTCATTATCGATGCTTTACAATTTCTTAATCAGCCGATTATCGCTGGCTGGCAGGATTATTCGTTAGCATCATTATTAGAGATTGCGATTGCGCAGTGGTCACCTTCTGAGATTTTAAAACAAAATCATCAGCAACAAGGATACGAATAAACCACACAAAGCATTCTCAAAAAATGTTCAGTAGGCTATGATTAGCCGCTTAATTTTTTTAATTATTAGAATTTATTATTCGAGGTGTCATATTTTTAATCGAGTAGCACATTTCTGCCGTAATCTGCTAGGGCGACAAACAACGTCATCAGACACACAACCGGTAGCAAGTGAAAGGCCAGTCACAACAGCATCTGACCGACCAATACAAGAAACACAGAAACCTGTGCGTCGGCGTCCTGCTATATCCGCAGACCGTCCCCGTAAGAAAAAGAGTAATAAAGAAAAGGCGAACGGGAGTGATTTGCCAATGACTGTGATCCCAAGAGATCAACACCCAATTTCACGTAAAGACATCAGTGACAATGCATTAAAAGTGCTTTATCGCCTAAATAACTCTGGTTTTCAGGCTTATTTAGTCGGTGGTGGTGTCCGTGACTTACTACTGGGAAAAAAACCAAAAGATTTTGATATTGCCACAAATGCAACCCCTGAAGATGTACGTCGATTATTCCGCAACAGTCGTTTAGTCGGTCGTCGTTTTCGTCTTGCACATATCATGTTTGGCCCTGAAGTGATTGAAGTGGCCACTTTCCGTGGCTCTCATGAAGATCATGAAATTTCAGACAACAACCAATCACAGCAAGCACAAAGCGGTATGTTACTGCGCGACAATATTTTTGGCTCCATTGAAGAAGATGCCATCCGTCGTGACTTTACATTAAACAGCCTCTATTACGGTGTTGATGATTTTGCTGTGCGTGATTACGTTGGAGGTTTAGCTGATCTTAAAGCAGGCATTATTCGTTTGATTGGCGATCCTGAGACGCGTTACCGCGAAGATCCCGTTAGAATGTTAAGAGCTATTCGCTTTGCCAGTAAGCTTGATATGCAAATTGCACCTGAAACCGCAGAGCCAATTAGCAGACTTGCGCCATTATTACGTAATATTCCTTCAGCTCGTCTGTTTGAAGAATCACTGAAATTATTACAAACAGGGCAAGGCTATAAAACATATAAACTCATGTGTCGCCATCAGTTGCTTGAGCCGCTGTTCCCGCTAGTAGCATCAAAAATGACAGAACAACATGATACGCCGATGGAGAGAATGCTGGATCAAGTTCTCAAAAATACAGACTATCGTATTAATAAAGATATGCGTGTTAATCCGGCATTCTTATTTGCGGCAATGTTGTGGTATCCATTAATCGAACATGCAGAGAAATTAGTCCAAGAAAGTGGTCTTTCTTACTATGATTCTTTCGCTATGGCGATGAATGATATTTTAGATGAACAATGCCGTACAATTGCAATTCCAAAACGCATTACAACCATGATGCGTGATATCTGGCAATTACAGCAACGTTTACCTAAACGCCAAGGCCGTCGTGCGAATAAATTACTTGAGCACCCTAAATTCCGTGCAGCGTTCGATTTACTGGAATTACGTGCCAATGTACAACGCAATCCAGAGCTTCAAGCGTTAGCAAGCTGGTGGGCTGATTTCCAAGCCTCTAACAATACACAACAACGCTCAATGGTCTCAGAATTAGGTCAAGCACCTGTTCGTAGACGCCCTCGCCCACGTAAGCGTCCTCGCCATCCAAGTGCAAAAACAGCATCAAGACAAGAGAACAATAATGAGTAAACAGACAAAACGTGTTTATATCATTTTAGGTAGCAATTTGAATTCACCTGAGGATCAGGTAAATTCAGCAATTAAAGCAATCAGTGAGATCCCACAAACCACACTGATTGCTCAATCTTCCTGGTATCGTACTCGCCCTATGGGGCCACAAGATCAACCCGATTTTCTTAATGTTGCCGTCGCCGTTGATACAACCTTGACGCCAGAAATCTTGCTTGATAACACTCAAGCGATTGAATTAGCACAAGGTCGCGTCAGAAAAGAAGGTAACCGCTGGGGCCCTAGAACGCTGGATCTCGATATTATGTTATTTGGTGATGAAGTGATCCAAACAGAGCGTTTAACAGTGCCTCATTACGGGCTAAAAGTCCGTGAATTTATGCTCTATCCATTAGCCGAATTAGCACCAGATCTTCGCTTTCCTGATGGTGAGTTATTAGCAGATAGATTAGCGTTAGTGCCTGAAAATGGCATGGAAAAGTGGTGATACCACGTAAGTCCTCCACTAAAGCTAAAGGTTGATACTGTAAAAAATAAACACGGTATCAGCCTCTATCTCACTACCACACATTCACTGTATTACAACCCCACCTTTATGACCTTCTCGCCATTTGAATGATTGTAGCTTTATTCCTATCACTAACTGATTGACATATATAATCTTTTCTTATTAATCATTCTTTTTTATTACTCATTTAACTACTTTTTCTTCGTTTTTAGTCCTTAAATGCTACAATCGAAAGCGGCTTTATATTTGTGATTTGAAAATTTACTTAATAAACAAATAATTATGTGAAGCATTTTATTTTATCTGCACACAAAAACCAACAATGATGGAGTTTGTTATAATGAAACCCACGACGCTTTCAACGCTAAATCGCTATAAGCAAGAAAAGAAAAAATTCGCTACGATCACCGCTTATGATGCAAGTTTTGCCCGCCTTTTCGCACAAGAAGGTATTCAAGCCATGCTTATTGGTGATTCATTGGGAATGACGCTACAAGGCCATAGCAGTACATTACCGGTTACTGTTGAGCAAATCGCCTATCACACCCGCTGTGTCAGAGCAGGTGCGCCGAACGCTTTTTTAATTGCTGATATGCCCTTTATGTCATATGCAACCCCAGAACAAGCTTGCCTTACTGCTGGTACCTTGATGCAAGCAGGGGCAAATATGGTGAAAATTGAAGGCGGTAATTGGCTTATTCCTACTGTTGAAATGCTAACAGAGCGCGCAGTACCCGTGTGTATTCACCTAGGATTAACGCCACAATCAGTCAACGTATTTGGCGGTTATAAAGTCCAAGGCAGAAAAGATTATGAAGCAGAGCAATTAAAGCAAGATGCAATCGCTCTTGAGAATGCAGGTGCTCAACTTGCGGTATTAGAGTGTGTGCCGGTTTCACTCGCCAAAACCATCACCAATGCATTAACAGTACCTGTGATAGGTATTGGTGCTGGAAATGTCACTGATGGGCAAATTCTGGTTATGCACGATTTATTAGGTTTAACACCTCAAGCACCGAAGTTCTCAAAAGATTTTTTACAAGAAGCCGGCTCATTAAAAGGCGCAGTTAGCCTTTATGTTCAGCAAGTAGAACAAGGCCTGTTTCCACAAGAGCAACATTCATTTAACTGATTTACCATCTCAATTTATAAATATCGTTTAAAGGAGTCACGCCGTGCTAATTATTGAAACTACGCTTATCTTACGCAGAGAAATCAAGCGATTAAAGCAAGAAGGTAAACGCATTGCATTGGTTCCAACAATGGGCAATCTTCATGAAGGTCATTTGAAACTGATTGAAGAAGCTCGTATTCATGCCGATGTGGTGATTGCGTCTATTTTTGTTAATCCACTTCAATTTGATAGAGAAGCCGATTTAGCAAATTACCCTCGTACTTTACAAGAAGATTGCGAATTATTGCGTGATAAAAATGTAGATATCATCTTTGCACCATCAGCAAAAGAGATGTATCCACATGGTATGGAAAATCAAACAACGGTTGATGTACCTGTACTTTCTACTGTATTGGAAGGTGCAAGCCGCCCAGGACATTTTCGTGGTGTAACTACTGTCGTCAGTAAACTGTTTAATCTTGTTCAACCCGATATTGCAATGTTTGGTGAAAAAGATTTCCAACAACTGCAAATTATCAAGAAGATGGTAAGTGATTTATGTATGGATATCAGCATCGTTCCTGTTGCTATCGTACGTAATAAAGAAGGGCTTGCATTAAGCTCTCGTAATCGCCTGTTATCCGAGAATGAAAAACAGCAAGCCCCTAAGCTTTATCAAGCTATACAAGTTATTGCCGAGCAATTAAAGTCAGGCAATCACGATGTAAACCAATTACTGCAAAATGCAAAAAGCACATTAGAAAGCCAAGGTTTTCGCGCTGATGAATGCTTTATTTGCGATGCAGATACACTCACTCCATTAAATGAAGAGAGCCGTCGTGCTGTTATTTTAATGGCTGCGTGGTTAGGTAATACTCGCCTTATTGATAATCAGCAAGTTGATCTTGTTTAATTAATTTGGTGTATTGATTATAAAAGAATAGGAAACACAACAATGCTACGCACTATGTTACAAGGCAAACTTCACCGCGTAAAAGTGACACAAGCCGATCTTCATTATGAAGGCTCTTGCGCGATTGATCAGGATTTCATGGATGCTGCTGGTATTCTTGAAAATGAAGCAATTGATATTTATAACGTAGATAATGGTGAACGCTTTTCAACTTACGCAATTTGTGCGGAAAGAGGTTCACGAATTATTTCAGTCAATGGTGCAGCTGCACGTCGAGCCGCCGTTGGTGATCGCTTAATTATTTGCTCTTATGTACAAATTCCTGATAGTGATGCGCGTAGCCATAAACCCAATATTGCATATTTTGAAGACAACAATGAAATGAAACGCATAGCCAAAGCCGTGCCGGTTCAAGTTGCCTAATTAATAAAATATTAATCACTTCCCATAGGCAGAGGTTCCCTGCTTATGGGAAATAATAACAATAAATAACCTATTGTTATTATTTGCTTGTCACGATTCACCTTGATAAAAACGAGATATAAGATTCAAAACCGTATTTCTTCTCCCTTTTTGCTCGCTTATCATCCTGTAGCTTGTTATAAATCAGGTAAGTATTATCTGACTACTCTCTGACTAATAAAAAATTATGATAAAAGTTGCTTTAGTGGATGATCACATTGTTGTGCGTTCTGGCTTTGCACAGCTGTTAATGCTAGAACCCGATATTCACATTGTGGGTGAGTATTCTAATGGGCAAGAAGCATGGCCTTATTTAGCGCATGATGATATTGATGTTGCTGTCATGGATCTCTCTATGCCGGGTGAAAGTGGTTTACAACTGCAGAGCCGTTTAAAACAAAAACGCCCTGATTTTCGTACAATTATTTTAAGTATTTATGATACCCCCGCCTTTGTTCAAAGCGCACTTGATTCAGGTGCTCGTGGTTATTTAACCAAACGTTGTGGCCCCGAAGAATTAGTTCAAGCAGTACGCGCCGTACATCAAGGTGGCTGTTATCTTTGCTCTGATGCCATGAAAGCATTACGACATACCCCTGAGAAAGAAGATGCTCTGCATACATTAACGCCCCGTGAAAGAGAAATTTTCAACCTTTTAGTTCAAGGCGTTAATGTCAAAACAATTGCTGTACAACTTAATCTTAGCCATAAAACTGTACACGTTCATCGCGCTAATGTACTTGGCAAATTAGGCTGTGAAACAACCATCGATTTAGTCCATTTCGCCTTAAAAAATCAGTTGATCACAGGATCGCTGTAACATGAAAAGAGGACTGCGTTTTCTTCTTCAATCCCTCTTTTTATTACTCACCTACTCTTTACTTTGGCTATCACTTTGGGTGATTGGTTTCTATTTAAGTAAAAATGGGCAACAAGCAGCCCTTTTCTTACCTCAAGGTCTGCGATTAGCCTTGATTATTTTGCTTTGGCGGCGCTTTTGGCTACCGATGTTATTTGCTGAATGGGGGCTTTATTACTGGCTAACACAAGAGCAGTTAATTACCCATGCTATTATTTATCTTTCTCCATTATTAAGCCTAATTATCGCCTTAGAAGTTCAACGTATTTGGTGGCGATATCCACTCTACTGGCAACGCTTAACCTTGTTAATTGGCGCTGTTGGCTTTAATAGTCTGTTACAAGCCTTTATTCTTGGCTTTTTTATTAATACCACCAGCGGAGTTTTTCTAACCTCAGTCACCGGTGGCATATTACTCGCACCTTTTGTTTTTTTACTTTATGAATATCTTCGTGAATTACAAAGTCGAGCGTTAATCTCTGATGGAACACCTGATCCTCCATTAAGAACATCATTATTAATGTGGGGATTTTTATTTTGCCTTATTGGATTAAGCGCACAGTTTTTCTTAACACCAGAAATAGAGCGTTTATTAGTTATTCTCGTTTTTATTCCTAATGTCTTTATGGCCTACCGTTATGGCTGGCAAGGTGGTGTATTATCAGCATTACTAGGAAGCTTAATTATTACCTTTGCTCGCCAAGTAAACGGCGCATTTAATGACTTACGTGAATTAGAAATGTTCTTAACCACGCAAGCTATTATTGGCATTGGTTTAGGGATAGCAATAAGCCGTCAACAGCAATTAGCCCATAATTTACGTCATTATCGATTACGTCTAGAGCAAGAACTTCAAGCCAGACGTGAATTAATGGAGCAACTGGTTCATACCGAAGAAGATGTAAAAAAAGCGATTGCCCGCGAGTTACATGATGAAATTGGACAAAATATTACTGCAATCCAAATTCAATCGATGCTAATGAAGAAAACGGCCAATAACGATAAAACGCGACAAACGGGCGAACAAATAGAACGCCTAGCATTGCAAATTCATCAATCTACACGTCAACTTCTACGACAATTGCGCCCACCTGTTTTAGAAGAAATGTCGCTTGAAAAAGCCCTTCACCATTTAATCAATGAATTTGCCTTTAATGACAATGGCATCACCTGTAATTTTAATTATTCATTAGATAAAGAGCCTGAAAACGAAACCATAATTTTTACGCTCTACCGTTTGGTACAAGAGTTATTAAATAATATTAGTAAACATGCCAACGCAACCTATATTGAAGTCTCATTAACCCAAAACAAAAACCGCCTACGGTTGATCATTAGCGATAATGGTATTGGTATGCTCCCCACATCATTATCAACACAACAAAGTAGCGGTTTTGGATTGCGCGGCATTGAAGAACGCATTCGCGCTTTAGGTGGAGAATGGGAAGTGATAAATCATCACGGCACGAAAATAATTGTTAACTTACCCACAAATTCAAAAGAAAACAGTGAAAACTAAGAATAAGTCTTAGTCATCTACAACCTTATCTCATTCTTTTTCGCGACATTTTTTTTACATTTGCAACATCAAAGAGGATGTTATGTCAGGTAAAAATTCGGCATCAATAAATAAGACCTATAACTTTTGGCGCAAAAACTTAATGCTGTCGATGATTATTGGTTATGCCACTTTCTATCTTACACGTAAAAGCGTCAACTTTGTGATGCCCGTTATGCAGATTGAATTGAATTTAGATAAAGGAGATATCGGTTGGATAGCCAGCCTTTTTTATCTCACTTACGGTTTATCTAAATTTGTTTCTGGTATTTTCCATGATAGATGGGGATACCGCTGGTTTATGGGTGTGGGATTAGTGATGACTGGCATTATGAATATTATTTTTGCCTATTGTCTTTCATTTCCTGCACTGCTTTTGGTCTGGGCACTAAATGGTTTCTTTCAAGGCTTTGGCTGGCCGCCTTGTGCAAGGTTGTTAACACACTGGTATTCACGTAATGAGCGCGGCTTCTGGTGGGGATTATGGAATATTTCAATCAACCTTGGCGGGATGAGTCTTCCCATTTTAACAGCGTGGCTAGCGACGCATTATAGTTGGCAAGTGGCACTGCTTGTACCCGGTATTATCGGCATTATTATTGGGTTATGGCTATGCGTGCGGTTAAAAGGCACTCCGGTAGAAGAAGGATTGCCTACCGTCGGTGTATGGCGACGTGATGTTTTTGAACTACGTCAAGAGCAAGCTTCTCCACCTAAACCGATGCTAACTATTTTGAAAGAGAGCATTTTATTTAACCGAATGATTTGGTTGCTAGGATTTTCTTATATTTTGGTTTATCTCATACGTATGGCGATAAACGATTGGGGAAATATCTGGTTATCAGAAACACATGGTGCCAACTTATTGAGTGCTAATGCCATCCTCTCTTTATTTGAAGTGGGTGGTTTATTAGGGGCGTTATGTTCAGGTTGGGGCTCGGATCTCTTATTCCGAGGCCAACGAGCACCAATGATATTACTGTTTTCACTCGGACTTTTTACCGCAGTGGCAGCCCTTTGGTTAATTCCAATTCATCATTATGCTCTACTCGCAGCCTGTTTTTTTAGTATCGGTTTTTTCGTGTTCGGACCACAGATGTTAATCGGGCTTGCTGCAACAGAATATTGCCATAAAAACGCGGCAGGCACGGTAACTGGCTACTTGGGATTGTATGCCTACTTAGGGGCAGCAATGGCAGGTTGGCCATTAAGTCAGGTCATGGCGCATTATGGTTGGACTGGGATGTTTGCATTATTAACCAGTGCTGCGGCCTTAATGGGACTACTGCTAATGCCGTTGTTGATTGCTGATGTCAGCAAACAAGAGCATTTAGTAGGCCCTCTTTCATTTTCCGATGACGACACATTTAAAAGGTTCTGAACATGAAATTGAAAACCCTCTCTACACTTGTTGCTACTGGTCTGGCACTTTCTGCTGTTAGCTTATCAACCCACGCTGCCGGTCGCTTAGTGGTTTACTGTAGTGCGACAAATGCAATGTGTGAAGCTGAAACAAAAGCCTTTGCCGAAAAATATGATGTTAAAACGACCTTCGTTCGTAATGGTTCGGGGAGTACTTTAGCCAAAATCGAAGCTGAAAAACGTAATCCACAAGCTGACGTTTGGTATGGCGGTACAATGGATCCTCACTCACAAGCGGGTGAAATGGATCTGCTAGAGCCTTATGTTTCACCTAATCTCGATCAAATCATGCCACAATTTCGTGATCCCGCTAAACGTAAAGGTAACTACTCGTCTGCGGTTTATGTCGGTATCTTAGGCTTCGGCGTTAATAAAGATCGCTTAAAGGAAAAAGGAATTGCTATTCCAACTTGTTGGAAAGATTTAATCAAACCTGAATATAAAGGTGAAATTCAAATCGCCGATCCACAAAGTTCAGGAACTGCTTATACCGCACTGGCAACCTTCGACCAGTTATGGGGTACTGAACAAGCCTTTGATTATCTAAAAAAAATCAACACTAACATCTCTCAATACACAAAATCAGGTATTGCCCCAGCACGAAATGCAGCCCGTGGTGAAGCAGCCATTGGTATTGGTTTCTTACATGATTACTCATTAGAAGTTGAAAATGGCGCACCGCTTGAATTGATTTCACCTTGTGAAGGTACAGGCTATGAAATCGGTGGTGTCAGTATCATCAAAAATGCCCGTAATATGGATAATGCTAAATTATTTGTAGATTGGACACTCTCAAAAGAAGCGCAAGAAATTAGTTGGAAAGAAGGTAAATCTTACCAAATTCTAACCAATACCTCGGCTGAATCTTCACCAATGGCACTGAAATTATCAGACTTAAAACTCATCAACTACGACATGGATAAATATGGCGATAGTGAAGTACGTAAAGAACTGATTAATAAGTGGGTTACCGAAGTAAAAATGGGTAAATAGCCCATTAATAGAGCGAGATAACCTCTCGCTCTCTTTTTCACATAATAATAAATATATTTACTCTCGGGGGATTTATGTCTCACACACTCGCTTTACCTGAAAAAAAGAGGCGGGACCCCATATTTTTATGGGTCCTAATTGCATGGATGGCATTTGCTTTACTGCCGTCATGGAGCCTGGATTACGGTCTTTTAGATTCTACAGCAGATGAATTACTCACCTCTTACGGCTGGAGTAGCGTTAATATCAGTTGGCTCTGGTTTTTATTACCAAGTTTACTGTTATTTCGCCCATTAACTGCCCCTAAGCGTGAAAATCGCTCTCGCCACTATTTTGATGCAGGTTTTGCGCTGTTTTGTGCATTTATTGCAATCGTTAGTGCAACCCTCGAAGGACGTGGTTTAGGTTATTCTGCGATCATTCTCTTTATTTCTCTGGGAATGATCATGAAAACCGCCTTAACACGCTTGGAATGGCTTGGCGGTGATAGCTTTGTGATTGGATCGTTAATCACGGTTGTTGCACTGATTGGCGCCTTTATTATCTTTCCTAGCATCGCTATTTTTATTCCGATGTTTAAAGATAGCGCAGGCAATTTCGCTCCATTTGAATTTATTTCTATCTTAAGCCAAGCTCATATTGTACAAGTAATGCTCAACTCCATAATGCTCTCTATTGCTGTGGGGATCGGTTGTACTTTCTTTGGTTTAATTCTAGCAATTTATACATCTCGTATTGCGGTACGCTCTGCCATTATTGGTCGCGTATTTTCTATCTTACCTATCGTAACGCCTCCTTTTGTTGTCGGTTTAGGAGTCACACTTATGATGGGGCGCTCTGGTTATGTGACAGAATTTCTTGCCACTTATGCGGGTCTTGAAAACACTAACTGGTTATATGGCTTTACCGGTATTTGGCTTGCTCAAGTGCTCGCCTTTACGCCAATGTCTTTTATGATCTTAGATGGGGCAATCAAGACCATACACCCTTCCCTAGAAGAAGCATCTTACACCTTAAGAGCTAACCGTTATCAAACCTTCTTTAACGTCTTTATGCCGTTACTTAAGCCCGCATTAGCCAATGCATTTTTAATTGTGATTGTGCAATCTCTTGCTGACTTTAGTAACCCATTAGTTTTAGGGGGTAACTTTGACGTTATCGCCACACAGATTTATTTCTATATCACCGGCTCTCAACTAGATTATCAATCAGCCAGTACATTAGGTGCGTCACTCTTAGTTTTCTCACTATTAGTGTTCTGCGTGCAGTATATGTGGATTGGTAAACGCTCTTACGTCACCGTATCAGGGAAATCCTATCGTGGTGATGTTCAACCTTTACCATCGTCATTGATTGCATTTGTAACAACTGTTCTTGGCATTTGGGTTGTCTTTAATATCTTGTTATATGGCAGTATTTTCTACGGTAGTTTTACCGTTAACTGGGGTGTTGATTACACCTTAACCCTTGATAACTTTATCAAGTTATTTGGTCAAGGAATGAGTGATGGAGCATGGCCTTCATTATTGGATACCTTGTTATATGCGGGTATTGCAGCACCTATTACAGCCATTCTTGGATTGCTAATCGCCTATATCGTTGTGCGCCAAGACTTTAAAGGTAAGAAAAGTATTGAGTTCACAACCATGCTTTGTTTCGCTGTACCGGGAACGGTTGCAGGTGTCTCTTATATTCTTGCGTTTAACGACTCACCGTTCTATTTAACGGGCACTGCGGCGATTGTGATTATCTCTATGACAATGCGTAATGTGCCAGTAGGGATACGTGCAGGTATTGCGGGATTAGGGCAAATTGATAAATCACTTGATGAAGCCTCTTTAAGCTTAAGAGCAAATTCAATGAGAACGATTTTCTATGTGCTATTGCCACTATTGCGCCCAGCTATTTTGTCTGCGCTAATTTATAGCTTTGTACGTGCAATTACCACTGTCAGTGCCATCGTCTTCCTTGTTACACCAGATACACGTGTTGCAACTGCTTATATTTTAAACCGTGTTGAAGATGGTGAATACGGCGTCGCAATTGCCTACGGCTCGATTTTAATCGTCGTTATGTTGGCAATTATTTTCTTATTTGACTATTTGATTGGCGAAGCCCGTGTTTCACGCTCTAAAGCCAAAAATGCACAGTAATACGGAGTATAAACCATGACACAACAACATTTCGTTGAACTGAAAAATGTCATTAAGCGCTTTGGTTCTAACACAGTTATTGAAGATCTCAGCTTGTCTATTCCACAAGGTAAAATGGTTTCATTATTAGGACCTTCTGGTTGTGGTAAAACAACTGTTTTACGTTTAGTTGCTGGATTAGAAAAACCAACAGAAGGTAAGATTTTTATTGATGGTGAAGATGTCACTGAACGCTCAATTCAACAACGCGATATCTGTATGGTGTTTCAGTCTTATGCCCTTTTCCCTCATATGTCATTAGGGGAAAACATTGGTTATGGCTTAAAAATGCTCGGGCGTCCGAAAGCAGAAATCAAACAACGAGTAACTGAAGCCTTAGAGCTGGTGGATTTAGCCGGCTTTGAAGATCGTTTTGTTGACCAAATTTCAGGCGGTCAACAACAACGAGTTGCATTAGCTCGCGCGTTAATTTTAAAGCCGAAAGTGCTGCTTTTTGATGAACCACTCAGTAACCTTGATGCGAACTTGCGTCGTAGTATGAGAGAGAAAATTCGTGAATTACAACAACAGTTTAATATCACTTCTCTTTATGTAACCCATGACCAAAGTGAAGCTTTTGCGGTTTCTGACATGGTATTGGTGATGAATAAAGGTAAGATAATGCAATTAGGCTCACCACAAACTCTTTATCGCCAACCGGCTTCTGAATTTATGGCCAGCTTTATGGGTGATGCAAACTTATTCCCAGCCACATTAGGCGCTGATTATGTTGATATTTTTCAATATCGCCTACCAAAGCCAGATACATTTAATACCACTAAAACAGATGTTAGAGTTGGAGTTAGACCCGAGGCTATCACCTTATCTCAACAAGGCGATGCCTGCCAGCAATGTAAAATCGTGCATGTGGCTTATATGGGGCCTCAGTATGAGGTAACCGTCGAATGGCAAAATCAGACTTTACTATTACAAGTCAATGCCACACAGCTTCAACCAAATGTAGGTGACAGCTATTATCTCCAAATTCATCCTTATGGCATGTTTATTTTAGAATAAATTTAATATTTAAAGCGATAGATGTAAGTGAGGCACCCTATGGGTGCCTCTTTTTTTATGATTATAATACTACGACATTTTCCCCTGGTGTGACATCCTGGTGTGAATGTTTGATGTAACACTTGGTTTAATCCATTGTTACTATATTATTGTTTTATATAATAATTACTGGATACTCGCACTACTCCCTTTTATTTTATATGGAACGATAAAGATAAACCTTATCGCCCCGGATCTACGCTCTATTTTCCTTGAGCGAGATATTTTTGCATTTCATCCGCAGGAACCATGCCACCACCTGTAGCCCAGACTAAATGCGTTGCATTTTGCATTTTTTGACTGTCTAGTGATAAACCTTGCAGATAATCTTTAGCTTGAGTGACGTGTACAGCTCCCGCCATTCCTGCTAATGCCGAAGGTTCTAACTTAATGCCTTCTTCTTTATTTAATAGACTTAGCAAATCATAAAGCTCTTGATCATCAATAGTGTAATAGCCATCAATTAAGCGCTCCATTGCACGCCCCACGAAGCCTGATGCGCGACCAACAGCCAGACCGTCAGCGGCAGTCACGTTGTCGATGCCAATTTCTTGTACGGAAATACCTTCATGTAACTGGGTATAAACGCCCAATAACATACAAGGTGAATGTGTTGGCTCAGCAAATAAACAATGCACTGCATCACCAAATGCCAGTTTTAGCCCAAACGCAACACCACCAGGACCACCACCAACACCACAAGGCAAATAAACAAACAGAGGATGTTCACTATCAACACGAACACCTTGTTCTTCAAATTGACGTTTCAAACGTAATCCGGCAACGGCATAACCCAAGAACAAGGTTTTTGAGTTTTCATCATCAATAAAGAAACAGTTAGGATCTTTTTCTGCTTCTTTACGGCCTTCTTCTACAGCAATACTGTAATCTTGTTCATATTCAACAACATTAACGCCATGAGAGCGTAATTTGTCTTTTTTCCACTGACGTGCATCAGCAGACATATGAACGCTTACACTAAAGCCTAATTTCGCACTCATGATCCCAATAGACATACCTAAGTTGCCTGTTGAACCAACCGCGATGCTGTATTGGCTAAAGAATTTACGGAATTCATCAGAGAATAATTTTTCATAATTATCATCTGTATTCAGTAACCCCGCGTTTATTGCCAATTTCTCAGCGTGCGTTAATACTTCATAGATTCCACCTCGTGCTTTAATTGAGCCTGAAATTGGTAAATGGCTATCCTTTTTCAAACGCAACTGACCGCAAATGGTTGTGTTATAACGCTTTTCAAGAGCAATTTTCATCTTAGGAATATCAACCACTTCTGATTCGATAATTCCTTGAGTAACCGCCGTTTCTGGAAATGCTTTAGCTAAATAAGGTGCAAAACGTTGTAACCGTGCTTGTGCATCAATTACGTCATCTTGCGTTAAACCAACATATGGAAGTCCCTGGTCAGTGGTGGTCACCTTTGGGTTAAACCAAACCACTTCTTTTAAGCCCACTAAGTCACGAACTAGTGGAAAATTACTTATTAGTTTATTTATATCTATATGGCTCATAGTCGTTCTCTTTTATATGACAAAAGAAAGCATAAATGTACCGCCTAATGCGACAAAGGAGGCAATAAAGGTCGCGACACTGTAAAAACGAAAAGTTTCACTTAAAGTTGCATTACAATACTGTTTCACTAACCAAAACAGTGAGTCTGTGACGATGGTACAACCAATAGCACCTGAACCAATTGCTAAGGTAATAATTTCAGGGCTAATGTCTGGGTATAAAGGCATTAATGGTGCAACAATTGCAGTAGCTCCCATCATTGCAACCGTTGCAGAACCAACAGCCGCATGAAGGATAATGGCAACCAACCAAGCCAATAAAATAGGATGCATGTCCAAGTTAGAAAGAATTAACGCTAAAGATTCACTTAAACCACTGCCTTTTAAAATGCCATTAAAAGCACCACCAGCACCAATGATTAATAAGATATTGGCAATAGAGCTAAAACTATCTTCTGTTTTCTTTAATAAGATATTCATGCCCATATTACGGCGAATACCTAAAACATAATAAGCGACAAAAGCAGCAATAAACATTGCAGTAATTGGATTACCAATAAACTGTAATGCAGTATAAAGCGAAGTATCTTTTGTCATATTTAATTCTGCGGCTGTCTTTATCAGCATCAGAACAATTGGCAATAATACCGTAAAGAGAGTGGCACCGAGCGACGGCAAATCTTTTTCTTCACGCACTTCCATATCTGAAAATTCTTCAGGTACGGTTTTAAACGGCAAACGCTCACCTAATACTTTTAAAAATAACGGGCCACCGACTAATGAAGCAGCTAAACCAACCGCAAGTCCGGCAACAATCACGGTTCCCATATCTGCGCCTAATTCATTAGTGACAAACAGCGCGGCTGGATGAGGAGGAACAATACAATGAACGGCCATTAATGCCGTACATAAAGGAATGGCTAATTTTAATAATGATGTATTTGTTTTTTTCGCAATAGAGAAAGCAAGTGGAATAAGTAATACCACACCAACTTCAACAAAAAGTGTAATACCACAAATAAGGCCAACTAATACCATAATAACGTCTGGAGATAACCAACGACACTTTTGCAATGTAATACCGATGCGTTCTGCGGCACCTGATATTTCCATCATTTTACCTAGAATAGTACCTAAACCGATAATTGCTGCTAAAAATCCGAGTGTACCGCCAATACCATTTTCAATCGCATTCACCATTTCTAAAGGGTTCATCTTCATTGCAGTACCTACAAAGAAGCTGGCCAACAGTAAGGCTAAAAACGGGTGAAACTTAAGTTTTATTATAGTAAAAACAATGAGCAAGATACTAATTATAAGAGTACCTAGTACCCATAATGTTGAATCCATATATCCATCCCAAATCTTTTATTTATTGTTAAACATATTGAATATTAATCATTCGATACTTACAAATGATGAAAATTTACACTAAGATGAATTCAATTAACTCAAATAAGTGATCTTATCCACAAATAATCACATTTTGATGAGTGATAGCATGGTATTTCATCTTAACATTACCTTGATTGTTAACTAACGTTACTATCAACAATAAAATGAGAATAAAAGAATGTTTGAATCTTCTAGCGTGATTTTAAGAAATAAACGATTATCTAGTTATCAATTAGCCAGACTTCACACTTTTGAAGCAACAGGTCGTCACCTTTCATTTGCTTTAGCAGCAGAAGAGCTGTCATTAACTCCCAGTGCTATTAGCCATCGTATTAATACACTAGAAGAAGAATTAGGCATTAAGTTATTTAACCGCTTTCATCGCCGAATTGAACTAACAGAAGAAGGTGAACGTATTTATTGGGCACTTAAAAAAACGTTAGAAGATATTAACCAAGAAATTTTAGATATCCATAACCAAGAAATCTCTGGTGTACTTACCGTTTATTCACGTCCTTCCATTGCCCAATGTTGGTTAGTTCCTCGTATTGCTGATTTTACTGAGCGTTACCCTTCCATTGAATTAAATCTGCTCACAGGAAATGATGACATTAACTTTCGAGGCTATGGTATTGATCTCGCAATCTATTTTGATGATAAACAACTACAAAATCTTTATTGCGAAGACTTAATTTCAGAATCGATTATTCCGGTATGCAGCCCTGAATACGCTAAAAAACATGAGCTTATAAATAATATTCATCATCTCTCTAATTGCACCTTGCTACATGATAGACAAGCATGGAGTAACAATTCTGATTTTGATGAATGGAGAGCTTGGAGTGAACATATGGATCTTTCACTTTTCCCTAATCGCAGTAATATCTGTTTTGACCGTTCTGATCTTGCTGTGATTGCTGCCGTTAATCACTCTGGCGTCGCGATGGGAAGAAAACGTTTAGTACAGAAGCAACTGGCCAATAAGGAATTAATTATCCCTTTTAATAATAGTGAGCTTTTTTGTGCTCAGCGTTATTACCTTGTCACTCGAAACGAAAAGAATAATGCCAAAGTACAGCTTTTCATTCAGTGGCTGAAAAAACAGATCAAGGAAAGCATGTAATTTTTTAAGGAAAACCCTATGAAAGAGATGACATTTTCAACACAACAGATAGTCGCTATTGCAGAATATGCTGGTTTATCCATCAGAAATAAAGAACAACTCACTGAGAATAAACGTTATATCTTAGTTGACTTAATGGATCTGAAAACAGGTGAAGGGCTTTATTATGGTGCTGCGGTACTAGATTTTAGTGACGTTTATCGCAAAGCACGTATTTTAGAATTTGGTGACGAGGGCTATCAACGAGCTCAAGCTCGAGAAAAACAAATTCAAGACTATAAAAATAATCGAAAAGCCCAAGAGCCAGATACCTACCAGCCACCGATCCATCGTTATAGTCACTACACAGATTTTCAAATAAACCTAACAGCTATCTATCGCCGTTATGGTTATGAAATCGAATTTGATACAGAAACCGAAAAAGTTTGGAGCTCTTTAGATCCCGATGGCGCACTATTTGATTTACTCAAAAATGCCGATGATACACTTTCCTTATTAGAAGATTGTGAAATGTCATGCTCTTATCATCAAGAAAACAAAGTGTGGTCTGTCATTTCAATAGAAAATGATACTGTTGAACATAAATCTTTAAACCGTGCCGTGGCTGAATGTTTTTTATTAATGACAGATCATTATGCTGATGATTGGCCTAACATTGAAAACATTCTTTATTAAAACAAAAAATTACGAGTAAAATCATTAATTATCAAATAATTATAGTTAATGATTTGATCTTTATTGCTAAAGAAACACCTAACTCAAACACCGAAAAGCATCATATTCACGATAATAGTTAATTTCTTCAATAACCCACTGTAAGGTTTTTTTTTCGGCTTGTTGAACTTGATAAAATAATGCCAAATCACAAATCACCATCCAGCCTCGTAAATTTTTATCTTCAACCGCTTTTGGCATTTCCAGATCTTCGTCATCAAGATAAACCTCGTCATCAGGTAATGCTTGGAGATAATCCCAAGGAATATAATAAAAAATCGCCTGATTAGGATCACGATTCCAAGTTGCAATTTCCGTATAAATCCACTCATTAGATTCAAGTGTTGAAAGCGATGCTAATAACTCACTAAGTGTTTCAAATTTTTGTATCATTCTATTTCTCACTAAGCATTCTGGTTATTTTTAAAATAAACCCGCCAATTAGGCGGGTCTATTATTTCTTAATTCTAAACGTCTATGATCTTATTTAGTTAAAAAGTGTTTATCTTCAACCACGATCAACGGTTCTATATCACTCTCTTTTTTAATAACTAGTGTAGGATCAGAACGTAAACAACAACCCCCGTAATGTCCACCGACTGTAAAGGTGCAAACTTGAATATAACGGTTTGCGACTTTCGGTAAACACCATAATTCCTGATAAATATTTTCTTGGTGATCAAATTGACCTTGGGTTTCATCTAACACATTTTCTTTATGATCAACTAAGCCAATGTTACTACCACAACGACCCGCTATTGGTTTAACTGCATAACCACTTTGTGCAAGATGAGGAGTCACTTTAAAATCCGTATCTAGCAAATAAGGATTGTCAGGGAACAGTTGCCATAAAATCGGTAAAATGGCTTTATTACTTGGGATAAGTGTCCAAAGTGGCTCAAAAACGGTAATTTCAGGACGTAAAAGTACATCGACCAAACGGACTTCGCCTTCAGGATGCCCTGTACGAATAGGGATCAGTGCTTGTTGCTCACTCTCTTCTCTTAGTTGATCTAATGCCGTTTCCCAAGCCCATGTTTTCCAGACGCACTCAACAACACGTTTGTCTGCATCAATCAATTGGCCGCGACTATTCCAATGAAGCTCATCTAATCCACGTAGAATTTTACTGTTATAACCTGCTTGGGTCAGTGATTGTTGCATAAAGAGAGCATGATAATCTTCTTCACTATCATCATCTTGAAGAATATGTACAAAAGGTTTTGCATCACAATGTTTCCAAGCATCAGCTAATGCATCAAGTAATCGTTCGCCGGGGTTAAATCCCTCTTTAATTCCACCTTTCTGTGCCCATTTTTCGATGATTAAGCCAGCTTCTGTATGGCAAGAGGCTGAATCTGCATTATATTCATAAACTTTGACGCCACGTTCATCCATACAAAAATCTAATCGTCCCGTGATCATTTGATGACGTCTGTTTTGCCATGACAAACGAATGCGAGGCCATAACACTTCAGGGATATCGAATAAACGCAGTAACTTATCATCTTTCAACACTTTTTCAGTTGCATGCAAATACATCAAATGCATTTCATTACTTGCGCGAATAAGCTCCTGCTCTGCACTTTCTGAAATGGTGAAATATTCGTAACTATCTTGATTGATAATATGACCATGTTGCGCATAGATATAAGCTTTCTCTAATGGCGAGCTCTCATCTAGCCATTTCCCATCGAATTGACCTTTATTTTCAAGTTTTTCGGCATGAATATTTAATAGTTCAGGTGTGATTTTAGGCTCAGGAAGACTATAAGCATTAGGTTCAGTTTGGATCATCCAACCTAAAAGCGTTGTGTTCTCAAAAGTATCTTGAATAAAGTAGCCGTCATCACTAACGCGAAGCGGTAATTCTCGTGTCCATTGCTGGCCTGCTGGTAATCTAGTGTGGATAACATTTTGTTCTGCAATACGGATTTTATCTTCGAGCACTTCAGTGATCACTGCAACATGACCGGTCACTTTAAACTCACCACCTTCTTGCCAAATCAGTAAAGCACCAACAGCTGGTGCCTGCTTACCGCCATTAGCAAACGCTTGGAGAGGCAATATATCGTCATCAATGGTTTTACGTAAAAAACGCAATGAAAAAATCTCATAAGCCATTCCCACATCAGTAAATACAGCGCCGTAATGCAGATAAAGGAAACGACGAGCAAATTCAACACACTGCCACTTGTGCCCCATATATTCATTACCAATATAACTACGGAATGAATCATTAGCAGCATAGTCTTCTTTATCGATACTACTGTAATCTGAAGAGTAAATCGCGACACCACCAGGCGCATAACCTAGCAATGTTCCAAATGGTTCATGACGAATGATATCTTTTACATTCATAATCTCGACCTTGACGATAAATAGATAATTACCTGTAATACTTATAATCTACCTAAGTATTATAGATAACAATATTAACGCCATGGACTATTCGAAGTGAATGTAATTTTATTAATTTCGATAAAGTAAAAAGAGGTATGTCGCTTTAAAGCTATTTAAGAAGAAAAATTGGGCCAAATAAAAAAAAACTCAAAAATAACCCATCATAAAAAATATATAAAAGGTATTTTCGAGTATAAACACAGTCAAAGAGGGCTTTATCTTTTTTGTTATAGTTTCATTATTTACTCTTTATCAATCATAAATGCGAGCACAAATAATGGATAAAATGGCATTTTGACAATATATAGCACTGTTTATCAAATTTTTCTCGATTTTCCTGCTAGAAAAAAGAATGATATCAAAATAGTTTAATAAAAATTATTATCATCTTATAGCCTGACGGGTATAAATAATTCCGCCTATTAACCGATAACACTATAGAATGGATTTTACTCATTCAAGCCGGAGTGCTTGTTTACTTTGAAGATCCATCACAGAAACTTGATATTTGAATTATTGAATATTATTGGTGGTTGATAGGAAGAATGAGGTCACTAATGTCAAAGATTTATCCCATTTCTCAAATTATTGGGCATAAAATTCGTAAACAACGCCAGCAGCTTCGCTTATCAGCAAAGGTTGTCGCTGAACGAGTGGGTATTAGCCAACAACAATTTTCACGATATGAGAATGGGCTATGTAAAATTGATGTTGATATGCTCTTTCATATTGCTCAAGAGCTAAAAGTGACACCAGCGTTTTTTTTACCCCCTAATGAAGAGCAAGTTTCTGCTATCGCACTGACACAATCCAAACAATTTTGGAGTGCTCAAAGCCAAATTTAATATTCTTGGTATGGAAATCTTCTATTTTATCTTTTTATTAAGATAAATAAGGTTTCCATATATCACTCTTAATTTGATAATCATAATGAGTATAATTACTTTGAGTTATCAATTCTATTTATCTTTTATATTTAAACCAACAAATTTTTTTCTTTTATAAAATAAAATGTTAATACATTTTTCACTGTTTTTTTCGTAACTTAAGCGATATTTTTCGTATAGATTATCTCCTCTCTTTAATACAAATTGTGTTAACCTAATTAAGAATAATAACAATTATCATTTGAAATAAGGGTTAAACATGAAATATCGCTATGCACTCTCTCTTACTGCATTATCGTTTCTCTCAACCTCGGCTTTTGCTCTAGAGTACCCTGTAGGTCATCCTATTATTAAAAATGGTATGGAAATTCAGGGGGTTTACCTTCAACCTATCACTATGGATACCGAAGAAGGTCATCATGCAATGAGCCATCTCGCGGCTGATAAAGCCGATATCCATTTAGAAGCCGATATCCATGCTACAGAAGACAATCCTAATGGCTTTGCAGAAGGTGGCTGGATCCCTTACCTCACTATTGAATACACCGTGACAAAATCAGATGCGCCAGCGAAAAAACAGCAAGGCGTTTTTATGGCAATGGTGGCTAATGATGGTCCTCACTATGGCGAGAATCTGAAACTCGATGGTAATGGCCAATATAATGTTACTTATAAAATTTACCCACCTTCATACAATAAAGATATTACATTTGGTCGCCATATTGACAAAGAAACCGGTGTTGCACCTTGGTTTGAACCCTTTGAAGTTTCATGGGATTTCACCTATAGCGGCACAGGTCGTAAAGGTAGTTATTAATTAGCTTGATAACGGATAAGCTCAATAAAATTGAGTTTATCCTTTTTCTCTTTTTTTAAGTGAAACGCTGATGATGAAACATCTCTATAAATACACGTTATTACTGCTATTAATGATAACAAGCTCTGTTTTTGCTGCTGAGAAATTTACTGTTGAATTAGAAATGAAAGACGGCGAGCTTATTCCTCAAGTACTCGAAGTACCTGCCAAAACCCCCATTAGAATAAAAATCCGTAATACAGGCACCAGCCCTGTTGAATTTGAAAGTACACAGTTACGTAAAGAAAAAGTATTAGCTCCTGGCGCAAATTCTGTCGTTGTGATAGCACCACTAAAACCCGGTCGTTACACCTTCTTTGATGATTTTCACCTTTCTCACCCTCAAGGTGAAATTGTTGCAACTGAAAAGGCAGAGTAAATATGGGACAAGTTCTGTTTGTTGTCTGGCGAGAAAGTTTTGAAGCGCTACTGGTAATTGGCATTATTTATGCTTGGATAAAGCGCTCTCCAGCGCCAAAACAAGGTATGAAATACTTGTGGAGTGGCGTTATATTTGGACTATTTCTTGCTGTTATCTTGGCTCTGAGCATTTATGGTGTATTTAGTTCACTGGAAGATATGTGGCAATCTCTATTTATGATCGCAATGGAGATCCTCGCCTGTGTGCTTATTGTTCAAATGGTTTATTGGATGAATGGGCAAGGAAAGTCACTAAAAACCAACATAGAAAATGAACTCACACAAAAAACACAGCAACAAAGTGCATGGGGTATTTTACTGATTATTGCCATTGCAATTGCCAGAGAAGGCAGTGAAGTTGTTGTCTTCCTCTCTAGCCATATTATGGCTCTCAATGCACAAACAGCACTGCCTTTCTTTATTGAAGTCTTTATTGGCTTACTTGTCGCAGCATTCACTCTATGGCTATTTTTACTGACGTCAAAAGTTATTTCATGGCGTTATTTCTTTACTGTAACGGGATTTTTACTGCTATTCCTTGCCGTTTCTTTGCTCTTAAAAGCCGTAGAAGAAATTGCAAATCTACTCATTGAAATGGATTTTGAATTACCTGATTTCTTGATATATCCGCTTTGGGATATTAGCCATATTCTGGATGACTCGAGTGTCTTTGGTAATTTCTTAGTATCATTCTTCGCTTATCGCTCTCAACCCATTGGTTTAAGCGTGGTGACGTTTATTGTCTACTGGGTGATTGTTGCACTGTTATTTAAGCGAGGTACTCAGCATGCGAAATAACACAAAATTTAAAAGAAGAAATATTACTGTTTTTTTCTTTATTTTGCTGTTTTCTCTACCTATTTACGCTGAAAAAATCATTCAAGGAATTATTCAAGATAGCGAAAATATCATCGTTGCAAAAGGAGATATTCCTACTCCTGAAAAATTTAAAACTGATATTTTAATGTACCGAGAAAAGGCTGTTGAGCAATTAACTCAAGTTGAAAAAGCACTCAATAAATTAATAGTAAATAGCGAAAAAAATCAGCTTATTAATGCTCAAAATGCCTATCAACAAGCGCATTATCACTATGAAGTTATTCGCCCTATTATTGCGCTTTTTGGATCAAGCGAACGTTTATTAAATAATCGAGCTGATTTCTTTATTGAAAGAGAAAACTCATCGCGTTTTTCAGGATTTCATTTAATTGAATATCAACTCTTTAAATTAAAAGATACGCAAAAAGCTACAGAGTCCGCAAAAGCGCTATTAAGAGGCATTAGTGATCTAAAAAAACGTTTAGCCATTGAAGATATCCCAATCCCCAAATTAGTCCAATCGGCGGGGGATAGCTTGGAGTTTATTTTAACGGACAAATTAGCAGGGATTGAAAACCAATACTCAAATAGCGATCTAGGTGATAGTTATGCAAATTTATCCGGATCACGCTTAATAGTGGAGAGCTTATCCGAACATATTCCCCCTACTGAATATCAATCTCTGATCAAGCAATATAATGATATTGGTGCTCTGCTTTTAAAATACCAGCGTGATGAAGGTTTATTCCAGCCTTTAAATGCGCTTTCTGAAACAGAAAAAAGCTGGCTTTTCTCTCAAGTAACACAATTAGCAGAGCAAGTGGCGAATTTACGTAGCACGCTCGATATTGATGTTTACTATCACTATAAAGAAGCAAGTGATGAAAAATAAAACTCTCTTTAAACCGTTATTAAAAAGTCCAGTTAACCTCGATAAACGTACAACGTTAAAATGGTTAGGTGGAAGCTTATTACTCGCCAGTATAGGGGCTAATGCACAACAAAAACAAAGTGCTTCATCTGTGCCCCGTTATCAACGTACGATTGCTTATTTAGGTAAACACCAAGCAGGCGTTATTACTCCAGAACAAAAACACGCCTCATTTATTGCTCTTAATCTAACAGTCACTACTGTTGATGAAGTAAAAAAAATATTCGCAACTCTGACACAACGAATTGCTTTTTTAACGCAACCTCGTGAGCTAGAGCAGAGAGCAAATCCACATCTTCCTCCTGCTGAGTCTGGTATTCTGGGCACTCAATTACACCCAGATGAATTAACCATTACTGTCGCGTTAGGTGATAGCTTTTTTGATAATCGTTTTGGTTTTCAGCCTAAAAAACCCAAACGCTTAGAGCCCATGAAGCCCTTTCCTAATGATCGATTAGATCCAAAATGGTGTGGTGGCGATGTTCTACTCCAGTTTTGTGCTAATAGCCAAGAAAGTGTCATTTATGCGTTAAGAGATATTTTAAAATATCTTTCTGGTCAAGTTTATGCGGTGTGGAAAATTGATGGTTTTCTTCCTGCTCGCGATATTGATAATCATCAAACGCCGATTAACCTTTTTGGTTTTAAAGATGGCTCAGGGAACGCGCCTTCATCTGATAATAACCTGATGGACTCGCTAGTCTGGATCACAGAAGAACAAAAAGAGCCACAATGGTGTTTAGGCGGAAGCTATCAAGCAGTGCGTCTTATTCGGTTTGCATTGGAATTTTGGGATAGAACACCGCTTGAAGATCAAGAGAATAACTTTGGCCGTCATCGATCAACGGGTGCGCCAATTGGAATGAAGCAGGAAATGGACGATCCACAGTTTGAAAAAGATCCTCATGGTGACCGAGTGCTGTTTGACTCTCATATGCGAAGAGCAGAGCCAAGAAATCCAGAACGTTATAGCGCCAAACTACGCCGACGTAGTTACAGCTATTCATTAGGTTTAACGCCTTCAGGTCAATTAGATATGGGACTGATTTTTATCTCATTTCAAAATAACCTTAAAAAAGGCTTTATTGATACCCAAAAACGCTTAGATGGTGAACCATTAGAGCGCTATATCAAACCTTTTGGTGGCGGATACTACTTTGTATTACCCGGCATCCCACACCAAGGTGATACCCTTGCAAAAGGGCTATTTGATTAATTCTTCTCTGCATATTAGGCACTTGGCTTTTCCTGCCAAGATGCCTAAATTCAATACTCCACTCAATTAACGTGAAAAGCGCGTCATCTTAGCTTTAAGTGTATTACCCAATTCAGTTTGTCTTTCAGACTCAATAAAGCCCATCGTTAATACTGCTGCCACCATTTCTCCTTTTTTATTAAAAACAGGGCATGAAATGGATTGTGCACCAGGAATACCTTCAGCCGGTTCATGACGAATAGCAAAACCTTGTTGGCGAATAGTATTTTTCTGTTTTTCTGATAAACCCGCATCTATCTCTAAATTACTAAAAACAGCAAAAATAGAGCCCGCAGCACTAATTTTATAAGGCACAGGTGTATCGGGTAAAAAATCAATATCAACATGTTTAAAACTGCGATTATATCGCGTTAAAAAAAGCTGATTGCCTTGCGCAATAACTAATCCTGTAGACATATTATGTTCATCTCTAAACTCACATAATAGCTGATTAATTTCATCCACCATGGATTGTGGCTTAGGTGTTGCCTGCGCTAAAAGAAGAATTTTACTCCCCAAGCAATACTGACTTCCGCCGCTTTCTTGGTACAACATTTCAGAGCGACAAAGTGACACTAAATATTTATGTAAGCGACTTTTTGAAAGCGAACAGGCTTTTGCAATATCTGACGATCGGGCAATACCGCCATTCGATGCAATAAATTCGAGAATGGTAATAGCAATATCAACCGAGTTAACTCCTTGAGAATTCTGCATTTATTTCTTTCACACCTATTCGTTGTTTATTTCGTTTTATGACGACATCCCATTATTCTTTTTTTGTCATTTTTACTAGTTTATTTCACTAAAACCTTATTTTAAATGTGGCCTTTTAACTATTTTCTGTCGATTATTTTCTTTGTCTATTTTTAGATGATCTACCTCAATGTTAACTATATATGAATTGAGTTTATATATAGTTAACTTTTCTTGTGCGTGAGAATGTCTATGTCTAAAAATCAAAAGTGGGAATTAAATAGAAGAACGCTGTTAAAAGGAATGGGCGCCATTGGCGTGGCAGCTCTTTCTCCTAATGCGTTCAGTCTAGTTAATGAAAATAAACCCATATTTAACCAGAAACCACGGATAAAATTATCCGAATATAAAACCTTTCGTTCAACCTGTGCGATGGAATGTTTGCACTGTAACCTAACAGCTTTTACACATAAGGGGCAACTTATCAAAGTTGAAGCCACTGAAGGCTTTAATGTGAAATGTTGTTTACGGGGTATGAGCCGAACCAAATGGGTATACCATAAAGATCGTTTAACCACACCTTTATTGCGTGTGGGTGAAAAAGGAAAAGCAGAATTCAAACCCATTAGTTGGGATGAAGCACTTGATCTCATTGAAAAAAACATCAGAGAAACCATTGATAAGTTTGGTAATGAGGGACTGTTTATCTCTACTCATGCCGGCAATATGGACTCGATTAAAAATGATATGGGTAAGGCCTTTTTCGATTACTTAGGTGGCTCCACAAAACAAGCGGGATCACTTTGTTGCTCTGCCGTAACAGCGGCAATGATCCCAATGGTGGGTCTACGCTACGCAGATACTCGAGATACGGTAAAAGATAGTCGCTATATCCTTTGTTGGGGTAATAACCCCGCAGTGACGATGCAGGCCTATTTCAAAAATTACAACCAAGCTCGTCGAAATGGCGCCAGAATGGTGGTTATTGATCCTCGCTTTAATGAAACAGCCGCTAAAGCAGATGAGTGGATCCCTATCGTTCCTGGTACTGATACGGCACTTGCGTTAGGTATGATCAAAATTATCATTGAAGAAAATCTCACTGATAAACCTTTTTTACGTGCACACACAGGTGCCGTCTACCTTGTTGACTCACAGCAAAAACTATTACGTCAATCTGATGATGATCAAGATAGTTATCTAGTTTTTGATACTTTAAGTCAGCAACTTGTTCACCATGAGACACCGAATATTATTCCTGCGTTAACTCATAATGAACTACCTACTAATGCTGATTATGTGACTGTCTTTGAGCAAATTTACCAACAAGCACAACCTTGGACTGTCGAAAAAACCAGTCAAGAAACGGATATCCCGAAAGAAACTATTATTCGTTTAGCTCGTGATTATGCCACCACCAAACCCGCTATGATTGTGCAAAATATGTCCGGCGCTCAACGTACCGAATTTGGTGCTTATGTTGCAGCTAGCCAATTTTATCTTGCATTATTAACCGGCAATACCGGTAAAAAAGGTGCTGGAATTTGTGATGCCGGTGGTGCTCGCCAAATGGCAAAATTTAGTCCAATTATTCCACCAGCACCTAACGCAAAACCAATAAAACCCATTCCTGTTGCGAAAGTGGGTGATTGGATTGTCAATGAAAAACCACACCCAATTAATTTTTGGTGGATCATGACCATGGGGGTGATGACACAACTTCCTAACACTAATATGGTACGTAATGCACTGAAAAAAGTACCTTTTGTGGTTGTTGCTGATAACTTGATGTCATCCACTGCACTTTATGCCGATCTTGTACTCCCTGTTACGACTATTTTTGAAGATACCAGTTTAATGGCAGGTGTTCGTAGTCAATATGTACAATTAATGGAAAAAGCGGTTGAGCCACCAGGAGATGCAAAACCTGATTATTGGATCTTTGCTCGTCTTGCCGAACGTTTTGGCTTTGGTGACGTTTTCAACCAACCTATTGAACACTATATTGATGCTTGCCTTAAAGGCTCCGGCATTACACGTGAAATGTTAGAAAAAGGCCCAGTGCGCCCAGTTGAAGGCGACTGGATCCCTTTTAAAGATGGCATTTTCCGTACTTCAACGAAAAAAGCACACTTCTTTATTGAAGAGTGGCAGGATAAAAACTTCTCTCCGATTGTCACCTATTATCCCGTAAAAGAATCGACAAAAGGCTCACCTGAACTTGCTAAAAAATACCCACTAATGGCGGTGCAACGCAAGCTCGCTCGTAGTGTTCACTCTAGCCATGGTATGAATGAGTGGATCTTAGAAGTACAGCGTAATCAACCTAATATTCTTATCCATCCTAATGATGCTTTAGCCAGAGGAATTAAAGATGGTGAATGGGCTATTGCATTTAATGATCGAGGAGAGCACCGTGCGATTGCCGTTGTGACCACGCATATTAAGCAAGGCGTTATTTCATTAGATAATGGATGGTGGGAACAACAAGGCGGAAGTAGTAGCCATGTTACCAATGACCACGTTGAACCTTTAGGTAACGGCCATTGCTGTAATAGCACCTTAGTTAACGTAAGACGGGAGGCTTGATCATGGCGAAGAAACAGTATGGTTTTCTAATAAATACCAAAGATTGCTATGGTTGCCGAACTTGCTCGATGGCCTGTAAATCTGAAAATGTCACGCCTCCAGGTGTGTTGTGGCGTCGAGTTCGCGAATTCAATGAAGATCAACCCAATGCACAAGCTTTTATTACCATGTCTTGTAACCATTGTGACGATCCACAGTGCCTAAAAGTTTGCCCTGCTGACACTTATACCAAACGTGAAGACGGTATTGTCGTGCAAGATCATGAAAAATGTATCGGTTGCCAAATGTGCATCATGGCGTGCCCTTATAACGCTCCGGTTTATGATCCAGTAGAAGGAAAAACCAGTAAATGCAATATGTGTGCGGATAGACTTGATGAAGGCTTAAAACCCCGTTGTGTTGAATCTTGTCCTACTGGGGCTATTGAGTTTGGTGAAATTGAAGATCTGCGTAAAAAACACACGACAAATTGGGCTTTATTAGAAAAACGCTATGGTGTACCTGATCACACCATCAGTAATCCTAATATTGTCATTATTGGTATGGAGGATTAATCATGCATGATTATCAACTGCCGTTAGTCCTGTTTACGGTTATGAGTCAATGGGGTATTGGTGCGGTATTAGCACTTTCACTGTATCAATGGCAAAACCAAACTCAAAACGTTGCAATGCTAAACACCAAAGCATTACGAACAACCATTGCACTCATTTGGCTGATTGAAGTTGTGGGTTCATCAATGTCGATGGGACACTTAGGTGATCCGCTCGGTGCTTATCGTTCAGTATTAGGTATTGCACATTCTTGGTTAAGTCGCGAAGCAATTGCCTTTGTGATGCTAAATGGCTTAATTTCATTATGGGCGCTAGCCAGTTGGGTACAACCTCATGCTATTCGCCGTAATAGTCTATTTGGGTTGTTTTGTGGCGTTATTGGTTTACCTGTTATTTTGATCACAGCACAAATCTACTACCAAATGCAGGCTCATCCTCTTTGGCATACACCAGCAACACAAATTAGCTTTATTGGCACAGCGTTATTGCTTGGTTTTGGCTCAATGATCCCTTGGTTGCGTTTACAAGGTAAAACCATTAGTAACTCATTAAAAATAGGAACCTTAGTTGGTGCATTCCTAGTTCTCATAGGCTTGGTTATGAGAACACAAGTACCCGGTGCAGATGTTGCAAGCTTATTATTATGGTGGCAAGTCATTGCTAGTCTAATTATTGGTATCTGCATTATTACTTTGTCTCACAGCACGTCATTTAACAAAGCTTCGCTCTCTATCATCACTATTTTGATGTTATTTAGTGGTGAAATCACGGGAAGAATGCTGTTTTATGGCAACGTAATGGCACAAGCACCTTGGTTCTAAATGTTTTACCTCTGAGTTAAATAGTTTCGTTAACACGATTATTTAACTCAGATTCATCCCCTATGTTTCACTTGATATTTTTATTTGCCCTAGCATTACCTTTAATTTTTACCTCGAATTTATTCGGGGTATTTTTTTATCTCAATCAATATCATTAATTTTACTTTATTCATGTTCTTTTTGTTTTTGATGAAATAATCATCTAGCTATCTTTATCAATAATAGGCAAAATTAACATTAAAGATTTAACACAATTTCCTGTTTACGATTAGAAAAGAGAGCACTTCACCATGACTGGATTAATTATTACTATCGCGTTATTGGGTCTTATTTTTTATTATTACAACCGTATTATTTCTATGCGTGAAGCTGTTATCTCAAGTGAAACCGAAATTTCAGTACAATTAGATCGTCGTGGTAAAGTCTTTGATAGCTTATTAGCTACAGTAAAAAAATATCTCAGCCATGAATCTGACGTATTTACTAAAATCACTGAATTAAGAACACAAACTCAAAGTGCCAATGGCAAAGAAGCCAAAGCAGCTGAAGACGAATTATCAAAAATTGTTTCAAGTGGTGCCATTAATGTTGCGGTTGAAAATTACCCTGAATTAAAATCCGATACCATTATGGCAAATTTACAAGAAGAGATTGTTTCAACGGAAAATAAACTCTCTTTTGCAAAACGCGGCTATAACCGTACTTTAGAACAATATCGCGCTTTTATTGCTTCTATTCCTGCTGTGTTTATTGTCAAGATTTTCCCAAGCTTAGTTATTGATAAAGAGTACTGGCGTCTTGATGAAGGAACTATTAAAACAGAAGAAGCTCGCCGCATTAATTTCGATTAATTTTTAAAGTGATAAAAAGATACTTATGCCTTCTTGATTGATAAAACAGCACTTAGCGGTGCTGTTTGGAGTCACCAATGGATTTCAGAAATGTTCTACGAAAAAATGCTATTCGAACTCGTTTTGTTATAGCAACTTATTTACTATTAATGCTAATGATCGGTTTGCTGGTGGATACAGCTATTGGAGCAAATCCTTATCTAGATCTCACTGATAATATGTTGGCATTTCTGACTTTCCAATCTATTCCCATTGCTTCACTCATTATTTTAGCTATCTCGATTTTATTGCTTCTTTTTATTCATTTTAAAGGGCACAAAATCATGCTGACAGGAATGAATGCTAAATTAATTAGCCCAGATGAAACAGTAAATGCACAAGAGCGCCAATTGCTCAATATTGTGGAAGAACTTAGTTTAAGTGCCACGCTAGGCTATATTCCTAAGCTCTATATTCTTGATACACCTGAAGCAAATGCTTTTGCAGCTGGTTGGTCTGAAAAAAATGCCTTTATTGGTGTAACCACTGGCTTATTAAGTCGCCTTAATCGCCAAGAAGTGCAAGCAGTATTAGCCCATGAAACAGGGCATATTATTCATGGCGACTCACGACTAACATTATATGTTGGCATCTTAGCCAACGTTATTTTGACGGTTACGAATATCTTTGGTAGCCGTTTATATATTGCATCAGGCAACCGGGGTGGAAAAAGTAATGATGCAGCAAGCAAGGCTCGCCTTATTTTGATTGTATTAAACCTTGTTTTACCGATTATTACCCAAGTCCTTTATTTTTATTTATCTCGTACTCGTGAATATATGGCTGATGCCGCCGCTGTCGATTTAACGCAAGATAATCAAGCAATGATTAATGCGCTAAAGAAAATTTCGGCACAACATGACACTGAAAGTTTTGAAGATGGTTCAACGGGACGTGCTTATCGCAAAGCAGCCTTTATTTTTAATAAAGGAGACTCATTTTTCTCAACACATCCGTCCATTGAAAATAGAATTGCGGTACTTGAAGGTAAAAAGACTTTTTGATCCGTATGATACGGTGTAATAAAAAGAAAAAAGCGTTTACACCTATTTATTAAAACGGTTAAAACGCTTTTTAAATACTTATTTCTTAGTCATAATTCGATTAGCGATGTTTTTCGCCGTGATGAAAAATAGCTGTGCGTAAACGCTCTTGTTGCTCATAACGTAGTGGGAATTCAATCGTTTTATCTTTACCTAATTCCACTAAAAGTTCATTCATGGTTTCAATACTGGTTGTCGCAATAGCATCATCAACCTGTTTAACCACTTCATCATAATGAGACATCTTTTATCCCCTTTCTTCATAAAATTCTTAATCGCTATCATATTACAAGTAAGGAGATTTCTGTATTTTTAGTCACATAAAGTGTGATTAAATTGAGTTAAGCGGTTTATTCTTTGTCTCTTTACCCAATAACATCACTGCCAATATCCCAATAACAATTGAAAAACTGAAAATAAGAAATATGGAGCTTATTTCAAATTGATATTGGACTAAATATCCCACCATTAAAGGCCCTAATATTCCACCAATACGCCCTATTGCTGTTGCTGTTCCTGCACCTGTTGCTCGTATTCCATCAGGATATTGCTCTGGCGTATAAGCATATAAAGCCCCCCAAGCCCCTAAATTAAAGAATGACAGTAACATGCCAAAAATAAGTAGCGTTGTCGTGGTATCAGCCACACTAAAATAATAGGCACTAATAGCAGTTCCTGCTAAATAAGTGACTAACACAAATTTTCGCCCATAACGTTCAATTAACCACGCAGCGGTAAAATAACCGGGTAATTGTGCTAATGTCATAATAAGCACATATTGAAAGCTTTTTATTAAACTAAAGCCTTTTAACATAGCCACACTTGGTAGCCATAAAAAAATACCATAATAAGAGAAAACGACACAGAACCATAAGATCCACAACATTAGCGTTGAACGTCGATACTGAGGTGACCAAATTAATGCCATTGATTGACGGATCGATAAGCGTGTTTTTTTCTGTGAGATATGAGATGGGGTTGGTTCAGGTAATTTTGATCGTAAATAAAGAGCATATACAGCCGGTAATGCACTTAATAACATCGCCATACGCCAGCCATAATCAGGAATAATAAAATAAGCAATCAAAGCCGCAATTAACCAACCGACAGCCCAAAAACTCTCTAATAAAACAACAATTCGACCTCGCTCATGAGTTTCAACACTTTCACTGACAAGTGTTGAAGCAACAGGTAATTCCCCACCCAATCCCATTCCAATAAAGAAACGTAAAACAAGCACCACCATCAAAGAGCTTGCTAATGCAGTTAATCCACAACCTAAGCTAAACAGCAACAAAGTAAAGATAAAAACGGGTTTACGTCCTTTTCTATCTGCAATAATGCCAAATACAAAAGCACCGACAGCCATTCCAATTGAGTTTACGCTACCAATCCAGCCTAATTGTGATGCAGTTAATCCCCAATCTTCTTTTAATGCAGTGAGCAAAAAAGCAAGTAGCCCTACATCCATTGCATCAAAAGTCCAGCCCATACCAGCGATACATAAAAGCTTATTACGAGAGATTGCCTCAGGTGCTTTGCCTGTTTGGCTTGCCGTTGTCATTACATTTCCTTTCTATCCCCTACCAAAGTGTTTAGTATACTAAACAAGAAAAATCATTTTGTTAATAGCAAAGCGTCAATTTAAAGAAAAATTAACATTTATGCTGAAAAAACAGTTAAAAAAAATCGGTATCTCTAATTAAGATACCGATTTCAAACATTATAACTATTATTTTCGTTTTATTGATTAGCTTCTTAAACCTCTGCCTTTTTCAATCAAGTACCATGCTATAACATAAAACACGGCAATGAAAAGACACAACACACTGATGGTAACCGTTAAAGAAACATCGGTAATACCCAAAAAGCCATAACGAAAACCACTAATCATATACACAATAGGGTTTAATTTTGACACACCTTGCCAAAATTCAGGTAAGAGTGAAAGTGAATAAAATACACCACCTAAATAGGTTAATGGCGTTAAAACAAACGTTGGAATAATGCTGATATCATCAAAGGTTTTCGCAAAGATTGCATTTAACAACCCGGCAAGTGAAAACACAATGGAAGTCATCAACAATGTCACCACGACCATTGTCCAAGAATGCATTTCTAAAGGTACAAAAAATAGCGAAACTAGAGTCACTAAGATACCGACACAAACACCACGAGCCACACCACCACCCACAAAGCCCGCAATAACAACATGCGTTGGCACTGGTGAAACTAATAACTCTTCGATACTACGCTGAAACTTGGCACCAAAAAATGAAGAGGAAACATTGGCATAAGAGTTTGTTATTACTGCCATCATAATCAGGCCAGGAACAATAAACTGCATATAATCAACACCACCCATATCGCCAATTCGTTTACCAATTAGGTTACCGAAAATAACGAAATAGAGAGACATAGTTATTACAGGTGGAATTAACGTTTGTATCCAAATACGGCCAAAACGGGTAACTTCTTTAATCCAAATTGTTTTGAGGGCTACCCAATACAGCTGAATCATTCCCTCTCTCCTTCTACTGTATGCTCTTCATTAACTAAATGAACAAATAATTCTTCAAGGCGATTGGCTTTATTTCTCATACTTAACACTTGAATACCTTGTGTATTAAGTTGAGCAAAAACACTATTTAAACCTTGTTCTCTTTTAACATCGACTTCTAATGTTGAAGTATCCATTAAACGATATTGATAATTTTGTAATTCAGGCAATGGACTTTTTGGTGCTAAATCTAAAATAAAGGTTTCAGACTCTAGTTTACTTAATAAGCCTTTCATACTGGTGTTTTCGACCAGTTCACCACGTTGAATAATACCAATATTCCTACACAACATTTCTGCTTCTTCTAAATAGTGTGTCGTTAAAATAATGGTGGTTCCTTCAGCGTTTAATTGTTTTAAAAACATCCACATTGAGCGACGTAATTCAATATCAACACCTGCTGTTGGTTCATCAAGGATCAGTAATTTTGGCTGATGCATTAATGCACGAGCAATCATTAAACGGCGCTTCATTCCCCCAGATAAAAAACGGGCTCTATCATCACGTTTTTCCCATAAATCTAACTGAGTTAAATAGGTTTCAGCACGTTCTAATGCTAACTTACGAGGAACACCATAATAACCGGCTTGATTGAGGACGATTTGTAATACGGTTTCAAATGGGTTGAAATTGAACTCTTGTGGCACTAACCCTAGCTGGCGCTTTGCATTAACCATATCGGTATCTGTGTCATAGCCAAAGACTTTAACTTTGCCACTACTCTTATTAACTAAAGAGCTGATAATACCAATGGTGGTCGATTTTCCTGCGCCATTAGGACCTAATAAAGCATAAAAATCTCCCGCTTCCACGGTGAGATTAATTCCTTTTAGCGCTTTTACGCCATTGTGATAAGTTTTCGTTAACTCCGTTAACTCCAATGCATACGTCATAAGTGGGAATTACCTTTTATCAACTGCATTATTCAGCATTGACTGAGCTGAAATCAGAAAATAGCTATTCAACTAAGCCTTACTAACGCTACGTATTGCTCACACGCTTCGAATTAGAAAATAAGCTTAGTTCAATATGATCAAAATGGAATAAGGATATTCTAGAGAAAATAAGGCCGTAAATAAACCGTTTTAGGGTTTATGACACAAACGAATAAATAAATTTATTTTAACTATTACAGATAATAAGAATAAAACTTAATGTAAGAAAAAATCAGAGATGAAGATGCTATATACTGTTACTTCTTGCTTATATTCCTAATGTATTAATCAATTCATCCCTTGATGTAATCATTTAGCCTCGCTGATAGCAATAAAATTATTGCCCTTGTTCCTCAATCTTACTGATTGATATTATCTCGCCATTTATTATCTCAATCAATGCTGACTATCGATTTTTATCATCCCTGTATTTATCCATATCAAAAAGCAAAAAAACATAAACATAAGATTTATTTATAATATGTTTTAATAAACCTATTTTTGGATAGTATAATAGTAGTCTTAACAATCAGTTATCTTTTTACACATTTGATTTACATCAAAGAATGTATTGATAAATTCATTAAACAAATGCTATAAAAAGATCTATCTTATTTGAAAGCGAAAAAATACAGACAATTATCTGTCACTTGGCTTTAAAAAAGCCTTCTGATTAATTCAAAAGTAATGGTATAAAAATACCCTTTCTTAGTGGATCTCTCGCATCCAACAATAACACAGTGCTATTTCGTGTTGGCGTACTGTCAGCGCAAATGGTGAGAAACCGAATTTACAGGCAGTCACGTCATGATGAGAAAAATTGAAGAGCTGTTAGCCAATAACAAGCAATGGTCAGAATCTGTTACTGAAGAAAATCCTCAGTTTTTTAAAGATCTCTGTAAAGGCCAAAAACCCCATTTTTTATGGATTGGTTGCTCTGACAGCCGCGTTCCAGCAGAAAAATTGATCAATGCTGCACCCGGCGACCTATTTGTTCACCGTAATGTCGCAAACTTAGTGATCCACACCGACTTAAACTGTCTTTCTGTTATTCAGTATGCTGTTGATGTATTGCAAGTTGAACATATTATTGTATGTGGCCACTATGGTTGTGGTGGTATTGAAGCGGCTATTGAAGGAACTGAATTAGGACTTATTAATAACTGGTTATTGCATATCCGCGATATTTGGTACAAACACAGTTCAATGTTAGGCGAACTTGCTCCTCATGATAGATTAAACCTACTTTGTGAGCTAAACGTTATTGAACAAGTATATAACCTAGGCCACTCAACGATTATGCAAGCCGCATGGAAACGTGGGCAAAAAGTGATGATCCACGGTTGGGTTTACGGTTTAAATAATGGTGAATTACACGATCTCGATGTCACCTCAGATAGCCGTGAGAAACTTGAACTTTCTTATCGCCAAGCGATGGCAAAATTGAGTCACCCTCGTTAATAAGCACATTCAATTCAATAAAAAACCCGCCTAAAGCGGGTTTTTTTACTTCTATTTAAGTAAATAAATTACTCATCTAATAACGTTACATGCCCAATATAAGGCAGATGGCGATAACGCTGTGCGTAATCAATGCCGTAACCAATAACAAATTTATCTTCAATAGAATAACCTATCCACTCAACCGGTACATCCACTTCACGGCGTGATGGCTTATCCAATAAAGTACAGATAGAAATAGAAGCTGGCTCACGTAAGCTTAAAATCTCTTTAACACGATTTAAGGTATTACCTGAGTCAATGATATCTTCAACAATCAGAACATCTTTACCACGAATATCTTCATCGAGATCTTTAATGATTTTAACGTCACGTGTTGACGTCATACCATTACCGTAACTTGATACAGTCATAAAATCGACTTCATGGTTCACGTTAATTTCACGGCATAAATCTGCCATAAAAATAAAAGAACCTTTTAACAAGCCGATTAAGACAAGATCATGTTGATCTTGGCGTGGGCGGTAATGTTCTGTGATTTCACGACCTAGCTCAGCAATACGCTGTTTGATCTCTTCTTCAGAGATCATGACATCAACAATATGTTTCATGATTAATTTCGATTGGGTTAACGGGGAAAGCAAACGATTGTACCAGAACTTCCCTCATCATGCGATGATCTGATTTAATGAAAATAAAGGCACAAAATATTAATCCTGTGCCTTTTTTCAACTTATCTTACTGATATTAATGATTTTTATAGTGATAGATTATTTACTAACGGTAAATCCCGCCATCATACCTGTATCTTCGTGCTCTAATAAATGGCAATGCGCCATAAATGGGTGCTCTTTTGTTGCTAAATGGTCAAATTTCACAAGAATTTCGCTAAATTGTCCTTCAACTTTTACTATATCCTTCCAACCTTGGCGATGTTTCTCTGGTGCTCGACCGTTTTCAGATAAAATACGGAACTGTGTACCATGTACATGGAATGGATGTAGCATCATATCACCACGACCTGATACAACCCATTTTTCATAAACACCTTGCTTCACATCAAATGCAGGCTCTGTCATTGAGAATGGAATACCATTGATACTATTAGCATTATAGATATCTAAATCACCATTTCCATGACCGCAATTCATCCCACCGCCCATCATACCATTACCGTTACCTTGGCGCATATGGCTCATTCCATGATGAATACCCGCTAATGCTTTATCACCATAACGTTCTGTTAATAACATCATACCTTGCATATCTAAACGCATATCCATACGTAAATGTAATGTCCGCGTTGAAATATTGCTGAGTGCTGGTAATGCTGGCATAAGCGCTAATTGATCAGGTAATAAGCCTTGCCCTTTTTCTGCTGATGGTAATAAACGCAACACAGGGAGTACATTATCAAATGGCGCTAAAACCATCCCCATTTGGCGTACAGGTAAAGTAACAATATCAAAATCACGCCCATCAGACGTATCCACTAAAACTTCAAAACGCTCACCCATTAAAATCGGTAATTCCGTCACTTTGACCGGTTCCGCTAACAATCCACCATCACTGGCGATCACATACATCGGTCTGCCATCACTGGTTGCCAAATTTAAGCTACGCGTATTACAACCATTTAAGAAACGTAATCTGATCCAGCCTTTTGGCACAATATGTTGTGGCTGAATAGCGCCGTTAGTTAACATCATGTCGCCAAACCAACCAATTGCGGCACTCATTACATCAAGTTGATAATCTATCTGCCCATTACTGTCTAAACGTTTGTCTTGTAAAATCACGGGCAAGTCATCAATACCCCAACGATTAGGTAATTTACGGTTTGCTGTTTCATCATCTTCAATAATGACCAATCCACCTAATCCCATAGCAACTTGTTGTCCAGTAACACCATGAGTATGAGGATGGAACCAACACGTTGACTCGGCTTGATTAGGTGTAAAAGTCACTGTACGAGATTTTCCTGGTTCAATCATGGCTTGTGGGCCACCATCTTCTTCACCACTAATCTCAAGACCATGCCAATGAACCGTTGTCGTTTCAGGCAATTGGTTATTGATATTAATAGTGACTGGTTGGCCACGTTTAAGCTTTAGTGCAGGGCCTAATAAACTGCCGTTATAACCCCATGTGGTTGTGCTTGCCGTGGGAATAAATTGAGAAACACCTTGTTGAATATTAAGAACAATCTTTTGTTGAGCGTCTGGGATAATTTGAGGTGGAATCGCCAATGAAGGCGTGTTACTTTGGGCAAACGCAAAACGACTCCAGCTTGGTAATAATGTTACAGCACTTAATGTGGCGCCTAATTTTAAAAATTCACGACGTTGCATAATATATTCCTTTGAATAAAAACAAGTTGTTCTGTCTTTATCGAAATAAGATAAGTAAAGAAGCCTTGTAAACTATTACCGATGCTAAAGTTTCCCCTTACTGGAAGGTCAATTTAAAACCCAACAAAATAGCGGGTCTTTGCAAAACTTTTAACTACATTAAGCCAAATAACAAAACTTGCTAAATCATCACACAAAGGAACAACACATCTAATGAAAAAAATGTTCGCCTTGTTCTGCACGCTAACGCTTTCTTTTTCTATGCTCTTTTCTCCGGGGGCAAAAGCGTTAACCTACACGCAAGCAGAAGACTTGGCAGATTTAACTGCAATCTACCTTTTTTTAAATAAAGATTGTGGTTATGAGCAAATATCAAAGTCTAAAATTGAAAGAGCCTTAATGGTCTTTTCTCGCTCGCAACAATGGGATGTCAGTAATTATTCAACATTACCGATGAGCCAATTAAATGAAGACAGTTACAATGATTTAAAAGGTATTGAAGTGTCACATAATAAGAAATGTCAGCTACTCGCGAATAAGTCATTAAGTCTATTAAATTATTAATACCTGTTGAGTAACATTGAGATAAATAGAAAAAGATAGCCTCTTGGAATAGCTTGCTTATTAACAAGAACCATATAAAGCAACTAATTAGAGGTTATCAAAGAAACTGACTTTCTTTTCCTGCTCTTTATTCCTTTTTGTGCTGATTATTTTTCTTCTGCCTATACTCATTCCAATACAGAGCCACAGAAGGAATACTTTGAATAATCAACATTCTAAAAATATGATTCGACATCACAAAAGCGGCATCCACGTTCATTGTGATAGCGGCAAAAGTCATGGCTTCCATACTTCCCGGTGCCCATGCTAATACTAATGTTTCCCAAGGAACACCCGTTAAATAAGCGGCTCCATATGCTACTATTACTGTTAAAATCACATTAATAATAACTACTTGAACAGAAGAAAAAGCATTTTTAATTAGTGAGGAAAATGGGAAAACAACAAAATGAGCCCCGATATTCATGCCAATTAAAACCATACTCAATTCATTAAGTAACATTGGAAAGGCAATAGGTTCACTGATAAAAGATTGAATAAATATTGCACTACCTAATGAAGTCAACATAAAGGGTGCAGGGAATCGGATTTTCTGTAATAAAAGCCCAGTACCTAACCCTAAAGCTACAATCAATAATAACCACAACAATGAAACTATTGTCATTTCGGGTATGGCAAACTCAGGCATATTCGCTTTATCAGATCCCACAATAAAACCTGCCAGAATAATCAATACCATTAAACGAATAGTATGAGAAATAACAATTTTTTGGGGTGGTGTTTTAGTATGATCAGTCAATGCCAAAATAGCAGCCATAGCACCAGGCACAGCACCTAACATTGACTCTTCTTTCGTCCAACCAATATGGCGATG
Source organism: Proteus sp. fly-1067 (assembly GCF_040139345.1). Taxonomy (NCBI): domain Bacteria; kingdom Pseudomonadati; phylum Pseudomonadota; class Gammaproteobacteria; order Enterobacterales; family Morganellaceae; genus Proteus; species Proteus sp. fly-1067. The sequence goes on along the minus strand of NZ_JBEEUL010000004.1, from coordinate 232,127 downwards.
GAACCAAAAATAACTCACAAAAAACTGAATAGCTAAACAAACAACAAGAGTGAGTAAAAGAATAATTAAATTATCAGCACTGCCTAAATGAACTTGGTTAAACATTAAGCCAACCGATGTACCTAAAGTCAGTTGAATAAACGTTAATGTATGTTTAGGAACCGCAAGCTCCCATTTAAAGCGATAAGCAATAATGACAACAAGGATCGGCCCAAACATCAGCGCCATGGGCAAACCAGAAAGGGTAAGAACACCACCTATTAATGCACAAAATAGAATACCTGGTAGAGTTTTTAAAAACGACATGTTGTGTTACTCAGTTTTTTTAATTATTGTTTCCATCCTAGCATTTGTATAAATATTTAATAACCAAATAGTGATAAAGTAATTATTATTTTTTTTAATACATAGAGCCCATTATGTCGCTAAAAATAACCACAAATCCCTCATCAAATGAGATCAATGAAATTTATGAAGGTTTGTTAACACATAACCTCAACTATATTCATATGGATCAATACACGCCACTTGCTGTTTTTAAGGAAGAGAATGGTAAAAAAATAGGTGGGATCACTGGTGATATTTTAGGAAATTGGCTACGTATTCGTTATTTGTGGGTAGATAAAGCCTATCGTAAAAAAAACATAGGTACAGAATTACTGCAAACAATGGAAAACACGGCAAAAGAAAAAGGTGCCAAATATGCTGAAGTTGATACCTTTAGCTTTCAAGCCCTGCCTTTTTATCAAAAGCAGGGATTTGAAATATTTGGTACGTTAGAAAATTATCCGGTTAGTGATAAAAAATATTATTTAAGGAAAGACTTATAGTTTTTTGTTATTTTTATTTTCTTCACTTATTTCATTAGTATTTCCCTCCTTATCAAAAAACAATCGATAATTATCTTTTGAATATTTTACCTTCTCATCTAAATTCAAAGTAGTTTCTCCTTCAGTAGAACTTTTATCTATATCGAGAATAATTGAGTCTAATTTATTTATTATTTTATTGAATTTTTCATTTGACTTTAACTCTGAATTAAGACTGTCTATTTTCCCCATTAAAATATCCAATTCTAATTTTTCCTCATGAACATGATTTATATTAAAACCTTCATAATCCCATTGAAAATCCAAACTATCATCTTCATCTATTTCACTTTTATTATCTATTTTACTTTCTGATATTAGTTTATAATTATCAATATCTGAATTATCATCCTTATCTATCTCATTTACATTTTCTGCTTTACTTTCTAATATTGGTTTATAATCTCCAACATCAAAATAATCAACATTAATATATTTATCACCCAAGTCTTTTTTAGGTGCTTTTTTAGGTATTTCTATTATTTCTTCCGTCTCAAAATCATTAAGTATGTCTGTATATTCTGGTATATCTGTATCTACTTGTGTATCTGTATCTACTTGTGTAGCTGTATCTACTTGTGTAGCTGTATCTACTTGTGTAGCTGTATCTACTTGTGTAGCTGTATCTACAGTCATATTTCTTTTTATCGCATTATGGTTATCACTAATATATTTTCCTATCCATTCTTGCATTAAATCATTAAAGGAACATTCACTACCCATTTTTTTATCAAGAACTATCATCATAATAGTAGATAATTTACTTTCTATTTTATTTTTTATATTATTATCAAATTTATTAATAACTTGAACCTCTTCGATAGCAATAAGTAAAATATTCATTGATTTTATAAAATTATCTCTTTCTTTTTCTGTTGAAAAATTATATATAAAATCATATTTTTTATTTAAATGAATGTTTTCAAAATCAAACTTAGAATTTATTAATTTAAATATATTCTTTATACTATCATTATTTATAGCATTAATTCTATTTTTAATAATTTCATTTAAACATTCTACAATTAACTTATTGTCAGAGCCTTCTTTTCCTATATCATCTTGTGCTGAAAAAAAATCTTTAGCTCTTTTTACTTCAGTCAAATAATCACAGTAACTATAGAAATCAAATTTATCATTTGCATGAGAAATTATGTTACTTATAGTGTTTAAATTTTTATTTCTTATTTCATTTTCCTTATCTGGTAAATTCTTTATTTCACACTCTTTTTTATTTATTTCATTATCTATTCTATTAAAAATGTGACTATGTTTACTTATATCTACAATACTAGATTGTTTATTGTTTTTTATATCTCTTATAATAAAATAAATCTCTAGTTTATGGAATAAAGAAGCCAATGACTGAATAATTTTCTTACCAAAAGAAGGTATGACAGGCGTATTTTTTATTTCACTTATTTTTTTTGTGAAAACATAACTTTCCTTTTTTGGAAAGTAATGCGGTTTATTTAAAAATAATAATTTTGGTTCAAATAAATTTGTTTTAACAATCATAGGTTATCCATCCATATGTAAATCAATATAACTTTATTATTACGCATATAAATAAAAAACATTTAATAAAAAAATTATATATGTTCAAAGTAATTTGAAAAATATTTTCTCAACACTTCATCTTTAGAACCATCCAAGTTATTCGTATCCAAACCTATTCGACTAAAAATACCCTTTAAATAATTTTCTATTTCTGTATTTTTAGTACTCACAACTCCCGCTCCCCCTAAATCTCTTACGCCATTGTTTGTATAAGAGCTTATTTTACTTTCTTGGTTTTCAAATGTCTGATAACTAATTAATAAAACTATTGCATCTTGAGCCCATTTATAATTAATGTTATTGCTTGTATTTTTAAAAATTCGAATAAGTAATTCATTACCTCTTTCATTACTCTTTATATTTTCATAAAAACTTTTATCCAATGATTTTATAATTTTCTTTGTTGCAATACCTATATTTTTAGAGATATCTTTATTTACCACCCTTATCAAATTATCTATTTTAGAAATAGTATTTCCCTCACCAATAAAATCTTTATTTTGTGATAATTGATTAAATAGCTCTTTTGTTAATGTTAAAGAGATAATATTTTTGTCGTATTTAAAATCGCCATTAGATTTAGAAATAATATCAGCCCTACTTTTCTCACTCATTAATGAATCAAATATTTTTACAATAATACTATCTGTATCAATATTTTCATTTAATGTATTTATTCTATCTCTTAGTAAATTTTTTAGTTCATTAACTGTATCCCTAGAAAAAACCATGCCTATATTCTTGTTTATATCATCAGATTCTTCCTTAAGAATTAAATTCAATTTACTATTAATTTCAGAGGGTAAACCAGCATAGCTTTCTTCAAATTTACTTTTAGCTAAGTCAGCAATAAATTCACTTTTTAGTATTTTAATATCATTAATAAGTTTACATTCTAATGCTCTTTCTAATGTTTGATATTTTATTATATTATCTATATTTTTATTATTATTTTTTCTATTTATTACTTCATTTGTATTTTTGATAAATGTGTTATTTAATTCATTTAAGCGTTTAATGAAATTATCAACAGGTTTGTTATTCCCTGATATTGAATCAAGTTTAAACTCACTTAATGCTTGATTAACATTTAGATTTACAGTATTTATTCTTAAAGGTAGTAGATTTCTATTGATAAACTTAAAAGGAGAAATTAAAATTTTAAATAAGTTTTTAATGCTTCTTTTTTTCTCTTTTTTTAATTTAATATCTTCATTAACATTTAATTTCTCTCTCCCTGACTTTGTGACAAAATCAGATAGTTTATTTATGTTATTTTGTTTTTCTAAGTTATTAATTTCTGTTCCATTTAAATTATTTTTTTCATTTAATGTTTCAATACTTTGTTGAATATTAGAAAGTATTTCGCTAAATTTATTATCTATATCTCCCGAAGAAATAACCGGATAACTATCTTCAGGGATTTTATCCAAATTATTTCTACAATATTTTATATACTCTGACATATTATTTTCTAGTGGTCTATTATCATTTATTTTACTAAAGTTTATGTTATCGTTAGAAATAGAAAGTAATGAATCTATACATTTAAAACCCTGAGTTATTTTATTATCCACATGATGAAAACTTGTAGATAGTGAGATACCAATTTTCATTTTATCACCCTTAATAAACATTATTACAAATAGTTTATCCCTTAATTTTTTTTAAGTTTGTAAAAATCGCACAATAGTAATCAATTAATAACTTTCAATAAAAACACGATATATTATTTATAAAATAAGACACCCCAAAAAAAAAGATATCAACTAAGTGATATCTTTTTTTTGGGTGTCTTTTAAAAAATGTCTCTTGTTTTATTCTTTTAAATCGTTATACACCGTTGCCCTTGAAACGCCTAAATACTGCGCTGTAATTTCCATTGACTTACGCAGTGAAAGATAACCTTCATCCTGTAAACACAATAGCAATTCACGTCGCTGATGCGGTTTTAATGCTCTTGGTGTAACAGAATAAGTTGCTGAAAATTCATCAATACGTTTTTTCAGCGAATCTTCTGTCACTGAGCTAAAGGTTTCAATAATGTCATTACCTTCTTCAAGGGTTGCAAATTGGTTTAGTACCATTTGCAATCCTTTGATCATTGAAATATCAATATTTAAGCATAATGCCGCAACATAATTCCCTTGTTTATCTTTAATGCCAATAGACGTACTTTTTGCGGTTCTACCATCAGGGAATTGATTTGGGTAATTAGCTACAATTTGTGGGAAGTCAGACGATTCAATACGTGCCATTCCCAATTCTGTTGCTCTATCCCCAACTTTTCTACCTGATAGATTATTTTCAATGACCATAATGGTATTTTCACTATCAGTTAGATCATGAAGTACAACCTCACAAAAAGGCGATAATGTTTTACCAATGCCTTGTGCAATAAATTGTAGTTGTTCTACCAGCCACTCTTGGTCTTCTGTTTTGTGTGACATAACGATCCCTGCAATAGCTAAAACGTAAATGATTTATACAATTTTAACCGATTTATTCAAATAATTAATCGTTATCTGCAGGATAATCAGATTTTGCCTGATTTAGAATAGCTTTTGCCATCCATTGAGTCATATCAATGACCTGTTGATCATCCATTTTCCAGATATCTTTCATTACCAAAAAGACTTCTGACCCATAAATTAAAGAGAACGATTTAATCACCTTATCCCACATTTCTTGAGGATAGTGTGCTTTTAAAGGTTCAATAACTTTGAGTAAAATCTCTTTACGGTGACCACGAATAAATCGTTTTTCTGCATATTCACTCGATTGTCTCTCTTTTGCCCATTGCTGTAATGAAACTTGCAAAGCACCACGCAGTGCGCCTTCATGTTTAAACATTTGTGGATAGGCAAGATTGAGCAACTCAGTAATGCGTTGTTGCGTATTATCTTCGGGAGTTGGTGTCCATGCAATGATCGGCGCTAAACTTGCATCAACTGTGGCACTAATTAAATCACTTTGTGTGGGAAAATAACGATATGCGGTTGCCCTCGAAACACCGGCATGTGCAGCTAACTCTGACACTGTCGGTAACATTCCTTGCTCAAAAAGCCCCAATGCAGTTGTTACCAATAATTGATAGGTTCTTTTTCGTGTACCGGACATGGCATCCGTTTCATCACTATAACTCATAGAAAATCCTTCGTTATTCCTACACTTTTATGTCTGGGCTTATCTTAAGCGAAATACTCACAACACTTAACGTTTACTTTAGGTGATTAATTACACCTTATCGACCTTTAATGTGCAAAAAATAAAAATAATGAGACAGTAGTCTCAAAACAGTGCTATGATAAATGAAACTCAAGTCTCATTATGATTATAATCTATCCGTCGATAATTATAAAAGGTATGGGAAGGCTTATGAAACAGTATGCTGGTTCTATTTATATTGCCACAACGCTTGATACTAAAAGTGCTGAGATTTTTTATGTCAGTGATTTAATTAAAAAAGCAGGCCTTCCTGTTAAGACCGTTGACTTGACAACAAAACCCAGGGCACTCGCACGAGAAGCGGATGTCACAGCAACCGAAGTTGCACGCTTTCATCCAGATGGCCAAGAAGCTGTGTTCTGTGGTGATAGAGGGAAAGCAATAGAAGCGATGTCGGTTGCTTTTGAACACTATTTAACTCACTGTGATGATGTCTTAGCCATTCTTGGACTAGGCGGCTCAGGGGGGACAGCTCTGATTACACCAGCAATGCAATCTCTGCCAATTGGTGTTCCTAAATTGATGGTATCGACGATGGCGTCTGGCGATATTTCAGGCTATATCGGTGCAAGTGATATCTCAATGATGTACTCCGTTACAGATGTATCAGGCCTAAATCGTATTTCTCGTAAAGTTTTAAGAAATGCAGCGAATCAAATCGCTGGCGCTGTTTATTTTTACCAAGAAGAGCATGTTGTTGATAAGCCTGCGGTAGCACTAACAATGTTTGGTGTAACCACTCCTTGTGTACAACAACTCACTCAAAAACTTGAAAATAATTATGACTGCCTTGTTTTTCATGCAACAGGAAGTGGCGGCAAAGCCATGGAAAAACTGGTAGACAGTCACCTGCTTCATAGTGTGTTAGATCTTACAACAACTGAAGTGTGTGATTACTTGTTTGATGGTGTACTTGCTTGTGATGAAGACCGTTTTGGTGCAATCGCCCGTACTAAAACCCCTTATATCGGTTCTTGTGGCGCATTAGATATGGTCAACTTTGGTCGCCCTTCTAGTGTTCCTGAGAAATATAAAGGGCGTCAATTTTATCATCATAATGCACAAGTCACCTTAATGCGCACAACACCAGAGGAAAACCGTCAATTGGGTGTTTGGATCGCTGAAAAAATAAATCAGTGTGAAGGTCCATTACGGTTTGTATTACCACAGGGCGGTTTTTCTGCTCTGGATATTGAAGGGGGCCCTTTTTGGGATCCAAAAGCAAACCAAGCGTTTTTTGATGCATTTATAACAACATTTAAAGAGACAGAGACTCGTCAATTAGTCATCAGTCCTTATCACATAAACTCAGCTGAGTTTACTCAGCAAATTTATGATTTACACCAGGAACTTATTTGTTAACCACGGAGAAAGAAGAATGACTCATTCACGTGAAACGTTACTAAAAAAATTCAACGAAATGATTGCACGCCATGAACCAATTATTGGTGGTGGTGCAGGTACTGGCCTGTCAGCTAAATGTGAAGAAGCAGGTGGTATCGACCTTATCGTTATTTATAACTCAGGTCGTTACCGTATGGCCGGTCGAGGATCTTTAGCGGGTTTATTAGCTTATGGCAACGCTAATGAAATCGTTATGGATATGGCAAAAGAAGTATTACCTGTTGTTAAACATACGCCTGTACTTGCAGGAGTAAATGGCACAGATCCATTCTGTAACTTTGATAAGTTTTTAGATGATGTCAAAGCTACAGGTTTTGCGGGCGTACAAAATTTCCCAACGGTTGGCTTAATTGATGGTAATTTCCGTGCCAATTTAGAAGAAACAGGTATGGGTTATGGGCTTGAAGTAGATATGATCCGCCAAGCTCACGAAAAAGATTTACTAACCACGCCTTATGTCTTTAGTCGTGAAGATGCCATTGCAATGACTGAGGCTGGTGCCGATATTATTGTGCCACATATGGGATTAACGACTGGCGGTAACATTGGTGCAGAAACTGCATTAACATTAGCGGACTGTGTCCCTTTAATTAATGACTGGGCAAAAGCAGCAAAAGCAGTACGTGCTGATGTTATTGTGCTTTGTCATGGTGGCCCGATTGCAACCCCTGAAGATGCACAATATATCTTAGATAATTGCCCTGATTGTCATGGGTTCTATGGTGCAAGTTCAATGGAACGTTTACCAACAGAAGTGGCATTAACCGCAACAACAAAAGAATTTAAAAGTATTAAACGCTAATTCAAAATCATCAAGTTTGCCTAAGCGTTAATCCATATTGCCCACATTATGTGGGCAATATTTTATGCAAAAAATCCTAATTCAAATTAGACTAATTTTGCAATTAATGTATTTAAATCACCCGCTAAGAAATCCACTGGTGGAATTTCAATAACGGTATAAGCACCCGCACGTTGCTTCATACTTGCTCTTGCCGCTGAAACCATAAATTGAGACGTCAATGCAGGGTTGTTAATACGCATTGAATATTCAAATAATTGGTTATGTGTTTTACCCGAAACACCTTTATGAGTCATATGAACACCATGCCCAACATCTTTTAAGCTATCGACACAATCGACTTGCTTCACATGGGTTTCATCAGAAGAGAAATAGCTATCAGCTTTAATCGCTTGCTCTACTTGATTAAAATCTACACCCGCTTCTAATTCGACATAAACCATACGGCGATGAACGCCCGTACCTAGCGGAATAGTCATTGAAAGTGCATCTTTAACACCTTCAATGCTTTTAGCCGCAACACTGTGCCCCATACTCATACCTGGTCCAAAATTAGTATAAGTAATGCCTTTGGGTGCCATGGCTAACATTAATGTACGAACAATAGAATCAGAGCCAGGATCCCAACCTGCTGAAATAACAGCAACACGGTCATGTTTTTTAGCCACTTCATCTAATTCTGTTTTTAATGACACAATTTCGCTGTGAACATCAAAACTATCTACTGTATTAATGCCTAAGCCTAAAATAGATTTAGCTAACTCTTTAATTGCACGGGTTGGTGAACATAAGAGAGCAACATCAACATTACCTAATGTTTTAATATCGTTAGTTACGGTAATATTTTGCAGCTCTTCTGGGATGTTGTTTATATCGCGGCGAACAACTCCCATTAATTCAAAATCTTGTGCAGCTTGGACAGCTTCTAATGCAAATCGACCAATATTACCGTAGCCTACAATCGCCACTTTTATTTTAGTATTCATTAATTCCCCTGACTTTAACGTTAATCATCTCTTAATGATAATAGTGATTAGTTATCAATGAATAAACCATATAAATATCTTTTTTGCCAGATAAACATTATTTGCGCTATTCCCTTATAAATAAACCTTGTAGAATCCCCCTTCTTCCGACACGTTTATATTAATAAATCGATTTCACTCTGTTTTTAAGAAGGTTTTCAATGCATCAGTCTGATGTAGCGGATCGCTCGCTTTTCTCTCTTAGTTGGCCAATATTTATAGATATTTTCCTACATCTAGCCACACTATTAATTAATACTTACATGGTAAGCCACGTTTCTACCGCTTACTTAGCCGCTATGGGCGTCGGCAACCAGGTTTTTGATCTTTTCATCACCATTTTTAGTTTTATTAGTGTGGGATGTAGCGTCGTTATTGCCCAATATTTAGGTGCGGGTAAAAAAGAAAAAGCCAGTCAGGCAATCCATATCTCTATTGCATTTAACTCATTACTGGGGATAAGTAGCGCTGTAATTATTCTCTTTTTTGGCTACAACATTCTTAATTTAATGAATACGCCATCTCACTTGGTTCAAGATGGCTACAATTACTTGCATATTATTGGCATTTGTCTTATTCCTGAGGCAATTTCAATTATTCTGGCTGCATGTTTAAGAGTTTATGGCAAATCAAAAGCCGCCATGTATGTCACATTGATTGCTAACATTGTTACCGTCATTGGTAATATGATTGTACTTTATGGCTTCTTTGGTTTACCACAATACGGATTAGTCGGTGTTGCTTGGTCTACTGTTGTTGGTCGTATTATTGCCGTCATTTTATTATGTGGATTATTGTTCTACGGCTTACGCATTAAATTTCAAGCAAGACAACTCTTTATCTGGTCCAAAAATATGCTGGGGAAAATCCTACATATTGGATTACCGGCTGCTGGTGAAAATCTAGTTTGGATCTTACATTACATGACTGCATCCGCCTTTATTGGTTTAATGGGCGAAGTTCCTCTTGCAGCACAAACGCTCTATTTCCAATTGTCATTATTTTTAATGCTCTTTGGTATTGCTATTAGTATTGGTAATGAAATTCTTGTGGGGCATTTAGTTGGCGCTAAACGCTTTGATGATGCCTTTAATCGTGGCTGGAAAAGTTTAAAAACTGGTGTGATATTCACGATTGGGGTAGTGATTATTTATTGGTTTATGCGTGATCCTATTTTGTATTCCATTACAGAAGATCAACGCATTATTGACCAATTAATTCCTCTGTTTATTTTGTCGGTCTTTTTAGAACCAGGTCGTACTTTTAATATCGTGATGGTGAATGCCTTACGTGCGGCCGGCGATGCTAAATTTCCTCTGATGACAGCAATTTGTTTTATGTGGGGAGTGGCAATTCCGGTTGGCTATTTCCTTGGTATTAAGATGGAAATGGGATTGATTGGTATCTGGATTGGCTTTCTTTGTGATGAGTGGTTACGTGGTTTAACTAACGCATGGCGTTGGCGTTCACGTAAGTGGCAAACTAAACGCTTGGATATTTAGTACTAATACTCTCTTTTTTCCCCGATAAAATATCGGGGAAACCCTATTAGATAATATTGTCACTTTTCAACTTTAAGCTCTCAAGAAGAATAAAAGCATTTAAACGTCTTTTTAAATCTTCATTTACTTTAATTTTATGATTATTTGATTTATTAAAATCTTCTATAAATCGATAAATAAATCTATTAATTAAAAAATAATCTTGTATCTCATACTGCTCTTCATATTTTTCACATGAAGAAAATAATTCACCCAATGGAACATTGCTAATAATCTTAATTAAGTTATCTTTAAACTTACCCTTCACTTTATTATTCTTATAAATAATCTTAGATAAATCATCAACAAGCTCTAGTTTTTCTTTTAACAAACAATCTTGATTCATTGTTTCATAAATTGGCTCATAAATTGATTCATAAGTATTGCCTTCAATCGGCTCATTAATAGAACTATCAATAACATTTTCTAGCAATTCTTTATTTATTAATTTATCAGTATCAAACCCTTTATTTTTTAAATGATTAAATATTGATTCTTGTTCTTTATTATCTAAATCAAAAAATGGATTTTCTTTTTCACTTTTAATAAATAAACTTTTATTAGAAAAATAGCCATCAGCGATTTTATCATAAAACATTTCGTAAGAATTAGAAACGCAAGAGATATCTTTACTCATGTCGATATAAATTGGTTCGTCTAGCGTCTCCATTGTTTTACTTTCTAAACACTTAACACCAATAAATCCATGCGATGAATTTTTCATTGATAACACTGAGTCTCTATGAATAGAGAGATCAGTATCTGATATATGATTTGCTAAAATTGAAGACATTCCTTGTGGCATTATGTTCATCTTTTCAAGATACATCATTATCATCCTATTAATTAATATTTATACTATTCTATGGATTACGTTCTATCCTTCTATCATTTATCTGTCATTTATAAAAAACCTTCTATTTTTAAATCATATATAATAAATATATCTAAAATTAGTTAAAATTAATAGGAGGATAAAATAACACTATTCTTTTTTCACCATTGCCAATAGCTCTTGTGGCGTAAGTTTTTTATTTTCGTTAGCTATACTAAGTTGCTCATCTATTTCAGCTAAAAACTCATCAAATGAATTATCATTATTAATCGAATTAAGTTTATCTTTATGCTGTTTTTCTATTATTGACATATTATTTTCATCTAATTTATCATGCACAGCAAAAACTTTTTTCTGTTCTTCGGCCTCTTGTAACTTTTCATCTTCATTTAAAGTATTGTTAACTGTAGCGGTGATGTTTTCTATAACACCATTTTCATCGCTGCTTTGTTCTTTTTTTAAAAACTGCAAATAAATAATATTATTAATTCTTTTATTTAATTTAAAAAAATAGTCTGAATTAGCCAGTTTTTTAAAATAAGTTTCTTTATTAATAGGATCTTTTTCTCCCGATCCCTTATTTTCATTATAAGTTTCCAAATAATTAACAACTTTATCGAGAAATACATATCCATATCTATCATTATCATCTGATAACCTATCTAGTAATGAAATATCTTTTGTAATTTCAATTAAATGAGATTTAAAATTTTCTTTTTCAACAGAAACTTGATTTTTATTAATGTTAGAATTAATTTTATTGCTCGTATTTTTATCAATATTTTTAAAATCAGTTTTTATCAAATCGCCATCATTAACCTGATCATATTGCGGATCAGTAATAGCTGTTTTTTTATTTACATAACCATCGAATTTTACATATTCATATTCACTTCCACCTTTTAAATTAGATATATTTAAATTATCATTTGATTGATTTGATAATGCCATTTTAGTTTTTATTGATGATTTAAATTGTATCTCTGTAATATAATTAATTAATGATAATTTACTCTTTAATAGACTATCTTGTTTACATAAATAAAGATCATTAATAGCTTTATCAATCGGAACCAAATCTCCATTAGGAAGTTCAATATATTTTAGAATTTGCAGTCTTTCTTTTAAAGTGTTTTTCTCATTATCTATACGGTTAAACTCTATCGTTTCATTATTTATTCCTTTATTACTGATGATTAAATCTTTAGATTTTAAAAACGAGCTATTTGCATTAAATATAATTTTATTCTCATAGCGACCAGGATGAATGAATTCATTTATTGCATTCCTCACCTTGATAGATAATTTAGAAATAGAGAGTTTTATTTCCCCGCCTATGGAGACTATTTTATTAGCAATAGAGGGTGATTTTCTACCAATTTCATTGATACCATTCATTATCACAATACTCATATTATTTATATATAAATAATATTTTACTCTCAGTGTTTCCCTCATCTATCACTTCTCTTTTCTATTTTTTTAAATAAATAGCATTTTTTTAAGAAAAAAACTTAATATCTTTCAAAAAACATATTAATTATGATAAAGAAATAATAATGAATTAAATGAAGTTTAACGATTAACTTCACAAAAATAGAAGTCATAAAGTAAACAAAAATAACCTCACCTATACAAAACACGATTTTTTTTAATAAAGAAAAAACCAAAAATTAAATATTAATTAACATTAAACTTTTCTTATAAAAATAATTATTTTCCTCTAATTCCCTGCTGGTTTTTTTATGATACAACAAGTAGATGTTGTCCTTTCCAATAAATGAGACAACTAAGCTTTAATAGAGAGAATACAAAAAATCAAACACAATGGAGTCTTGTCATGAATCTCGTTGAACGTTTTATTTCTTATACAAAAGTTAACACCACGACTAACAGGGAAAATGGCGCAGCTGGTATTATGCCTTCATCGGAAGGTCAGCGAGTGCTTGCACTACAATTAGTGGAAGAATTAAAAGCGTTAGGTGTTGAAGATATCAAAATTCGCGATACCGCGATTGTCACAGCCACACTTCCTTCAAATCTTGATTATGATGTCCCTACGGTTGCCTTTTTTGGTCATCTAGATACCAGCGCTGAACAAACTAATGATACCAAAGCGCAAATCCTACCTTATAAAGGTGGTGACCTCTGCTTAAACAAAGAGCTTGATATTTATCTACGCCAAAGTGAATTCCCAGAACTAGAAAACTATATTGGTGACGATATTATCGTGACGGATGGCACCAGTTTATTAGGTGCTGACGATAAAGCGGCTATTGCCTCAATTATGGATATGTTGCAATACTTTAAACAACATCCCGAAGTTAAACACGGTACGATTAAAATTGGTTTTGTGCCAGATGAAGAGCAAGGTTTACGTGGTGCAAAAGCCTTTGATACTAAAGAATTTGGTGCTGATTTTGCCTATACATTAGATTGCTGTGGTATTGGTGAGTTAGTGTATGAAAACTGGAATGCAGGGGATGTGGAAATTACCTTTACTGGTGCTTCAGCCCATCCAATGTCTGCGAAAGGTAAATTAAAGAACTCACTATTAATGGCACATAAATTTGTTGCTATGTTACCGGGTGGCGAGGCGCCTGAATATACCGAAGGCCGTGAAGGTTATTATTGGGTAAAACAATTAGCAGGTAATAGCGCTCGTACTGTATTAAAAATGGATGTGCGTGATTTCACCGAAAAAGGTTACGCTCACCGTATGGCATTTTTAAAACAACTTTCAGATTATTGCGCAGGTTTATGGGGTGAAGACTCCGTAACTTGTAAACTCGCTGACCGTTATGCCAACGTCTTTAATAGCCTACAAGGTGATAATCGCTACCCTATCGATATTGCAGTTGCCGCTTATGAAGCAAATGGAATTACTCCTCGCCCGATCCCAATGCGTGGTGGTTATGATGGTGCAGCCCTTTCTCAAAATGGCTTACCTTGCCCAAACATCTTTACTGGTGCTCATAATTTTCATTCTATTTATGAATATCTGCCTGTTAAATCCCTTTATGCTGCCAGTGATGTCTTAAAGTCCGTCGTGAAAATCACAGCAGAGCGTTTTGCACCTGGAGCTAAAGAATGATCCAAATTCTTGCGGTCTTAGTCGTCGTTGTTATTGTCGCTAGGATGATTTTGAAAGGATATAAAGCAGAACCTGTTTTGTTAGTCGCCGGTCTAGCCTTAATGGTGCTAACCATGATGTTTGGTTGGGGAGATATTCTTCCTAAAAATGTCAAAACAACAGGCATTGGCTGGTTAGATCCTTTTGAAGTAATGCGTGATCTCTTTAGTAGTCGTGCTGCTGATCTTGGTTTAATGATCATGGCACTGATGGGGTTCGCACATTATATGGATCATATTGGCGCTAATGAGGCCGTTGTACGGGTTGCAACTCGCCCGTTGAGAAATATGCGTTCACCTTATGTGTTGCTATTTTTCTCTTTTTTACTCGCGAGTATTTTGCAACTTGCTATTCCTTCAGCAACTGGATTGGCCGTTCTGTTAATGGGTACGATGTTTCCGATTATGATAGGACTTGGCTTATCCCCAGCATCTGCCGCGGGTGTAATTGCAACTTCATTAGGGGTGGCTTACACCCCAACGGCTATTGATGCCATTCGTGGTGCAAAAGCGGTTGATTTAGGGGTCGTAGAATATGTACTTTATTACCAAGGGCCTGCGGCGATTGCAACCGTATTAGCTGTTGGTATTACACATATCTTCTGGCAGCGCCATTGTGACCGCAAAGCCGGATTTGTGCCTCAATTAGGCAAAATGTCTGAAGAAACAAAGAGTGATAAAAACGTACCTGGCTTTTATGCCTTACTGCCAATGTTACCGATCATTATGGCGGTAAGTTCATCAAGCCTATTTGTTGCAGGAATTCACCTTGATGTAGTCACTATTGTATTGATTTCAATGGCAATTTGTATGCTAATTGAAACATTACGCTTACGTGATTTTAAATCAGTGTGTGCGGGCTTCCAGCATTTCTTAAAGGGTATGGGTTCTGCATTTAGTAACGTTGTGGGGTTATTAGTCGCAGCGGGTGTCTTTGCTCATGGTATTAAAGTCAGTGGTGCAATAGATAGCCTGATTGTAATGGCGGAGTCTGTAGGCTTGCCACCATTTGCTATGGCATTGGTCTTCGCTATCGTGACATTAGCGGCTGCAATTATTATGGGTTCAGGTAATGCTCCCTTCCTTGCATTTGTTGAACTTATTCCACAAATTGCACATAGCATGGGTGTCAACCCAATTGCGATGATTTTACCAATGCAACAAGCGTCACATATGGGACGAGGTATGTCTCCTGTAGCTGGAGTTATTATTGCAGTATCTAGTGGTGCTAAATTGCAACCGTTTGATGTTGTAAAAAGAACAGCGATCCCGCTTATGGTCGGCTTTGTATTTCATAGTGCTATTATTGCTATCTTCTATTATTAATAAATATACCTGAAGCAATATTTGTTGCTTCAGGTTGTTTTCAAATAATAAACATATTAAAAATAGACAAAGATATTTTATTGTTATTTTTATAAATAAAAACTAGTTAACTGTTTTTCTAAATATAGACTTAATTATTTATTTAAAAAAACATCGAAGCTATCATCATGAAAATATTAACAAAATAATAAATCATTATTCTTATACACTAAAATTTAATGAGCCTATTATCTGCTTTGTTAAAATAAAAATGTGATATTGAAAATATTCATTATTTTTATTTTAACGATTCTGAGTTAGCCCACATTAAGTATGATGATTATACTAGCAATAGAATTGTGTATTCGTTCTATTGCCTTTTTATTTAATCTTATCTTCAATTTTTTAAATTATCTTATTTAACTTCATTTTTATCCTCCTTAATTTATACACTAGATACAAAATATACCTTCTTTAGCTCTCATAAATTACATTAAAGAGTCAGAACGTTTGCTTTTATTTTATGTGGAAAAAATTACCAACACAGAAGCTATAAAGGGTAATATTTTCTCAAAATTTGTACAATGTTAGTAAATTCAGAAAAAACTTTCTCCAATAAATTCAGTATGATTGTGGTATTAAAAATAGAATAACCCTTTGAATTCTCATACTGTTTATTGGATGCATGCAATGAAAGAACAACTATCTTCTCGTTGGAAAATATTGATAGCGGCAGTTAAGCAACAAGTTAAACCCGCTTTAGGTTGTACTGAACCTATTTCGCTTGCATTAGCGGCTGCAACAGCAGCAAGTTACTTACAACACCCTATTACCCGCATTAGTGCTGAAGTTTCCCCGAACTTAATGAAAAATGGTATGGGCGTTACCGTACCAGGAACCGGAATGGTGGGGCTATCTATTGCTGCTAGCTTAGGTGCCGTTGGGGGGGATTGTAATGCAGGTCTTGAAGTATTAAAGAATGCAACGCCAGATAACGTTGAACAAAGTAAAGCACTATTAGCTGCTGGCATTGTGAATGTTTCAATTAAAAAAGCATGCCAAGAAGTTCTATATAGTGAAGTGACTGTTGAAGACGGTGAAAACAGTGCAACTGTCATTATTGCAGGCAATCACACCAATATCGTTAAAATCATTCATAATGGTGATATTGTTCTTGATAACACTTGTGATAGTACAGAACAATCTACATCGCCTTGCGAAATAAAAGAAACACTAACTCAAACAAACACCCAAGAAATTTATCAATTTGTTACTCAGGTACCAGTAGAAGAAATTTCTTTTATTCTTGAATCAGCACATTTAAATGATGCGCTATCAAAAGAAGGTTTGAACAATAGTTATGGTTTACATATTGGACAAACTTTACAACGCCAGCAACAACGAGGCCTATTAGCAAAAGATCTATTATCAGAGATAATGATCCGTACATCTGCTGCATCTGATGCACGTATGGGGGGCGCTATATTACCTGCAATGAGCAATTCTGGCTCAGGTAATCAGGGCATTGCTGCCACCATGCCTGTGGTCGTTGTCGCTGAATACTTACAAGTTGACGAAGAGAAAATGGCTAGAGCATTAATGCTTTCCCATTTACTGGCTATTTATATTCACCATAAATTCCCTGCTCTGTCTGCATTATGTGCAGCAACAACAGCATCAATGGGTGCTGCTGGTGCAATTGCGTGGCTAATGGATGAATGCTATGAATCCATGGCAATGGCGATTAACAGCATGATTGGTGATATCAGCGGTGTGATTTGTGATGGTGCTTCAAATAGCTGTGCGATGAAAGTTTCAACTGGTGCAAGTGCCGCTTATAAAGCTGTATTAATGGCTCTTGATAATACATTTGTGACAGGTAATGACGGTATTGTGGCACATGATGTTGACTCAACAATTGAAAACTTATGTGCATTAGCAAGTCGAGCAATGCAACATACCGATATTCAAATTATTGAGATTATGGAATATAAAGCCGTTGCTAATGGCTAATTTCAGTAATTAAAAAAGCACCCCATAATAGTGATTATTATGGGGTGAAACATAAGATCCTAGGAACAGGATCCTCCTCAAGTCAGAAGCTTATCAATATTCGTTACTGCTATTTACGGCTATACTACGGTTACTTCTACTACTTGCTTTCTAACACTCACTACAGGGTATTGGGTTAATGTGCATTCTCTTGCGTACTTGGCATTAATGCATCAAAACTAGCTCTTATCTCATCTTCAGGTAATTGAATACCAATAAAGACCAATGTGCTTTCGCGAACTTCGCCTTCATGCCATGCTCTATCCCAATCAGCACTATAAAGGCGTTGCACACCTTGGAATAACAAGCGATTAGGTTGATCTTTAATATTTAATATCCCCTTATAACGTAAAAGATTATCAGCAAAGCTTAATAATAATTTTTCCATTACATCAGAAACTTTTTGTAGCTCAACGGGATAATCAAATTTCAGTACAATAGAATGGATATCATCTTGTTTTTCTGCTTGAAATCGGAAAAGAGGCTGTTTTACTTCAAGGTTATCATTCAACATAAAACCTTTTACATTAAACAATAAACCTAAATCAATTTGTCCATGAATAACGGTATTAACGGGCGCTCTTGCATTAATGCGTCTTAATCGAGCCATTAATTCGGGTGATGCTGGTGCAACATCAGTTTTTGTTAATAAGATGCGATCAGCATAACCAATTTGAGATTGTGCAATAGTAAATTGATCCAGTTGTTGTTGAGCATGAATATTATCAACAAGAGTAATAATCCCATCTAACAAATAGCGTTGACAGATCACCTCATGAGAAAAAAATGTTTGGCTAATAGGACCGGGATCAGCCATACCTGTACATTCAATAACTAGCCTATCAAACTCAATTTCACCACGATCAAGGCTGTCACATAAGTCTAATAATGTGTCTTCTAATTCATTCGATTTACTACAACAAATACAACCATTGGTAAGTGTTTTAATTTGAGTGGCTCTATCACCAATAATTTCGTCATCAATAGGCACTTCACCAAATTCATTTTCAATAACTGCGATTTTATAACCATGCTCTTCATTAAGCATATGACGCAAAAGCGTTGTTTTTCCTGATCCTAAAAAACCAGTCAATATCGTCACTGCAATAGGTTCCATTATGTGTCTCCTTTACAGATTATTAGCAACAGCGAAAACCGCCTTTACCATCACCACCACCATAACGGGCTTCCTGACGTTCACGGAAAAACTCGTTATAGGTCATAACTGGCTTATCAGGATGGTTATCTTTCATATGCTGTACGTAGTTATCATAATCAGGAATACCTATCAGCATACGGGCAGCTTGCCCTAGATATTTTCCAGCTTGTCCTAAATTGCCAAACATAAGTTTCTCCTAAACCCCGTACTAGCTAAACCAGTACGGGGCTAAACTATTTACCTAAGATTAGTGACCAGAGGACACTTTAACGTCTTTTGGCATAGGCACATACGGGGTTTCTTGTGCTGTTTCTTCTGGGTTTTTACGCGCTTTCATTGCCGTACGGAAGCCGTAGAAAATGATGCTATAAACAACCACTAAGAACAGAATACTTAAGCCCGCATTGGTGTAGTTGTTGATTACAATATGATTCATATTAGTAATCTCTGCTGCAGTTAAGTCAGCACCACCCGCTAAGATCTTCGCTTTGTATTCATTTGCTAAGTAGAAGAAACCTTCCATTTGTGGGTCATCGCTGAGAAGTTTCAGACCTAATGCCCATGTTGTACAAATTAATAGCCATACCGCAGGAACCACAGTTACCCAAATATATTTAGTGCGTTTCATCTTAATTAAGATAACCGTACCTAATACTAGTGCAACAGCGGCTAACATTTGGTTTGAGATACCAAATAATGGCCATAAGCTCTTAACGCCGCCTAATGGGTCAACAACACCTTGGTATAACAGATATCCCCATAAGCCTACACAACCCGCTGTACCAATAACACCTGGAATGAACGAATTTGTTTTCTTCAAGTAAGGAATAAAGTTACCTAATAAGTCTTGAAGCATGAAGCGACCAGAACGTGTACCTGCGTCTAACGCGGTTAAAATAAAGAGCGCTTCAAACAAGATCCCAAAGTGATACCAGAAGCCCATATCCGCAGCAGGAATGATTTTATGGAATACCATCGCGATACCAACCGCTAAGGTAGGCGCACCACCAGCACGGTTTAATACAGAAGGTTCACCAATATCTTTCGCTGTTTGTAAGATTTCTTCTGGAGAGATAACAAAGCCCCATGAACTGACTGTTGCAGCTGCATGTACGGTAACTTCTTTTAACTGCCCCATGATAACAGCTGTATTTTCACCACCTAATTCATGTAGATTCGGCATCGTAATACCTAAACCTGATGGTGGGGTATTCATTGCAAAATACAGACCTGGTTCAATGATAGATGCAGCGACTAATGCCATGATCGCAACGAATGATTCCATTAACATTGCACCATAACCAATAAAACGAGCATCCATTT
This sequence comes from Proteus sp. fly-1067, assembly GCF_040139345.1. NCBI lineage: Bacteria > Pseudomonadati > Pseudomonadota > Gammaproteobacteria > Enterobacterales > Morganellaceae > Proteus > Proteus sp. fly-1067. The sequence continues at coordinate 211,892 of NZ_JBEEUL010000004.1, read as the reverse complement.
CATTTGCAATAAGCTTAGGTGTTGTACCTGAAGCAATTAGAGCATGGAAACCAGAAACGGCACCACAAGCGATAGTGATAAATAAGAATGGGAATAAAGCCCCTTTCCATAATGGTCCAGTACCATCGATGTATTGAGTAACTGCTGGCATTTTCAGTTCAGGGTTTAAAATCACAATACCCACAGCTAAACCAACGATAACACCAATTTTCAGGAAAGTTGCTAAATAGTCACGTGGTGCAAGAATTAACCATACTGGTAATAATGCAGACACAAAAGCATAACCAATAAGACCGAAAGTAATTGTTGTGTCTTTAAAGGTTAACGCTGGGCCCCAGAATGGGTCGTGAGCAATAACACCACCAAACCAAATCGCTGCAATCAGTAAAACAATACCAATAACTGACACTTCACCCACACGGCCTGGGCGAATATAGCGCATGTAAATACCCATAAATAGGGCAATTGGTACTGTTGAACAAACAGTGAACACACCCCATGGGCTTTCAGCTAATGCTTTAACAACAATAAGTGCAAGCACAGCAAGGATGATGATCATGATAAGGAAACAGCCGAATAAAGCGATAGTACCCGGAATTGGCCCCATCTCTTTCTTTATCATCTCACCAAGTGAGTTACCATTACGGCGTGTGGAAATAAACAACACCATAAAGTCTTGTACTGCACCCGCTAACACTACCCCAGCTAATAGCCAAAGTGTACCGGGTAAGTACCCCATTTGAGCAGCAAGAACAGGACCAACTAAAGGACCTGCACCAGCGATAGCCGCAAAGTGGTGACCAAATAAGACATAACGGTTGGTCGGAACATAGTTCAAACCATCATTGTTAATAACAGAAGGTGTCGCTCTCGTTGGGTCAAGCTTCATCACTTTTTGAGCGATATACAAACTGTAATAACGATAAGCAACTAAGTAGACGGCAACAGAAGCAACAACTATCCATAGCGCACTAACATGTTCACCACGGCGAAGTGCAACCACTGAAAGACAAAAAGCACCGATAATCCCGAGGATCACCCAAGGTACGTGCTTTAAAAATGCATTTTTGTTCATGAGACACCTTTTTTTCAGGCAAGACCGAACAGCCAAAGAGTAATGCGGGACAGCAAAGAATGATTTGAGCGAATCTGAAAGATAACTGCCCGCAGCTACATAATAAGAATTTTGACTCGATAATGGTGTGACTAAATCGCTTAGCGGTTGTATACCAAATTAAGCGGTCTGTTTTCTCAGTTAAGTGGTTTTGCTGTTTTCAAAAGACGTTTTTTTTGTGATCAAGATAACAATTTTATGTCTTTCAATAAGTTAGAGAATAAAGAAAGATAAAAAAACGCCTCAATATCAACAAAAAAGACGTTTTTTTATAACATTTTTTAAACAAAATAAGATTATTGACTAAATTGAACGGATATCAAAAATACATTACCTGTTCGAGAAGGTGAGCCATTAAATCGCCACTGATAAGCAACATCAATTACTGCATTATCAATACTCATATCACCGCTATTGGTTTTTAGCATAACCACAGTAGGAACACCTTGAGGATCAACATCAAGCTGTAGGATCATATCGCCCATTTTAGGTGCAGTAATTGGAGCATTTACTTTCGGTAATAGCTGAGTACTACCTTTGATATTTGCTGATGCAAAATCGACACTAAAGGTACGGTTTGATTGCTCAGTTTTGTCTGTATTTAAAGGTAAGCGAACCACTTTGCTATTCGGATCTGATGCCGGTATCGCACGTTGAGCCAATTGAATCTGCGTTAAGTCATCACTGAGATAATCATCTGAAGGCTTAACTTCAACACCTTCAGGTAAATAGCGCATATCCATTCTTGCTCTCAAAGTTTGGTAACGTTCTAAACGAGCACCTTCAAGAGTATTTATCACCATCCTCATTTCCAGCATTTGCATGACAGAACTAATGCTTTCTTGTGACTTTTGCTGTGCTGCTTTCGCAAATGCGCCCGCTGCAATTTCAGGATCTTCATCTAGCCACGTTATCCCCCAACCTAACCAAACATCTTCACGATTTGGATTTAGTGCAATAGCTTGCCCAAAATGGCGACGTGCTTGTGATAACAAGTTTTGCCAATACTCTTTATTTTGTGGGTAAATATCAGGAGATTGAGATAAATTATTTGTTCCCACATTGTAATATTGCAATTCAAAGCGGGCTACCATTCTTACAACATCTTCATTATCTTGATGAAGTGCCAATTTTTCGTTTAAGAAACGTAGACTATTATCCCAACTTTCGTGGTTATTTTTTCCATTCGGTAATGTCTGGATCTCTTTTAAAATATTTTGTAATATTGCCCGTTCTTCTTGCTGTTGTGCACGTTTTGAATAAATAGAAGAATAGGGATCATAAGTAGAATGCGATGACGATTTACTCGACTCTTTTTCTGGTGCTTGCTTTTGTAAAGCTACGAACGCATTTTCAGCACTCGAAATACCTTTAATATTTTGCCTTGCATAAGCTTTTGCCAATGTGATTAATGTAGGTTGTTGTTTAATGGTGTAGTCATTCCAACCAAGACGTGTGCTTTGAAAACGAACGGTAACACGTTGATGATACCCCTCTTTTGTTGGCATAAAACGCCAGCCACGAGCATCACTTAATGCTTTCTTATCAAACACATTGTACCCACTACTTTTTTGTACCCAAAGACCTAAAACGCGTCCTTGCGGATCAACATCAACGGATAAAATGGTTTCTGCAATAGGAATATATTGTCCAACAGACGGGTAATGCATTTCCGTCCAATTCTGTATTTTATTTGGTGAATCAACAAGAACAATCCCTGGATATTCCCTATCATTCATCATTGATTTCCATTCGACATAAGTTTCATTGTTATCCGCTATTGCATTAGTGACAGGCAGTACTTTTTCTGCCAATTTGGCCACCTCGTCAGGAATTGCATTCTTTTGTCGATATAGACGGTCTTCTATCACCCGTGCTTGAAGGATTTGATAAATCTGACGCTGATTTTCTGTCAATTCAGAAATCGCTTTTTCAATAAGCGGTTGTAATGAAGGATTATGATGCCCCAATTTGTCATATTTTAGCGTATCAGCAACCATTAACGCAGCCATTGCTTTTTCTATCTGCATATTGGGTGGCGTATGAGCAATATAGGTTAATGCTAACGTTTGCCATGCTTCCGGTACTAATGGTGCGGTAGTAATAGCGTTAATACCTGATTGTACTAATTTTTCATTACTATTTGTAAGAAGCGATGATAATGCTTGGGCAGTAATAATTTCGGGTTGATTCAGCAACCAATCACCATAAAAAGAGAGCGTTTTAATTGCTTCTTTTTGTTCTGGTGTTCCTTTTGCATGAGTCAGATACGCCTCTTTAGCTTGCATTGCGGAAGTTACATCATCCGTTAAATAAACAAGCCCCGGTAATTCGATACGTTTTTTTTCAAGCTCTTTGAGATACCCCAGCGTTTTAGGCTGATTAACAACAATCGTTTTAATGATGTTATCTTCAGCATTAATCACGCTATAACGAAAATCACTCCACTGCGACTGTTCTATATTTTGTAAAACAAAGCGACGGCGATCTTCTAATTCACTATGAGGAATGATTGAAAATGAAAGACTAAATGTCGTTAGAACAACAACAACGCTCCCCAAAAAATAGAAGATATTTTTAGCGCGCCACGATTGCAATAACATGACAATCGTCATAATGACAGAACCTAACCATAATCCCAGCAAGAAATTACGCTCATCGAAACGAACTGATGAGGGAAGGATCTTGATACTAACGCTATCGATAGTGCTAATGATTGAAACTAATAATGCAGGTAACCAAAAAGGAAATAAAAGTGTGGTAATCCCAACAATAATGAGGATCGGTTTAATTGTTTTATTCATATAAATTCTCTCTCATTAAGGTTTTCTTTTCAAAATACGTAATGAAGGGAGAATAAAAATGATGAGTATAATAATGGCTATCATCATTAAAAAAATCACACTTAACATTGTTATTAGTAGCTGCTCAATATAATTCGCTTTTATTAAGTCAGTGATCCAAGTAAAACCTAAATCGCCACTTATTCCTTGCGGAATAAAATACATCAAAAATAATCCGAAAATAATCGGCGCTATGATGGCAATAGCGGTGTGAAAAATAACAGCAGGAACTTTACTTATTGCTTGTTTTAACGCGATAAAAATAGCAGGTGGCTGTATTGGTTTAGCTGGAGCCGTATGTATGGGGGTGTGCCTAACATTAGCATTTTTGACGCTATTTTGACGTATTTGCTCTCGTTGTTTTTGGCTTTGTTTTTGAGTCATAGCCACTTGCTGTAGCTGGGTTTGTCTTGCACATGCTGCACAGGCTTTACCCGCAAAATATTGGTGGTTTTTATCCTTCTGACATACCAACATTTGCTGCTTTTCAGGTTGTGCATATTCATAAAGCGCCGTAGCCCATGTTTTCGCACTGGGTCTTAATGTAGGATTTCCTGAAAAAGCTTTATCAAATAATGTTCTCAGTTTATCGGGTAATTGTTTATGGCCACTAGCAACATTTGGAGTAATTAAATTATGCGCCTTCATACCATAACCATAAAAACGACCAGCAATACGTCTAGGAATATCCGTAGGAACTGTATCATTTTTAGGGCGACCACTAAAAGGATGGATACCAAAATTAAGCAGTTGAAAAATAATAACAGCTAAGGCAAATAGATCTTGTCGCTCTTCTTGGTCTTGTGGGATAGCTTGTTTTGCGTGAAATTCTGGTGCTAAATATTCGACAGTAAATTGTCCTGCGGGATAGCGTATGTTTTCCCCTTGAATACTAAAACCATCACAATCAAGAAGAGACATATACAAACTTGATTTATAAAACCGCAGGTTTAATGGCTTCATATCAATAATACGATGCCCTTGTTGATGCAATGCATCAATCAAAGAACAAAGATTATAAGCAAGGATAACTTTAGCGCCCATTCCTGTGGGTAAATGATGGGCTTTAGCTTGACGCTCTTGAAGAATATATTCCAACTCAATGGTGTTTTTCACATCAAGTTCAGGCATCACGAAGCCAACAAATTGCTTTTGACTATTGTATAAACGTGCTTGAGGCCAGGCGAGTTGAATTATTGGGATATCATTAACAGAAACGGCCTTTAATGTGGGCTCTAGTTTCTGCATTGCGGTAATTTTTTTCAGATAATAGGCTTTATCAATTTTATCATGATAAACTTTTGATACTTGGAAAGGTGCATTGTTAATGTGACTAACACTCCCTGCCCCCCCACTTTTTATCAAATCGCCAATCTGATAAATCTTGCCATTTTCATCTTGTAGTTGTGTCGTCCCAGATATCGCCATCCCTTTTTTTCTCGCTTTTACCACAACTCTTCATCCCTGATACAAATCACTAAAGTTTTATCATCCCCCGTAATTGAATGTGTCCGAGGGTCGGCTAATGTTCCCGCGAGCGCTTCACTTCCGCTATCTTCAGATACTGTTTTTAAATAACGGATCACTGGCGTGATAAACGGTTCATAAAGGGCATCACACGCTTTATTCATGGCAAAAGGCTGTACACCATCAGACATCAAAATAACTTGTTTTACTGGTTTATCAAGAGGAATAACGCGTAAATGCGCTTCCCAATTTTCTGACGTCACAAACCACGTTTGATTAGCATATTCTCCATTTTCAGGTCGTGATACATAACTTGTACCATCGCAATATTCCACTACTGCAATACCATCACCCAAATGGAATAAATAGCCACTATCATCACCAACCCAACATGCTACCAGTGTTGATGCATATTCATTAAGCGCACATTGTTTTATTTCTGCATATTCAGCCAGTTGGAGGCGAATATCTTCAATAAGTTGTTTTACGCCTTGTGTTATCTGTTTTTCGGTTAATAAATTAATGTTTGGCCACTCTGTGATACGTAGCGTAAATAACCGAGCAACGAGCTGAGCACCTTGCTCACTATAACGAGAGGAGCCAGCACCATCACAAACAGCAGCGATAAGATACTCACCTTTACGACGAATAAAATAAGCATCTTGACAGGGAATTTGACGTTCTTGATGGGCAATTCCTGTCACCGATGCCCCATAAGCTAACCAATCGTTCATCAAACAGGTACACTCGCCCAAGGATCTGTTGACGGTAATTGTGCAGTGCCACCCGGCGTTGATTGAGAAACCACTTGCATACTGGCACTTAACCACAAGAATAATTCTTTAAATTGCAACCCTTTAAGCATTTTCACGCCATTAACACCATTACGACTAAAACTTCCCATCACTTCTGCTGATGCACCATCAACCATAATCGGAAATACAGCTGTTTTTTGGTTTTCTTCTGCTTCGCGACAAAGCTGCGCAGCTTGTTCCCATTGATCGGTTGGTACACCATCAGACATTAAAAATAACCAAGGACGTGTATAAGCAACGCCTGCTTGTTTAAAGCGCTGTTTTTCAGCTTTTATTTCTTCAAGCGCCAGCGTAATAGCTTGTCCCATCGGGGTTGTGCCATTTGCTTCTAAAATGGGGGCGGTAAAATCCATAGCATCTTTCCAATCACCATGCACAGTACATTGATCATATCCACCATATTCAATCACTAAAATACGCACGCGTTTTGCTGCAATCACATCATTTTTTAGTTCTTGTTCTAGTAGCTTAAGGCCTTCATTTAATTGTTGAATAGGCTGACCATACATACTACCGGAGCTATCTAATACTAAGATCAGAGGGGTACGTTGTTCACTGTTATCAACTAAGGCTACGTCAGGGATCATAAGATGCTCCATCATTCAGTTATTATTTTTCATGATAATGATTAATGTAACATAAAGGTGCTAAATTCATCAGAAAGAAAAAAGGAATAAATTGAAGATAAAGATATTTCTTAGAAAAAAGAAATTTTAAAGGGTAATTACCTTACTTTTAATAAAAATTGCGAAGCTTTCCATGGTGTTAAATGAAAAAAAGCACCTTATTACATCAAGTAAAAGGTGCTTTTTTAATAATTGATTTATGATGTTAATAGTGGATCTTTTGGCGTCCAGCAATAGAGTGTGAAAGTGTTGTACCATCAACCATTTCAAGCTCGCCTCCCACAGGAACCCCGTGAGCAATTCGACTTGCTGTAATATCATACTGAGCACAGATCTCAGCAATATAGTTGGCTGTTGCTTCACCTTCCACTGTCGGGTTTGTAGCCAAGATAACTTCTGAAATTGTTTCCTGACTCAAACGCTCTTCAAGCCTATCTAAACCTATATCCATCGGTCCGATACCATCTAAAGGGGATAAATGTCCCATTAAAACAAAGTATCGACCCGCAAACTGCCCTGTCTGCTCGATAGCATGAATATCCGCAGGACTTTCCACAACACAAATTTGCCCATTTTGCTGGCGACGAGCATTGGCACAAATAGTACAACGCTCTTCTTCAGTAAAAGTTCGGCAATCACAGCAATGACCGATTTCAGACATTGCACGTGTTAACGCTTGTGCAAGCCGCATACCACCGCTTCTATCACGCTGAAGCAGTTGGAAAGCCATTCGTTGCGCTGATTTAGGCCCGACGCCGGGTAAACAACGCAACGCTTCCATTAATGATTCAAGAAGTGGGCTAGTTTGCATTAGAATGGCATCTTAAAGCCTGGTGGTAATTGCATACCATTAGAGACAGAGGCCATTTTCTCTTTTTGCGTTTCATCAATACGACGCGCAGCATCATTAAAGGCGGCAGCAATCAGATCTTCTAACATCTCTTTGTCATCTTCTAACAAGCTAGGATCGATTTCAACACGACGGCAATTATGAGCACCATTGATAGTGATCTTGACTAAGCCAGCGCCAGATTCACCGGTCACTTCTAAGTTTGCGATCTCTTCTTGCATTTGTTGCATTTTGTCTTGCATTTGTTGGGCTTGCTTCATCAGATTGCCCAAACCACCTTTTCCGAACATAATTGTCTCTCTTTGTAAAAGCCACACAGTATGAAGTCATACAATATGTTGCGATTAAACAGGTCGGATACTCTCTTCATCCAATTCAGCATCAAAATATTGCTGTAATGTTTGAATTGTTTTATCCGTAATAATCGATTGACGCGATAACGCCAATTTTTCATCATAAATGGCTTGTCGCCACTCCAACGGCGTTTTTACCGCTGGATTATCATCTTCTATAATTGTGAGTGAAATTGCTTTTCCATGCAATTCACTTAATGCATTTGTGAGTGTGCGTAATGCATTTGCTGAATTTAAATGTTTCTGTCTAGTTCGTAAATGCAAAATCACATTTTCTTCACTTACTGTCTCTTTATACGCATTCAATGCCAGTTGTTGCACCAACTTAGGTAATGGCATTTTTTCAATTTCAGCAGCCCACGCATCTCTTTCTTGTGATTCTTTCGCAATTTTGGTTGCTAATTCTGGCGTTTTTTCGTATTCGAGAACTTCTTTAATTTCTTTAGGCGAAGACACTGTCTCTTGCGTTGACATCAACTCAGGATTTTGTGGACGCCATTGATACGCTTCTTTTTTCTTTTTTTCAGGTGCATTAGGATTAGATTGACGCTTAGCAACTTGTTGGCGTCTTTCACTCACGGCTGCTAGCCGTTCTAATGCACTAGCAGCCGGCTTAGCCTGATTTGGCGTCGCCGGTTCAGACTTTTTTGGCGGGGTTTGTTGTTCTGTCCCCTTTATTGCCTGCCGTGCTCTTAAAAGTTGTGCCGCTGGACTATTACCTAACGAGGCATTATCCATGGGCGAAGAAGAACGTGTATTTTGTGACGAATGAGTTTGTGGCACTTGTTGCGCATGACTCACTGGCATTCGATTCGTTGTCGATGACGTAGAAGGCAAAGTTTGCGCTAATGGCGCAGAAGAAACCTCATCAATCACTGTTTTGGGATGAAAAGCTAACGCCCTTAATAGCGTCATTTCAACGCCCATGCGTCTATCTGGCGCATAAGCCAGTTCTTTTCGTCCAACTAATAAGGTTTGATAATAGAGTTGTAAATCTTGTGGTGAAACAGATTTAGCCAATAGGCGTAAACGCTCTTGGGTAAATTGTTCTTGGGGATTATCCTCACTAGGCAATAATTGCAGCATGGCAATTTGATGCAATAATGAAAGTGTTTCAACCAAGAAGCTTTCCCAATCAGTTCCTCTTGAAGCCACTTCATTGACCAACGACATCACTTGTTGACCATCTGCTTTTACCAGTGCTTCAATCAATGCTAAAGGTTGTGCATCATCAATAGTGCCAAGCATTTGGCTTACAACATCTGCTGTGACAACGCCTTCACCACTTGCTATAGCTTGATCTGTTAAGCTTAAAGCGTCTCGCATACTACCATCGGCGGCACGAGCAATAAGCTGGCGTGCTCTTACATCATTTTCGATGTGTTCGGCAGTAAGCACTTTTTCGAGTTGCGTCGCAATTTGGTCAATGTCTAATGCGCGCAAATGAAATTGCAAGCAACGCGATAAAATCGTGACTGGTAATTTTTGTGGATCGGTTGTCGCCAGTAGAAACTTAACGTGCTCTGGTGGTTCTTCTAATGTTTTTAATAGCGCATTAAAACTGTGGCGAGAAAGCATGTGAACTTCGTCAATCAAGTAGACTTTAAAACGTCCACGTGCTGGCGCATATTGCACATTATCAAGCAATTCACGGGTATCTTCTACCTTGGTACGTGATGCAGCATCGATTTCGATTAAATCGACAAAACGCCCTTGTTCTATTTCAAGGCAATTTGCACATTGACCACAAGGTTTACTCGTAATACCTGTTTCACAATTGAGCCCTTTGGCAAATAATCGGGCAATAGTGGTTTTTCCGACACCTCGAGTGCCAGAAAAAAGATAGGCATGATGAAGTCGCTGATGATCAAGACCATTAGCTAAAGCCGTCAACACATGACGTTGACCGACAACATCGTTAAAAGTTTGTGGGCGCCACTTACGGGCAAGTACCTGATAGCTCATTGATTCCGCTAAATTTGAACGAGATTTATCTCTATGCTAACACAGGGACGCCCCATTGAGCGAGATTTGTCAGAAACAAATGAGATATTGATGAAAGAACCGTCAAATATTTGACATGTATTAGAAAGGAAAATCAATTGTGCGGGCCGTAGATATTTATATATCACATCATAAATAAAACAAAAGCACCCGCACTATTACTCATGTTTAAAATAATGGCGTATATCACCCCATTTTAAACAGTGAAGAAATTAATGTCCTGGAAAATCAACCAGAGTAAAGCTGTGAACACCTTGTTTTTCTAAGCGTTCAATACCGCCTAAATCAGGTAAGCAGATAATAAATGCAGCTTCTGTCACGGTTCCACCTAAGCGACGGATAAGACGTGCAGTTGCTTCAATGGTGCCACCTGTTGCCAGTAAATCATCAACCATTAATACTTTGTCTTTATCCGTAATGCTATCTTTGTGGATCTCTAAAGTATCTGTGCCGTATTCCAAATCATAAGTTTCACTGAGCGTTTCGCGAGGCAATTTACCTTTTTTACGAACAGGAACGAAACCAACGCCGAGGCGTAAAGCAACCGGAGCACCAAATAGGAAACCGCGAGCTTCGGTACCCACGACTTTAGTGATACCCTGACCTTGATAGTGTTCTACCAATAAATCAATGGTTGCCTGATATGCAGCAGGATTATCCAGTAATGTAGTGATATCACGGAATAATATCCCTTCTTTTGGATAATCAGGAATGGTTTCAATACTGTCTTTAATAAATTGCAGTTGTTGCGCGTTAGCAGTCATAATCAGTGCCATAATAAAAAACGAAACGATAGAATCTATGCAATATGCCGTTAAAATGCAACAGAAAGCCAGTTAACAACTCTTTTTTTGTTGCTTTAAGTCAATTCATGTTTTTATCAAACCAGGAACAAGAACCAGATGAATAAACCCGATCCTTTAAGCTTGTTTAAAAAACAGATAGACAATCTTGCCGAAACACTGGCACCTATTGCAAACAAAAAAATTGCAGCACCTTGCTTCGACACAGCACTGTTCCACCGCCGGAGTGATTCACTTGGCGGCTATATGCAACAGATCCGCGATAATTTTACCCAGTTAATCGCTTGTGTTGAGGCACAACGAAGCCAGCAGGTTAAATTTCTGGCCACACAAATCCTACAACAAATAGAAGCATTAACTCGTGAATTATCGACACAAACACTAAGAAAGCAAGAGAACCAGCTTACTCAACGAAAAAAAAGTGTCGATTTATACCAAAAACTTGCCCAACATCAGGATTATGAGCGCAGATTACACGCCATGATCCAAGATAGAGAGCTTTCATTAACGCAAGCACAGAGTTTTATGCAACAACAAGAATTGCAAAAAGAGATTGCCGCACTTGAGAATCGCCTAGCACGTTGTAAAAACGCCCTTTTCTCTATTGAAAAAAGCATTGAAAACCAAGAAGATAAATTTTAAAGGCGATAATTATGAGTTTAAAAGAAGCACCAAAATCTGTTCAGTTGGCCGTTGATCTTATCTACTTACTTGAAAGTCACCATATTGATCCTAAAACAGCACTAGAAGCCCTTGAGATTGTTCGCCAAGATTATGAAAACAAATTGGCGACACAATCAACAAACACGCCCCTTAATTAAGCAAAAGGGGTATTGGCTTCAGGTGTCGAACCATCAAGGGGTCGTTTTACCTCTTGTACTTCATCACCTTGTTTATTATGCAAATAAACATCAAGTTGGTTAAACGCAATATTAATATCGTTTTCATTACAAAGCTTATCAATTGCACGGTTTACTTCATCAATTGCAATGCTTCTATCACCTAATGTTCTGACATAAAAACGTAAATCGTGGTTTAACGTACTGGCGCCAAACTCGGTAAATAACACGACGGGCTCAGGTTCAGTCATCACTCTGGTATTCTCTTTCGCTGCTTTCATTAAGATAGCTTTGACCTTATCAAGATCAGATCCATATGCCACCCCTACCTGAATAATAATGCGTGTGACAGTATCGGATAATGTCCAGTTAATAAGTCGTTCTGTTACAAAGGCTTTATTAGGAATAATCACTTCTTTGCGATCAAAATCTGTCACTGTTGTTGCTCTAATTCGAATTCGGCTAACAGTACCGGAATAACTACCAATAGTAACCGTATCACCAATTCTGACAGGCCTTTCGAACAAAATAATTAAACCAGACACAAAGTTTGCGAATATTTCTTGTAAACCAAACCCTAATCCTACCGTTAAAGCCGCCGCTAACCATTGTAGCTTTTCCCATGCCACACCTAATATACCCAGAGAGACAATAGTACCTATTGCAATAATAACGTAGGTTAAAATAGTCGTAATAGCGTAAGAAGCGCCTTGTTGCAGTTTGATACGCGATAAAATTAATACCTCTAATAAACCCGGTAAATTTCGCGTCATAAACCAAGAGATTGCCATGATAGAAACAGACAATAAAAGATCTGCCACTGTGACGGCTTTAACAACATTCCCTAACTCTGTGGGTAATGTATAACTCCAGAGTGAAATACCATCTAAATAGGTAAATACAGTAATAAAATCGGACCAAATCCCGTAGAAACTAGACGCAAAAATGATAAACAAAATCATTGTTGTCAGTCTTAATGATTGCTGATTGATTTGATCCATATCCATTGGAGGCTCTTGGATAGGCTCCAGACTATTATCTTCGCCCTCTTTTTTTTCTTTTAACATCGCTTGTCTACGCTCAAGAGCTCGACGGTAAGCAAGTCTTCGAGCCGCCACGGTTAATCCCCGTAAACTGGCATGATAAGCAATAAACCACAACATAAGCAGATATAAGCTATCAATCCAGCGATTTGCTAAACGCAACGCCGTATAGTAATAACCAAAAATCACTAATCCCATTAAAATTAAAGGCGAGAACGTTAATAGGGTGATCACAACCGTTCTAACAACATGATTACCCTTTTCTTGCCACATTTCGCGACAAAACGGCAATGCACATAAACTAATACAAAACAGTGAAATAATCGCAACCAACTGCCCAATAACATCGCCCACCAGTGATAATGGGTTATTAATACCGTAAGCAGAAAGTAAAATAATCGGCAACATAGGAAGAGAAAGACGCAATAAACGTTTACGATTTTGCTGAACTCGCTCTACAGGGATTTTAAAATGTTTTACAGCAACGCCATTATCAGACATTAAACGATAAGACCATTCAAACATCAGCCAAAATACCGCAAATTGCCAAGCAAAAGACCAGATAAACTCTTGTTGCACGTTAAAACTATTTATTAGCCAATAGCCAATCGCTAAAACAAAACAAGAAAGAGGTAATGTTTTTAAGAAAACAATACCTAACGCCAGTGGTGTATGTAGCTGAGAATCTTTATTGAGCTTATTAATGTCCCCATTAAGTTTTTCAAACTGAGTATCAAGTTTTTTACGTTGCCAAATTAGTATTAAACCAAACAGGATCAGGGCAATAAGGACAGGGAGTGATTTCTTAGCCCCGATCAACAGATTTTCATTTGACCAATTCAATTTAAAACTTTGGAATTCTGCCACCGCTTGTGAAGGAAACGTTGAAAACCAATTGAGATTGATAGGTTTATTACTACTCACCCAGAAAATTTGTTGTGCTAATGTACTTTCTAAAGAGCTTACGACACTGCGTAATTGTTGCTGATCCATTTGCAGGTTAATCGAGCCTGAAATTTGATTACCTAATTGATTATTAAGTTTATCAAGCAACTCCCGACGCGCATCAACAAGTAATTCTAATGCACTATGTAACTCTTTTAGTGCATTAGGATCGGTGACTTCAGGATGCGTGATTTGGTATTCCTGCATCAACCGATCAATATAGATATTGGGTTGTATTATCTGATCACGTTGTTTATTAATTTCAAATTGCTCTAACCGCAAATCAGCAATTTTATCAGGCAAATTATTAATAAAAATACCATCTGGTAAATCAACTTGCTCTTCAAATAAAATTCTGGAAAGTAATAAACTTCCTTTTAATACATCAATTTGTTCTTTTAGGTTTCGTTCAGATTGGATGGCTCTATCTAAGCGATTTTTCACCATTAAGCTATGGCGATTTAGTTCGTTATTATTTTGTGTTGTAACGATCAGTTTATCACTAAGATGCTTATTGATTTCTGTTTGCGCTAAATAGAATGGATCAGTATTAATGGCTTGATTATCTAGTTCTGTGCTTTGTGCTTCTTTAGCTGTTTCTTCTGAACTGTCTAGACGTTTATCACTGATAGCATCTTGAAGCAGTTGTGCACGTTCCTGTGAAAGGTCTATATACGCAGAGCTATAGTCACGTTGGAGTTGTAACAAGCTTTGTAATTGCACATTTGACTGTAATGTACGCTTTTGAAAATTATTTTGTTGCTGAAGATAATATTGCTCTAATTGTAATAACTGCACAGCAGAAGGCCGCATTTGTGCTTTATCTGCACTACTTTTATTCAGCAATGTCCTTATTTGTTGCAATCTATCTGAATTATTAAATAAAATAGATTGGGCTCTTTCAGGTTGTGTCTGTAATACGATAAGTTCATTACTGTAATTAGCTAAATCATCTTGGGATTTTTGTAAGGATTGTAAAACACTTTCTAATTGTGATTCTAATGTTGATAATGGCAATGCTTCCAATGATTTTTGGTAGTCACCCACTTCTTTATTGGCGACTTTTTGTTTTAATTGATTAAGTTGATATTGCGTACTACGCAGCTTTTCAGGTAGTTGATCTACCGTTTTATCGTAATTTACTGATTTTTTTTCTAGCTGTTGAATATTATCGAGTAATAAAAGAGATTGTTCTAAATCCGCAATTGTTAATTTATCTTCTGCGCTTAACTCACTACGTTTATTTAATAAATTAAGCTGGTTTTGAATATTTTCTTGAGTAGGTAAATTACTGGGAACCGCAGCTAAAACTGAGGTAATGGAGAGGCACCAAAGAATAAAAATAATAGCAGTGGCGGCGACAATCGTCGTCATTCGATTATTGAATTGAGAAAAAAAAGTTTGTATCCGCATGGTTAAGCAACTTGTTCAATTAATATTGAAAAACTGTTTATTAGTATAATCCAATTACGTTCAATTGGCAGTGTAAACAGAACAAGTTGCTTGGGTTGTTTCTCGCCTGAGAAAATGAAGTGACAATCAGAATGTTAGAATTTTATCCGCATCGAGCGTCCATTGTGCCAAATCAACTAATGTACCTAACTCTGCACCATCAACTAATGGTAACTCACTGATACCACGAGTATCTGTACATGTTTTGCATAATTTAACCGGAACATTTTGTGCCGTTAAAATTTCCAGCATTTGTTGTAAGTTATAACCTTCTTTAGGCTGTTGGCGAGCTAAAGCCCCAGTAACAGCATCTGACATTAAAAAGATATTTAATTGAGTTTCTGGGTGTTGTTCTTTTAATGTAATAGATAAACGCAACGCGTTAAATAATGACTCATTACCATAAGCTGCACCATTAGCAATAACTAAGACCTTACTCATAAATGTCTTCCTTTTGTTTAATAATAAATTAAGAGGACGCAGATATTCTCATATTTGCACTGTGCTTTATCATATCAATAAAGCTATCAACCAAATATTGACTTTCATCTTTGATAGAAAAGCTTTCTGGTGAAAATAACCAATTTTCAGCAAGACCAGTCATCATAGCTCTTAACATAATGGCGGCTCGTCTTAAATTAAGGTTGGCAGGAAGTTGTTTTTTTTCAACACAACGAGATAAAGATTGCTCTATTCTAGAGTAATCAGCTGCACACAATTCTCTGCGAATTTCAACAATTGGTGTCATTTCACCGACAAATTCGCATTTATGGAAATATATTTCTAAAAGTGCATTATGTTTAGGATCTTCGACAATCGATGTCAATATGTAAATAAGCAATTCTCTTAATACAAATAGTGGATCATCTGGGTATTTTGTTTGATACTCTATTTCTAAAGATTCTATTTTTAAGTCGGTGAGTTCGCACGCTTCAGTAAATAAATCCACTTTATTTTTAAAGTGCCAATATATTGCACCACGGGTAACTCCTGCAGCGGCTGCAATATCTGAAAGTGATGTGGCAGAAACGCCTTGCACAGTAAACAGCCTAAGTGCAGCATCAATAATCTGCTGTCTTGTCTCTTGTGCCTGCCGTTTAGTTTTTCGTGCCATTAATCCTCGATTTTGACTGAAGTTAATTTACATACATTCATGTATGTTTGTACTATACATCGCAATCAATCATCAACTTAATTATTTTTATCCCGGGAAACAACGTTTGAATAGAGGTTTTCTTATGCGAAAAAACAGAGGGGTTTTGCCTCTGGCTCTGTTAGTGCTATCAGGCAGCTTGGTTCTTGCTGGATGTGACGACAAAGCTAAACAGTCTGCTGGGGGGCCTCCTCCTGCTCCGGCTGTAGGTGTTGTGACTTTAGGAGCGCAAGCTCTGACAATCACCACTGATTTACCAGGTCGTACATCAGCTTTCCGTATTGCTGAAGTTCGCCCTCAAGTTGGCGGTATTATTTTAAAGCGCAATTACACAGAAGGAAGCTATGTAGAAGCAGGTACATCACTGTACCAAATCGACCCAGCTCTTTTTGAAGCAACTTTAAATAGTGCACAAGCTGAACTTGCGAAAGCGAAAGCAAATGCTGAAATAGCGCGTCTCACTGTGGAGCGTTATAAGCCTCTGCTAGGTACAAACTATGTCAGTAAACAAGATTTTGATGCCGCAACATCTCAATACGCACAAGCCGTTGCTGCTGTTAGAGCTGCAGAAGCTGCTGTGACAAGTGCAAAAATCAATCTTGAATACACAAAAGTAACATCTCCAATTTCAGGCCGTTCAGGTAAATCAACTGTTACTGAAGGCGCATTGGTTTCAATGGGTCAACAAGTTGCACTGACAACTGTTCAGCAAATCGATCCGATTTATGTCGATGTGACACAATCGAGTGAAGATTATCTGAAATTAAAAAATGAAATTGATAGTGGTGCTATTCGCCAAGAGCAAGGTAAACCGGTTGTGCATTTAACACTGACCAATGGGCAATCTTATGCACAGAAAGGGCATTTAGAGTTTTCTGATGTCACTGTTGATGAAACAACAGGTTCTATTACTATGCGAGCTATCGTACCTAACCCGAAAGGGGAACTATTACCAGGTATGTTTGTTCGTACTAAATTAGAAAATGGTATTCGTCAAGATGCTATTTTAATCCCACAACAAGCTGTTATTCGTACTGCGCGTGGTGATGCAACAGCAATGGTTGTTAATAAAGACAACGTTGTTGAAGTTCGTACTATTCAAGTATCACAAGCTGTTGGTAATAAATGGCTAGTAACTAGTGGTGTTCAGGTAGGTGAGCGCGTTATCGTTTCTGGATTGCAAAAAGCAAAACCAAAAATGACCGTAACACCTCAAGAAGAGAATTTAGATGCGAAGCCATCACCTGAACAAACTGAGCCAGCTAAGAATCCTCAATAAGGAGTCGGTGATCCATGCCTAAGTTTTTTATAGATAGACCGATATTTGCGTGGGTAATTGCGATAATTACCATGCTCGCAGGTCTTCTGGCACTCATCAAACTGCCTGTTGCCCAGTATCCAACGATTGCACCGCCAGCGATTTCTATCTCTGCGGTTTATCCAGGTGCTGACGCCACTACGGTGCAGAATACAGTTACCCAAGTTATCGAACAAAATATGAATGGTATCGATAACATGGTGTATATGTCTGCAACCAGTGACTCTGCAGGTATGATGAATATCACTCTGACCTTTGAAGCAGGTACTGATCCTGATATCGCGCAAGTCCAAGTGCAAAATAAACTGCAATTGGCAATGCCGCTATTACCTCAGGAAGTGCAACAGCAAGGGATTAGTGTTGATAAATCCTCAAGTTCATTCTTGATGGTCGCCGGTTTCATCTCAAATGACGGTTCAATGACACAAGATGATATCGCAGACTATGTGGGTGCAACGATTAAAGACCCGTTAAGCCGTGTAACCGGTGTGGGTGAAACCCAGTTATTTGGTACTCAATACGCAATGCGTATCTGGTTAGACCCAGATAAACTGGTGAAATACAACATGACAACACTTGATGTTACTAATGCGATTAAAGCACAAAATAACCAAGTGGCAGCAGGTCAATTAGGGGGAACGCCTCCTGTACCTGGTCAGCGTTTAAACGTCTCTATCATTGCTCAAACTCGACTTAATAACGCAGAACAATTCGGCGATATCCTGATGAAAGTCAATACAGACGGTTCACAGGTTAAGCTAAAAGATCTCGGTGTAGTTGAGATGGGTGCTGAAAACTACAGTACTGTTGCTCGTTTTAATGGATTACCCGCTTCTGGTATCGGTATTAAGCTAGCAACGGGCGCTAACGCATTAGATACAGCAACCGCTGTGCGTGCTGCATTAGCTGAAATGGAACCGTTCTTCCCTGCGGGATTAGAGGTCGTTTATCCTTATGATACAACGCCGTTCGTTAAGATCTCTATTTTCGAAGTGGTAAAAACGCTTATTGAAGCCATTATGTTGGTATTCGTAGTTATGTATCTGTTCTTACAGAACTTCCGAGCTACGTTAATTCCAACCATTGCAGTACCTGTTGTATTGTTAGGTACCTTCGCCATACTCTCGGCGTTCGGTTATTCGATAAATACCTTGACGATGTTCGCGATGGTGCTTGCCATCGGGCTTCTGGTGGATGACGCCATCGTTGTGGTTGAAAACGTCGAACGTGTTATGCAAGAAGAAGGTCTATCTCCGAAAGAAGCTACACGTAAGTCGATGGGACAAATCCAAAGTGCACTGGTGGGTATCGCCCTCGTGCTTTCTGCGGTATTTATTCCAATGGCATTCTTTGGTGGTTCAACAGGTGCGATTTATCGCCAGTTCTCTATCACCATCGTATCAGCAATGGTTCTGTCTGTTTTCGTTGCATTGATTTTAACACCGGCACTTTGTGCCACAATGTTAAAACCAATACCAAAAGGCAGTCATGGTGTGCAAACCGGCTTCTTTGGTTGGTTTAACCGCACCTTTGAAAAAAGCAGCCATCACTATACTGACAGTGTATCCCGTACTCTTCGCGGTACTGGCCGTTACTTATTAATTTACGTTTTATTAGTCGCAGGCATGGCATTAATGTTTATTCGCTTACCTGCATCGTTCTTACCAGAGGAAGACCAAGGGGTATTACTGACAATGGTTCAGTTACCTGCGGGCTCCACACAAGAACAGACTCAAGACGTATTAGAAAGAGTAAACGACTACTTCAATACCGATGAAAAAGAACTCGTTAAATCCGTCTTTACCGTAAGTGGCTTCGGCTTCGGTGGTCAAGGCCAAAATATGGGTCTGGTCTTCGTTGTATTGAATGATTGGGATGAACGTAAAGCAGATGAAGACAAAGTTCCGGCAATTGTAGGTCGTGCCAATATGGCATTATCCCAAATTAAAGAAGCCTTTGTTTACTCCTTTAACATTCCAGCGATTGTTGAATTAGGTTCTGCGGGTGGTTTCGAATTCGAGTTAGTCGATAAAGCTAACCTCGGTCATGAAAAACTAATGGAAGCCCGAAATCAACTTCTTGGACTTGCTGCACAACAACCTCAAATGTTAACGGGTGTGCGCCCTAATGGTCAGGAAGATACATCACAGTATCGTCTATATATTGACCTAGAAAAAGCGCAGGCTCAAGGTGTTGCAATCAGCGATATCTATTCAACATTAGGTACCATGTTTGGTGGTAGCTACGTAAACGACTTTATCGACCGTGGTCGTGTTAAGAAAGTTTATGTTCAAGCTGAATCACAATTCCGCATGTTGCCACAAGATATTGGTAATCTTTATGTTCGTAACAATGTCGGTCAGATGGTTCCATTCTCATCGTTCATTGATACAAGTAAAGATCCTTGGTTATATGGCTCTCCGCGTTTAGAGCGTTATAACGGTTTACCTGCAGTCCAAATTCAAGGTAGTGCAACACCAGGCCAAAGTAGTGGTGATGCAATGCTAATGATGGAAGATCTCGCAAGTAAATTACCAAGTGGTATTGGTTATGAATGGACAGGAATGTCATATCAAGAACGTTTATCTGGTAACCAAGCACCTGCGCTGTATACCATTTCCTTGATAGTTGTATTCCTCTGCCTTGCGGCTCTTTATGAAAGCTGGTCAGTACCGTTCTCCGTTATGCTCGTGGTTCCTCTGGGTGTTATTGGTGCGCTATTGTTTACCACATTCCGAGGCCTTGAGAACGACGTTTACTTTAAGGTTGGGCTCTTAACAACCATTGGGTTATCGGCGAAAAACGCAATCTTGATTGTTGAATTCGCCAAAGACTTGATGGAAAAAGAAGGCAAAGGACTCATAGAAGCAACGTTAGACTCTGTTAGAATGCGTCTACGTCCAATTCTAATGACCTCTTTGGCCTTTATGTTAGGGGTTATTCCTCTGGTATTAAGTAATGGTGCAGGTTCTGGTGCACAAAACTCAGTAGGTACCGGTGTATTCGGTGGTATGATTGCCGCAACCTCTCTTGCTATCTACTTTGTTCCTATTTTCTTCGTCGTGATCCGTAGACGATTTGCGAAGAAAAACGAAGATTTAGAGCATCCAAGTAATTCACACTAATTTATCAGTGAATACCAAAAAGGTCGCGTAAGCGACCTTTTTCTTTATCTATTGATATATCATTTAAAATGAAAACTTATCTCAGTATATTATTTTAAAAAAATATCTCTTTAATCAATAAACTCATTTTATTTTTTTTCTTATATATGACTTTTTGTCAAAATCAAACAGACTGTTATTTATAAATAACAACGCTAAATAGACCTCATTTACACGCTTAAACATGTAAAACACAATAAAAACAAAGATAATCATAATGTTAAAAAATTACCATCTTGATTGGAATATATTAATTTTTACGAAAATAGACAAAATTCTGTTGTTCAGATAGTGACTTATGCGATAATAGTGCTATATTAAGCAAAGAAACATTTTATTGTGTGTTTTTTAAACTTCCTTGTATGCAATGAGTATTTGATATCATCTTTTGGTATGCTATTACTTTGTTAGAAATAATATATATAATTATTAAACTCTTTTAGCATACGGGTAAATATAAATGCCCAATCTCGATTTTGTGTTTTTTTATTAATCCATTAATGAATTATGTGAAGTGTCTCATTAATAAGTCTAACTCTACGTATTTACCATTATTAATGAATATTTTCTATTAATTCAGCCACGATAAGTTATGGACGAATATTCACCAGAAAAAGTAGATTTAGCTGAATTGTCGTTTTTATGTGAAGAGCTATTACAGCAAGCTTTAGGCTCATTAGATAAAGGCAACACCGTTTGGCACAATGATCTGAGTAGCACAAAAAGCGTTGACCTTAATGTCTTAATTGAACACATTATGGACTTTAGTTGGAAATTTAAGATTAAACACCCAGATAAACAAATAATTAACACTCTTATAGAAGAGTACCTTGAAGAAACATATCGTTTATTTGGTAATACATCAATTTCTTACTCAGACATCAATAATTGGAAAGAGTTAAATCATTCGCTTTTAACCCTTATAGCCAACAACCCCAAAAGTTATATTAAGTAAATTTAATTATCTTTAGTTTTATTCTAAATAATAGAGAAAAGACAACATGACTAAGACAGACTATCTAATGCGTTTAAGAAAATGCACCTCAATCGAAACATTAGAGCGAGTAATTGAAAAAAATAAATACGAACTCTCTGATGATGAGCTGGAGCTATTTTATTCAGCGGCTGATCATCGTTTAGCTGAGCTCACAATGAATAAACTCTATGACAAAATTCCAGCATCTGTTTGGAAATTTGTAAGATAATTTAGTTCTATTTAATTACCTTAATTTTATTTTTGCTATTTTTATTTTTTATAGTAGTAGGGTTATTAGTTCTTAATTTAGATATCGTTTTTATTCACGTTTTCTTATCAGTAGTATGATTACACACCATCATGCCGTTAACTTATTACGGCATGACTGCATTATTTTACCCAAAATTCCCCTTCCATATTATAAATATCATCATTCGTTTTCTAAAAATACGGCCATATACATTGAATTTATTATTTTCTACATACGTAATGTTGATATTCAAAAATGGGGAAATAACACACAAAAAGCGTATTAGTGGAAAAATAGGAAGAGATAAATTACGAAGGCTAGAAATTGGGTGGGGCCTTGCCAGCGACATCCCGGCACACGCGACACCTGCCATGGCTGCTTCCTTCCGGACCTGACCGAGTTAACAAGTTAGCGTTGCGGGAGAACCAACAAGACCCCATAGATTGTCTTATTGCTAAGACGTCACGCATTATGTTTTAAACTCACAAAAATAGCAAGGACAGTGAGCCTAAGTGATGATTAATTACCCAAATTAAGGCATATCTCTTATTCATCTACCTTTAGCGCTCTTTTTGTCTTTCATAAACCCATAAGATCGTATTCAATAAGCTAATAAACAATAATCTCATTGCCTATGTTCATTTATCATTAGGTTGCTATTGAAGATAAAAAGGAGATTATTTTTTTATATTTTTAGGATTGTATATAATCACTTTATAAAAAATAACCCGATCTAATGGTACAGGTACACTATGAGTCAGGCATTGAAAGATCTCATCAATTTAATGGCACTTGAAAAAATAGAAGAAGGTCTATTTAGAGGGCAAAGCGAAGATTTAGGATTACCTCAAGTTTTTGGTGGTCAAGTTGTAGGACAGGCACTGTATGCAGCAAAACAAACTATTGCAGATAATCGCTATATTAATTCCTTTCACAGCTATTTTTTACGTCCCGGTGATAGCCATAAACCCATTATTTATGATGTAGAATTTATTCGTGATGGAGGTTCATTTAGCACACGCAGAGTCAGTGCTATCCAACAGGGTAAACCTATTTTCTATATGACGGTTTCTTTTCAAGAGTTTGAGGAAGGTTTTGAGCATCAAGATACAATGCCTGATGTTCCTTTTCCTAATGAGCTTATCTCACAAGATGATATTTTGAAAAAATTGGCACCTAAATTACCAGAGCCGATTAAATCTTTAGCATTACGAGAAACTCCTTTTGAAGCTCGTCCAGTACAATATTTTAGCCCTTTTGGCTATTCTAAGGCACCCCCTGAACGCTATGTTTGGTACCGTAGTCGTGGTGAAATGCCATCAGATCCTTTTTTACATCAATATATGTTGGGCTATGTTTCTGATTTTGACTTCTTACCCACTGCACTCCAACCTTATGGTTTAGGATTTATGGACCCAAATCTTCAAGTAGCAACAATAGACCATTCAATGTGGTTTCATCGTCCATTCCGTATTGATGACTGGTTACTGTATGTGATTGAAAGCCCTTCGGCATCAGGAGGAAGAGGATTTGTTAGAGGTAAATTCTTTAACACGAATGGCCAATTAGTTGCTTCATCCGTTCAAGAGGGAGTTATTCGTCAAAAACGCCCTAAAATTAAATAAACATATTCCCCCCTCAAAAGAGGGGGAATAGACAATTACTGCTGATAAGCACGTTCACCATGAGAAGTTAAATCTAATCCATCATGCTCTTCTTCTTCAGAAACCCGTAACCCCACCAGCTTATCTGCGATTTTAAAACTAAGATAAGCGATAACACCTGACCAAATCACTGTAATAACAACACTCATTAACTGTATTAAAACTTGCTTGCTTAATGTCATGCCATCGCTATAGCCCACTCCCCCTAAAAATGAAGCCGTAAATACCCCCGTTAATAAACACCCCACAATGCCACAAGTTCCATGAATGCCAAAAACATCACAAACATCATCGGCTTTTAGCCACCGTTTTAAAATAACAACGCCCCAAAGCCCGATAATTCCACCTGTCACACCAATAAATAATGCGCCCATAACACCGACTGTACCCGCTGCTGGCGTAATTGCCACCAGTCCAGCAATACAACCCGAGCAACTGCCTAACATTGATGGCTTTCCTCTGACTAGCCATTCAGATAAAGTCCAAGAAAGTACCGCCCCCGCAGTTGCAATCACTGTATTCAAAAATGCTAAGGCTGCAATTGCATTTGCACTTCCCGCAGAGCCTGCATTGAAACCAAACCAACCAATATAAAGCACAGCCGTTCCAATAAATACCATCGGTAGATTATGAGGTTTAAGGGCTGTATGTTGGTAATCACGTCGTTTACCGAGTAAGTAAGCACCAACAAGGGCAGCAACAGCTGCATTGATATGAACTACGGTTCCGCCGGCAAAATCAAGTGCGCCATCATCAATTAACCAGCCACCTTCTCCCCATACCATGTGAGCGATCGGAATATAAGAAAACGTAAACCAAATAATCGTAAAAATAATCAACGCAGAAAAACGGACTCGCTCACCCAATGCACCAACAATCAAAGCAATCGTTATCACAGCAAAAGAACCTTGAAAGGCAATGTGTACATATTGATTAATTGAACCTGAAACAGACGCCAAAGAAATATTACTTAAAAAAGTAAGTGACCACCCACCCCACACTTTATTACCCGCAGTAAAAGCTAAGCTGTAGCCAAAAGTTATCCAAAGAATGACCACGACACTAAAGATCATCATCACTTGTGTTATCAACGAGAGCACGTTTTTACTTCTCAGCAATCCTCCATAAAACAAGGCAATACCAGGGATAGACATAAAAAAGACCAGTGCAGTGCAAATCAACATAAAACCATTATCAGCTTTATCGATAACCGAGACTTCAGAGGCAAATGCTGATGAAGAAAAGTTTGTAAGCACTAACATTAATAATAAAGAAAGTAAGCTTTTCATCGAAATTCTCCTTTAAAGAGCCTCATCACCAAACTCACCCGTACGAATACGAACAGCTTGTAATAGTTCTAAAACAAAAATTTTGCCATCTCCCACTTTACCCGTATCTGTCGCTTGCATAATTGTTTGCATAACAGGCTCAAGTTGCTCATCGCTGATGGCGAGTTCTATTTTCACTTTAGGAAGAAAATTGACTTCATATTCGGCCCCTCGATAAAGCTCAGCATGCCCTTTCTGTCGCCCATATCCCTTTACTTCACTGATTGTCATCCCTTTTATACCCAACTCAGAAAGTAACTCTCTGACCTCTTCTAATTTAAATGGCTTAATTATGGCGATGATATATTTCATATAAACCTCGTCTATGTAAGAAAGAACAACGTTTATAAAGCAAAGGACATGCCAATTTTTAATATAATGATATTTAAAGAAAAATTTAAATTATTAAAAAATAGAACTAATAAACTCACCGAATTGGTGCAAACAGAAGCCTGCTATTTTGATAAAAGCGAAATAATGGAAAATAAAAAAGGACACATTGTTTTATGTGCCCTTTAAAAAAATCAGATATTAATTTTAAGTCAATTATTCTACTTCGACAGGATTTTGTTCTTGTAAAGATTCCCTAACCTGCTGTAATTGAAACATATTATAGTATCGTCCTTTTTGTGAGAGTAATTCCATGTGATCACCCTGTTCAACAATTGCACCACGATGAAGCACCACAATTTCATTGGCTTCAATAATAGTTGAAAGTCGATGAGCAATAACAATCAGGGTTGTTTTTTCTCTTACTACTTTTAATGCCTTTTGTATGGCTTGCTCTGTTCCTGAATCAATATTCGCTGTTGCTTCATCAAGAATAAGAATACAAGGTGGTATTAATAATACACGTGCTAATGCAAGTAACTGTTTTTGCCCTGCAGATAAGCGACTACCTTGTTCGCCAAGTTCTGTTTGTAATCCTTCTGGTAATGCTTTAGCCCATTGATCAAGTTGTACTGTTTCTAACACCTGCCATAAATGTGATTCATCACATTCTCGCCCTAATGCAATGTTGTCATACAACGAACCTGATAATAAAACTGGATCTTGCTGCACCATAGCAATACCACTGCGCAACGCATAATGAGAGTAATCCTCTAAAGGTTGCCCATCTAAATAAATATTCCCTTTTTGCCAAGGGTAATTTCCCATCAACAGACTTGCTAACGTACTTTTACCGCTCCCTGTATGTCCAACAAATGCCACAAAATGACGAGCAGGAATAGCTAAGTTGATATCCTTTAATACCCATTGTTCATCACGATAGGCAAACCATAAGGAATTAACATCAATATTACCTTGAGTAATGATATGTGATGATGAGCCGTAATGTTGTGAAGGTGCATCCATCAATTCAAAAACACGTTCACCTGAAACAACCGCTTGTTGCAAAATGGACTGCTGCGATGTCAATGTGATTAACGGTTCATTTAATCGCCCCAAATAACTAATAAACGCATAAATCACCCCAACGCCGATAACTGCACTGCCTTGATAGCCAAATAGCATCAATAAGCCACACAAAACCAACGCAGAGAGCATGCTTAGCAAAGGACGCAATAACAGTCCATCAAGTTTTAATGCTTTCATACGGGCCTGATAATGCTGCCAGCTATCATCTGACATTCTTTGACCAAATCGAGCTTGTTGCCTAAATTGCTGGATCACTGACATTCCATTGATAACTTCATGGAAACCATCATTAATATTGGCAAGAAAATGGCGTACATTGCGGACTATCGGTGTACTGAGTCGCTGATATAGCATCATCACACCAATAACAGCGGGGAAGATAGTCATCGCTACCAATGCCATTTGCCACTCTAATAAGAACATGGCAATTAACATAACAACCACTAACGCAATGGCACGAAACAATGTCGGTAAGACGTTAACAAACAAATCTTTAATTGTTTCGGTATCATTCGTTACACGAGAAATTAATTGACCTACCGGTTGATTATCAAAAGCACTTAATGGTTGTTTTAGTGCAGCGCTCATCACATCTGTGCGTAATTGTTGTACAACCCCAACAGCCGCATGGTTAAACACAATTGCCTGATAATAATGAAGTGTCGCTGCAATTATTTGTAAAAGAATAAATGCCAATGCCAAACCTAATGAAGATGTTAATTCAACATTATTCGTAGCCACTTTTTTATCAATGAAATAACCCACAATTAATGGGCCACCCACCTCTGCAACTGCAGCTACCCACAACATAATGACGCCCCATGTCATAGGTTTGCGATAGGTTTTACCATAAGTTAAAAGACGCTTTAATGCAGGGAATAGCGCTTTAACGGATTTATTTTTACTGATCGTCATCCAGCGCGGCCTCTAATTGCTGATAATGGTACATATCTTGATACCAACCAGGTATTGAAATTAATTGTTGATGCGTACCTTGTTCTACAATTTCGCCTTGTTTTAACACTAGGATATTAGTAGCACCAACCAAAGCAGATAAACGATGTGCACTGATAATCAACGTTCTATCTTTTCGCCATTGCGACAAATTTTGTAAAATTTGATATTCAGTTTGTCCATCAACGGCAGATAATGCGTCATCTAATAACAAAATTTCCGCATCTAAGAGTAGCGCTCGCGCAATAGAAATACGCTGTTTTTGCCCGCCAGATAGCATCACACCTTTTTCACCTACCTGCGTTTGATACCCTTCAGGTAAACGCAGAATATCATCATGAATATTTGCCAGTTTAGCTACCGCTTCAATTTCATCTTTAGTTGCATTAGGACGTCCTAATGCGATGTTTCCTGCAATGGTATCTGAAAATAAAAAAGGTGTTTGATTAACTACAGCTAAACGCGCTCGCCACTCATCGAGTTTTAATTGGTAAATAGGTATGGATTGAAAACAAATTTCACCTTCAGTTACATCGTAAAGTCGTTGGATAACGGTGAGTAGTGTACTTTTCCCACTACCAGTCATTCCGCAAATTCCCAACATATCGCCGGGAGATAAGGTGAAATGAATATTTTTAAGCACATCTGTTGTTTGTTCAGGATACTGAAAGCGATCGATATCAACAGATAATATCCCTCGACCTTGTTTCGGTGATAAATCACCATCAATCATATCGAGTTTTTCATTCAATAAGCTATTAATTCGGCTGTAGGCAGCACTGCCACGTTCAACAATATTAAACATCCATGCCAGCGCTAACATAGGCCAAATCATTTGACCTAAATACATAACAAAACTAGTTAATTCACCTAATGTCATTTTGTCATTGAGTACCAGATAGCTCCCACCAGCAACTGCGAGCAAATTAGCAAAACCGATCGCCATAAAAATGGTGGGATCAAACAAAGCATCAATTCTTGCAACACGCATATTTTGACGCCCAGTTTCTTTTGCAACATCATCGAAACGAGAAGCATGCTGTTGTTCAAGCCCGAATGATTTGATCATGCGAATACTGCTCAGGCTTTCTTGTGCTTGGTTATTCAGTGACGAAAAAAGTGCCTGCGCGGTTTTAAAACGGCTATGTAACTTATCACCATAACGTTTAATCAAAATGGCCATTAGTGGCATAGGTAATAATGAAATTAGTGTTAGTTCCCAGCTTAACTGGATACTCATCATCACAAGGACAGCAAGTCCCATCACCATTGAATCAACTAAAGTTAGAACGCCTTCTCCAGCCGCAAAAACGACTTTATCAACGTCATTCGTGGTACGAGCGATCAAATCGCCAGTACGATAACGATGATAGAAAGAAGAGGATTGCTGATTAAGCTGTTGATAAATCTGCATTCGCAGTTTTACGGCTAATTGATAAGAAGCACCAAATAACCAAAGTCGCCAAAAATAACGTAAAAGATAAACTGCGAGGGCAATTAACACCATCACACCAACCCAATTCATTACTTGGCTAAACGACAGACTATGATTATCAACACCATCCACAATGATCCCTACAATTTTAGGAGGGATCACCTGTAATACTGCGATAACCACCAATAAGAAAATGGCACCGACATAACGACGCCATTCACTGAGAAAATACCAACTGAGCTGTGAAAATAGAGCCACGCCTTAAATCCTAAGGTTATACAAAAAATAAAAGTGCCAGTTGGTAAAGATGAACCTTATTCAGGTATCGGCATTGCCGTTGTGTATTTAATTTTTTCCATTGCGAAGTTAGAAGTCACGTCAATAAGACCTGGTACACCATTAACCATACGCTTATAAAACAAGTCGTAACTTTTCATGTCTACCACTTCAACATGCATTAGATAATCACACTCACCCGCCATTCGATAGAATGTCAGTACTTCTGGCATTTGCTTAACAAATGAAACAAACTGTTCGTACCATTCGCTATTATGTTGCTGTGTTCTAATCATAACAATAACTGTTAGACCTAGCCCAATTTTTTCGCTATCAAGTAGGGCAACTCGTTTACGAATATAACCGTCATCCTCGAGTCGTTTCAATCGTTTCCAGCAAGGTGTTGAGGTTAGGTTAACAGCCTCAGCCAAAGTATTCAGTGAGAGGCTTGAATCTTCCTGTAATAGCGCTAATAATTTACGGTCAATCTTATCTAACATAGATACTCCTTCAAAATATGCCCCTACAAAAAATAATGATAACCTGCCCCTTAGTATAAGAGTAATCATCTAATGATAAATCGGTAATAAATTGTCATAATATATGTACTTTTATGCGTACTAATCCTTATGTAAATTCGATTTTCAGGAGTATTCCGATGAAAAAAACGGTCGTTGTCTTTAGTGGTGGGCAAGATTCGACAACATGCCTTATTCAAGCAAAAGAAAAGTACGATGAAGTACATTGCATCACATTTAATTATGGGCAACGTCATAAAGAAGAAATTGAGGTAGCACAAAAAGTAAGTCAATTACTAGGAGCAACTGCGCATAAGGTTTTGGATGTAAATTTACTCAATGAACTCGCTATCAGTAGCTTAACTCGCGACAATATACCTGTTCCTGATTTCAAAGAAAGTGAAGAAAGTGATATTCCAAGTACCTTTGTACCGGGTAGAAATATTCTTTTCCTCACTTTAGCTGCTATTTATGCTTACCAAATTGGGGCTGAAAGTGTCATTACAGGAGTTTGTGAGACTGATTTTTCTGGCTATCCTGATTGTCGTGATGAATTTGTCAAAGCACTAAATCATGCAGTCAATTTAGGTATTGCACGTGATATTAAATTCATCACTCCATTAATGTGGCTAGATAAAGCTGAAACTTGGGCATTAGCAGATTATTACCAAAAATTAAATTTTGTTCGCCATGAAACCTTAACCTGCTATAACGGTGTTCAAGGTGATGGCTGTGGTGAATGTGCCGCTTGCCATTTAAGACAACGCGGATTAAACACTTATTTAGCTGATAAAAAGCAAATCATGCAGGCAATGAAACAGAAAGTAGGATTAAAATAGTTACTGTAATATCGCCCACTTGATCGTTATCACTGCAACTTGTTCGCTTAGGCAGTGATAACCACTCATGCATTATCACTACCTTAAATTACGTTGAGTTAACTCATCTTGGTCAAATTACTCTTATTTATAATGTGAAATCACTCTAGATTATGATGCTTGACGTACATACTCTAGTTTTTCTCTTAATTGATCCGTTAAGGTCAGTGCTTTTTTGGTATTAATGTCTACAAGAACAAACGTGATTAATGCATCAGAAATAAGCGCACCATCTTTTTTTCTGACTATCTTTTGAGACAATACACCACTTTTAATCCCAACTTCAGCAACTTCACAGTCAATAATTAACTCATCACCAAGACTTGCTGGTAAGCGATAATTAATATTGATATTAGCGACTACTAACGCCAAACCATTACGCTTAAACCAAGCAAAATCTAAATGTTGTTCAATCCAATCCCATCGGGCTTGTTCTAAAAACTCAAGGTAACGTGCATTATTCACATGTTCAAAAACATCTAAATGAAAACCATAAACTTTAATTAATGTACTCATACAAATCCATTACCTCTTGATTATTATATTAAAAATTTTGATAACGTTTCTTTGCGATACAATAAATATAGTCAAAAAAATAAATTTAGTAATATCTCAATTTAGCTGTTTTATCTTTCACTCCATTTAACGAATCAATTCAATGGAAATGTGTTTCTCTTATTACAAAGAGAAACACACGTTATTAAAACAATATTTGTCTTTTCAGTAAACGAGCTACATGCAATATAAAATGCAAGTTAGCTCATTAGTTTATGACGATAAAATCACGATTTTGTTCGACTAATTTCATCCCTATACCAAATACTTTTTCAAGTTGTTCAATAGAGGTAAATCGACCCAATTGTTCACGGTAATCAATAATAGCTTGAGCTTTTGCTTTACCAATACCTTTAAGTCCCATTAACTCATCAACCGTTGCTGTATTTAAATCAACCTTATCTCCTACATTTACTTTTACTTCTTTTGCATTTTTATCAACAGATGTGCTCGTTTCAATAGAAATCGAGGGGATTGAAACAGGTGTTTCTTCTGCATAAGAAAGCGGTGAAAGTCCTAGTCCTAAAGCAAGGCAGATTGAAGCCATAAATCCTGATAACACTTTTTTATCCATCGTCATAATCATAATTTCCTTTTATAAAATAACTTTAAATTCAATAGCAAACAGTGTTTTCTGAATGCAAAAAAATAATGACAAGATATTAATAAACCTGCAATTACATAAAAATAAAATGTCGAGAGAATAGGAAAAACAAAATGAACAAAGGCTGAGTTACAAAAAAATTATCGGGATTACTCTCAAATATTCTTTTTTAAGAAAAAATAGATATAAACTCTCAATATCAATATTTGATACCCATAAAAAAACCCAGCCTAAGCTGGGTTTCTATTAAGATTTAAAGATAACTTATTGATAATCTTTGTCGAAAATCTCAATTTTAGCGTTGTCTTTTAAATCACGTAAAATCAGTTGTAAAGCTTCTTCGCCCATCTGCGCACGATAGAGGTTAGCCATAAACTCTAATTGCTCTGATGTTGGTTTGCCATCTGTCACGCTATCTAATTGAATAAAGACAACCTTAGTGCCTGGCACATTAGTCATACCATATTCTTTTTTGCCGTCAGCAGGCTTAGGCATAGCAAAAATAGCGGTTTGAACTGCATCTGTCGCAGATGAATGAACAATGCTTTCCACATTACCAAAAGAAAGGTTAGCCGCTTTTAGTGCTTCATCACCTTTGCCTTCTTTTAATGCAGCTAAAATTTTCTGCGCTTGTGTATTCATTGCTTGCGATGCTTTTTGCTGTTTAACGAGCATAACAACTTGATCTCGAACTTTATCTAACGGTAGGCTTGCAGAAGGCTTATAACCCTCTACACGCACGACAAATGCACTGTCATTGCCTAACGTCACCATATCTGAATTCATGCCCGTAGGGCCATTTTCATCAACTAATGAGCCACCAAAAATTAATTGGGTCAGTTTTTCATTATTTAATGGTGCTGGTACGGTATTTTCATCAAACCAATCTGTATCAACAACTGTCACATTACCCGCTTTAGCCGCGGGTGCTAATGTGTCGTTATCATTAGAGGCTGCCTGACTCACGCGTTGTTGCAATGCAAAGAAATCATCGATAGCTTTGTTTTCGCGCATTTTTGCCAGTAAATCTGTTTTCACTTCGTCAAACGGTTTTACAACAGATTGTTTAATATCATCAAGGCGGAAAATTGCGTAACCATTGCTGATTTTAACAGGTGCAGAAAGTTGGCCTTTTTCTGTCAAACTCGCATTAGCCAGTTCTGGTAATTCTTGCCCTATGGTTATCCAACCTAAAGAACCATTTTGTTTCGCAGAGAAAGTATCAACTGATTTTTCTTTGACTAACGTAACGAAGTCTGCACCTTTTTTCAGTTCTTCTGCCGCTGCTTTCGCGGTAGCTTCATCAGCTAACACTAAGATGCTGTATTGTTTCTGTCCCGCGGCTGTAAATTCATCGATGTTGCTGTCGTAATACGCTTTTGCTTCATCATCGGTAATATTAATGCTATTAAGATCTTTTTGAGCATTTAATTGAATATAACTGACTTTAAATTGCTCTGGCGCGATAAACATTTGGTTATTTTGTTCATAGAACGCCTTCACTTCATCGTCTGACGCCGTTTCTTTTTCAAGGAATGGCTGAATATCTAATGACGCTAAGCGTACGTTACGGCTTTGCAACATCAGTCCTGCAAATTCTTTAACTTCGCTTTCTAAGGCAAAATCAGTGCCTTGGATAGAGAATCTTAATTGCTGATTGATAAGATTTTGGCGAATACCTTCTGCAAATGCATCAGCATCAATATTATTACCTTTCAATAAATCGACGTATTTTTTATTGTCAAATTTGCCATTAGTTTGAAAGTAAGGAAGCGCAAAAATTGCTTCTCTAATTTGTTGATCGCCCGCTGAAATACCAAGATTTTGTGCAAATTGATCAAGTAAAGCTTGATTAATAAGTAAATCAAGTGATTGTTGGCGGATCAGTTTCTGACCTTCTTCTGATGAAGCAAGAGCAGCAAAGTTTTCACCCATATCTTGTTGTAACTGAGCGCGACGTTGCTGGTAAGCTTGCTCTAATTGAGAACGGCTAATTTTATATCCGTTAACTTCCGCAGCATCATTAACGCCGGAACTAAAGAGATATCCGCCCACACCAGTTAGGACGAAAGAGAGGATGATCACAGCTAATAATATCTTGATAAATGGATTATTAGCAGTTGAACGAATGTTGTCCATCATAACGAGACGAGGCTCCGTTTGGTGAAATAAAAATTATTTTTATGAGTGTTACACGACTATTTTGAGCACAGCGAAAAGATAATATGCCCATGCTGGCTTAATATCAAAATATCGCGACACGCGACAATCATTAAAAACAGCCAGTCCCGTATTCAATGTGCAGTCTTAAACACGCACTTTCTATCACTAAGAAAACTAAACAGCATTATTTGATTCATTGATTTAACTCACCACTGAATCCTTCATTGTTGTCTATTTCAGTTATAGAACAACGCGACATTCTATCAAATGACTACTTTAGTTTCACGTCTTATCGCCAGAGAATTCAAGGTTTAATCGTGATTTAACATCTAAAAAAAGAAAAGCGCATCTCAAAAAGATGCGCTTCATTTTTTAATTGAGTCGTTTTCTGTTTATCCATAACGTTAAGTTAATAACTCTTTGGCAGAAATTTCGTTCAACTATTATTGATTAACTGCGTCTTTTAAGCCTTTACCCGCACGGAATGCAGGAACTTTTGCAGCTTCAATTTGAATTTCTTTACCAGTTTGTGGGTTACGGCCAGTACGAGCTGCACGATCACGTACAGTAAAAGTACCGAAACCTACTAATGCTACATCATCACCTTTTTGTAAAGATTCAGTGATAGAAGCAACCAGAGCATCTACAACACGACCTGCTGCCGCTTTTGAGATATCTGCATTTGCAGCAATTTTGTCGATCAGTTGAGTTTTATTCACGCTTTCATCCCCATAATTTTATGCGTTATTTTTCACCATTAATGGCAAATTTTGCAAACGTCGTTATATCAAGCCTTTTTAGATATAGCAAGACCGATAAAACAGCATTATTAATTAAAATCCCCATTAAATTAGCGACACAAAAAAAGGCTGGCAAGCTTTTATTACTTATCCAGCCTTTTTTTTAGCTATAATTTATGACTAGCATCACTTTTTAGTGCGATTTATCTGTCACAATTTCCATGCCAAACGGCGAGTTTTGTAGGGCTAACGATAAAACTTCCTCAATTGTTTTCACCGGGTGAATATCCAGGTCAGCAACAATATTTTCAGGAATTTCTTCTAAATCACGTTTATTTTCATCTGGGATAAGAACAGTCTTAATTCCACCACGATGTGCAGCAAGTAACTTTTCTTTCAGTCCGCCAATTGGCAATACTTGTCCGCGTAACGTAATTTCACCCGTCATAGCAACATCAGAACGAACAGGGTTACCTGTTAAGCTTGATACCAATGCGGTACACATTGCAATACCCGCACTTGGACCATCTTTTGGTGTCGCACCTTCAGGAACGTGTACGTGCATGTCACGTTTTTCATAGAAATCGCTATTGATACCCAGCTTATCCGCACGAGCACGAACAACCGTCATTGCTGCTTGGATAGATTCTTGCATAACTTCACCTAAAGAACCGGTGAATGTTAGCTTACCTTTACCTGGGACACTCGCTGTTTCAATTGTTAGTAGATCACCACCAACTTCTGTCCATGCAAGTCCTGTTACCATACCTACTCGGTTTTCAGTATCAGCACGACCGTAGTCTACTTTACGAACACCTAAATAGTCTTTGAGATTATCTTCGTTAATCTCAATATGTTTGATCGTGCTATCCATCAGCAGTTGTTTCACTGCTTTACGGCATAATTTAGAAATTTCGCGTTCTAAACTACGTACACCTGCTTCACGAGTGTAATAACGAATAATACCCATAATGGCGCTGTCATGGATTGTCAGCTCACTTGGTTTTAATGCATTACGTTCAATCTGTTTTGGTAACAAGTGCTGTTTAGCGATGTTCAGCTTTTCATCTTCGGTATAACCCGATAAACGAATAACTTCCATACGATCTAACAGCGGTGCCGGTATATTCATGGAGTTAGATGTCGCCACAAACATAACATCAGACAGATCGTAATCAACTTCCAAATAATGGTCGTTAAATGCGATATTTTGTTCTGGATCTAACACCTCTAGCAGTGCAGATGCTGGATCACCTCGCATGTCTGATGACATCTTATCAATTTCATCTAATAGGAAAAGTGGGTTTTTCACACCAACTTTTGCCATTTTCTGAATTAATTTACCTGGCATAGAACCAATATATGTACGACGGTGACCACGGATTTCGGCTTCATCACGTACACCACCTAACGCCATACGAACATATTTACGACCTGTTGCTTTAGCAATAGATTGACCCAGAGAGGTTTTACCCACACCTGGAGGCCCTACCAAGCACAGAATTGGCCCTTTAATTTTGCTAACTCGAGACTGTACCGCGAGATATTCAAGGATACGCTCTTTAACTCGTTCTAAACCATAATGGTCAGTATCAAGCACTTCTTGCGCTTTCACTAAGTCTTTTTTAACTTTGCTACGACTATTCCAAGGAACTTGAACCATCCAATCGATATAACTACGTACAACCGTAGCTTCTGCTGACATTGGCGACATCATTTTTAATTTCTGAAGTTCTGCTTCTGTCTTTTCTTTTGCCTCTTTTGGCATTTTTGCAGCATCGATTTTACGTTTCAGCGATTCCATTTCATCAGGTGCATCATCCATCTCACCTAACTCTTTTTGAATCGCTTTCATTTGTTCATTGAGATAATACTCTCGCTGACTTTTTTCCATCTGCTTTTTAACACGATTACGAATGCGTTTTTCGACTTGTAGCAGATCGATTTCTGATTCCATCATCGCCATTAAGTACTCTAGGCGTTCAGTCACATCAGACATTTCAAGTACAGCTTGCTTATCTTTCAGTTTCAGCGGCATATGAGAAGCAATGGTATCTGCTAATTTTGCTGATTCTTCGATAGCATGTAATGAGGCCAATACTTCTGGCGGAATTTTTTTATTCAGTTTGATATAACCTTCAAACTGATTAATCGTTGTACGATTTAAGACTTCTTGTTCACGCTCATCAACAGCTGGCGTTTCAAGGTATTCTGCTTTCGCCTGAAAGTACTCACCATTGTCAGATAACATCGTAATTTTGGCACGACGAATACCTTCAACAAGGACTTTTACTGTTCCATCAGGTAATTTTAGCATCTGTAAAACAGAGGCAACTGTACCGACAGAAAAAAGATCATTAACACCTGGTTCGTCAGTAGATGCATCTTTCTGCGCAACCAGCATAATTTGTTTGTTGTCGTTCATCGCGGCTTCTAAGCAATGAATAGATTTTTCACGACCAACGAACAACGGGATCACCATATGCGGATATACAACGACATCACGTAATGGCAATACAGGTATTTCAATACGTTCTGGACGCTCAGGATTCATAGAGCTCTCTCTTCGTTTTTAGCTTAACGCTTTTACAGGTAATTTTATTCGCATGTCACCAAATAAAATTAATTCCACGGATTGTCAAAATATATAAGGGCACTTTTCTGACATTCAATAGCCTTACCCATTAAAAAAACAAAATGAGGGAAAATTCCCTCATTTTTATTGCGTTGGCGCGCTTTATCTTAAATTTCTCGTCTATTTAAGAGAAAATTACAGATAATGTCAGATAAGAGACATTGCCAAATTACGATGCATTATTCACCTGATGCTTGGTTTTCTGGTTGGCTATAAATAATCAACGGCTCAGATTTTCCATTGATGACACCTTCATCAATAACAACTTTCTCTGCATTTTCAAATGAAGGAAGGTCATACATCGTATCAAGTAATGCAGCTTCAACAATTGAGCGTAAACCACGAGCACCTGTTTTACGTACCATGGCTTTTTTTGCGATTGCAGTCAGCGCTTCTTTACGGAATTCTAAATCCACACCCTCTAACTTAAATAATGCCTGATATTGTTTTGTCAATGCATTTTTAGGTTCTTGTAAGATTTGGATCAATGCATCCTCGTTTAACTCACCTAATGTCGCAACAACAGGTAAACGTCCAATAAATTCGGGAATAAGTCCAAATTTAATCAGATCTTCTGGTTCAACTTGAGCTAATAATTCACCTTCACTGGCTTTTTCTTTTTGGCTTTTGACTTCTGCACCAAAACCAATACCAGAGTGTGTATTTAAACGTTGTGCAACAACTTTATCAAGGCCAGCAAATGCACCACCACAAATAAAGAGGATTTTAGAGGTATCAACCTGTAAAAATTCTTGTTGTGGGTGCTTACGTCCACCTTGGGGAGGAACCGAAGCCACCGTTCCTTCAACTAGTTTCAATAATGCTTGCTGTACACCTTCACCAGACACATCGCGTGTAATTGATGGGTTTTCAGATTTACGAGTGATCTTGTCAATTTCATCAATATAAACAATACCACGTTGTGCTTTTTGCACATCGTAATCACATTTTTGTAGCAGTTTTTGAATAATGTTTTCAACATCTTCACCCACATAACCCGCTTCTGTTAGCGTTGTGGCATCTGCCATAGTAAAAGGAACATCAAGGTAGCGTGCTAATGTTTCTGCTAATAGCGTTTTACCACTACCTGTAGGCCCAATCAGCAAAATATTACTTTTTCCTAGCTCAACACCATTGGCTTTATCGCCATTACGCAGGCGTTTATAGTGATTATAAACGGCAACAGCCAGAACTTTTTTAGCCAATTCTTGACCGATAACATAGTCATCAAGGTGCTTACGAATTTCATGTGGCGTTGGCAATTCACTGCGTTCATGATGAGGCGCCAGTTCTTTTATTTCTTCACGAATGATATCGACACAAAGATCAACACATTCATCACAGATATAAACCGACGGGCCAGCGATCAATTTCTTCACTTCATGCTGGCTTTTACCGCAGAAAGAGCAATACAGAAGCTTCCCTGAGCTATCTTTGCGCTTATCTGTCATCAGTCAACCTCACTTAGTTATTCTTCTTATTGATTGATAAGAAGAAGAAAGACTTTTTACATAGAGATATTAATGGCAGTTTCCTTTGCCTAATTCTATAACAAAGGAAACATGTTAATTCAGTTGCTATTACAACGCGCTGTAATTAACTACGTTGTGTATAGACTTTATCCACTAATCCGTATTCTAACGCTTCGTTAGCGGATAAGAAACGATCACGCTCAGTGTCTCTTTCTATTTCTTCAATAGATTTACCCGTATGCTGAGCCATTAATTCATTCATACGCGATTTTACTTTCAAAATTTCTTGTGCATGAATTTGAATATCTGTCGCCTGACCTTGGTAACCGCCTAATGGTTGGTGGATCATCACACGAGAGTTAGGCAAGCAAATACGTTTACCCTTTGCACCCGCTGATAATAAGAAAGCGCCCATTGAACACGCTTGTCCCATACAAATCGTGCTGACATCAGCTTTGATATACTGCATGGTGTCATAAATGGACATACCCGCAGTAATTACACCACCTGGTGAATTGATATATAGATTGATGTCTTTTTCTGGGTTTTCTGCTTCTAAAAATAGCATTTGAGCGACGATCAGATTAGCCATGTGATCTTCAACTTGGCCAGTCAGGAAAATGATACGTTCTTTTAATAAACGTGAATAAATGTCGTAAGAACGCTCTCCTCGCGAAGTTTGCTCTATAACCATCGGCACCAGAGCCATATTAGGTGCGAATTGTTCCTGTGTGTCGTTAAATGACATGTCTGTCTCCTATTGCATTCTTATTGGTGCCAATGACAACAATTTTACTTGAGATAATTGATCATGACCATTTCTAATGATCTAATCTCTCACAAGACATTCAAGGCGCCTCGCGAGGAGTGATAAAGAGAATATAGAATTATCTGGAGATAATCGCTCAGATTTCAAGGCTAATTTTGATAAATATATACAAACTGAAAAAAACCCGTGGTAAAAACCACGGGTTTTTGCTTAAAACCGATATCGCGGTTAAGAATTAACCCATTTGAACTTCATTCATCAGTTCAGTGAAGTTAGTCTCTTTTTCAGTTACTTTAGCATTTGCTAAGATTTTTTCTACCGCTTGCTCTTCTAATGCAAGATTACGGATGTTATTCATAAGCTGTTCGTTCTTGTTGTAGAACTCAACAACTTCTGATGGATCTTCGTAAGCTGAAGCCATTTCGTCGATCAGTGTATTAACACGCTCGTCTTCTGCTTTCAGTTCATTACTATTGATCACTTCACCTAACAATAATCCAACGATTACGCGACGTTTAGCTTGTTCTTCGAACAATTCACGTGGTAATTGCAGAGCTTGTTTCTCGTCGCCACCAAAGCGTTGAGCTGCTTGACGTTGCAGAACTTCAATTTCGCTGTCTACAGCAGCTGCAGGTACGTCAACTTCGTTTGCTTTAACTAAGCCATCAATAACTTGTGTTTTAACACGAGTACGGATTGCATTTTTCAGTTCACGTTCCATGTTTTTACGTACTTCTGCACGCAAACCATCAACAGAACCATCAGCAATACCAAAACGCTTGATGAACTCTTCAGTTAATTCTGGCAGTTCACGCTCTTCAACTTTTTTCAGGTTGATAGCGAATTGTGCTTTTTTACCTTTCAGGTTTTCAGCGTGGTAATCTTCTGGGAAAGTCACATCAATTGTGAATTCTTCACCAGCTTTATGACCGATAACGCCTTCTTCAAAACCTGGGATCATACGACCTTGACCCATTGCCAGTACGAAATCTTCAGCTTTTCCGCCTTCGAATTCTTCACCGTCAATAGAACCGTTGAAATCAACAGTTACGCGATCTTCTGCTGCAACTTCGCCGTCTTTGTCTTTCCACTCTGCTTGTTGCTTACGCAGTGTTTCTAACATGTTATCAACGTCTTCGTCTTTAACAGTGACAACTGGTTTTACAACTTCAATGCTTTCCAGACCTTTCAGTTCGATTTCTGGGAAAACTTCGAATTCCACAGAGTAAACAAAGTCTTCACCTTCTTTGTATTGCTCTGGTTTGTAGTCAGGCGCGCCAACTGGGTTTACTTTGTTTTCGATGATAGCGTTAATGAAATTACGCGACATTAAATCACCAAGAACATCATTCAGTACAGACATACCGTAACGCTGTTTAACCATAGACATTGGAACGTGACCTTTACGGAAACCATCAATGCGAACAGTCTTAGCAGCTTTTTTCAGTTCACTGTCTACAGCAGTTTGGATATCAGCGGCTGGTACGGTGATTGTGACACGACGCCCTAGGCCTTGAGTCGTTTCAACAGAAACTTGCATCTTGTTACCTCAAAATAAGTTTTAGTGCTCGGTCTACTTTAAAGGAAACTAATATGACATTGACATATTTAGATTTATTTTCCTTTCAGAACCGGGGCCGCCACATTTAAAAAAACGAGGATCCCTGATATCAGAAGCATCCCGAAACCTTACTGAAAATTAGACGCGACATTATAACGATCTAGAGGGGTTGAGTCGAGAAAGAGCCGTTTTATTCCTCAATTTTTTCATAAAATCGAGTAAGTCGCCCCTTTTTCCCTCTATAAAGAACAAAAAATACGCATCTTAGATCTATTTATTCACGATTAACGATAACATTGTTAATCTTCTTGGCTACCACCACGACATCCAGGAGAGCGTAATGCTTTATCCTGTTGTTCATTCCATTCACTCAACGTAAAAGTATGCAATGCGAGAGCATGAACACCATTTTCCATTTCATGAGCTAAGGTTTGATACACATCACGATGGCGTGAAACACTGCGCTTGTCATTAAATTCATCACTAACAATAATGACTTTAAAGTGACTTTCAGAGCCTTCAGGCACATTATGGCGGTGGCTTTCGTTTATTACTTGTAAAAAATGCGGTGAAAAGCGTGAAATCAGCTTATTCTCAATATCATCACGGATCATTTCTGCCCCTAATACTCTGCCTTTATATCATGGCGAACAAAAAATAAGTCGACCAGATTATATTGATTAAGCCTTTATCAATACAAAATGATGAACTCATTCTTTTTTATTTTGCTGATGATAATCGCTTATTTTTCATCTTGAGTAAAACCATTGACCGAATATTGTTAAATTTATGAGCAAAAATGAGGTTAATTTGAAATAAAATCAATTGATAAAATCAGATAATTTTGTTCGTTAAAAGGATATTAGCAACCTATTAGCAGTGGTATGATAGGCTAAAGTTTGAAACCTATTCTACTTGTTAACACAACAGACATATTTAACCGAGATTACCTCATGATTAAAAATTTACTCTGTGCTGTTTTTGCATTAACACTACTTTCAGGTTGTGCAACTCCTAGTAACAAACTCTCTATTGAGCCTGTAATGTCAGTTCCTGCGGCCGATCCAACCATGCGCCCAATTTCACTGAATATTTCAAGCCAAGACAAACGTACATCTAAAAACCTAGCGGAAATTAACCGTAATGGAAAACTAGAAGTACTTGTTCCAACTCGTGATATTGCATTTTTAATGCAAGAAGTATTGCAAAAACAAATGACAGCCCGTGGTTTTATGGTAGGTTCTCCTGCTAGCGCTGATGTGATCATTGTTATCAATAAACTCAACGCAGATGTAGGTGAAGGAAGTGTTCGCCATAATATCAGTGCGAAAGCAGATATCTCAGTTATTGTCACCTTGCCAAATGGCAGTTCAAATACCAAAACATTCCGCACTAGCTACAATGTTCAGGGACCATTTGGTGCCACTAATGAGAAAATTGCGGCTGCAATTAATAATGTCTTAAGTGAGCTCGTTAGCGATA
The DNA here is from genome assembly GCF_040139345.1 of Proteus sp. fly-1067. Taxonomy (NCBI): domain Bacteria; kingdom Pseudomonadati; phylum Pseudomonadota; class Gammaproteobacteria; order Enterobacterales; family Morganellaceae; genus Proteus; species Proteus sp. fly-1067. The sequence continues at coordinate 169,424 of NZ_JBEEUL010000004.1, read as the reverse complement.
TGGCAAAAGACGCTTCAGTCAGTCAATTTATCAAATCTAACGCCCGTTAATTTATTAGAATAAACGACCTGTTATCTTAAACAGGTCGTCGAAAGGAATTCTTGCATGGTTCAGCCTGCCTTCAAACAAACCACTTGGTACAAATCATTTATTTTACTGTTACTTGGCTTTACTTCTGGATTACCACTTGCATTAACCGCTGGTACATTACAAGCATGGATGACAGTAGAAAACATTGATTTAAAAACCATTGGTTTCTTCTCATTGGTGGGGCAAGCTTATGTATTTAAATTCCTCTGGTCGCCCTTTATGGATCGCTATACGCCCTCTTTTCTTGGGCGTCGTCGAGGGTGGATGTTACTTACCCAAATAGGGTTGGTAATAGGTATTGCAGGTATGGGGTTTTTAAACCCTAATGATCATTTATGGTGGCTTGCTTCTTTAGCCGTTATTGTCGCTTTTTGTTCAGCTTCACAAGATATTGTCTTCGATGCTTATAAAACAGATATTTTAAAGGCTGATGAACGTGGTACTGGGGCGGCAGTTTCTGTATTAGGCTATCGCATTGCAATGCTTGTTTCTGGTGGGATGGCACTTTGGCTTGCTGATAAATATATTGGCTGGCAGAATATGTATTGGTTAATGGCTGCTTTAATGGGAATTGGTATAATTGCCACACTACTCGCCCAAGAGCCAGAAACCGCGGTAAAACCCCCTCGGACACTCTATGAAGCCGTAATTGAACCCTTAGCTGAATTCTTCTCTCGTAATAATGCTTGGCTTATTTTACTCCTCATTGTCCTATATAAAATGGGCGATGCTTTTGCTCTGAGTTTAAGTACCACATTTCTTATTCGTGGCGCTGGCTTTGATGCTGGGGAAGTTGGTTTAGTCAACAAAACATTAGGGCTTGCTGCCACGATTATCGGTGCCTTATTAGGTGGCTTATTAATGCGTCGTTGGAGCTTATTTAAAGCACTGATGATTTTTGGAATAATGCAAGGTGGCTCAAATATTGGCTATTGGTATCTCGCTATCTCAGAACAAAACATTTATAGCATGGGTGCCGTAGTTGCTTTTGAGAATATCTGTGGAGGAATGGGTACAGCAGCATTCGTTGCACTTTTAATGACTCTTTGTCATCTTTCTTTTTCAGCAACACAATTCGCACTTCTTTCAGCCCTATCCGCCATTGGTCGTGTTTATGTAGGCCCTGTTGCGGGTTGGTATGTCGAAAGCCATGGCTGGGAGGCGTTTTATCTTTTCTCTATCGTGGCTTCAGTTCCTGGCCTTATTTTGCTGATGATTTCAAAAAATACGCTTATTTACACACAAAAAACAGGCGAATTTCTTAGAAGAACACAATTTATAAAACAATACCGTTTTGCTCTCTATGGTTTAATACTAGCCGTTTTCTTCTTTATTTGTAGCTTAATTCTGGTTATTACAAATTCATTATCAGGTTTGGAAATATCCCAATCTATTGATTTTATTCAATCAATAAATAATGAATTATTAGGCCATTGGGCTTCATCACTGTTTTTATATGGTGTTGTTATTGGTGCAATAAGCCTCGTTGTAGGCACAATATTAGATTATTTAGCACTCAGAATAACAACACATTAGTTTTGTTATATTTGGGGCCATTAATGAAAAAGGGCAGCTTAAGCTGCCCTTTTTCATATTTATATTAATTTTGGTATTAGTAAAAACAGTTACTGATTATTTAAATTATCTAAACAATCTGACTTTGACCGATTTACCTTTAATTTTACCTTGTTGTAGCTGTTTCCAAGCTTGCTTAGCAATTGATTGTTTTACCGCAACGTAAGCATGAGTCTGATTAATCATAATTTTACCAATATCAGCACCATTAAAACCCATATCTCCCGTTAATGCGCCTAAAATATCACCTGGACGCATCTTGGCTTTTTTACCACCATCAATACATAATGTTGCCATCGTTGCTTCAAGCGGCGTAATTTGTAGACCTGTAGGAACAGGTAACCAATTTATCTTCATATGAAGCATTTCTTCTAGGGCATTAGCACGTTGAATTTCTTCAGGTGCACAAAAACTGATAGCTAATCCACTCTCACCCGCCCTTGCTGTACGCCCAATACGGTGAACATGCACTTCAGGATCCCATGATAATTCGTAATTGATCACCATTTCTAACGCTTTAATATCAAGCCCGCGAGCTGCAACATCCGTTGCAACTAACACACGACAACTCCCATTAGAAAAACGAATTAAAGTTTGGTCACGTTCCCTTTGTTCCATATCGCCATGTAAAGCAAGCACACTTTGATTACTTTCTGTCAGTGTCTCATACACATCTTGGCAATCTCTTTTTGTGTTGCAGAAAACCACGCAAGAAGCTGGTTGTTCACGGCTTAACAGTTTTTGCAGCAATCCTATTTTGCCATGACGAGATATTTCATAAAATTGCTGTTCAACAGCAGGGAGCTCATCAACTGAATTTATTTCGATAGTGATAGGATTTTGCTGTATTTTACGGCTGATTGTAGCGATTTCATTTGGCCATGTTGCAGAAAAAAGCAGGGTTTGGCGAGCCGTTGGCATACGAGAAATAATATCATTGATATCATCAAAAAATCCCATATCCAGCATTCTATCAGCTTCATCGAGCACTAACGTTTTTACATCATCTAAATTGACAGTCTCTTTTTTCAGGTGATCAAGTAATCTGCCCGGTGTCGCCACAATAATATGTGCAGCGTGAATTAATGAATCACGTTGAATACTAAAGGGGACTCCGCCACATAGCGTTAATACTTTAATATTAGGTAAATAACGAGCAAGGCGACGTAATTCATTTGCAACTTGATCGGCAAGCTCTCTCGTTGGGCATAATATTAATGACTGGGTATTAAATTGTTTTGCATCAATATGTTGTAATACACCTAAACCAAAAGCAGCCGTTTTACCACTACCTGTTTTTGCCTGAGCACGGACGTCTTTTCCTGCAAGAATAGCAGGTAAAGCGGCTTTTTGAACTGGAGTCATAGTTAAATAACCCATTTCATTAAGGTTAGCGAGTTGTTCTGCAGGAAGGGCGTTAAGTTCAGCAAATGAGGTCACAATGAAAATTCCAAGTAAAGTAAAAACAAATATAAGCTAATGATACTATCCCTTCATTCTTGTGTCGTGAGGTATTTTTGCACTGTTCATATTACTTTTTCATCTAAGTGTTATTTTTTATCATTATCTCCTTAAATTTCCTCTTCTTATCAAAGATTCCTTTTTTATTTTTACTAATAACTCGAAAAAATAAATAAAAAAATACAAAACTTCCTATTTTTTAAACTAATATCAAAATTCTAGAAATAGATCTTATTTGGAGCTCAAATTCCTACAAAATGGATTTTTATAGTTTATTATTCCAATAAAAAAGAAAAACTGAACATTCACCGCAACCATAATCGACCATGAAACATCGAGATAATTTATGATCAAAAAACCATTTTTGTTTGTCATCGCAACAACATTCTCTTTATCTTCTCAGGCAAGTTATTTAGGAGGATTTGCAAGCACAAGTATTAACTACTTAGATTGGACAACACATACAACACACAAAACAGGCAAAACTTCCCATAAAGATGATTTTGCCTATTTAGAACTTGAAGGTGCTGCTAATTTTTCATGGGGGGAGTTTTATGGCTTTTTCGATTTAGAGAATCCCTTTAATAAAAGAGAAACTCATCCGGGAGATAATCAGCGCTATACCATTAAAAGTACTGCTCGTATTTATTTAGGCAAAAGTAACTTTAATTTATATGGACATGTTTATGGTACATGGTCACTCCCCGGTAAAAAATATGGTGGTAACTTTCATGAAGTAAATACACTTTACGGGTTTGGCTATAACACTCAAATTGCTAATTTATGGTTTAAACCTTTTATTGCCCTTCATTATGTCGATCAATCTAAATATTCAGGTAACAACGGTTATGTGGCTGGTTGGGTTGCTGGATATGATTTTAATATAAAAAATCAAAAATTTAGCCTAACAAACTGGCATGAGATGGAATTTCAACGACATAAACGTTATGGCAATGGAGGTAAAAATGGCATTAATGGCGCTTTAGCCATTTGGTGGCATCCGACAACATCTATTACTACAGGAATTCAATATCGCTATGCTTATAAAAAGCTAGGAGAGAGTTTTCTTCAAGACGGCATTGTATATAGCTTGAAATATAACTTCTGATAGCAAATTGTTAATTTTCATTACAGCGGATCTATTTTTATCCGCTGTAATCCTTTTTTCTTATTTAATGAATAAAATCCTCATTGAATATAAATATTCAACAAATGATCTATTATCAATATTAAAAATCACATAACCGGCAAATTAAGACATTAAACATCATAATAAAAAGGATTTAGCTCATAAACTCTCCTCAGACCTGCTTGCTGTCACTTTTTTAATCAAAATACGTTTTCTTACATTTTTTATTGCATTTTTATTTGTAAAAATATGTATTTATTTTAGAAATATGATACTTTATGAAATTATCGTTAATATCCAATAATTAAATTAACAATTATTTAATAGTTTAATTACTTGTGATCACATTAACACAAAAGAACAACCAACCACCCACTTACCATTACAATTGTTTACACTGTGGCAACCTTACCGTAAAATGTCCTTACTGATACTGATGAAACAACAATAGAACCTTTGTCATTTAGGTCGTTGGATGAGACTTATGAAATACATAAAAAGTATTGGGACACTCTCGCTATTAGCAGCCGCATTCTTATTAAGTGGCTGTGACATGGCGTTAATGGATCCCAAAGGCGCTATCGGCGCTGAGCAAAAAACATTAATCCTTATTGCACTTGGTTTAATGTTAATTGTTGTGATACCGGTGATACTGATGGTGATTGTTTTCGCTTATCGCTACCGCGAATCCAATACAAAAGCCACCTACCGCCCAAACTGGGCTCACTCAAATAAAATTGAACTCGTTGTTTGGACCGTGCCAATTATCATTATTGTGATTTTGGCAAGCATCACATGGAAAACAACCCATGAGCTTGATCCTTACAAACCCCTAGAGTCCTCAGAAAAACCGGTCACCATTGAAGTTGTTTCAATGGATTGGAAATGGTTATTTATCTATCCAGAACAAGGTATTGCGACAGTCAATGAATTGGCTTTCCCTGCTAATGTACCTGTTAATTTCAAAATCACTTCTGACTCAGTCATGAACTCATTCTTTATTCCTCGCTTGGGTGGTCAAATCTATGCGATGGCAGGAATGCAGACCAAACTTCACCTAATCGCTAATGAACCAGGTGAATATCCAGGTATGTCAGCAAGTTATAGTGGGCATGGTTTCTCAGATATGAAATTTACCGCAATAGCAACGCCTGATCGTGCTGGTTTTGATGCATGGGTTGAGAAAGTAAAACAATCATCAGATACGTTAAATACTACTGCTGCATTTAATGAACTTGCTAAACCAAGCCAGAAAAATCCAGTGACCTATTATTCAAGCGTGAAGCCAATGTTATTCCAAGAGACTATTTCTAAATTTGGTCATACAGGTCATGGCGCTCACACAAGTAGCAATCAGACAGCACATGCTGATGCAACAATGAATATGAACATGAGCCATGCGGCGCATGCAGGAGCAGAGGAATAAAGGCATGTTCGGAAAATTAACTCTTGATGCAGTCCCGTTGCATGAACCTATTATCGTAGTAACTTTACTCGGTATCGTTCTGGGCGGACTTGCTGTTGTTGGCGCACTAACTTATTTTCGTAAATGGAAGTGGTTATGGAGCGAATGGTTAACCAGTGTTGACCATAAAAAAATTGGTATTATGTATATCATCGTTGCAATGGTCATGATGTTCCGTGGCTTTGCCGATGCCATTATGATGAGAAGCCAACAAGCACTAGCTTCAGCTGGTGAAGCGGGCTTTTTACCTCCTCATCACTATGATCAGATTTTTACCGCACACGGCGTTATCATGATTTTCTTCATGGCAACCCCTTTCGTTGTGGGTCTGATGAACCTCGTTGTGCCTTTACAAATTGGCGCTCGTGATGTGGCCTTCCCTTTCCTAAACTCACTGAGCTTCTGGTTCTTTGTCGTTGGTGTGGTACTTATCAACCTTTCTTTAGGTATTGGTGAATTCGCACAAACAGGTTGGTTAGCATATCCGCCACTTTCAGGCTTAGAGTATAACCCTGGAGTCGGGGTCGATTACTGGATATGGAGTTTACAGATATCTGGTATTGGTACACTTCTAACAGGGGTTAACTTCTTCGCGACTATCCTGCGTATGCGTGCGCCAGGCATGAGCATGATGAAAATGCCAGTATTCTCTTGGGCGGCTTTATGTACTAACGTCCTGATTATCGCTGCATTCCCAATTTTAACCGTTACGATTACATTGTTAACATTAGACCGCTATCTTGGTACGCATTTCTTTACCAATGATATGGGCGGTAACATGATGATGTACATCAACCTCGTATGGGCTTGGGGTCATCCAGAAGTTTATATTCTTGTTCTGCCTGTATTTGGTGTGTTTTCTGAAGTCACGGCAACATTCTCTAAAAAACGGTTATTTGGTTACACCTCATTAGTCGGTGCAACAGTTGTTATTACCGTATTGTCATTTATCGTTTGGTTACACCACTTCTTTACTATGGGTTCAGGGGCTAACGTAAACGCCTTCTTTGGTATCGCCACCATGATCATCGCCATACCAACAGGGGTTAAGATCTTTAACTGGCTGTTTACGATGTATCAAGGCCGTATCGAGTACAAAAGCCCAATGCTATGGACTATCGGTTTTCTAATTACCTTCTCTGTAGGAGGAATGACCGGAGTTCTGCTGGCGGTTCCGGGTGCTAACTTTGTTTTACATAACAGCTTATTCTTAATTGCTCACTTCCATAACGTTATTATCGGTGGTGTGGTATTTGGCTGTTTCGCAGGTATGACTTACTGGTTCCCTAAAGCATTCGGTTTCACACTGAATGAAAAATGGGGTATTCGTGCATTCTGGTTCTGGTTTATCGGCTTCTTTATGGCCTTTATGCCACTGTATATTCTTGGCTTTATGGGTATGACTCGTCGTTTAAGCCAAAATATCAATCCAGAGTTTAACCCAATGCTGTTAGTTGCCGCAGGGGGTGCTGCACTAATTGCTATCGGTATTGCTTGCCAAGTCATCCAAATTTACGTGAGTATTCGTGACCGTGATCAAAACCGTGATTTAACGGGCGATCCATGGGGTGGACGTACTCTCGAGTGGTCAATTTCTTCACCTGCACCTTTCTACAACTTCGCTGTTGAGCCTAATGTTCAAACTCGTGATGAGTGGTGGGATCAGAAAGAAAAAGGTACCGCTTATCAACGCCCAACCAAATACGAACCAATCCACATGCCTAAAAATACTGGTGCAGGTGTAATTATTTCAGCATTCAGTTTAGTCCTTGGTTTTGCCATGATCTGGCATATCTGGTGGTTAGCTATCGTTGGTTTCGCTGGCATGATTGTCACTTGGATCGTAAAAAGCTTTGATACAGATGTGGATTACTATGTCCAAGTGCCTGAAATTGAAGCTATCGAGAATAAGCATTATGAAGAACTGAAAAAAGCAGGTGTGAAATAATGTCTACTCAAACTGTAAATAACACAAACGCCCATGAGCATCATGGGCATCACGATGCAGGAGCGACGAAAGTTTTCGGCTTCTGGATCTACCTAATGAGCGACCTTATCCTGTTTGCCAGCTTATTCGCCACTTATGCGGTGCTTGTTAACGGGATTGCTGATGGTCCTTCAGGTAAAGAAATTTTTAGCTTACCTTTTGTTTTAGTTGAAACCTTCTTACTGCTATTTAGTAGTATCACTTTTGGTTTCGCTATGCTGAGCATGAATAAAGGTAGCGTTAGCCAAGTTAATCTGTGGTTATTTGTTACTTTCTTATTCGGCTTAGGTTTCGTCATCATGGAAGTTTACGAATTCCATGAGCTAATCGCAGAAGGTTACGGCCCAGATCGCAGTGCATTCTTATCTGCATTCTTTGCATTAGTTTCAACGCATGGTCTTCACGTAACAGCGGGTTTAATTTGGATTGTGATCCTAATGATCCAAGTATCACGCCGTGGCTTAACAGAAGTTAACCGTACTCGCTTAAGCTGTTTAAGTCTGTTCTGGCACTTCCTTGACGTTGTCTGGATTTGTGTGTTCACCGTAGTTTATCTGATGGGAGCGATGTAATGAGTCATCCAAATACTTCTCCTTCAGGCGCAAGCCACGGCAGTATGAAGTCTTACCTGATTGGCTTTATTCTGTCTGTTATCCTCACCGTTATTCCATTTTGGATGGTGATGGAAGGAACCGCGACACCAGCAACTATTCTATGGACCGTTGTCGGTATGGCTGTTGTGCAGATTGTTGTTCATTTAGTCTTCTTCTTACATATGAATACGTCATCAGAAGAGCGCTGGAACGTCGTTGCATTCCTGTTCACACTGCTTATTATCGGCATTGTTGTCGTAGGCTCGTTGTGGATTATGTACAACCTGAACATCAATATGATGATGGATTAAGAGTTGTCGCTATGATTAAGCAATACCTACAAGTCACCAAACCAGGAATTATTTTCGGAAATTTAATTTCTGTAATAGGTGGTTTTCTTCTCGCCTCCAAAGGTGAGATTGACTATCCCCTATTTGTCGCGACTCTACTTGGGGTGTCTCTGGTCGTTGCTTCTGGTTGTGTTTTTAACAACTATATTGACCGTGATATTGACCGTATCATGGAAAGAACGAAGAACCGCCCATTAGTTAAAGGATTAATTGACCCTCGAATTAGCCTAATTTATGCCTCAGTATTAGGTATTGCAGGTGTTGTGCTGCTCTATGTAGCAGCCAACCCGCTTGCAATGTTTATCGCTGTATTTGGTTTTATTATTTATGTTGGGGTTTATAGCCTCTATATGAAGCGTAAATCTGTTTATGGCACACTGATTGGAAGTTTATCTGGCTCTGCTCCCCCTGTTATCGGTTATTGTGCCGTTAGCGGTGAATTTGATGCGGGCGCGGCAATCCTATTACTTATCTTTAGTTTGTGGCAGATGCCTCACTCTTATGCCATTGCTATTTTCCGTTTTAAAGACTACCAAGCAGCTAATATTCCGGTATTACCCGTTATTAAAGGGATCTCAGTCGCTAAACGCCATATCATTCTTTATATTCTGGCATTTATGATTGCAACCTTAATGCTGACATTAGTTGGATATGCGGGCTATAAATATCTAATAGTTGCTTCTGCCGTCAGTATTTGGTGGTTGGGCATGGCTTTATCCGGTTATAAAGCAACCAATGATAAAGTGTGGGCACGAAAATTATTTATTTTTTCTATTGTGGCAATCACTTCATTAAGTGTAATGATGTCGGTTGATCCAACAAGCTCAACAGAAACTGTCTTTGCTTATTTAAGATAATGTATTTACTAAAGTAACCAAAAGACCAGTCAGCCTTCTGACTGGTCTTTTTTTATCCTGTTTTGCGACTAAAGAAGATATCAGTACAGTTTTGACTTTTTTGCATCCCATTTATTGATTAACCTCGTTATAAAATGTCATTACAATGGGGTATCAGTAATACGAGGTAATCCATGAATGATAATAAAATGACCCCATTAGAGCGCAAAGCAACATGGGGACTAGGCACTGTTTTTTCTCTTCGCATGCTTGGCATGTTTATGGTACTCCCAGTTTTAACCACCTATGGGCTTCAACTACAACACGCAACAGAATCACTCATCGGATTAGCCATCGGTATTTATGGATTAACACAAGCGGTATTCCAAATCCCTTTTGGTATTTTCTCTGATAAATTCGGCCGAAAACCGATAATTGTTTTCGGCTTAATTATTTTTATTATTGGTAGTTTGATTGCCGCACTTAGTGACAATATTTACGGCATTATTATTGGGCGAGCATTGCAAGGGGCTGGAGCTATCTCAGCAGCGGTAATGGCTTTATTGTCTGATTTAACGCGGGAACAAAATAGAACAAAAGCAATGGCCTTTATTGGTATTAGCTTTGGGATAACGTTCGCTTTAGCCTTAGTTTTAGGCCCTATTTTAGCGCATATTTTCGGCTTACAAGGTCTTTTTTGGGGCATTGCCCTACTCGCCTTTAGTGGCATTATTATTACGCTTTTTACTGTACCGAACAGTGAACATCATATTCTTAATCGAGAATCTGGTTTTGTCCGTGGCAGTGTCAAAAAAGTCTTATTTGATGCACAACTTCTTAAGCTTAATACCGGTATTTTTTCTCTACATACTTTATTAATGGCAGCCTTTGTTGCGCTTCCTCTTGTCATGAGTGAAGCTGGCTTAGCAAAAGAGAAACATTGGATTGTTTATCTTGTCACTATGCTTATCGCCTTTATTACAGTATTACCTTTTATTATCTATGCAGAAAAGAAACGAAAAATGAAACAAGTGTTCTTATTCTGTATTTTCTTACTGATTATGGCTCAGGCAATTCTTATTATTTCAGGCTCTAGCTTGTGGTTAATTATTGCGGGTATTCAGGTCTTCTTTATTGGCTTTAATATTATGGAAGCCCTTCTTCCTTCATTAATCAGTAAAGAAGCGCCAGCAGGTTATAAAGGTACAGCTATGGGAATTTATTCCACCAGCCAATTTTTAGGAGTGGCATTGGGCGGTATTTTAGGTGGATGGCTTTATCAGCATTATGATGCACAAATCGTATTTCTAGGTTGTTTAGTGATTGGCATTATTTGGTTTTTGATTAGTTTAACCTTACGTCAACCCGCTTATGTTAGTAGTTTACGGGTTGAATTACCGTCTAATCTATCTTTAGGTCAGCAACAAAAACTACAACAAATATTTAAACAACAACCAGGTGTTAATGAAGTTGTGATTATTGCTGATGAGCAAAGCGCCTATATAAAAGTGGACACTAAACAAACACCGAGAGCAACATTAGAGTCTTTAATCCCTTCGGTTTAACCCACAATCAGTTTGTCGAATGAAAACAAAAATGCGCTGTTTATTCAGCGCATTTTTTATAACTTAATGAATAAATTATTAGTCACGGAAATTATTAAATTGGAATGGCTGTCCTAGCTCACCTTCTCGAACTAATTTCATTACAGCTTGTAAATCATCACGAGATTTACCGGTTACTCGAACTTGTTCGCCTTGGATTTGAGCTTGTACTTTTAATTTACTGTCTTTGATCAGCTTAACAATTTTCTTCGCTAATGCAGTATCAATACCTTGTTTTAAGGTTGCTTCTACACTGTACATTTTTCCGCTGTGAGTCATTTCTTCAGGGATATTTAATACTGCACCATCGATCCCTCTTTTTGCCATTTTCTCACGCAGAATATCTAATAATTGCTGAACCTGAAATTCAGATACGCTGGTTGTTTTCACTGACTCTGCTTTTTCGTTTAATTCAAAACTGGCTTCGACATTACGAAAATCCCAACGAGTAGTCAGTTCACGTTGTGCGTTTTCTACCGCATTACGCACTTCATGTAAGTCAACTTCAGATACGATATCAAAAGATGGCATTCTTTCTTCCTCAATAAATAAATACAACCCAAATAATAGCTTCTTTTAAGATTGCAAAAAAGTATTGCACATTCAATAACGACTTTATCACTCAATTTCATACTGATAGTAAAGAGCAAACATACTTTAAACAGAGAAGCACAATCAATGTTATAATTTCAGAAAGATAGTCTAGTGACAGCAGGCCACCGCCTTACTCTATTACGATTTTCAAAAGAAGAGGCACAATGAAAATTACCGTTTTAGGATGTGGTTCAATAGGTAAACTTTGGATCGCCGCATTAACACTTCAAACTCACGAAGTACAAGGCTGGCTAAGAGTGCCACAACCTTTTTTAGATGTGAGCGTCGATAATATTAATGGTGAGCCTTTTTATCAGCGCATTATCGCGAATCAGCTTGAATGGTTAAAACAAAGTGAATTACTTATTGTTTGCTTAAAATCGTGGCAAGTCTCAGATGCTGTAAATGCGCTTCTACCTTATTTATCTGCACAATGTCCTATCTTATTAATTCATAATGGCATGGGAACTGCTGATGAATTAACAGCAACACAACACTCTATCACTAGACCAATTTTGCAAGGCATTATTACTCATGGAGCTTATCAACAAGGCCAGCACGTTATCCACACAGCTACAGGTATAACACACATTGGCCCATTAAATAGTGCTGCCCAACAATACAGTCATTTAGCAGAAATACTGCATCATGCATTACCTGATGTCGCTTGGCACAATGATATCCACACCATCAGTTGGCTCAAACTTGCGGTTAATTGCGTGATTAATCCATTAACTGTTTATTATCAGTGCCGTAATGGAGATTTATTGCGCTACCCTGAGCATATTCACAAAATTTGTGATGAAGTTTATCAAGTGATGGAGCGCGAAGGTGTTATCCCTACTTCTAAAACACATCTGCATGGCTACATTATTGATACCATAGAACAAACAGCAAATAATTATTCATCTATGTATCAAGATGTGAAATATCAACGCCATACAGAGATTGACTATATTACCGGTTATTTATTACGTCGGGCGTCAGCGCAAGGCCTTGTCTTACCGGAAAATAACCATCTTTTTCAATTTATTAAACAACAGGAAGGCAATTATGACCATATCAGCGATCATCTGCCTAGCTAATGGAAGTGAAGAAACCGAAATCGTGACCACGGCAGACTTATTAGTCAGAGCCGGTATTCATGTTGTACTTGCTAGCGCAGAAGATGATGTTGATGATCTTGTTATCACTTGTTCTCGAGGTATTAAACTGGTCGCTGATGCGCCTCTAGTTCGTGTTGTTGATCATCACTATGACGTTATTATTCTCCCCGGTGGATTACAAGGTACTGAAACATTAAGAGATAGTCCTCTAGTGGTCGAAAAAGTACGTCGCATGCACAGTGAAAATAAACTTGTGGCCGCGATTTGTGCAGCCCCTGCAATAATTCTTGAAACTCATAATATTTTCCCTATTGGGAATATGACGGGCTTCCCTGCATTAAAAGATAAAATATCACCCAAAAAGTGGGTGGATTATCGTGTCTATTATGATGAAAGAGTTAATTTAATTACTAGCCAAGCGCCTGCAACCTCTATCGATTTTGCACTAAAAATTATCGAACGCTTAAAAGGTAAAGAAGCTGCAGCTGATGTCGCCAAGCAACTCGTATTGCCACCTGGTATTTATAATTACCAAGATGAATTTACAGGCTTTGGGGATAAGCATTTTGTAAAAAATATGGGCTCGCACAATCACCATGATGATGGCCAAGCAATAAGAGCGAAGTAATCATCTGGAGAATGGCAGCGACATTCCCCAACATAAAAGTTGTATAATTAAAAAAAAGCCACTTTTCAGTGGCTTTTTTTATTCGCAAGATCAAATCGTTAGCGTATTATTTTTTACGATACACTTTAACGTTTTCAAAACCTTGCTCACGTAAATAAAGTGCTTGTAAGCGACTCATCATTCCGCGATCACAATACAATAAATAGGTTTTTGCTTTATCTAAATCACCAAACTGCGTACTGAGTTTATAGAATGGTAACTCTTTAACATCAATGCCATCCATTTTTAATGGTGATGTTTCTTGCTCTTCGGGGGAGCGAATATCAAGAATAACGTCATTTGCAGCGAATTCGGAGACCATTTCAACTTCTATGACTTGTTGTACAGTTTCTTCGGCAATACGACGAATATCCATATTCTTAGCATTTTCAACAACGCTATCAAGAATAGAAAAATCAAACTTCTCTTCTTCTGCTTCAATTTTCGCTTTAACAGCTTTCACTGTTGGGCTTTTTGAAATTACCCCACAGAATTCTGGCATTGTGCGAGCAAAATCTTCTGTGCCAATTTGACGTGCAATATTGATAATGTTTTCTTTATCATGAGTGATAAGAGGACGTAAGATTAACGTATCTGTCGCATTATCAATTAAACGCAAATTAGTTAAAGTTTGACTAGAAACTTGGCCTAAGGCTTCACCCGTTACAATTGCTTGAACACCATAACGCTCTGCCACTCTTGATGCTGCTCGCACCATCATACGTTTTAGCACAACGCCCATTTGCCCATCATCGACCTTTTCTAAGATTTCTGCGACAACAGGCTCAAAGTCAACCGCAACGAAATGCACTTTATGAGAACGACCAAAGCGATTCCATAAATAATGCGCAACTTGTTTAACGCCAATTTCGTGTGCAGAGCCACCTAAGTTAAAGAAACAATAGTGAACTCGGCTACCACGACGCATTAGCATATAGCTTGATACACCTGAGTCATAGCCACCAGAAATCAGCGATAAGACATCTTCTTGCGTACCAATTGGAAAACCACCAATACCTTCATAGCGTGCATTAACTAAAATAAGTTTATCGTCTTCAATTTCTAAATTAATGGTGACATCAGGACGAGTTAACTTCACTTTTGCGCTTTCAACGTGTTGGTTAAAACCACCACCCACATAACGCTCAACTTCATTAGAAGTAAAACTGTGTTTACCACGACGTTTTGCACGAACACAGAATGTTTTGTTTTCAACTAAATGCTTAAATGCTGCAAAAGTTTGCTCAAAAATATTATGTAAATCGGTATAAGGATGTTCTTCGACTTGTAAAAAGTGATGAATACCAGGAATACGTGTTAATGCATCACATACTGCTTCACTTTTACTTTCATCTTTACTCACAACCACAATGTTATCCCAATTACGGACAACTGTGATTTCATCGCCGATTGTATTTAATACATTACGGATATTGCTAGTGAGGATTTTGATAAAACGTATACGAACAGATTGGCTTTTGATCGTAATTTCGGGGAATAATTTAATAATAAACTTCATAGTCAATGGTCATAGGTTATTAAGTAGAAACATAAACTACAGTGATGTAAATTGACTGGAGTTTATAAAAGTCACAAAGTATATCACCAATATTTAGGGCTCACCCGCAAAAATCATCGACTGAATAAGAAATTTTCATCTTACTTGTAGTAAGATGATCGCTATTATTCAGCGCTAACATGCTTTATTATCAAAAATATTATGGCTAAGAAAACGACATCAATTAACGAAGACATCGCAAAAGCACCAAGTTTTGAAGCATCCATGCAAGAACTTGAGCAAATCGTAAACCGCTTAGAATCCGGTGAACTCCCTTTAGAAGAAGCGCTTAATGAGTTTGAACATGGCGTTCGACTAGCCCGTGTTGGACAAAAAACATTACAAGACGCTGAACAGCGTGTTCGTATTCTTCTAAAAGAAGACGACAATGCAACTCCTGATGATTTTATCCAAGAGGCAGAATAATTGAGTAACGCAACTTCAAGTACGGATGCGTTCCGTCATAAATTAGATTCCGCCCACCAGCGTGTCGATGATGCGCTAAATCAAGCGCTCTTAGCTTTACCATTTACTGACATGCCTCTAGGTAAAGCCATGCATTATGGCGCTCTTTTAGGTGGGAAGCGCTTACGTCCTTTCCTTGTTTATGCTGTTGGCGAGATGTTTAAAGTTCCTGCGCTAAACCTTGATGCTCCGGCAGCTGCTGTGGAATGTATTCACGCTTATTCCCTTATTCATGACGATTTACCTGCGATGGATGATGATGATCTGCGTCGAGGTAAACCAACATGTCATATCGAATTCGGTGAAGCTAACGCTATTTTAGCGGGTGATGCACTACAAACTCTGGCTTTTGAGATCTTAGCAAAAAACCCAATGCCCGATGTCTCAATGGCTGATCGCGTTGCAATGATTGCTGAATTAGCCACAGCGAGTGGTCTTGCAGGTATGTGTGGTGGTCAAGCACTTGATCTTGAGGCCGAAGATAAATCAATTGATCTTGCATCTCTTGAAAAAATCCATTTACACAAAACAGGTGCATTAATTCGTGCGGCTGTACGTTTAGGTGCATATAGTGCAGGTTCTAAAGGCCATGATGTATTACCTGCATTAGATAAATATGCTCACTCCATCGGCCTTGCATTCCAAGTGCAAGATGACATTTTAGATGTCATCGGAAGTACAGAAGAAACTGGAAAACGACAAGGTAGCGACCAAGAGTCAGGAAAAAGTACGTACCCAGCCCTCCTTGGTTTAGAACGAGCTCAAAAGAAAGCACAGGAATTGTATAACGAAGCACTGGATGCCTTAGCGTTTCTTGAGCAATACGAGTACGATACAACCACGCTTAAACAATTAGCGAGTTTTATCGTCGAACGGAAAAACTAATAAAAAATAAAGAGAGCAGCTTACCTGTTCTTTCCCTATTACAAGTGATTAATTAATAGGCATCACATGAGCATTGATATCGAAAAATATCCCACATTGGCGTTGGTTGAAACACCAGAAGATTTACGCCTATTACCAAAAGAGAGTTTACCTAAACTCTGTGATGAGCTAAGGCTATTTCTTCTTAACAGTGTCAGCCGCTCAAGTGGTCACTTCGCCTCAGGTTTAGGTGCTATTGAGTTAACGGTTGCTCTTCATTATGTCTATAAAACCCCTTTTGATAACCTCATTTGGGATGTAGGTCATCAGGCATATCCCCATAAAATCTTAACTGGTCGCCGTGACCGTATTGATACAATTCGCCAAAAAAATGGACTACATCCCTTCCCTTGGCGAGAAGAGAGCGAATACGACAAACTTTGTGTCGGTCACTCTTCAACCTCTATCAGTGCAGGTTTAGGTATGGCTGTTGCCGCCGAACAAGAAAAACTGAATAGAAAAACAGTTTGTGTCATTGGTGATGGCGCAATTACTGCGGGCATGGCTTTTGAAGCGATGAACCACGCGGGTGATATTGAACCTGATATGCTCGTTGTTCTTAATGATAACGAGATGTCGATTTCAGAAAACGTTGGTGCGCTGAATAATCACCTTGCACAATTGTTATCTGGCAAACTGTACACCACCTTGCGTGAAGGTGGGAAAAAGGTCTTTTCTGGTATTCCACCAATTAAAGAATTACTGAAAAAGACAGAAGAACATATCAAAGGCATGGTCGTTCCTGGCACCATGTTTGAAGAGTTAGGATTTAACTATATTGGTCCTGTTGATGGTCATGATGTTATTGCATTAGTACAAACCCTCGCTAATATGCGTGATCTAAAAGGCCCTCAACTTCTGCATATTATGACCAAAAAAGGTCGTGGCTATGCTCCTGCTGAGCGAGATCCTATTAGCTGGCACGCTGTACCAAAATTTGATCCACAAACAGGGACATTACCTAAAAGCCCTAATGCACGACCTACGTTTTCCAAAATTTTTGGTGACTGGTTATGTGAAGAAGCCTCAACCGATCCAAAACTGATGGCAATTACCCCTGCAATGCGTGAAGGTTCTGGTATGGTGCGTTTCTCAAAAGAGTACCCATCACAATACTTTGATGTGGCGATCGCGGAACAACATGCCGTTACTTTTGCAGCAGGTTTAGCAATTGGTGGTTATAAGCCGATTGTTGCTATTTACTCGACGTTCTTACAACGTGCTTACGACCAAGTGATCCACGATATTGCGATTCAGAAACTGCCTGTTTTATTTGCCATTGATCGTGGTGGTATTGTAGGAGCAGATGGTCAAACTCACCAAGGTGCTTTTGATCTCTCATTCTTACGTTGTATTCCTAATATGGTTATTATGGCACCAAGCGACGAAAACGAATGTCGTCAAATGCTTCATACCGGTTATCACTATCAAGATGGTCCTGTTGCCGTACGTTATCCAAGAGGCTCCAGTATTGGTGCGCAATTGCAACCACTTAACCCACTCCCTATGGGTAAAGGTATTATTCGTCGCCAAGGCAAAGGTATTGCGATCCTAAACTTTGGTACATTACTACCTGAAGCATTAGAAGTCGCTGAAAAGTTGGATGCCACTGTGGCTGATATGCGATTTATCAAACCTCTTGATAAATCACTTATCCTTTCTCTTGCTGAGCAACATGATATGTTGGTGACACTAGAAGAGAATGCCATTATGGGTGGTGCTGGCAGTGGAGTTAATGAATTACTCATGCAAGAGCGTTGCTTAGTGCCTGTCTTAAACCTCGGTATTCCTGATTTGTTTGTACCACAAGGTGGACAAGAAGAGATCCGAGCGGACTTAGGACTTGATGCTGTTGGTATTGAAAAATCTATTACGGATTATCAAGCTAAATAACGTCTAAAATGCCCGTATTAAACGGGCATTTTTCTATGCCCATAACTTACCAAAACGACTATTAACTCTTTGATTACTAATTCTTCTGTTCATTTTTGAATTACAATTTGCTCTATCTATCCCATACAGCCTATTTACATAAGAAAAGCTTAATAAAAAATTAAATCTAGTACTATTATTACTCAAACTCCTCTATATAAGATGTAACCTATAACTCATATTTTATGAAAATCATTGCAAATAAAGCATTTTCCTATTGAATCCATTCAGCGCTAATTTATTCAGTTAGTTAGATTTTTCTTTCTTTTTGTTTCCCAACGAAACGTTTCGATCGCGCTCACAATCTGAATAAATCAGACTTGTTTTCCCCTTTTTCTTTTCTACTATATAAACAGCGAAACGTTTCGCTGAGGAGGAAATATGAAAAAAGGCGTATTACTAAATAGTCCTATTTCTAGCGTAATTTCACGTTTAGGACACACTGACAAAATCACCATTGCAGATGCCGGATTACCCATTCCCTCTTCTGTTGAACGTATTGATCTTGCTCTAACACAGGGTATTCCTGACTTTATGTCAGTATTGCAAACAATCACTCATGAGATGCAAGTTGAAGCAGTCATGCTGGCGGAAGAAATTAAGACCATTAACCCCATCCTTTTTAAAGAGATAGTCTCTTATCTTAATTTATTAGAGCAAGAACAGAAGAAACCCATTCAAATAACGTATGTTTCACATGAAACATTCAAAAGACAACTTACTGAAAATAAAGCTGTTATTAGAACAGGTGAATGTACACCTTATGCCAATATTGTGTTGTTTTCTGGTGTGACTTTCTGAGGACAATATGAAACCTTTACTTGAGCTTAAAGATATTGATAAGTCATTCCCTGGTGTAAAAGCACTATCAGGTGCTACTTTGCGAATTTATCCCGGTCGAGTGATGGCCTTGGTGGGTGAAAATGGTGCGGGTAAATCAACACTGATGAAAGTGCTTACTGGTATTTATAAAAAAGATGCAGGCGAAGTTATTTATCAAGGTGAGCATTGCTCCTTCAATGGTCCTAAATCATCACAAGAAGCAGGAATAGGCATTATTCACCAAGAGCTTAACCTTATCCCAGAATTAACCATTGCAGAAAATATCTTCTTAGGCCGTGAGTTCACACGTGCTTTTGGGGCTATCGACTGGAAGAAAATGTATGCTGAGGCTGATAAGTTATTAGCTCGATTAAACCTCGCTTATAGCAGTCACCGTTTAGTAGCTGAATTATCGATTGGTGATCAGCAAATGGTAGAAATCGCCAAAGTTCTCAGTTTTGGTTCTAAAGTCATTATTATGGACGAACCTACAGATGCATTAACCGATACAGAAACTGAATCCCTGTTTAGTGTTATTCGTGAACTAAGAGACCAAGGTTGTGGCATTGTTTATATCTCACATCGTTTAAAAGAGATCTTTGAGATTTGTGATGATGTCACTGTACTGCGAGATGGTCAGTTTATTGGTGAAAAACCCGTTAGCGCATTACAAGAAGATACGCTTATTGAAATGATGGTTGGCCGTAAGTTAGAAGACCAATATCCTCGTATCAACATTCCCCAAGGCAAAACCAAACTCAATGTCATTAACCTTAGTGGTGAAGATGTTCACGATGTCAGTTTCTCATTACATGAAAGTGAAATTCTCGGTATCTCAGGTTTAATGGGGGCTGGTCGTACAGAATTAATGAAAATTATCTACGGCGCATTACCCAAAACCAATGGCACCGTAGAACTCGATGGAAAACTCTGCCAAATCAAAAAGCCGGTTGAAGGATTGGAACAAGGCATTGTTTATATCTCTGAAGACAGAAAACGAGATGGCTTAGTGCTAGGTATGTCAGTGAAAGAAAATATGTCACTGACCGCACTTCGTTATTTTAGTCGTGGCATGGGAGTGCTCAATCATAAAGAAGAGCAACTTACTGTCGGTGATTTTATTAAATTGTTCAATATAAAAACCCCCTCAATGGATCAAACAATTGGTTTTTTATCCGGGGGAAATCAACAAAAAGTGGCTATCGCAAGAGGCCTAATGACTCGCCCCAAAGTGCTTATTCTTGATGAACCCACTCGTGGTGTAGACGTTGGTGCTAAAAAAGAAATTTATCAACTAATTAATAAATTTAAACAAGAAGGATTAAGCATCATCTTAATTTCTTCTGAAATGCCTGAGGTAATGGGAATGAGTGACCGTATTTTGGTGATGCATGAAGGGCGTATTAGCGGTGAGTTTTCAGCTCACAATGTTACACAAGAAATGCTAATGGCGGCCGCTGTTGGTAAACAATATGACGCTAAGGTAGGAGTTTGATATGAGCACAAATTCAATTCCAGCGTCAAAACGTTGGTTCTCAAAAGCATGGCTATTAGAGCAAAAATCACTGATAGCATTACTACTTCTGATTGTTGTCGTTTCCACACTCAGCCCTAATTTCTTTACCTTAAATAATATCTTCAACATTCTCCAACAAACATCCGTTAACGCCATAATGGCGGTTGGCATGACCCTTGTTATTTTAACCTCTGGTATCGACTTATCCGTAGGTTCATTACTTGCGTTAACTGGCGCTGTCGCAGCATCTATGGTTGGCGCTGATGTTAATGCCCTTGTTGCGGTTGTCGGTGCATTAGCACTTGGTGCAGCTATTGGTGGTGTAACAGGCATTATCGTAGCAAAAGGTAAAGTTCAAGCCTTTATTGCTACGTTAGTCATGATGTTATTACTGCGCGGTGTTACCCGTGTTTATACCGACGGCAGTCCAATTAATACTGGATTTAGCGATAATGCTGATCTCTTTAGCTGGTTTGGTATTGGTCGTCCATTTGGTATCCCAACTCCAATCTGGCTCATGATGATTGTCTTTTTGAGTGCATGGTATTTATTACATCATACCCGTTTAGGTCGTTATATTTATGCGCTTGGGGGAAATGAGTCGGCAACACGTCTATCCGGTATTAGCGTCGATAAAATAAAAATTATTGTTTATGCACTTTGTGGTTTATTAGCTGCCCTTGCTAGCGTAATTGAAGTTGCTCGCCTTTCATCAGCACAACCGATGGCAGGTAATGGTTATGAGTTAGATGCCATTGCTGCGGTTGTTCTGGGTGGTACCAGCCTTGCAGGTGGTAAAGGCCGAATTATCGGTACATTAATTGGTGCACTTATTCTAGGCTTCTTAAATAACGCACTAAATTTATTAGGAATATCATCAAACTATCAAATGATAGTAAAAGCGGTGGTCATCTTACTTGCTGTTTTGGTAGATAACAAAAAATAACTCTCTATTCTCTTAATCCGAACCCCGACAGGAACTTATATTATGAAACTCAAAAAAATGGCGACACTTCTTTCTGTTGTTGCGTTAAGTGCCACGCTCAGTGCTAACGCGTTTGCAAAAGAATCTATCGCCCTTGTTATCTCTACACTCAATAATCCATTCTTTGTTACCATGAAAGACAGTGCACAGAAAGAAGCAAATCGTTTAGGTTACGATTTAGTTGTACTTGACTCGATGGATAACCCAGCTAAAGAGCTTGCTAACGTGCAAGATTTAACCGTAAAAGGCACACGCTTAATGCTCATTAACCCAACAGACTCAGATGCTGTAGGTAATGCAGTTATTTTAGCGAATAAAGCTAAGATCCCAGTTATCACGTTAGACCGTGTTGCAAACAAAGGTGATGTTGTCAGCCATGTTGCTTCTGATAATCGCCTTGGTGGCAAAATGGCGGGTGATTATATTGCCGAAAAAGTAGCTAATGATGCCAAAGTCATTCAACTAGAAGGGATCACCGGAACTTCTGCATCTCGTGAACGTGGTGAAGGATTTAAACAAGCTGTTGATGCCCATAAATTAAATGTACTTGCAAGCCAACCCGCTGATTTCGACCGTACTAAAGGTCTTAACGTGATGCAAAACCTATTAACTGCTTACCCTGCGGTGCAAGCTGTTTTCGCACAAAATGATGAAATGGCATTAGGTGCATTACGTGCATTGCAAACTGCGGGTCGTACCGATGTATTAGTGATTGGTTTCGATGGCACTGACGATGGTATCAAAGCGGTAAACCGTGGCATGTTAGGTGCAACCATCGCTCAACGCCCGGATCAAATTGGTATCATCGGCATTCAAACCGCTGATAAAATTCTCAAAGGCGAAAAAGTGGATGCAACAATTCCAGTCGAACTTGAGTTAGTTATTAAAAAATAACAACAAATGCCACGGAGTGATATTGCTCCGTGGTGGCTTTGATCATTAAAACATGTTTTCACAAGGATAAAAGGCTATGACAACACCTCGCCTTGCTGTTCTAGGTAGCATTAATGTTGACCACATTATGAATATTTCACAATTTCCAAAACCCGGTGAAACCATTATTGGTCATCAATACAAAATAGCCTTTGGTGGTAAAGGTGCAAATCAAGCGGTTGCTTGTGGTCGTAGTGGTGCTGATATTACCTTTATTGCTTGTGTTGGTGATGATGCGATTGGTAGTGAGATAATTTCACAACTTAAAACAGATAATATCCATATCGATGCAATTAGTATTATTCCGCAAACACCAACTGGTGTTGCAATGATCCTTGTTAATGAGCAAGGCGAAAATGTAATTAGCATCATTGCAGGTGCTAATGGCGCACTAACCCCTAGACATCTTGAGCAATATCATCATGTTATTGAACACGCCGATGCCTTATTAATGCAGTTAGAATCACCGTTAGATACCGTATTTGAAGCAGCTAAACTGGCAAAGTCACATCATACAAAAGTTATTTTAAACCCTGCTCCAGCTCAACCTTTATCTGATGAATTTCTGAGTTTTATTGATGTTATCACCCCAAATGAGACAGAAGCCGAAATATTAACAGGTATTTCTGTGCATGATGAAGCAGGTGCGGCTAAAGCCGCCGATATTTTACATCACAAAGGTATCAAACAAGTACTGATTACATTGGGTAGCCGTGGAGTCTGGTTTAGTGAACAAGGAAAAGGCATGATAATTCCTGGATTTCGTGTCGAAGCTGTTGATACCATTGCCGCAGGTGATACATTTAACGGTGCATTTGTCACAGCAATATTAGAAGGCAAACCTTCTGTTGAGGCTATTCGTTTTGCCCACGCAGCAGCTGCCATTGCAGTTACACGTCATGGTGCGCAATCTTCAGTTCCTTGGCGTCATGAAATCGAATCATTTTTAGCAGAGCGAGCATAGTACTTTGGCAACAATGAAAGATGTCGCCCGTTTAGCGGGCGTTTCAACATCAACAGTCTCTCACGTTATCAATAACAATCGTTATGTCAGTGAAGGCATTCGTAAAAAGGTTAACGATGCTATCGAAACCTTAAATTACGCGCCTTCAGCTTTAGCACGCAGTTTAAAAATGAACTGTACTCACACTATTGGTATGTTAGTGACAGCTAGTAGCAACCCTTTCTATGCAGAAGTTGTGCGTGGTGTTGAACGCAGTTGCTACGAAAAAGGCTATAGCCTAATTTTATGTAATACCGAAGGGGATTACGAGCGCATGGATAGTAGCCTTGAAACGTTGCTACAAAAACGTGTTGATGGCTTATTATTGATGTCAACAGAAGCCAGAGCGCCCTCTCATGAAGTACTAAATCGTTATCCTCGTTTACCTATGGTCATGATGGATTGGTCTCCATTCGAATACGGTGGAGATATTATTCAAGATAACTCCCTGCTTGGGGGAGAAATCGCCACCAATTATCTGATTGAAAAAGGCTTTACTGAAATTGCCTGTATTGCAGGCCCACAAGATAAACTCCCAGCAAAACATCGTTTGCAAGGCTATTACAATGCGATGCAAAAAGCAGGACTCACTATTCGGGAGGAGTTTGTGTTAACCAGTGATTTTGAATTTGCGGGTGGATTTAGCGCAATGCAAGAATTACTCTCACATTCTGTCTTACCACAAGCAGTTTTCACCTGTAATGACGCAATGGCTGTTGGTGCTTATCAAGCTATTTATCAAAAAGGTTTGCGTGTACCTGATGATATTTCAGTCATGGGTTATGACGATATCGACCTGGCCTCTTATATGATCCCTCCTCTTTCTACCATTCACCAACCTAAAGATGAATTGGGTAAACTTGCTGTCAGCCAATTATTACATCGTATGGAAAATATCGATGCTGATGACAATGTTCTGGTGCTTACACCCAAACTTATAGAGCGTAGCTCAGTGAGTCATTTTGTAAAACAATAATAAGAAGATTAACACTATTATTGATGATGCTCTCTTTTAAGATGGGGGCATTTGTTTTTAGTTATATTTATAAAATTATAACTTTAATATCATTAAATTAGGAGATATTTAAAACCACCTTTATTTATCTTTATTTTCCATTTAACTCTCTATATTTGTTCTACTTTTTCTGACTTTCAAGCCATAACCTGTGAAAGATGCAAATTTTCATCAAATCTATTATACTATCGCCCTTTCGCATTATCTGATGCCGGATCATTTAGGGCATTACTTTAAAATTTTCATGCTTAAACGATAATGTGTCCTTTAATTTATGGGGCAAGTGTTATCCTCATTTTGACGATTAATCACTTCCCATTTTGATAAAATTTGAGAGTATTATTATGTCATTACCTTCTTGTCCTAAGTGCAATTCAGAATACACCTATGAAGATGGTGCAATGTATGTTTGCCCTGAATGTGCACACGAATGGAACGATGCTGAACCTGTCGTTGATAACGATGAGTTAGTAGTTAAAGATGCTAACGGAAATTTATTAGCTGATGGCGATTCAGTGACCGTGATTAAAGATCTGAAAGTCAAAGGTAGCTCAACCATGCTAAAAATCGGTACTAAAGTAAAAGGTATCCGTTTAGTAGAAGGCGACCATAATATTGATTGTAAAATTGATGGTTTTGGGCCAATGAAATTGAAGTCTGAATTTGTGAAGAAAAACTAAAATTATTGATAATATTGTTATTCAGATATTTTAAAAGGCGCTTAATTAGCGCCTTTTTGTTTAGGTAAGATTACTCATTACTCTCACTAAAATGATCAAACCCTTTCAGATTAGGGTGAACATCTTTACCATCACGTAAATAACGAATACCTTCAGCAATCGGCATAATTTGCCCTATGCAATGAAAATCAGCACCAGTATGTGCTAACGCGATTTCAAGTGCGCCTCGATTAATTTCAGGTACAGTAAAACATAATTCATAATCTTCACCACCACTTAATGCCCAAATTTCGGCCTGCTCTGGACTGACGGCTTTTTTCATTGCATCAGAGTACGGTAGAGCATCTAAATTTAAGCGAGCACCACAACCACTTGCGGTGAGAATATGATTCAAGTCTGAAATAAGTCCATCAGAAATATCAATTGCTGAAGTTGCTAAATGACGTAATGCCTGACCTTGTAATAAACGTGGTTGAGGGCGTAAATGTCTAGCGACCAAATAATCACTGTGCTCTTTTTTCGTTGGCTGTAGTCTATTTTGTAGTACAGCAAGTCCCGCTGCACTATCGCCTAAAAAGCCAGTAACATAAATCCAGTCACCAATTTTAGCACCAGAACGCAATAATGCCGTTCCTTGTGGAACCAGTCCTTGGATTGTGATTGTTAAACTTAAAGGGCCACGCGTTGTATCACCACCAATTAACTGAATGGCGTAATAATCGGCTAAAGCAAAGAAAGAACGGCTAAAAGCTTCAAGCCAATCACAATTTGTCTCAGGAAGTGTTAAAGCAAGTGATGCCCATGAAGGATCAGCCCCCACGGCAGCTAAATCACTAATATTTACAGCCAGCGCTTTATAGGCTAAATCTTCAGGTGAGATAGAAGGAAGGAAATGAATGCCACTAACTAAAGTATCGGTACTAATAGCAACTTGCTGCTTTTCAGGTACTGTCAATATTGCGCAGTCATCCCCAATTCCTGTACTAACATCTTTGCGTTTTACAGGCTGTGAAGTGAAATATTGTTTGATAAGGGAGAATTCACCACAAGGCATTATCAATTTCCTATTTAGCTGTGCCGACTAAACTCGTTTTATTAAACAAAAGGCCGGAAATACCGGCCTTGAATTATTTACCATAGAGGAAACGTGAAAAACGTTATTTTTTACGTCGTACTGTTGGTGCCGCTTTATCAAGCACGCCATTAACAAATTTATGGCTATCGTCAGCACCAAATACCTTAGCAAGTTCAATCGCTTCGTTAATCGCAACTTTGTAAGGAACATCTTCGCGGAAGCTTAGTTCAAACATTGCTAAACGTAAAATTGCTTTTTCAACTTGACCAAGCTCTTCAAGTTGGCGGGATAAATAAGGCTCCATTGCCTTATCTAAACGTGCTGCATTAATGGCAACACCCACTAAAAGCTCACGAAAATAAGCAATATCTACACCTTGGGTATCCTGCTCGGATAAAAACTCCAATTCCACATCCGCGATGTCATTTCCGGATAATTGCCATGAGTAGATAGCCTGAACAGCACACTCACGAGCACGACGACGAGCAGCAGGTTTCACAAAATTCCCCTTTAGTTAAAACAGATGATTAGCCTTTTATGGCTTTAAGTACATTGATCATTTCAAGTGCTGTCATTGCAGCTTCAGCACCTTTGTTGCCCGCTTTGGTTCCAGCGCGTTCAATAGCCTGCTCAATATTTTCAGTGGTTAAAACACCAAAAGTCACAGGGATCTCACTTTGCATTGCAACTTGAGATAAACCAGAGCTACATTCGCCAGCAACGTATTCAAAATGTGCGGTTCCACCACGGATAACAGTACCTAACGCGATAACTGCATCATATTTGTCGCTTTCAGCTAATGCTTTAACTGTTAACGGTAGCTCGTAAGCACCAGGAACCCAAACGACGGTAATATTTTCAGAGGAAACTTGTCCAATACGTTCTAATGCATCAACAGCACCTTCTAATAAGCTGTCGTTGATGAAATTATTAAAACGGGCAATTGCAATTGCTACGCGTGCGTTTGGCGCCGCGACAACACCTTTGATTACGTTCATAGGTTACCTTTTTCTCCTATCCGCGGGGCGCGGATTTTATCATATTCTTTCCCTTACTGCGCTCTGTTTTATTATCACACAGCAAAGGAGCCAAAAACCCTTGATAAATCAAGGCATTTAGTTGGCTGATAACGATGTCGTAACGACAGGAAATAACACACACGGCGCTATTTTACTACAAATAGCGCCGTAGACACACTTATTTGCGTCTATTAATAACGAGGTTTTAAACAAACTCTGATATCAGAACCAATCTGTTGAAGAGAATCTACTGTAAATTCAGGTGCTTCGGATAATGATGAAAGGGGAGACAGTGCAAATAAACCTCGAGCATCATTCCCTAAAATTTTAGGTGCGATATAAATAATAAGTTCATCAACAAGTCCGGCTTCCAATAAGGCTCCTGCAAAACGTGCCCCACTTTCAACCCATACACTGTTAATATTACGTCGCCCTAATTGCATCATTAGCAACACTAAATCTACGCCACTGTTTTTACCATTCGTTGGTAATAGGATTTCTGAAATATTACCTTGCCAATCACTTGACTGTGATTTCGTGCGTGCTAACCAGCATTCGCCTTCAATTTGTGTGATTTTATGATTTTCAGTAACCCGATTTTGGCTATCAGTGATAATACGAATAGGTTGGCGTAGTGTTTCTTTAGGATAAATAGCTTTAATTTCTTCTGAAAGCTCATCCCAACGCACATTCATGGAGGGATCATCTGCTAATACTGTCTCACTAGTAGTTAAAATAGCACTTGCTTGGGCTCTGAAATTTTGTACGTCTCGACGGGATGCTTTAGAGGTTATCCATTGGCTTTCGCCTGATGCTAATGCTGTTTTACCATCTAAAGAAGCTGCTAATTTTAGTTGGATGTATGGAAAGCCAGTTCTCATACGTTTAAAAAAGCCAACGTTGAGTTTCTCGGCTTCTTGCATTAATACACCATGTGAAACATCGATGCCCGCAGATAATAATTTGTGTAATCCTCGTCCGGCGACTTGAGGATTAGGATCTTGCATAGCAGCAACAACACGTTTTACCCCTGCATTAATCAAAGCATCAGCGCAAGGTGGTGTTTTACCGAAATGGCTACAAGGCTCAAGCGTAACATAAGCTGTCGCCCCTTTTGCTTTATCACCTGCCATTTTCAACGCATTAACTTCTGCATGTGGGCCACCAGCATGATGATGATAACCTTCACCAACAATGTCGCCTTCTTTAACAATCACACAGCCTACATTCGGATTAGGAGATGTTGTAAAGCGACCTAATGCGGCAAGCTCAATAGCTCGACGCATGTAGTATTCATCGTTCAGGCTTTCATTTTCGTATTGGTTGTCACTGTTGTTATTTGTCATAATTATTACGTTTAATTTTATTATTTATCGTTATTTTTCAAATCATTAAATAAAGCACAGTATTAATGTATTAATCCTGTAATTTTGCGATTTCTTCACCAAAATCACGGATATCCTCAAAACTACGATAAACAGAAGCAAAGCGAATATAAGCCACTTTATCGAGTTTCTTTAGTTGTTCCATTACAAAATTGCCAATTTCTTTTGAAGGTATTTCCCTTTCACCAGTTGCTCTTAATTGTGATTTGATATGGCTAATCGCAGCTTCGACATCATCCGAACTAACAGGACGCTTTTCTAATGCTTTAAGCATGCCTCGACGAAGTTTTTCTTCATCAAAAGGCTCTCGTATTTCGTCACTTTTCACAACACGAGGCATCACTAACTCTGCTACTTCAAAGGTAGTAAAACGTTCATGACAAACAAGACATTGGCGACGACGGCGCACTTGTGAACCATCACCAACAAGTCTGGAATCAATTACCTTGGTATCTACGGCTCCACAAAATGGGCAATGCATAGTTATTCCTACTTTTGATAATACTCATAAACAGTGTACCTGTTCAGTGAACAAAAAACACCCTGTCAGTATACACTGGCAGGGTGTTTGCGATGTTTTATCAGAAAAACGCTCTACTATGGTAAGAGTGTTGTCTGATCTGCACCCTCTTTTTCCACTTTTTGTACAATCAAGTGTTCACGTTTCATTCCCATTTTCAGTGCTAATGCAGAAGCCACATAAATAGAAGAAATAGTACCGATAGAAACACCGATTAACATAACTAAAGAGAAGCCTTGAAGCATTGAACCACCAAAGATATACAGCATTAATACAACCAATAATGTCGTTGCTGATGTCATAATGGTACGGCTTAATGTCTGTGTCAGAGAAACGTTCATAATTTCATATGAAGTCCCTCGACGAATTTTACGGAAATTCTCACGAATACGGTCTGATACAACGATACTATCGTTCAGTGAGTAACCGATAACAGACATCAATGATGCCACAATGGTTAAGTCAACCTCTATGTGGAACAGTGAAAGCACACCCAGCGTAATAACCACGTCATGCGCAAGTGCAATAACCGCACCTAACGCCAAACGCCATTCAAAACGGAATCCAACATAGATAAGAATACAGATAAGTGCTGATAATAACGCCATTGCACCTGTTTGAGCCAATTCACTACCCACACTTGGCCCAACAAATTCAATACGTTTTACCTCTGCGTCGTTATCAACTTTAGCATTGATAACATCAATAACTTTCTTACCTAATTCTTGGCCTGCCTGTCCTTCAACAGGAGGCATACGCACCATAATATCGCGACTGCTACCAAAGTTTTGTAACAGAGGATCTTTGAAGCCTGCAGCATCTAAGCTATCACGCATTTTATCAAGGTCGGCTGGTTGACTGAGATTGATCTCAATTACCGTTCCCCCAGTAAAATCCAATCCCCAGTTAAATCCTTTCACGGAAATGATAGCAATTGACGCTACCAAAAGCAGAAACGAAATACTAAAGGCGACGTTGTCCCAACGCATAAAGTCAATGACTCTACGACCATGGTTTAATTGTTCAACAGTATAATCCTGTGCCACAACGTGCTCCTTAAATAGACAGTTTCTTAACGCGTTTACCACCATACAGCAGGTTTACAATCGCACGTGTACCGACGATAGCGGTAAACATGGAGGTTGCAACCCCGATAGCGGTGGTGATAGCAAAGCCTTTAATTGAGCCGGTACCGACTGCATAAAGGATCACCGCTGTGATCAGTGTGGTTAAGTTCGCATCAATAATACTGGAGAAGGCGCCTTTATAACCTTCATGGATTGCTTGTTGTACTGATCGACCATTACGTAACTCTTCTTTGATACGTTCGTTTATCAGTACGTTGGCATCGACGGCGACAGCAAGTGTTAATACGATACCCGCAATACCCGGCATGGTGAGTGTTGCGCCCGGTAATAGTGACATTACCCCAACAATTAACACTAAGTTTGCCATTAATGCCGTACTCGCAATCACACCAAATTTACGATAATAAATTATCATAAAGGCAACTGACGCAATTAGACCCCATAAACACGCTTCTAAACCTTGGGTAATATTTTGCAGACCCAAAGTTGGTCCAATCGTTCTTTCTTCAACGATTTGAATAGGTGCAATCAACGCACCAGCACGTAATAACAGTGATAACTGACGTGCTTCATTCGCATTCGAAATACCTGTAATACGGAAGCTATTCCCTAAACGACTTTGAATGTTCGCAACGTTGATAACTTCTTCGCTTTTCACCAATACTGCGCGATCATTCTCATCACGTTTACCGCTGTCTTTATACTCTACGAAAAGAGTAGCCATCGGCTTACCGACATTATCTTTCGTAAAGTTAGACATGATAGAACCACCGGCGCTATCAAGTGAAATATTCACTTGAGGTTGACCATATTCATCAGCCTGAGAGGTTGAGTCAGTAATGTGGTCACCCGTTAGAATAACGCGTTTATAAAGAATGGTTGGCATGCCATCACGGGTGTATTTCACTTCTGAATCACCAGGAATACGGCCAGTTTCTAAAGCAGAAGGATCAACACTGGTATTCACTAAACGGAATTCTAATGTTGCTGTCGCACCTAAAATTTCTTTAGCACGTGCGGTATCTTGGATACCCGGCAATTCAACAACAATTCGGTCAGCACCTTGGCGTTGAACTAATGGCTCAGCGACTCCTAACTGGTTAACACGATTACGTAAGATAGTAATATTTTGCTGTACCGCATAAGTACGCGCATCACGTAAACGTTCATCAGTAAAAATAGCTCTTAATGAGTTATTAGCACCATCTCTAAAAATGAGATCTTGGTTACGACGAGTCAGGTAATCTGAAGCTTTAGAGCGGTCATCCGAGTTACGAAAACGGATTTCAACACCATAGTTATCCGTTTTACGGATAGAAGAATACGGAATGCCTTCGTCGCGTAATAATGTACGCAGACTTTCAACATTTTGTTCTTGAAGTTTACCTAGCGCAGTTTCCATATCAACTTCCATTAGGAAGTGAACACCACCACGTAAGTCTAACCCTAGTTTCATCGGTTCACCGCCAATGGCTTCTAGCCACTTTGGTGTTGCCGGTGCAAGGTTAAGCGCAACAATGAACTGGTCGCCTAATGCAGGCAACAACACTTCACGAGCGCGTAATTGAATGTCAGGGTTACCGAAACGAGCCAAGATTGCACCATTTTCAAGTGCAATAGATTTCGCTTCAATGTTTTCTTTATCTAATAAAGATCGAACTTGATCCAGTGTTTGCTCATTGGCGGCGGTTCCCCGCGCGCCAGTGATTTGAACAGCCGGATCCTCACCATATAGGTTAGGAAGTGCGTAAAGCAGACCGATGAGGATAGCGGCTATCAACATCAGGTACTTCCACAAAGGATAACGGTTTAGCACGGCAGTTCCCTTTTCCCTTTGGGGAAATGTAATTAAATAGCTTTCATTGTGCCTTTAGGTAATACAGCGGCAACAAAGTCACGTTTGATAGTTACTTCAGTTGTTTCATTCAGAGCAACAACGATATAGCCGTTATCTGAAACCTTAACAACACGACCGATTAAACCACCCGTTGTTAAAACTTCATCACCTTTACCGATAGAATCCATCAGTTTACGATGTTCTTTAGTACGTTTTTGCTGTGGACGTAGGATCATAAAATAGAAAATCAGAATAAAGATCACTAACATCGGTAAAATAGACATAAAGCTAGCTTCAGGTGCAGCTTGTCCAGCAGAAGCAACAGCATCAGAAATGAAAAAACTCATTCACTTTTCCTCATTGTTGTCGATATCGACGATATTCAAGTTATAAGCCCAATATCATACACAGAATTGGGCTTTCTCGTATACATTAATCACACTTACTCGCACTGCCGTTTAGCGGTGGTACGGGTTTTCCAATACGTTCGTAGAATTCGTGTACAAACTCTTCAAAACGCGAGTCTTCAATAGACTGACGAATTTCAGCCATCAAACGCTGATAATAACGCAAATTGTGGATAGTGTTCAGCCTTGCGCCTAAAATTTCGTTACAACGATCAAGATGATGCAAATAGGCTCGACTATAATTTTTACAGGTATAGCAGTCACAATGTTCATCTAATGTTGATGTATCTGAACGATGTTTTGCATTACGAATTTTAATCACACCATCAGTGACAAACAGATGACCATTTCGTGCATTTCGTGTAGGCATAACGCAGTCAAACATATCAATACCGCGACGCACACCTTCAACTAAATCTTCTGGTTTACCAACACCCATTAAATAACGCGGTTTATTCGCAGGAATTTGAGGGCAAACATGCTCTAAAATACGATGCATATCTTCTTTAGGTTCACCGACTGCAAGGCCGCCGACAGCGTAACCGTCAAATCCAATCTCGACTAGCCCTTTTACGGAGATATCACGTAAATCTTCGTAAACACCGCCTTGAATAATACCGAATAATGAATTTTTGTTATTGAGTTCATCAAAGCGTTCACGACTACGTTTGGCCCAACGTAATGACATTTCCATTGAATTTTTTGCGTAATCCCAATCTGAAGGGTAAGGCGTACATTCATCAAAAATCATCACAATGTCAGAACCCAAATCGTATTGGATTTCCATTGATTTTTCTGGGCTTAAGAAAATCTTTTCGCCGTTAATTGGGTTACGAAAGTGAACACCTTCTTCTTTAATTTTACGCATTGCGCCTAAACTAAAGACTTGGAAACCACCTGAATCCGTTAAGATAGGGCCTTGCCATTGCATAAAATCATGTAAATCACCATGTAATTTCATGATTTCTTGGCCTGGGCGTAACCATAAGTGGAAGGTATTACCTAAAAGAATTTGTGCGCCTGTCGCTTTTACTTCTTCAGGCGTCATTCCTTTTACAGTACCGTAAGTACCCACGGGCATAAATGCAGGTGTTTCAACAATACCACGTTCAAAAATAAGGCGACCACGACGAGCATTACCGTCGGTTTTATCTAGTTCGTATTTCACTCATCCTCCAAGCATCAGAAAAACAGTCCAATGCGTAATAAAAACAGCACATTCTAATCATTTGTTAGACGGCTGTATATGTTACTTCAACAAAAACCCATGCTTAGTCGAAGGGATTAAGCCATAAAATTGAAATAACACTTCATAAAATGAAGAAAATCGTTAAAAAGAATAATAAATCTTTATTCTTGTCCGACTTTTTCATTGATAGCTAAAGGATTATGCGTAATAAACATCGCATCACCATAGCTGAAAAAACGATACTCTTGCTCAACAGCTTCTTTATAAGCATTCATGGTATTTTTATACCCAGCAAAAGCAGAAACCAGCATGATTAATGTTGATTCTGGTAAATGGAAATTAGTTATCAACGCATCAATAACTTGGTATTGGTAACCTGGATAAATAAAGATTTGAGTATCATCAAAGAAAGGAGCAATTAACGCATCGTTTGTTGCTTTTGCTGCACTTTCTAATGAGCGAACAGAAGTTGTACCTACAGCAATTACGCGATTACCGCGTGCTTTACACGCTAATACAGCATCAACCACGTCTTGTGGCACTTCTGCGTATTCAGAATGCATTGTGTGTTCTTCAATATTATCAACACGTACAGGTTGGAAAGTTCCCGCGCCAACATGCAGTGTCACAAATGCCATCTCAACCCCTTTTTCTTTTAAGGCTTGAAGTAATGGTTCATCAAAGTGTAACCCCGCAGTAGGAGCCGCAACGGCACCCGGACGCTCGTTATAAACTGTTTGATAAAGCTCTTTATCTGATTCTTCATCAGGACGATCAATATAAGGAGGTAAAGGCATATGCCCAATGCTATTTAGGATGGTGAGAATATCTCTTTCATCATCAAAGCGAATTTCAAAAAGCGTATCATGACGCGCAACCATAGTTGCTTGTACACTTTCATCCTCGCCTAACACAAGAGCAGCGCCTTCTTTCGGCGATTTAGAGGCTCTAACATGGGCAAGTACACGATGCTCATCGAGCATACGCTCAACTAACACTTCGATTTTACCGCCTGACGCTTTACGTCCATAAATACGCGCAGGGATCACGCGAGTATTATTAAAAACCAGCAGATCACCGGCATTTATTTTATCTAACACATCGGTAAAAATACCGTGTGATAAAGCACCAGTCTCACCGTCTAAAGAGAGCAAACGACAACCACTGCGTTGAGGTTGTGGGTAGTGAGCAATCAAGGCTTCTGGCAATTCAAATGTAAAGTCTGATACACGCATAATTAAACGACTACTTTCATAAAAAACAGGCGGACTAGTCTAGTGCTGCCTGCTTATCAGTGCAACAAAGAAGCCCTTTTTTATTCAAAAAGCGCTATGATGATGCAATGAATTATCTCGCTCACTTACATCTGGCCTTTAGAGCAAAAAGCTCTCTATTAGGTAATATGATGGCAGATTACGTCAAAGGCACGCCTAGCTCTGATTACAGCCAAGCTGTTATTGAGGGCATTCGTATGCATAGACGCATCGATATGCTCACTGACACTCACCCGTTAGTTAAACAAGCACGTCTGTTATTTCCTGCTGAATATCGTCGAGTCGCTCCTATAACCTTAGATGTCTTTTGGGATCATTTTCTCTCCTTAAATTGGTCTCAATTCGAACCAGACATGTCTTTAACTGAATTTGTCACTAAAACACGAAACATTATTGAGCCAGATTTATGGCAAACACCTGAAAAATTTCAAGAACTCAACGAATATTTGTGGTCACAATCTTGGTTAATTCGTTACGCTGATAAAACGTATATTGCTCAAACATTGAAAGGAATGGCAAGAAGAAGACCACGATTAAGTGCACTAGCCGGTTCTTATATTGCACTTGAAACCCATTATGATGAATTAAGTGAGATTTTCTGGCAATTTTATCCACAATTGCTAGAAAGAGCACAGCATCATCAACTGGATAACTGATACATTTAACCGCTATATTGAATTTCATCTTTTTGTCACATTGTAGGATTACATTTGATATATCAAAGAGATGCTAAGTCAATTTATCATATTATTCGTAACGATTTGTTAACAAGCATAGTATTCATTTTCAAAGTTGATTAGAATGAATGGTTATACAAGGAGTCATAAATAATCCTACTTTGTTGTATTAAGTTAATAGCTATAATCTATCAAATAGATTGTTCTGTTTGACTTTATCGATAGCGATTGATTATTTATGCTATAAGCATCATCTAAAAACAGAGTATGCACTCTGAATTTATTCTAAATAGTTCGAGGTGTAGCTAGGCGACAAGTGAACGAGTCGCTAGGCGCATGCAAAAGTATGTGACTAGTGCGAATGAACGCAGTCAACAACGCTACAACTTGAAATATGACGAATATAAACTCTTTCAATTTACAGGAGTACATTATGGTTCTGGTTACTCGCAAAGCCCCTGATTTCACAGCGGCAGCCGTTTTAGGTAATGGCGAAATTGTTAACGATTTCAACCTGCATTCATTTATCAAAGGCAAACCTGCCGTTATTTTCTTCTGGCCAATGGATTTTACTTTTGTTTGCCCTTCAGAGCTGATTGCATTTGATCACCGTTTTGAAGAGTTCAAAAAGCGCGGTGTCGAAATCATCGGTGTTTCTATGGACTCAGAATTCGTTCATAACGCATGGCGTAAAACCCCTATTGATGACGGTGGTATTGGTGAAGTTAAATATCCAATGGTTGCTGATATCAAACACGACATCATCAAAGCTTACGGCATCGAACACCCAGAAGCGGGCGTTGCATTACGTGGTTCATTCCTGATCGACAAAGAAGGTGTTGTTCGCCATCAAGTCGTTAACGATCTGCCATTAGGTCGTAATATCGATGAAATGATCCGTATGGTTGACGCACTGCAATTCCACGAAGAACACGGCGAAGTTTG
The DNA here is from genome assembly GCF_040139345.1 of Proteus sp. fly-1067. Classification (NCBI taxonomy): domain Bacteria; kingdom Pseudomonadati; phylum Pseudomonadota; class Gammaproteobacteria; order Enterobacterales; family Morganellaceae; genus Proteus; species Proteus sp. fly-1067. The sequence goes on along the minus strand of NZ_JBEEUL010000004.1, from coordinate 132,718 downwards.
CCCTGCTCAGTGGGAAAAAGGTCAAGAAGGTATGGGCGCATCTCCAGACGGCGTTGCTAAATACCTAAAAGCGAACTCTGGCAAGCTGTAATATTTCAGTAAGCTAATATCTTTCTAAAAGCCTGTGAAAACAGGCTTTTTTATTGTATCGCCACATTTATCTATTCTTAGATTATCTCCTTATTACTATTATTAATTATCCATAATCTTATTATTTTCCAGCTTAAAGAGAATTTTGTGATCATCACATCAAAAAAAATTCTCCTTAGCAATAACCTCTCTCTATACTTATTGTTACGCAATTGTTAATTAATATTAATAACAGCGTATACCACTCCTATTTTATTTGTCTTTATTCAAGATAACTCACTGTTATTAATGGAGATAATAATGATTATTATAAAAAGAACTCACCTGCTGTTACTCACTGCTCTTTTTTCACATTCACTTTATGCAGCCTATGAACCTGCTGTTGAAGCACAACATGGTATGGTTGTCTCTTCTCAACATTTAGCATCTCAAGTAGGGAATGATATTTTACAAAAAGGAGGGAATGCCATTGATGCAGCCGTTGCTGTTGGTTATGCGCAAGCTGTCGTAAATGCCTGCTGTGGTAACATTGGTGGCGGTGGTTTTATGACCATACACCTTGCTGATGGCACAAATACCTTTATCAATTTTAGGGAAACAGCACCTACAGCGGCTTCTAAAAATATGTATTTAGATAAAGAAGGTAATTTAATTAAAGACGCCAGTTTATACGGTTATCTTGCGTCAGGCATACCAGGTACAGTTAAAGGACTTGATTCTGCGTTAGAAAAATACGGTACGCTATCTCGCCAAGATGTTATGGCACCTGCCATTAAGCTTGCAAGAGAAGGCTATATTTTAACGCGTGCTGATACGGATGTATTAGAAACAACAACAGAGCGCTTTAAACAAGATCCTGAATCGGCAAAAATTTTCTTAAAACCAGATGGAACGCCATGGCAGCCGGGTGATCGTCTAATTCAAACTGACTTAGCCAATACACTTGAATTGATTGCAAACCAAGGTGCTGATGCATTTTATCAAGGTGAAATCCCTAAAAAAGTTGAAGAAGCGTCGAAACAACATAATGGTCTGCTAACTCAAGAAGATTTTGCTAACTTCACGATTACAGAAACCAAACCTATCACCTGTACTTATCGAGGTTATGAGTTTATTTCTGCACCACCTCCAAGTTCAGGAGGTGTCACTATTTGTCAAACGTTGAATATTTTAGAAGGTTACGATCTTAAATCGATGGGCTTTAACTCTGCTGAATATGTTCATACTCTGACAGAAGCAATGCGCCATGCATATATGGACAGAAACACGTTTCTTGGTGATCCTCAATTTATTAAAAATCCAACAGAAAAGTTATTAAGTAAAGCTTATGCCACCGAACTTCGACAACAAATTAAACCGAATAAAGCAACGCCATCAGAAAATGTACAACCCGGCATCGCTCCTCATGAAAGTCCTGAAACAACACACTATTCGGTGATGGATAAAGACGGCAATGCAGTTTCGACCACTTACACCATTAATGGTCGTTTTGGTGCCGTTGTTATTGCCCCTGGCACTGGCTTTTTCCTCAATAATGAGATGGATGATTTTACAACCAAAGTTGGTGAAAAAAACCTCTATGGTTTAGTACAAGGCGAACGCAATAGCATTGCGCCATTAAAACGCCCACTATCATCAATGAGCCCAACGATTGTGACTAAAGAAGGCAAACCTTTCCTTATTTTAGGATCACCGGGAGGTTCACGTATTATCTCGATCACCTTACAAACGGCACTTAATATCATTGAGTTTGGAATGCCACCACAAGAAGCGGTTAATAGCCCTCGTATCCACCATCAATGGTTACCGGATGAGGTTTATTATGAGCAACGAGGATTATCAAAAGATACTTTAGAAAAGCTCTCTGCCATGGGATATAAAATGGTAGAACAAACCCCATGGGGAGCAGCTGAACTCATTATGGTTGGACTTCCTGGAGAAGAAGGTGTTATCCCTGCATCATCAGGTAATGATTCTGCTGTTTCTGGGGCAGTACGTGAAGGTTATCTTTATGGATCAAATGATGTTCGTCGCCCAGCAGGTAAAGCTGTGGGTTACTAATCACTAAACCACAGAATAATATTAATATAAGAAACCTTTTCTTGATTAGAAAAGGTTTCTTTTATTATAAAAATGATCTAGTCACGGTTTTACAATTTATTCATATATTAGTCTATTAATAATAATCAATATCAATTTTTGGTTAAATAAATAATTAACGCCAAATATCAATTTATTATTAATGTAATAATATTAGATAGAATATAAGAGCAATCCACCTTTAATTCAATTTCAATAATAGAATATATATAAATGGTATTTATTCTCCTTCTTAATTACAGATAAAAATAATAATCATTTAATTAAATTAAATTAATAGCATGCGCTATTTTTATTTCTATGATAGCAGTCACAGTATTAATTTATTAATACCCACACTATCAGAGAGGATAATAAAAATACGTAAAAAGTGGAGATAACACATTGTAAACACAAATATTTAACATTTCATCACAATGTATTTTTATCATAAAAATAGTTGAAATTTATAATATATCCCTTAACGACAGCGTTATTATATTTTTTATATAACGATAAGGCAAGCGGATAAATAATTTATCATCACAACTTATTTCTTATTAAATTAGTTAAGCGGAGATAAATATTAATGTCTGATACACATCATCGTCCAATATTAAATATTGGACTATCAAGACTAGAGTTTCTGCGAATATCCGGTAAAGGGCTTGCAGGGATCACTATAGCACCCGCATTGCTTTCTCTTTTAGGTTGTAAGCAAGAAGAAATAGACAGCGGCATCATTCAATTAACCACAACACCTAAAGGCGTTTTAGTCACTAATCGAGCACGCTGTACTGGCTGTCACCGTTGTGAAACAGCATGTACAACATGGAACGATGGAAGTGTTGGTTCTTTCTTCTCTCGAACAAAAATTCATCGCCATTTCTATTTTGGTGATAAAGGTATTGGCTCCGGTGGTGGACTTTATGGTGATTTAAACTTTACAACGGATACTTGTCGTCAATGTAAAGATCCAGAATGTATGAAGGTTTGTCCTGTAAAAGCTATCCGTTATCAAGAAGAGTTTGGCTGTATTGTCGTAGATACACGTCGCTGTATTGGTTGTGCAGCCTGTACAACGGCTTGCCCGTGGATGATGGCTACTGTCAATCCACAAACTAAAAAATCCGGCAAATGTAATTTATGTGGTGAGTGTGCATCAGCGTGCCCAACAGGCGCGTTGCAAATCATTGAATGGAAAGAAATTACTGTTTAATAAAATCCATACAATCACATCACTGAACCACATTTAGATTAGGAAGCAATATTATGATTAACGGCTGGACTGGAAATATTCTAAGAATCAATTTAACTACCGGTGCCATCACTCGTGAAAGCTCAAGTAAATTTAAATCCTTAATTGGTGGTATGGGCTTTGGTTATAAAATTATGTATGACGAAGTGGGTCCTGGAGTTAAACCTTTTGATGAAGAAAACAAAGTTGTCTTCGCTGTAGGCCCTTTAACTGGATCAGGTGCACCTTGTAGCTCTCGTGTCAATATCACCTCTCTTTCCACTTTTACTCGTGGCAATCTCGTTGTTGATGCTCATATGGGCGGTTTTTTTGCAGCATGGATGAAATTTGCAGGCTATGACTCTCTGATTATTGAAGGTAAATCAGATAAGCCTGTTTGGATCCATATTGATGATGACCAAGTATCTATTGAAGATGCCTCTTTCTTATGGGGTAAAGGCGTTCGCCAAACCACAGAAGAGTTATGTGCTCAAACAAGCCCTGAAGCTTGTGTTGCAACCATTGGCCCCGCAGGTGAAAACCTTGTACCTTTATCTGGCATCATTAATAGCCGTAACCACAGTGGTGGTGCTGGTGTTGGTGCCGTATTAGGTTCTAAAAAATTAAAAGCCATTGTGGTGGAAGGTAGCCGTGGCGTTAACGTTGCTGATCGTAAAGCATTAAAAGAGCTTAACGACTACATGATGACACAATTAATTGGCTCTAATAACAACCACGTTGTACCAAGCACACCACAATCTTGGGCGGAATATTCTCACCCAGGATCTCGTTGGACTGCGCGTAAAGGCCTTTATTGGGGAGCAGCTGAAGGCGGCCCAATTGAAACAGGTGAAATTCCTCCTGGTGATATCAATACTGTCGGTTTCAGAACCATGAAGTCTACCTTTGACTTAGGCCCTGAAGCAGAAGAATACACTGTGAAAATGGGAGGGTGTCACTCTTGCCCTATCCGCTGTATGGCACAACTTAACGTTCCACAAGCGAAAAAATTTGGTGTGCCACAAACAGGTGGTAATACTTGTGTTGCTAACTTTGTTCACACAACTATTTTCCCTAATGGCCCTAAAGATGTAGAGAAAAAAGGCGATGGTAACGTTGTTGGTAACTTAGTGGGTCTGAATATTTTTGATGATATGGGTTTATGGTGTAACTACGGCCAACTTCATCGGGACTTCACTTATTGTTACACCCACGGTGTCTTTAAACGCGTTCTTTCTGAAGAGGAATATAATGATATTCCTTGGGATAAACTTGAAGAAGGTAATCCCGAATTTATCAAAGATTTCTATTATCGCTTAGCGCACCGTAAAGGTGAATTTAGTCACCTAGCTGATGGCTCTTACCTAATTGCACAACGCTGGAACTTAGGTGAGGAGTATTGGGCGAACAAGAAAAATAAACTCTGGTCACCTATGGGCTTCCCTATTCACCACGCCAATGAAGCCTCTGCCCAAGTTGGTTCTATCGTTAACTGTATGTTTAACCGCGATGCGATGACACATACCCATATCAACTATATCGGCAGTGGTTTACCTCTGAAACTGCAAAAAGAGATTGCTGGTGAGCTATTTGGTTCTGGTGATGCCTTTGATGAAACCAAAAACTACACACCAATCAATAAAGCAAAAATTGCTTACACCAAATGGACAATTTTACGTAGTTGCTTACACGACGCAGTCACTTTATGTAACTGGGTTTGGCCAATGACGGTTTCACCTCATAAAAGCCGTAATTATCGTGGTGACTTAGAAATGGAAGCTAAATTCTTTACCGCTATTACAGGTGAACCAACAACCTCTAAAGATCTGGATTTAGCCTCCGAGCGTATCTTCACTTTACACCGTGCTTATACCGTTAAATTAATGAATACCATGGATATGCGTAACGAACATGACCAAATTTGCTCATGGGTATTCGATAAAGATCCTGATATTCCTGTTTTTACTGAAGGCACAGACAAAATGGACAGAGAAGATATGCAGCTTTCTCTCACCATGTTCTATGAAGAAATGGGCTGGGATCCACAGTTAGGTTGCCCAACAAAAGAAACGTTGGTGCGCCTTGGATTGCAAGATATTGCTGACGATTTAGCGTCTCGTGGTTTATTACCAAGTTAATCGGTAAAAGAAGGAGATCATGATGATAGAACAAAATGCATCAGCTTCTATACCACCCGATATTGCTGATGATGCAGATTTTGCGTTAGAGCAACCTGATATCTCTCGTCGCCGTTGGCTACTGCCTCTATCAGAAACAGGTGTTGGACGCAGTGCAAACACCACAACGGCGCTTAAGGAAGAACAAGCTGAAGAAATCGCAGAATTATCTGCTGAACAACATCTAGCGAATGCAATACGCCAATGTTCAAAAGAAGGTGAACTGCTAGCTATTTCAACGCTGTATGATGCGCCCTATTCTCTTACTCAAGAAGATATTGTGCAGTTAGAAACCGCGTTAAAAAGCGACGAGTTTATTGATATCGCCCATTTAAGTCTCAATGGTGAGGATTATTTTTACTCTGATGAATTTATGTCAGATAACTTCGCACAACTGCAATTATTAAATCGTCACGCTGATGTTTGCACCGCAATTGCAGGGGTTGTTCGATTTGAGTGCGAAACCTATCCTCGTCCATTGAAACAAAGCATGTTGATGTCTGAACCCTTTCATTACACAGCTTCAGAGATCGAAGATGCACTGACACTGATGAAAGACCACCCTGACTTTCAAGATATTCAGCAAGTTTTAGCGTCTAACGACGCACCTTATCTCTTTAGCAATACGTTAATGAGTTATGGAAAAGCACGAGGCTTAACTGAATGGATAGAGGTAGAACAACATGAAAATCCTTAACGTTCTATCTTATCCACGAAATGTCATGTGGGTATTACAACATCATCAGACTGAGGAGCAAAAATAATGCGTGTTTCTCGCCGTAAATTTGTAGCAGGCATGGGTTCGGTCATTTTTTTCAGTGCGCCACTAGGAAGTGCACTTGCAGCAACCGCTGAAAAGAAACCAATCCGTTATGCCATGATCCATGATGAGACGCTTTGTAATGGTTGTAATATTTGTGCCACTGCATGTCGTCGATTAAATAAAGTTCCAACGGGAATGGCAAGAATGGATATTGCTCATATTCCATTAAGCCTAAAAGAAGACAACGACAAGTACCATTTCTTTAGACACTCCTGCCAGCAATGTGAAGATGCTCCTTGTATTCCTGTATGCCCTACAGGCGCATCTTGGCGTGATGAAACCAATGGCATTGTGCGTGTAGATAAAGAAAAGTGTATTGGCTGTAGCTACTGTATATCAGCATGTCCATACCAAGTACGTTATCTTAACCCTGTGACGCATGTTGCTGATAAATGTGATTTTTGTCTTGAGTCTCGATTACAAAAAGGTTTCCCACCAATTTGTGTGAGTGCTTGTCCACAAAATGCCTTGTTATTTGGTAGAGAAGACAGCCCCCAAGTTCAAGAATGGCTTAAAACACACGATTATTATATTTATCAACTTGATGGTGTAGGAAAACCCCATCTCTATCGCCGTGTAGGGCCTCATGTTCAAGAGGAGGGTAAAGTATGAGTATCGTCAATACCATGCCAGACAGTGCCCAGTTTCAAGCCGCACTAAAAGAGTATGTTTTAATTTATACACCAGATTATTTACCGCTTTGGCTCATTGTTGCAGGTGTATTATTTGTTGGCATGCTACTCGTGCTCGCACTTCATGGCTTTTTACGTTATCGCTTTGCTACACCACATGGTCAATCACATAAAGAAGAGAAACTCTACCTTTACTCTAAGGCAGTACGTTTATGGCATTGGAGTAATGCCTCTTTATTTATTTTATTGCTCCTTAGTGGTGGCATTAACCATTTCGCTCTACTTTCTGCTCACGATACAGCCTTATTAGTTAGTGTGCATGAGATCTGTGGTTATCTCCTCTTAGTGTGCTGGTTATCTTTTGTGTTAATTAATCTTGTCGGCGGTAATGGTAAATTTTATCGCATTGATGGTAAAAACTGGTTTCAACGTGCTTTTATGCAAACTCGTTTTTATCTCTATGGGATTATTAAAGGAGAAGATCACCCTTTCCCAGCGACTCCTAATGTGAAATTTAACCCACTGCAACAAATGGCTTATTTAGGTGTGATGTATGCATTAGTTCCACTACTTTTGATAACCGGTGTTTTACTTCAAAATCCAGCGTTTATTCCTGCTGATGCTGTAACGTTTAAAGCTTGGTTATTAATTGCACACCAAATATTAGCGGTATGTAGTGTCTTTTTTATCATTGGTCACCTTTATCTGTGTACAACAGGAAAAACACCATTCCAAACATTTCGCAGTATGGTTGATGGTTATCACAGACACTAATAAAGAATTTTATTGAGGAGCTTATATGTCAGTCCCTTTAAAGGAAAATATCACATTAACAAAAGAAGACTTACGACAACTGCATGTTTCAACTTCGCTTTATCGTTGGTTTCTACGTTATTTTCCTAATGGAGGCACTTACAGTGCTATTCATTGTGAGTTAATAAAACAGCGCCGTACACAATGGATAGAAAGCTTTATTCAATATATTTATTTACGTCATTTTAACGAAGCCTCCTTTGCCAAACAGGAACAAGAAGTGATGGAAAACATCTTGTTCCTACTCGGTGATGAACAACAACAAGGCGTCACATTACAACGCTTGCCATACCACAACACCTTGCCTAGTGCTGAAAATATTCAATTCTCTACCGAATGGCATCAGTTAATCTTAAAAAGTCAGCAACTCAGCGCCGATCTCGCTTTATGTGGTAGTAATAACATTGTGGCATTTTCCGGTGATGAAAATAGTATTGCCAATACAGGCTATAGCAATCAATTGATGAATACGGGTTTTGCAGGAAAAGTGTGTAATACAGGCAATCAGTGTCGTATTGGTAGCTTAGGTGGGCGCTCTCGCATTTGTAATAGTGGCAATGATGTCAAAATTTATGCCTCAGGCAATGGTGTTCATATCGCCAATAGCGGTATGCGTAACTTTATTACAGCCTCTCAAGATCGCGCAAAAGTCACTAATACAGGTGATTTAGCGCAAATCAATGTTACTGGAAATAACTCTGTAGCAATTAATACGGGTGATAACTGTAAAGTCACGGTATCTGGCGACAACAGTATTTGTATCTCAACCGGTGATCTCCATCAGTTCTGCTTAGGAAAAGGCGGTAGTGCCGTAATTGCTTATCATGATGGGCAACGTACTCGTTTTAACATTTTCTATGAAGGTGAAGATAATATTGTTGCTGGAGTCCATTATTATTTAGATGAAAACCAACGCCCAGTAACAATGGATAATTTCACTGAAACGCATAATTAATAGAAAATCCCCACTAAAGCCACTTTCATTAAATGGATACTATAATGTCTAAAATAGCTAATTTATGCTATAATTAGACATTATAGTATCCATTTAATACTTAGAGCTAATAATGAAACTCTCATTACTGACTGATCTCGATGTAAGTCGAGCCTTTGCTACTCATTTACGAAAACAGCGTGAAAAAGAAAAATGGTCACGCGAACAACTTGCTGAGCGCAGTACCGTCCCAGCATCAACGATTAAAAAATTTGAACTACAAGGCAAAATTTCACTACGTCAATTATTGTTACTTTGGCAATGCCTTGATGATTTAAATAATCTTTATGCCGTTGTTGACCCTAAAAAAGTCAATAAGCCTCGTATACCAAGAACGATTGAGGAGGTATTGCAAGATGAGTTTTAAGCCAACAAAACAATAATGATGTATTTTTTCAATATGATGCACACTATTTAACACAATATGGCAATAGCTCTCCTTTTAATCTGAAAAATAATACAGATTTACAAATTGCACCTAAAAAACCTCATGATAATTTGCATGGGATTTTCTCTGATAGCTTACCTGATGGGTGGGGACGATTATTACAAGACAGAATTTTTCGCCAACACGGCATACAACCACATAAAATTACAGCAATGGATAGGCTAGCCTTTGTTGGTAATAAAGGTATGGGCGGATTATCTTATTTACCTATCTCTGACTACCAATCAGATGAACATTTTGAAGTTGACTTGATTAATTTAGGGTTAGAAGCACAAGCTGTATTTGACGGGCAAACGGAAACTGTTTTATCTGAGCTTGCTATTGTTGGTAGTTCTGGAGGGGCGAGACCTAAAGCCTTACTTTATTTTAATCAAGACGACTTTAATAAATGTAAAACATATGAAGAAGAAGGTGATGAGTCATGGTTGATCAAATTTACGTCCAAAAACTTACCTCTTGGTCACGATGAAGGATTATGTGAAGCCATCTATCTCACTCTAGCAAAAGAACTAGAGCTTAATCCTCCACAATGGCGACTTATTGACGTTCCTAAAAACAGTAATGGAAAATCTTGGCTAGCATTAAAACGCTTTGATCGTATCACAAATAGTTCTGGTAAATCAGGACGTTTAATCATGCACAGCGCATGCGGATTATTAGATGCTGATTTTAGGTTACCTTCTTTAGATTATGAAGATTTAATCAAAGTAAATCGTGTACTATGCAAATCAGTTTCAGCTGGAAAACTCCAATTTAAACGAGCCATTTTTAATCTATTCGCTTCTAATCAAGATGATCACAGTAAAAATTGGTCATTTCTACAATATGATGATGGACATTGGGAACCAGCCCCTTTTTATGATGTGACTTATAATCCCAATCCAAGAAATGAACATATCACTTCATTTGCTGGATATGGTAAAAAGCCACCATTAAATACAATAAAGCAACTTGCTGAAATTGCCGGTTTTGAAAGTTGGCAACAAGCACAAGCGTATATTCATCATACCGTTGATGTTATTGCTCGATTCTCATCACTTGCCAAAGAATATGATGTCTCCAAATTAATACGAGCAGATATAGAAAAAACACTTGCTGATCGCTTAAAAGAAAATCGACACTTGCTTTAACTCCAATAAAAAAAGGGAAACTTTCGTTTCCCTTTTTATTTTTCAAATCAACGTACTTTATTGCTTATGGATGGCTTCAGTATGGATCACTTTTTTATTCTGTGAGCCCGCCACTTTATCGTAAATGCCACATACAACAATTGTCACTAATACTGGGATCAACCATGCTAAACCTTGCTCACTTAACGGCAGTTTTGTCGCCCATTCTGGTAATAAATGCTTCAAATAATCAGAGGCTTTTATGGCATCAAAAATACCAAAAAATAAACTAACCGCCATTGCTGGTGCGATAATACGGCTTGGGTTATTCCACAATCGTAATGTGAAACTCATTAAAATAATCACAATACAAGGTGGATAAATCATAATCAGCACAGGAATAGAAAACGCGATCAGTTTGCTTAATCCTAAATTTGAAACAACAGCTGAAAATATCGCTAAAATCAGTACCAATGTACGATAAGAGATAGGCAAATAACGACTAAAGAACTCTGCACATGCACACGTTAAACCAACAGCTGTCACCATGCAGGCTAAGAAGATCAATAGAGCTAAAAAGAAGCTACCAAAGTTACCGAATGTATATTGAACATAGGCATGTAAAATATCTGCACCATCTTGGGCGCCCGGAATAATGCTGCCACTGCTAGAGCCTAATTTAAATAAACTCAAATAAATCGCAGTTAATAATATACCTGCAATAATTCCCGCCCACATAGTGTAACGCGTCAACAAGGATGAATTATCAATACCTCGAGAGCGAGCCGCATTAACAATCACGATACCAAAAACCATAGCTCCCAATGTATCCATGGTGAGGTAGCCGTTAATAAAGCCCTGAGTTAACGCCATATCTCGATAAGCTTCAGTAGCAGGAATAGCACCACCAGCAGGCCAAAATATCGCAGCAATACCCAATGCCGCCAATGCCAAAATTTTAATCGGTGCCAAAATATGACCAACGCTATCTAGTAATTTTCCCGGATAAAGCGAAATACCAATAACAATTAAAAAATAGACAATACTATAAATCAGCAATGACATTTCAGTATCACCCACTAAAGGAGCAATACCCACTTTAAAAGAGACGGTTGCAGTACGCGGTGTTGCGAAAAGAGGACCAACAGCAAGATAAGCAACAATTGCTAATAGTAACCCCATTGATTTACCAATAGGTGTACTTAATGCTTCAATGCCGCCACCAACTTTAGCTAATGCAACGATGGTTAATACAGGTAAACCGACACCAGTAATAAGAAAGCCGATTGCGGCTGTCCAAACAAATTCACCGGATTGCAAACCCACCATAGGAGGAAAAATAATATTGCCAGCACCGACAAAAAGGGCAAAGGTCATAAACCCTAATGCCAGAATATCTCTGGAAGTTAATCTATGTGCCATAAGTTTTGTTAATATGTAGTTACAATAATGGTTAAATAACGCCGAGATGACGTAACATAAAATCAACAATATCTATTTGTGCTCATATCATTATTATTCAGGATAATATCCACATATAATCATTTCATGCAGAGCAATTACGTATCAAATAGAAAAAATTGCCGATAACTGGGCACAAGTAAAACTTTTATAATGAAAAAAGGCAATAGCCAATCTAAAAACCAGAATAATCATCTAAACTATTTTTCAGTGCTAGTTATAACTATCATATATCACCGAATATACACGATATGATTTGTGCATTTTATCACCAGCAATATTGTTCATTAGCAATATTTAAAGTTCTTATTAATTAATAATATTAAAATTTAACGCTACGATATTAGTTTTTATTGACATCGAAAAGAGTGATAAAAAGACAAAAAACCTTTATCACTAATTAAATATTAGATGATAAAGGCTTTAAATAGAAAAGATGATTAGTGTACTTTTTTAGCAGATAGTAAGGTTTGAGGCAGAATAAAAGAAAACGTACTTCCACTCCCAACTTTACTTTCAATATTCAATTGTGAATGATGATGAAGCAGTGATTTTTTCACAATTGCCAACCCTAACCCTGTCCCACCAGAATGGCGAGAGCGTGCTTTATCAACACGATAAAAACGCTCTGTTAAACGTGTTAAGTGTTCAGCACTGATCCCTGACCCATTGTCGGAGACACTAAATAACATACCTTGAGGAATTTTCTTCCAGCTGACTTTTATTGTTGTGCCTTCTTCTGTGTGATTAATCGCGTTATAGACTAAGTTAGACACAGCACTGCGCAACTGCTCTTCATTACCACGTACAGCCCACTGTTCATCAATATCAAAGGTAATATGATGCTGTCCTTGGCTTAGTGAGTTCGCCTCTTGTTGTAATAAGGTTAAAATGGCGGGTATATCAACAACTTTATTTAAATCGATATGAGGAGCTGATTCAATACGGGAAAGTTGTAAGAGCTGCTTTACTAACGTATCCATCCGTTTAGCTTGTTCTTGCATTGTCATTATCGCTTTATGTTCTGCGGGTTTTTCTGCACTATTTTCTTCCATTATTTCAAGATAGCCTTGAATAACGGTTAAAGGCGTTCTTAATTCGTGACTCACATTGGCAAAGAAATCACGTCGTGCATTTTCTAGTTTATTTTTTTCTGTCACATCTCGCGCCACCATTAGACGTTGATCTTCGCTGTATGGCATCACACGAAACTCCACAATAGAACCATTATTAAGAGAAATCGTTAAAGGGTGACTAAAATCGCCTGCGGTAAAATAGTGCAAGAAATCAGGGTAACGTAATAAATTAAAAATATTTTGCCCGTTGTCTTCTGGCCACCGAAAACCTAATAGATGTTGAGCTAAGCTGTTACACCAAAAAATATTACCTTCATTAGTCATCATTACAACTGCATCAGGTAAGCTTTCAGCTCCGCTTCTAAAGCGCTTAATTAAGTCGCCTAATTCTCGACGTCGTTTACGATTACGTTGCTGTGTTTGTCGAATGCCATAAAAAATAGGCTCCCATCCTCCTCTGCCTTCTGGTGGTAAGACTGAGCGATCGAGCCATAACCATTTAGACAATTTCATCAAATTATAAGCATGCCAAACCAAAGCACTAAAAAGTGATGCCACCAGCAGCCAAGGAAGATGGCCAATAAAAAGTGATAATACAAAGGCAGGTAAGCAAAATAGACATAGCCCCCAAACGAGGGCTTTCCATGATAGTCGTTCTAACACCTGACGATTACTCCCATATTGACTTAGAAACGGGCAGAGAAGCGATATCCCGTTCCTCGTACTGTTTGTATCATTCGGTCATGACCATCTTCTTCAATGGCTTTACGTAAACGACGAATATGCACATCCACGGTACGGTCTTCGACATAAACATTCGTTCCCCAAACATAGTTTAGCAGTTGTTCTCTGCTATACACGCGTTCAGGATGCGTCATAAAAAAGTGCAGGAGTTTAAATTCAGTAGGCCCCATATCAATCGGTTTATCTTGACTAGTTACTCGATGAGAAACAGGATCAAGTGATAATCCATTGAATTCAATGATATCTTCCGCTGACATCGGTGATAAACGCCGTAAAATTGCCTTCACTCGGGCGACAAGCTCTTTAGGTGAAAAGGGCTTGATAACATAATCATCAGCACCCGTTTCTAAGCCTTGGACTTTATCTTCTTCTTCCCCTTTTGCCGTTAACATAATAATAGGAATGTCACGAGTATTACTTTCTCGCTTCATCTGTTTTATTACCTGTAAACCGGAACCTCCGGGGATCATCCAATCTAATAAAACCAGATCAGGGTAAGGATCGATAAGAAAACTCAATGCAGAATCATAATCTTCTGCTTCAATGGGTTGAAAACCATTTTGTTCTAAAACAAAACAGATCATCTCTCGAATTGCGGTTTCATCTTCAACAACAAGAATACGCCTTGCCATACTCTATCCTGTGTAATGTATATAGAGGGTCAAAATGATTATGATGCACTTTTATGACAGATTTATGACTAACCTTAACATTACTGAAATACCATGGTGTTGTTAAGGTAAATAAATCATTTTTCGGTGAAAAATCACTCAAAAAAAGGCTTACTGCTGAGTTTTCACTAAAAAAGCAAGGTGCGCTATACTCTCAGCAAATAAAAAAGAGGGATAGCAATGCGGATTATTCACACATCAGACTGGCATTTAGGGCAATATTTTTTTACTAAAACCCGCGCACAAGAACACCAACAATTTCTTGATTGGTTGTTAGTACAAATCAAAGTTTATCAAGTCGATGCCTTAATTGTTGCTGGTGATATATTTGATACTGGCTCGCCCCCAAGCTATGCCAGAGAACTGTATAACCGCTTTGTTGTTGCAATGAGAGACACACAATGCCAATTGATAATTTTAGGTGGAAATCACGATTCTGTCGCAACACTCAATGAATCTAAATCACTATTGGCGTGTTTAAATACCACTGTTATTGCCAATGTTCATACCGAAACGCCACAAGCACCGCTAATTCTTCGTAAAAAAGATAACACGCCAGGAGCCTTACTGTGTGCGATCCCCTATCTACGCCCTAGAGATATGATAACTAGCCGAAGTGGGCAATCCGGTGCTGAAAAACAAAACGCGCTAAAAGAAGCGATTGCTGATTATTATCAAGTTCAATATCAAGCAGCTCTCGATTTACGTGAACAATTAAACACCAAGATCCCTATTATTGCGACAGGCCACCTGACAACGATTGGTGCAAGTGTGACCGATTCTGTACGTGAAATATATATCGGTACTTTAGAAGCCTTCTCTGCAACCCTGTTTCCTGAATTTGATTATATTGCTCTTGGCCACATTCATCGCCCTCAAGTGGTGAATAAATCAGGGCATATTCGTTACAGTGGTTCTCCAATTCCTTTAAGTTTTGATGAGAGTGGGCAACAAAAAAGTGTCTGCCTTATCGATTTTGAGCAAGATAAATTAACTGAGCTTACACTACTCCCTATCCCCGAATTTCAGCTATTGCGCACAATTACTGGCTCATTAAAAGAAATAGCCACACAGCTTGAAAATTTAAAAAAACAATATGCTGAACCAGATATAACTATCTGGTTGGATATTGAAGTTTCTACACAAGATTATCTCAGTGATATACAAGCGCGTATTCAGGAGCTAACTAACGACCCACTTTTTGATGTGGTTTTATTAAGAAGATCCAGAAAACAACGCCAAGTGCTCATTCAAAATGAAAAAGAAACACTGACAGAATTAACGGTCTATGATGTTTTTGAAAGACGTTTAGAACAACATGATTTTGATTCAGAAGAAACTAAAACACGGTTAACCACATTGTTTAAACAAGCAGTTGAGATGGCAGAACAAGAGGATAACGAAGCAAAATGAAAATCTTAAGTCTACGCTTTAAAAATATTAACTCCTTAAAAGGTGAATGGAAAATTAACTTTAACCAAGAGCCTTTTGTTAGCAACGGATTGTTTGCGATTACTGGCCCTACAGGTGCGGGAAAAACAACCCTTTTAGATGCTATTAGTTTAGCGCTTTATCATCGAACACCACGATTGGACAAAGTCACACAATCGCAAAATGAATTAATGACACGTCATACTGCGGAGTGTTTGGCGGAAGTTGAATTTGAAGTCAAAGGTGTCGCTTATCGTGCATTTTGGGAACAACGCCGTGCTAATTATAAAGAAGATGGCAATCTTCAGGCACCACAAGCTGAACTTGTCAAAATAAATATCACAGAGGGTGAGGACAAAATATTAGCGAGTAAGATAAGCCAAGTAAAAGAGATGATCATTAATATTACAGGGCTGGATTTTGACCGATTTACTAAATCAATGTTGCTTTCACAAGGACAATTTGCAGCATTCCTTAATGCTGATGACAAATCTCGCGCAGAGTTACTCGAAGAACTCACTGGTACAGATATTTATCGTCATATTTCCCAATTAATCTTTAAACATTGGCGTGAAGAAGAACAAACGTTAAAAACACTCAAGCAACAGGCTGAAATGATGGCATTATTAGATGAAAATGCCCGCCAAGCTTTATTAACGGAACAAACAGATCTTTTTGCCAAAGAGAGCCTATTACAAAAAGAACAACAGGAATATCAAGTAGCAAAACAGTGGCAAGAAAAAGAAATTGAACTCAATAAAAACAAAGCATTAGCGCAAACTGAGGTTAACTTAGCGCAAGAAGCATTAGTTGCTGCAAAACCTGATATTCAACGTCTTGAAAATAGCGAGCCGGCAGAAAAAATTCGCCCGATTTATGATGAAAAAAATCGCCTATTAAAAGAACAAACTTATATTGAGTCACAACTCTCAACACTAACAGCAGAAAAACAGCTTATTGAACAACAAAGCCAACCAATTAATCAGCATTTAATTGAAGCACGTGACACATTTAAACAACACGATGAGAAAAAACAGCAGATATTACAACTTATTCGCGAAAAAGTGACGCCATTAGATAATCAATTAGCCTTGCTACAACAAGATATTTCAACAAAGACACAGCAAAAAAATGCACTCGAAAAAACGCAATCAGAATATCTAGAAAAAATTCAATCAACAGCACACCAACTAACAACATCACAAAAACAAGCCAGTGAATTAAATGATTATTTAAGCCAACATACGGCTTATGCTCAACTTGCTGAAAATCTACCTTTATGGCAACGCTATTTTGAGCAATATGATGAAATCACAGAAAAATATCTTATTAGCAAAAAGAGTGAAAAAACAGAGCAAGAAAAAGAACACACTCTCAAACTCGCCTTAGAAAAAGCAACTAAAGCACTAGAGCAACAACAATACAGTCTTAATTTACAGCAACAGCAATTAAAGAAGTGGCAAACACAACTTGAGCAACAAAATAAAGCTGATGCAATTACAGATATTTCTCCTCGTTTACAGCAAATATCACAACAAAGAAATGCCCTAGCTAAACTGATGGGATTACAGGCTCAATTACAGCGAGCGATAAAAACAGAACTTCAGTACCAAAAAATTCAGTCAGAAAATCAGCAAAAAATAGTTATGCTGACTGAAAGTATCCACAAAAATGACATTGTTTTAAAAGAGAAAGAACAACATCTTAAAGATTTAAATAATAATTATCTTTTAATACGAAAGTTAGCGGAATATGAAGAAGAGAGACAACATCTAGTTAAAGATAACCCATGCCCTGTTTGTGGTTCAACAGAACATCCTTATGTTGAAAAATATAAAGAAATTAAACCAGACGAAACAAAAACACGATTAGATCTTTTAACACAACAAGTTCATACATTAACAATAGAGTTAGTGGAACAAAAAACACAATGCGCTAACTATCAAGCTCAAAACAAAAAACTCAATGAAGATAGTGAACAACTCACTCAAGATATAGCGACATTAAAACAACAATGGCAAATCTTAGCACAAGCATACGCATTGCCTGATGCTGACTGCAAAGAAGATGCGTTGACTAAATTAGATGCCAAGCTTGAGGCAGAAGATACTTTACTGAAACAAAAACAATCCAGTTATAACGTATTAGAAACCAAAATTCAGCAAGAATACAAACTGTTATCTGATGCTAAGGAGCTTTTTAATCAACAACAGCAAGCTATTCTTTATCAACAAAATGAATTTACTCAACAACAAAAAGAAGTCATCAATAAACAGCAACAAACAGCACAATATTTGCAACAACAGACACAATTAGCACAAGAAATCCAATCTCGTGTTGAACAACAAGGCTATCAGTTATGCCAATTCGAAGAAAAAACTCAATGGCTTAATGCGCGTAAAATAGAGAGTCAACAATATCAATCGACATTAAAAGCATATCAGGAATTACTGCAAATAATTCGTGAATTGTCATTAACACAAGATGAGAGAAAACGCTATTTAGCTGAAACTCAAAAAGAACTTGAGCATGTCTTGATCCACTTTAAACAACTACATCAACAACAAGAACAGTTGAAAGCACAACGCCAAGCTTTATTCGGGACACAATCCACCGAAGATGCACGCAATAAATTAGAACAAAAAAGTCAGTTATTACAAAAAGTTATTGAGAAATACAGCGAAGAAAAAAACCAACTTGAAGTTCGTCTGAATCAACTTATTGGTCAATATCAGGAAAATGAAAAATCGTTACAACGGCTTCATACACTTTCACAAAGCATTATTGAGCAATATCACAATAGGTTAAAAAACAGTCCCTTTGCTGACGAAAATGCATTTTTAACATCCTTGTTATCAGTCGAAGAAAGAAACCGTTTACAAGAACAACAAAAACAACGGCTTGATAAGCTATTGCAAGAAAAAACACGTTTGGATACACAAGAAAAGGTATATCAACAACATTTGTCACAACAGCCATTATTGGCAACACAGCAAAATATCGAACAAATTAATACTCAATTATTGCTGTTAGAAACACAAATTACTCACTTACAAGAGACAAAATTTCGTATCCAAGAGCAATTACGCACTGATGAAGCAAAACGTAAAGAGCAACAAAGCCTGCTTACCCATATTTCTAAACAACAAGCTCAATTTGATGATTGGAGTTATTTAAATGAATTGGTGGGTTCTGCTTCAGGAGATAAATTTAGTCGTTTTGCTCAAGGATTAACGCTCGATCATTTAATTTATTTGGCCAATCGTCGTTTAGAAAAACTACATGGACGTTATTTCTTACAACGTAAAACACCCGCAAGTCTTGAACTACAAATTGCAGACACATGGCAAGCCGATGCTCTACGAGATACACGTACTCTCTCTGGAGGAGAAAGTTTCTTAGTTAGTTTATCGCTCGCTCTCGCACTTTCTGATTTGGTCAGTAATAAAACGCAGATTGAATCACTATTTCTAGATGAAGGCTTTGGCACACTCGATCCTGATACGCTAGATATCGCACTAGATGCACTCGATAGTCTTAATGCTTCTGGCAAAATTATTGGTGTGATTAGTCACGTAGAAGCCATGAAAGAACGCATTCCGGTACAGATCAAAGTAAAGAAAGCCGGTGGGTTAGGTATTAGCCAGCTTGCTCCTGAATTTAGATATGAAAACAAATAGAATATAAATCAATCAGTTAAAAACTAGGTCGAATATTTTGACGTAACTGATTAAATTTTTTATATATCAATAAATCACCAATAGCACCTATAGTATGTCCATAGATTAGCCCAAGCTAAGACACGCTTTAAGCGCTTAAATTTATCAAGGAGACATCATGTCTAACGCATTTACTGATTTAATGAAAAAACGTAGAACAATTTATCATTTAGGTAATCAACTTCCAATTAGCGAAGACAGAGTCACGGCGATTATCAAAGAAGCGGTTAAAGAAAGCCCAACTGCATTTAATTCACAAACATCTCGTGTGGTTGTTCTGTTTGGTGAACAACATCAAAAACTATGGGATATTGTTAAAAATACCCTGAAAAAATTAGTCCCTGCAGAAGCATTTAGTGCAACTGAAGCAAAAATTAATAGCTTCGCCGCAGGTGCTGGTTCAATTTTGTATTTTGAAGATACTGACATCGTAAAAGGTCTGCAAGAGCAGTTCCCACTGTATGCTGACAACTTCCCTGTATGGTCAGAGCAAGCAAGTGGTATGGCGCAACTTTCTGTTTGGACTGCATTAGCAGCAGAGAACGTAGGTGCTTCATTACAACACTACAACCCAATTATTGATGATGAAGTTCATGCAACTTGGGATCTGCCAAAAACATGGAAATTAAGAGCTCAAATGGTCTTTGGTTCAATTGAACAAGAGGCTGGTGAGAAGAATTATATGGAAGATGATTCACGCTTTAAAATCTTCAAATAAGTGTTAGAACAGACATCTGACAAAAGACCCTAGCAATAAGTAATACCCTCTTTTTTTCACTTTCATTCCTTGC
This sequence comes from Proteus sp. fly-1067, assembly GCF_040139345.1. Classification (NCBI taxonomy): domain Bacteria; kingdom Pseudomonadati; phylum Pseudomonadota; class Gammaproteobacteria; order Enterobacterales; family Morganellaceae; genus Proteus; species Proteus sp. fly-1067. Next base: position 112,423 of record NZ_JBEEUL010000004.1, on the reverse strand, counting down.
CCACAGCCACTGTGGGCTTTTTTTTATTACATATCCATAAAAAAAGAGCAAAGTGCGTAATGAATACAAAGGTAGGGATGGACCCTTTGTGTTCAACACTTTGCTCTCTTTATTTATTTACGCACCCTTTACCGAAGTAAAAGGTGCGATTTTCACAAGGCGTATGAAAATACGTTATTTACGTGTGATGTTATTTGCTTTTGGTTGAGCAATTGGAGACTGCTCAGCAAAGTATTTCACGACTGCATCAACATCTGGCACGCTGTAAACTGGATCTTTACCTTCTTTCAGGACAGAGAAGTTACTACCACCCGTTGCTAAGTATTCGTTAGCAACAACACGGTAAGATGCTTTCATATCTACTGGTTTACCGTCAATTTTCATTGATTCAACGATAACACGGTTACCATTAGAGGCTTTGCTATCCCATGTGTACTGGAAGTTACCTGAAATCGCTAACACTTGTGGACGTGAACGATCCCATTGTTGTTCTAACAGGCGTTTGATTTGCTCACCCGTTAATGTTTGAGTTAACAGTACGTTAGAGAATGGCTGTACAGTATAGATTGCGTTATAAGAAACATCACCACCTGTCATATCAGCACGAATACCACCGCTGTTCATAAATGCGATTTGTGCGCCACCCATATCTTTTGGTTTTGCAGTATATAAATGTGCATCAGCAATCACTTGACCCAGTGCAGATTCACCCGCGTCATTGGTTTGCTTAGTTAAATTACCTTCTAACTTACCGATAATACGGTTAGCTAATGGGGTAGCGATTTTTTCGTAAGCTTCTAACAGTTTAGTGACTGCTGGATCTTTTTCATATTTGCGGTTATCAACCCAAATATTACGAGCTTCTACATCAACAACATCTTTAGTTGTTTTATCTAATTTCAGATCGATACGCGTTAACATTGCACCGTTTGATTGCGCCGATGTCACTGATTTACCGTTGATAGTACAGTTGTAAGCTTGGTGAGTGTGACCTGTCACAACGAAGTCAATCGCTGGATCTAATTGATCAACAACACCCAGTACTTTACCTGTAATACCATTACATGCGTTGATGTTTACTGGACCACCATCACGACGCTGTGCAGCCCCTTCGTGAATTAACACACCAATCGCTTGAACACCTTGTGCTTTTAACTGAGGCACTAATGCGTTAATAGTTTTTGCTTCGTTATGGAAACTTAAACCTTCAGTACCTTTAGGCGTTACGATTGCTGCAGTTCCTTCCAAGGTGACACCAATGAAAGCAACAGGAATACCGTTAAATTCTTTGATAACGTATTCAGGCAGTAATGTTTTACCTGTTTCGTTAACAATCACGTTAGCCGCTAAGTATTGGAAATCAGCACCTTTAAACTCAGTAGGACCTTGGCAACCTGTTACTGGATGGCAACCACCATTTTGTTTACGCAGTAACTCGCCCATGCCTTTATCGAATTCATGGTTACCCACAGAAGTCGCTTCTAAGCCCGCTAATGATAATGCTTCGATTGAAGGCTCATCATGGAACATTGAAGATAACAGTGGGCTTGCGCCAACCATATCACCCGCAGCAACAACGATGTTGTTCGGATTATCTTTCTTCATTTCTTTAATTAACGTAGCCATGTGCTCAATGCCACCAGGTTTATTTGGACCTGGCGCTTTTAGCGCACCGTGGAAGTCATTCATGGCGATAACACGCACATCAACAACATTAGCTTCGTCGTAGTTTTTTGCACAACCTGCTAATAAGACTGAGCTTACTGCAAGTGCAACGAGTTTATATTTATGGTTCATTTAAAATTTATCCCTAAGATCAAAATTCACGTTTCGGACAATCAATTACTTCGAAATCTTTGCTATAACAGATATAGAATTCATCTCGATTAATTTGAATTTCTTTATCCTTCAGTGATGGATTGTTTTCTTTTAAGAACTTAATCAATGCACTATTTGAAGGACGGCCCTCTGGTAATACTAACGCTTCATACAACTCTTTTTGTTTACCAAAGAATGCATCTGGTGTATCAAACGCACAAACACCATGTTTTTCCCATTCGCCTTGTAACAGATCGATACCCGGAGAATCACACAGATAAGGTTTGATAACAGAGTATTCTAAAGGTGGTAAATCGCCTTTACATAAACGAGGATGCTTGCGTATGTCTTTCCAATCACGGCAGTCTTCCCATGATTTACCATCACAGGTTTCAGCCCACAGCCCATGAACAATCCAACCAAATTTATTATCTGAGAAGCATTGGATTTCAAATTTATCGTACTCACGTTTTGCACGATCTTTTTCATTATCGTTATTTAAGCGTTTAATATTATTACTTTTATAATCACAAAAAGCCGGTGAGTAGTTAATCGCTAACTTAAAGTAATCTGTTGATGCTGTGCTGTTTTGACCATAGCGATCATTAGAAGCAATGTAGTCGTAAGGTGCTGTTGGTGCATCAGGTACAATACAAGATACACCTTCAACTAATTTAGCCTGAGGTTTTAATGGTTCTGTAATTTCAGGTGCTTGCGTTGCACATCCTGCTAACACTAAAGCAAAAGCAGCAGGTAATAGCTTCATAAAGCGCATAAAATCCCCCTAAAGAGTTATAAATTCACTCTTTTGGTTCATAAAGGTAAGAAAAGCCTGCCCAGAATGGACAGGCTTAATGGCTTATTTCTTCTCAGTTAAATCGATTTTGTAAATTGCAAAACCAATTTCATCATTTTCCACGAAAGTCATTGGATATTGAGAGAAATCTTTAATAAATGCTGCTGCTTTTTCACTTGGTGAAGTTTCAAAACGGACATCTAACGCTTTGTCAGTCTTAATAGGTAAGAATGACCAGTTGTTAGCGGCTTTAGTCGTAACTTCACCTTTTTCTTTAGTTTGTTTAGCAATATAAGAAGCTAAAATTGCACGGTTTTCATCTGGAGATGCAAACGCAATATTCGCTTCACCTGTACCTGCGAACTTACCGCCGTACCCACGGTAGTTATTTGTTGCGATCAGGAATGTTGCTTTAGGATCGATTGGTTTGCCTTCATAAGTCACTTCTTTGATACGATTCGCATCTTTGTTAACCACTTGGCAATCAACGTCATATTTAGCTGGTTGAGTTAAGTCAACTTTATAGTTCACACCACTAATGGTATCGAAGTTATAAGTACGGAAACCATCCCAGTTGATCAGTTCTTGTGGTTTAGTTGAGTTAGGATCAACTTGATTCCACATACCCGCTGAACATTCTAACCACTCAACAACATCCGCACCGGTCGCTTTAACAACCACTAATGTGTTTGGATACAGATATAAGTCTGCAGCGTTACGGAATGTTAAGTCACCTTTTTCAACTTCTACGAAGTCTGCTGGTGCATTTTTACGGCCACCCGCTTTAAACGGCGCAGCTGCACCTAATACTGGTAAACCGTCTAAGTTCGGATCACCTTGAATAAAGTGTTTGGTGTAATCAACTTGTGCATCATTAACGATTTGTACTGTTGGATCGCTTTGTACTAATGCTAAGAAGCTGTACATATTGGCAGAAGCTTTACCAATGTGTTTACCCACAAAATCACGGGTACCTTGGTGTGCTTTTTCGATGATTTGAGCTAATTCAGCATCACGTTCAACTAATGCTTTTTTGTTTGCTTTATCAAAGATTGGACGCGCTTCACCTGTTGCTTCTGTCATCACCCATTTACCGCTGTCGTTATTGATAACCATATCAACGACACCTAAGTGATCACCCCATTGACCAGGCATAACAGCAGGAACGCCGTTTACTGTACCTTTAGCAACATCAACGCCTTTAATGCCTTCAAACTCTTTGCTTGGGAATACGCCATGAGCGTGACCAAACATGATTGCATTGATGCCTTCAACTTCGCTTAAATAATAAACAGAGTTTTCAGCCATTGCTTTGTACGGCTCTGACGCGAAACCAGAGTGAGGAATAGCCACAATCAGGTCAGCACCCTCTTTTTTCATTTGAGGGACGAATTTTTTCGCTGTTTCTGTAATATCATTTACAACGACCTTACCATCCAGATTGGCTTTATCCCAGATTAAGATCTGTGGTGGAACGAAGCCGATATAACCAATCTTGATAGTGTGTTCTTTACCATCACGATCTTTTACTGGTGTATCAACAATGATATAAGGTGTGAAATAGTTTTTGCCTGTTTTCGCATCCATCACGTTGGCGTTGATGTAAGGGAATTTAGCACCAGCAATGGCTTTTTTCAGGTAATCTAAACCATAGTTAAACTCATGGTTACCAAAGTTACCTACTGTGTAGCCCATGGTGTTCATCAGCTGGTGAGCTGGATGAGATTCGCCTTTTTCTAAGCCTTTAGCTGCTTGATAGTCAGCCAGTGGGCTACCTTGGATCAAGTCGCCGTTATCAACTAAAATCGCATTGGTTGCTTCAGCTTTTGCTGCTTTAATTAAATTAGCAGTACGGACATAACCAAATTGTTCTGTTGGTTTATCTTTGAAGTAGTCAAAGTCGATTAAGTTACTGTGAACATCAGACGTCTCCATAATACGAAGATCGACTGTCGCAGCATTCACGTTGAATGCAACAAACATTGCTAATGTTGAAATTTTCAACACATTCTTAACCATTACACACCCCTTATATATTGGTTAACAGGAGAGCAAAATGGCTCTCCTTTCGTTACTTCTGTTAAACAGTCTCTTTGAAAGGACTAGAAGTACAGACGCATACCTGTTTCGAAGATATATTGTTTTTTATCTTCATACGCTTCACTATCACTACGCGCATCATCGTATGCCATTTCAGCGAATAAACGTAAGTTGTTGTATTTAGATACCGCAAAACGTTTATCTACACCCACAGTATAAGTCTCTTTCTTATAGTTGTATGTGTTAGCATCGCCATCACGTAGGTAGTAACCCGCATACATACCACTTTCGATACGATCCCAGTGCCATTTCACACCAACACCATACAGGTCTGCTTTCCAGTCGCCTTTAACTGAATATGAGCTAGTTGGAGCTGCACCTTGAGCAACTACATTGCTAGAGTTTTTAGCACGGGATTGACCATAGTCTAAACCGATAGAAAACTCACGACCTGGGAAGAAGTATTCAGCACCAAAAGCTAAAATACTGTTCTCTGGTTGCTTACCTTTGTTAGGGCCATCATAGAAGTTTTGTTCACCCGTTGCTGATGAGTACCCACCATCAAACTCTAAACCGAAGGTTGATTTATAGAAACCAACAATAGAGTAAGCATTACGAATATCGCCTTGTTTACGATCACCTGGTTTTCCGTCTTTCTCATCTTTACCATCTTTACCTGTTACAGTTGCGGCTAATTTAAAGCCTTCATAACGGTTAGTTTCAATAAAGATAGTCTGTGGTAAACGGGTCATAAAGTTGTTTTTACCAACACCATTACTTTGACTACCAACAGAACGACTTAATACATCGCTGAAGTAGAATACACCCGTATTACCATAGCCATAGCTTGATTTTTTCACCCAGTCGATCGGAATATAGGTACGACCAAACTGAATTTGACCATAATCACGGTGAGAGAAACCTACATAACCCACACGGTTGAACATATCAAAGTTGGTATATTTGTTATCACTATTAGTTTTTTGGGTATCTGAACCCCACTCTAATTTACCAAATACTTTGATGTCGTTAGTCAGTTCATGTGAACCGAAGAAACCGATACGGCTACCATCATCACGCATACGCATTTCGTGATCTTTGCTAGTCACTTGTGTTTTTAAACGAAACTGACCGTTTACATCAAAACGTGTACCTTTATCGTTATACACGTTTACTGCGTTTGCCGATCCAGAAAGAACCAACAAACCAACCAGTGCTGCTAGAGGCTTCAAGCTTTTCATGATTAAAATACCCATCTATTTTCTATAGTTTTATGATTTTCTTTAAGTTCAAAAATAATACCGCCGTATATAATTGACCTGATATTCAGACAAAAGATCTCTGCCACGAATTTCGAAAAAGAAAATCGCTCTCACAATTGATAATTTTTATAGCTACTAATTATGACTCTACAAAATTTTCTTAAAGGTTTTAATTTCCTTGACACAGACGTAATCACCAATAAGACACAAAAATAATATCCTCATTATATTTAAATAAGGGCATTGCTTTTATTTCTGTTAGGAAAAGAAATAGGTCGTTGAGTTTTCGTTGGCATGTTACTCAAAAAAAAGCCCTTCTTTCGTGATGTAGCCCACAATTACACCAACATGCAATTTCATGGTTACATACCTAAGTGATAGGCATCACAATTAAAGGTAAAGATACGTGTTTTTTGAACTAAATCAACTTTTCAAAAATAACATTTTTTGATTTTTCTTTTAGATTTCATTTTGTTACAAGACTCTTTTTTTTGCTAATAAAAAATTTATCCCCCTATTTAATATATTTAAAAGGAAGTATTAATTTTAACCACTAAATAAATAACACTAAAGATTTGAATATTGTTATCCCTAATTAATAATTTTTTATCTTTATATTTATTTCTTATTTAAATAAAAGCAAAATCACATTTAAATACAATTTAACTGGTGGTAACGAGTAACACTCGCTCGAAAAAAGAATAATTAACTACAAATATTAAAAAGAGAAGCACAAGAATACCATTCAATCACAATATCTAATCAATACGTACAAGTCACAAAGAAACAGGATAAAACATTATAAAATCTAAACTATAACCTTGGTTAATATAAAAAGCCCAATCGTGCTATTTTGACGATATTTAAAAAACAAATATTCAAATTTGTGATGTATATCACTTTGCTATTTATGAAAAATCACTCTTTATATTTTCTTATTTTTGTGACAATTATCACACAGGAGCGTCAAGAAGATTTTTGTTTTGTAAATTAATGCAGGGATAAATCTGAAAATGATTTCATATTGTAAACAAAAAATGGCTAAAAAGTGAAATCATGTGATTATTATCACATAAGAGCTTGTGCTAAAAATCTCGTTATTTCAGTATTAATATTCTTAGTTAACCCAATCCAAATAAGAATAAAACTCATTATCATAGAGTAGATTTACTAATTATTCGTTTCAGCTTTTTTTCTTTTTTATTAAATAACATTATGGATATTTTCTTTTAAGGGATATTACCTTTTAGATACCCTAAACATTCAGTATCATAATGCGGTAAATAATGATTAAGGGGAATGTCAGATGCTGTGGTTTAAAAATATTTTGGTCTATCGATTAAATAAAGAGATAGCACTGTCAATGGATGAGTTAGAACAACAGCTTGCTTCATTGGCATTCACTCCTTGCAGTAGCCAAGATATGACCAGAACAGGTTGGGTTTCACCTATGGGCGATCGTGGTGAAGCGCTTATTCATGTTGCTGGTAAGCACGTGATGATATGTGCACGAAAAGAAGACAAAATCTTACCTGCTACAGTAATTAAAAACGCCTTACAGGACAAAGTTGAAAAACTTGAAGGTGAACAAGGGCGCAAACTGAAAAAAACAGAAAAAGCGACCCTAAAAGATGAAGTAGTTCATACCCTACTTCCTCGTGCTTTTAGCAAATTCTCACAAACCTTTATTTGGTTAGATTTAGAAAAACAATTAGTCATTGTTGATTCAGGTAGTGCAAAACGCGCTGAAGATAACTTAGCCTTGTTACGCAAGACCTTAGGCTCACTCCCTGTTGTTCCACTCAACTTTAATGAATCAGTTGAACTAAAAATGACTGAATGGGTACGTTCAGGTGAGCTTCCAGCTGGTTTTACCTTAATGGATGAAGCAGAGCTAAAAGCCGTACTAGAAGAAGGTGGTGTTATTCGTTGTAAGAAACAAGAATTAGTCTCTGATGAAATTGCGACACATATTGAAGCAGGCAAATTTGTCACCAAACTTTCTGTAGATTGGGAAGATCGCCTTCAATTTATGCTCTGTGATGATGGCTCTATCAAACGCATTAAATTCAGTGAAACTTTACGTGAACAAAATGATGATATCGATAAAGCCGATTTTGCCCAACGTTTTGATGCCGACTTCGTTTTAATGACGGGTGAATTAAGCGCTTTAATTGAACGAGTCACTGAAGTCTTAGGTGGCGAAGCCGAGTAATCATATCTTCTCAAGAAAACAGCCTATCATTCACGATGTTAGGCTGTTTTTTTATCTAATAAAAATAAAATTTATTTTTGAATTAAATAACGGATAGTCGGACCATCTTGTTGAATATCTAATACAGTATATCCGTAATTTTTAGCATCAAGCGGAATATTGTTGATTGATTGAGGGCAATCACTCACTACTTCTAATATTTCGCCTTTTTTCAGTGATGGCATGGCTTCAAGCGTTGCCACCGCAGGATAAGGACAAGGTTCACCGACCATATCTAGACGATAATCAGGAATAATAGTGTCTTTTGGGTTCATGCGATTTCCTTATTAATCTGCGTTGAAATAGATTGTTCTTGTTGGGCTTTTTTACGGAAAAAGTGTTTTTCCCACCAAAGTAATAATACAAATGACACACCAAGCATGAGATACGTCACACCTAATCCCCCCACAGGACCAAAGGTATCAAGCAAATTAATCTTGTCGTAATCCGTTGCAATCACTGAGGCAAAATCATCCCAGTAGTAAGCCAATAATGTAGAACCGATAACGTTACCCAATCCAACCCACCAAAAGTGAATTTGGCCTTCCACTGCACGATACATCCAGCCAGTTTCACACCCACCAGCAAGTACAATACCGAAACCGAAGAGTAAACCACCAATTACAGCATTCGGCCCTGCCCACATAATTTTAGGCGCTGCACCTAATTGGACATAGCTGAAGATCCCAATCGCACTTACTGCCATACCAATAATAATCGCTTTTGCCATATGGGTTCTGCCCGTTATCCATAAATCACGGAAAGCAGAGGTAAAACAGATTTGCGCTCGTTCAATTAAAATACCAAAACCAATACCGCCTAACATAGCAAAGCCCAGTTTTGGTGAATCAAAAAGAATAATTAAAGACCACGCAATCATGGCAAAAAAGATAACCATTCCCAATCTAAAGCGACGTTTTGCACGTTGTTTGTCTTGGGTAATCGGTGAGGCTTGACTGACCTTTTGCAGTTTTACGGGAATACGAAACAGTGGCATCAGTGAAAGCTTGGCACCAAAATAAGAACCAATTGCCGTTGCAACCGCGAAAAACCAAGCATGTAAAGAGAATTGAGGAATACCCGTAAAGAAAGCCGCAAGGTTACATCCCATTGCTAAACGAGCACCAAAACCAGCAATGATCCCACCAAGAACGGCTTGAAGAATACGAATTTTATGTTGAGGATGGCGAAGTTTGACGTTATTTGCCCAAAGCGCCGCCATAATACAACCACCAAACATCCCAATAATCATCACGCCATCAATACGCGTTAACGGCGTACCTTCAAGGCCAATGATTTTAAAATAACCCCATTCTTCAGGATGAGCGCCAAACCACTGCATAACGTGACCACCCCAGCGAGTAAATTCACCAGTGACAGCCCAGAAAGTGCCGGTTAAACCAAAGTAGTAAGTTGATAAGATACCTGCCGCAATAACCGCTGGAAGAGGCTTCCAAAAACGGATCAGGTATTGAGATTTAAATTCTGACCAAGACATGTTTTTTCCTAGAGCTTACCTCTACGAGAGACCCTCTCCACGCAGTAGGATTGGCCGAACATGTTACTCCAATAATTTTTTTATCAAAGAGTCAGTATTCAGATAAATGAAGGAAATTTGCGTTATAACAAAGTTTTTGTAACAGGCAGATAACTTATCCCACTTATAAATTCAGCCATAATTCTCATTTATAAGTGGGGGAAGAAGTGTTTAGCAAATACGAGGCAGAGGTTCGTTATAAGGTAAGTCTAGAATTCGACTTGTACCGAAAATCCCAGTTAAACGAATATAGTTATCAGTTGTAACTTCACCGATAGTACAAGCATCTTTACCTAAAGGGTGTTGATGTAAAGCGTCAATAACTTGTGCTTCAACGTCAGGCGATACTACTAAAACGATTTTACCTTCGTTAGCAAAATTAAGTGCTTCAAGGCCTAATAATTCACACACACCACGAACGGCTTGTTTCATTGGCAATTTGCTTTCATGTACATTCATGCCACAACCGCTGGCTTGGGCAAATTCGTGCAAAATAGCGGTCACACCGCCTCGTGTTGCATCACGTAATGCACGAATACCTTCAATTTGACGTAAAGATGCAATCATTGGCTCAAGAACAGCACAGTCGCTTTGTAGATCCGCTTCTAATCCTAAATTTTCACGAAGATTAAGGATTGTTGCACCATGATCACCAATCGTACCACTCACTAAGATCTTATCACCGGCTTTGATATTGCTTGCGGCCCAATTAATTTGGGTTGGAATAACGCCAATGCCCGCAGTATTGATAAAGATCTTATCTGCAGCACCACGAGGAACCACTTTGGTATCCCCTGTGACAATTTGTATTCCTGCTTGTGAAGCTGCTTTTGCCATCGCTAATACAAGCACTTCAAGGGTTTCAAATGGGAGCCCTTCTTCAAGAATAAAACCACATGACAGGTAACGAGGCACAGCACCACCGACGGAAAGATCGTTAGCAGTGCCACATACAGACAATTTACCAATGTTCCCACCGGGAAAAATGATCGGATCAATTACATAACTGTCTGTACTAAAAGCAAGACGATCGCCAAGAGCCGTTAACTCATTTAACGTGATCCGCGCTTGATCTTCTTTTTCATTTAATAACGGATTATCGAACGCTTTTAAAAACAGGCCTTCGATCAGTTGTTGCATACCTTGCCCACCATTACCTTGGGCTAAGGTGATTTCATCAGGTTGTTTCATATATTACCTTCACGGCGATACTGATAATAAGCCGCACATGCCCCTTCTGATGACACCATTAAAGCACCTAATGCGGTTTCTGGCGTACAGCTTTTGCCAAATAGCGGGCAATCGGAAGGTTTGCATCGTCCTGTTAATACATCACCACAGCGAGATTGTGGGTTATCTGCTACTTTTTGTGGTGCAGGTGTAAAACGTAACTCCGCATCAAACTCAGAATAAGCGGGTGTTAATTGAATACCTGACATCGGGATCTCGCCCAATCCTCGCCATTCACTGGTTTCTTTTAACATAAAGACATCTTTAAGCGCTTTTTGCGCCAGCTTATTACCTTCGTTTGGTACAATGCGACTATATTGGTTTTCAATACTTAAAACATAATCTGCATTTTCTGCTTTTGCTTTAAGCTGTTTAATGACCATCAGTATAGCTTGCAATAAGTCTAATGGTTCAAATCCTGTCACCACAAAAGGCTTTTCAAATTCATCACATAGCGGTTGATATGGTGTACATCCAATCACCATACTTACATGTCCCGGTGCAATAAAGCCATCAATGCGAACATCGTCTTGCTCTAACAAACAACGCAAAGTAGGTACGATAGTTATGTGCTGACAAAATAGAGAAAAGTTTTTAAGTCCACGCAATTTTGCTTGTTGTAGCGTCATTGCAGTACTTGGCATGGTTGTTTCAAAGCCTAAACCGAAGAAAACAACTTGTTTATCAGGGTTATCTTGTGCAATCTTTAGTGAATCAAGCGGTGAGTAAACAATACGAATATCGCTACCACGACGACGCGCATCCAGCATTGAACCATTACGACCCGGCACACGCATTGCATCACCAAATGTGCAAAAAATCACATCAGGACGTGCTGCAATTTCTAAACAGGCATCAATTCGCCCCATAGGTAATACACAAACAGGGCAACCTGGTCCATGAACAAACTCAATTTCTTCTGGTAATAAGCGGTCTAGACCAAATTTAAAAATGGCATGTGTATGCCCACCACACACTTCCATGATTTGTAATGGCCGTGTGATAGGGTGAGGCCATTGTGAAATAGTTTCACGAATTTGGGCTAACAAAGCTTTAGCAAGTTCGGGATCGCGAAATTCATCAACGTACTGCATCATCAGCCTCTTCAAGGGTTACACCATAAACATGCTGTAATGCATCAAGGGTATCTTGTGCTTCTTGCTCATCAAGAATACTCATGGCAAATCCCACATGAATTAGCACCCATTTACCTAATAATTCATGGGGTTCGCCTTCACATACCATTGAAATATTAACAGCACGTTTAACGCCACTCACTTCAGCATAAGCGAGTTGGTGGACGTCTTCGCCCACCTCAACAATCTTAGCCGGAACACCTAAGCACATAAACGACTCTCCAACCAAGCTAACCACGCTTCCATACCTTCACCGGTGGTTGCCGATAATGCAATGATTTCGATATTAGGATTAACACGGCGAGCAGATTCGATACAGGATTGAATATCAATATTAAGATGGGGCACTAAATCAATCTTGTTGATAATCATTAAATCAGCTGCAGCAAACATATGCGGATATTTCAGTGGTTTATCTTCGCCTTCAGTGACAGAAAGAATAGCGACTTTATGCTTTTCACCCAGATCAAAACTGGCTGGGCACACTAAGTTACCCACGTTTTCAATAAAGAGAACGCTGTTATCTTGTAAGCCTAATTGGTGTGTCGCATCATGCACCATTTGTGCATCAAGGTGACAACCTTTACCTGTATTCACTTGAATTGCAGGAACACCCGTTTCACGGATACGATCAGCATCATTGGTGGTTTGCTGATCTCCTTCAATCACGGCACAAGGGACTCGTTGTGCTAACTGTTTTAACGTTTGTGTTAACAGTGTAGTTTTACCGGAGCCGGGGCTTGAAACTAAATTCAATGCCAACACATTTTGTTGTTCAAAATGTTCACGGTTATGAACAGCAATGCGGTTATTTTTATCCAACACATCCATTTCAATTTTCAGCATACGCTTTTGGCTAATACCAGGAGCATATGTTCCTGCTTCACCTTGGCCATAATGCATATTCTGATTTTCAATCACTGGGCTAAATTGCTCTTCATGCTCATGATCGTGCTGATGGTTGTGAGAATGCTCATGACTATGATCGTGAGCATGTTCGTGAGAGTGACTATGTGAGTGATCGTGCTCATGATGATCATGCTGGTGATGATCGTCATGCCCATGATGATGCTCATGGAAAACTGGGGTTTCGTTTAGCTGTGTATCGTTATGAAAATGGAGATGAACATCACCGCTGTTATGATAATAGTGGTGATGAACAATGATAGGCTGACCATTGGTTTCGTAGTTATGCTTATGCTTTTGTTCAGACTTATCAATATATTTATGAACAGTATTCGCTGGAGTAGCCTTGTGTTCATGATGGTGATCATGCCCATGATGGTCGTGATCATGATGATGACCGTGGTCGTGATGATCATGGTCGTGAGAATGATGATGGTGATGCTCATGTGAATGAGGCTCTACGCCTTCAATTCTGACATTGCCTTCGCCACAACCGCAAGTGCTACACATATTCTGACTCCTGTACTATTCAATAAGAAGAATGTGACTCTGTGTCGCGTAAAATTTCTACACTATGATCTTAACTGACCACGGAAGAGAGAACGACGACTTAAATCAACTTCTGCTACGGATTGTGTCTGAACAGGAAGAGAAAGTGCCATTTTTACACTATTTTCAACCAACTCAACAGCATGTTCACCTGTTAGGTGCCTATCAAGTGGTGACATTAATGAACAAGCAAGATATTGCATACCCCCCGCAAGCTCGCCCACAACAAATTTAATCTGTCCACAAGGTAATTCTAACCCGATACGATCACCCACTTTTCGATGTGGCCACTCTTGTGAAGGTCCAGGAAAAACCACGAGTTCTAACATCCAAGGCGTCAGAACTGAGCCTATCCACTGATTTTCAAATAAGGTAAAGCCCCCTGCTTTAACAGGAATACCTTCACGATAAAAAGGCAATCCTTTCATCTCTTTTTCAGCAATTTCACTAAAACGAGCTTCAAGTAACTCTACTGGTGGTTTGTCATAACCGATGATATCCCAGCTTAATTCACTCATGCGATTACCTCTTTTGGTGTCACTGGAATGCCGTATTCACGCAAAATATTGACTACGTGCTCTAACGCAATTTCCATTGATTTTTCACCAATATCAGACAGTGACATACTTGGCTCTAATGATGCAGGTTCAATACCCACTAAAATAAGCTTACGAGGAAATTCATCCGTCATACGTAAAGCCATTAATACATCAGATAAACCTAATTGATGAGGAGAAATTTTCTGTGTAAAAAGTGCCGGAACATCATCATCATGTAAGATAAAAATACTGCCTGGTTCATGATTACTTCTTACCGCATCGGCAACAATCAGGAGGTCTCTTGCTGCAATATCTTGCAAAATTTCCATACCTGATGTGCCACCATCAATAACATCGACGTTCTCTGGTAAAGAGAAGCGCTCTTCGAGCGCTTCTACTATACGAACACCAATGCCTTCATCGCTTAGTAATAAATTACCAATACCTAAGACGAGAGTTCGCATTATAATACCTTCACCTTACTTAGCTCTTTACCTGTTAAATCAACCATATGCACAGCACATGCCATACATGGGTCAAAGGAGTGTATCGTTCTTACCACTTCTAACGGTTTTTTCGGATCAGCAACAGGTGTACCCACTAGAGAGAGTTCATAAGGACCCGGTTCATCATTAAAATTACGAGGACCCGCATTCCATGTTGATGGAACAACTGCCTGATAGTTAGTGATTTTACCGTCTTTAAACACGATCCAGTGAGATAACATACCACGAGAGGCTTCTTCGAAACCGACACCACGATACTCTTTACCTGGTTCAAACTCTGGTTTAATAAAGGCAGCTGTATCACCACGGCCGATATTATCAACCAATGATTGCCATAAAGAGGCCAGTGATTCTTGTAACACACATGCATGGACAGTACGTCCAATGATGCGTCCCCAAGTCGATTCTAGTTGCTCTGTCACCAGTGTTTCACCGGTTAATTGAGTATAGATCTTATTGATATCGTTGTAGTTTCTAACAGTTCCTTCGTGCTTACCTGCTAACCCACACACTAACCATGCTAACGTGCCAACTTCTACAGGTTTGCCATAGAATGTTGGTGATTTAACCCATGAGTACTTGTTGTTCTCATCCCAACCAGTGTATTTAGGACGAGTTAAGCCTTCCCATGGTTTTAATGGTTCATCATCTTCATACCATGCGTGTTTACCACTTTCTTCGATACCATCTTTCAGGTTTTGATCTTTCCAGTCTTTAATTGGGCGATAAGTAGAGAAATCAATCCCTTCCATATAACCACCAGACAATAAGAACTCTGTGTTATTACCATTAATTGGTAATTCAGGTACAGACAGATAGTAGTTAGCACCTTTACCGATTTTTAACCATTCAGGATAATAAGCCGCAAAAATAGCAGTATCTACTTTATAAACTTGGTTAACAAAATCACCTAGTTTATCGATAAAGCTTTTCACGTACATTAAACGTTCTAAGTTGAGAACACTTGGCGCATCAAGATTAATCGGGTTAGCCACACCGCCCACAGCCAAGTTTTGGATATGAGGTGTTTTACCGCCCAAAATAGCCACAATACGGTTTGCATCACGCTGACACTCAAGTGCTTGCAGGTAGTGAGCAACCGCAATTAGGTTAACTTCTGGTGGCAATTTCATGGCTGAGTGACCCCAGTAGCCATTAGCAAAAATACCTAACTGGCCACTGTCCACTAAACCTTGGATTTTTTTCTGTACTTTTCTGAATTCTTCGGCAGAGTTCAGATGCCATTCAGAAACCCCTTTTAACATCGCTGATGCTTTTTCAGGATCGGCTTGTAATGCTGATGTGATATCAACCCAGTCCATCGCAGAAAGCTGATAGAAGTGGACGATATGGTCATGGATGATATGTGAACCTAAAATCAAGTTACGGATATACTGCGCATTCACAGGAATATCCATACCTAAAGCATCTTCTACAGCGCGTACTGAGGCAATTGCGTGAACTGTCGTACAAACACCACAAATACGTTGCACGATAATCCATGCATCACGAGGATCGCTTCCTTTTAGGATCTCCTCCATTCCACGCCACATGGTACCGGAAGACCAAGCCTTAACAACTTTTCCGTTATCAATTTCACAATCGACGCGTAAATGCCCTTCAATACGGGTAATAGGATCAATAGTAATGCGTTGGCTCATGATTTAACCTCAGCCTTTTTTAATTGTATATTTGAGTCTGTTTGTGCAGGTAAAACCGGCAGTAAACGGATAATAAGAATGTAAGCTGTTACTTCAAATGCAACGAAACCAATAGAAATCAGCAATTCACTTGCTGTTGGGAAATAGTGGTAACCATTGCCTGGGTTGTAAGCAACTAAAGAGTAGTTCATACGCCACATTGCTGCGCCGATTAAAATAAAGACAGCACAGACAAACAGCATTTTTGGACTACGACGGTTATTATTTAAATGCATCAAAATAAGAGGAAGTAATAACAATGCACTTTCAGCAATAAATAACCACGAGAACATATCTCCATTTCCGATATAACTCAGTTTACCGTTCCAAATAATTTCACCCCAACGACAGACCAAGAACGCAATCAGTAGCACTTCGATTACTTTAGTTAACTTGGTAAATAGTGGTGTTTCATCATCATTCATGGTGCGGCTTGCTTTTAGCAAAGAACCTTCAAAAATAACGATAGTGAAACCAAGAAGAAAAGCAGTTAACAGGGAGAAAACAGGTAACATCTCATAAGATTGCCACAGTGGATGTACTTTCCAACCCGCTGAAATCATTAATGACCCCATTGAGGATTGGTGCATGGTTGGCAGTAAAGCACCAAGACCAATAATAAAGAACATCGCTTTGTTAAGACGTTTCAACGACACTTTCCAGCCTAAACGTTCTAATAACGCAGGTAAGAATTCTAATGCCATCACCATAATATAGATGGTCATACAGGTCGCTGTTTCAAACAACACTGAGTTAACGTTAAAGTATTGCGGCATAAAGAAGTGAGGCATGTTCCAATAACGACCAATATCAATAGCAATGGATAAACCACCTAATGAATAGCCGAACAAGCTCGCTAATAATGCAGGACGCACTAATGGGTGAAACTCGCCTTTATTAAAGACATAAACAGCCCATGCAAGTGCCCAACCGCCACATGCAAAGCCTGTTCCTATCAATAAGTCAAAAGCAATCCAAATACCCCAAGGGTATCCCCCATTCAGGTCAGAGACATCACCCAGACCTAATATCAAACGCTTACCAATAAGAATAAAACCGAGCACAGCAAGCGGTAAAAACACTCTTACAGCGAGAGTAAATAACTTACCGCCAAGTGGACGAGGATCATGACTCGACATCGTTATCCTCCTTGTGGTGTTCTTGCTCTTGTTTTTTACTATTACGGTTAACCAAATAGGTGATCCCTGCAAGGGCTGCTATTGGTAATACCATGCCTTTATAAAGCGTGTGTTGAATATGTTCAGAACGCGCACCTGTAGATAATGGTGCTACTTCTGGCATACCTAAATTGTCGAAAGGCACCGCTGAAAGTACCATGACTTGCGTACCGCCACCTTCAAACTCACCATAGATATGATCTTGATATTCAGGAATTTTATGCAGATAAGTATCGCCACCACTAATGGTTTGACGTGGGTAATGGTATTCCTCACCCGCTTTTTTCGCTAAACGACGTTTTGCTTCTTCAAGCAATTCTTCTCGTGTACCGAAAATAACCGCACCTGTTGGGCACACTTCAACACAACCTGGTAATAAGCCTTTGTCTAAACGCTCAACACCTTTTTGGTTACAAAGCTCACATTTATAGAGCTTACCAAATGGATCGTCATAGTCGTATTTTGGAATGTTATAGGGGCATCCCACCATACAGTAACGACAACCTGTACAGATATCTGCGTGATAATGGACAATACCGGTTTTTGGATCTTTGGTTAACGCAGAAACAGGACAAACAGAAACACAGTTTGCATCGACACAATGCATACATTGTTTCTTAATAAAGGCATAACCGTTTTCCAGTTGGTCTTTATTTTCACCAGTACCATCACGCCAAATTTGAATAATGTTATTTGTGTAAGGACTTAATTTGTCATTGTTTGACCAAATCGGATCACCATTGGCGTAAGTATCACCACGCTCCATTGGCTCCGGGTGATTGATTTCCTGACATTTTGTGACACATGCTTGACAGCCTACACATAATGTAGAGTCATAGAGCATACCGAGAGACCCAGGAATTGGGGGACGGTTCTGCGCCGCAGCATGACTCGCAGTGGGAGCCATTCCCGCAAGGAGAACCCCACCTGATGCCAGCTTAAAGAAATGACGCCTATTCACCGTTTATCCTCCTGTGAGGCTCCTGTGGCATTCTTGTCACGGCCTAATTGACGCACCGCCATCACACTGACACCGGCGACAGCACCTACGACAGCACCGAGCAAGCCCGCAGCACCATAAGACACGCCGCCACCTTCTTTCGCATTAACATCAGGCACTTGCGCTTTTGGTGTTGGCTGATAAACATTCGCTAATTGGAAAATACCTTTAGTAAAGCCAATCCCTTCTTCGTTACATCCGTAACAAGGGTGACCGATACCCACAGGCCAAATTCCACCACCGACATCACAGAATTCCAATGTTGGGCAGTTACCATAGGTTTCAGGGCCTTTACAGCCTAAATGGTATAAACACCAACCTTGGCGATGACCTTCATCACCAAATTCTTTAGCAAAACGACCCGCATCAAAATGAGGGCGACGTTCACAGTTTTCGTGAATTAAACGCTCATAAGCAAAAAGCGGTCTGTTTTTGCTATCTAACTTAGGTAATTTGTTGAAAGTAATAATATGTGCAACAGTTGCTAAGAAATTATGTGGATTTGGTGGACATCCTGGAATATTAATAACGGTTTTACCCGGTAAAATTGCTTCCAATGATTTAGCGCCTGTTGGGTTACCCCCAGTTGCTGGTACACCACCCCATGCAGAACATGAACCAATCGCAATAATCGCAGCGGCCCCTTCAGCGGCTTCTTTGATATGCTCAAGAATAGGTTTTCCTGCAACCATACAGTAAACACCGCCATCTTTGTCTGGAATTGAACCATCGACAACGAGAACGTACTTACCTTTATATTTCTCCATCGCATTGTGTTTATTTTCTTCAGCTTGATCACCAAAAGCTGAAGAAAGCACTTCATGATATTCAAGTGCGATAACATCAAGTACTAGGTTTTCCAGAGTCGGGTGAGTTGCACGTAATAAAGACTCCGTACACCCTGTACACTCCTGAGCACCAATCCAGATAACGGGTGGGCGTTCAGATGACGCCATTGCTTCTGACATTTCTGCGGCTGCTTTGCCGCTTAATCCCATGGTAGCTGACAACGCAGCACACAATTTCATAAAATCGCGTCGGTTAATACCATGATGGGAAAAAACATTATTCCCCAAGGCCATATATCTCTCCTGATATGATGATTTTTAATTGGAATAATTTTAAAACACCGCCTTTTTAACACTCCGACACAATAATGACTTGATCATTATCAAGCGATAATTCATTAAAAAATAAATTATTCTTTTATGTGAGTAAAAACGTTTCAGCAATATAAGGTTTAACGCCTATATTTTATATATTTCGTCATTTTAAAATTATTAAAATGCTATTTAATAATGATAATTTAAATAGAAATAATTCTCATTATCTCAATAAGCAGGGAGATTAAATTTTATTAGTCATTATAAATCAATGCGATACAAACAAGCTAAAAAATACTCAATTTATAAGACAATATATTTAAAATAATACAAAATTAATAATTAATATTTTTAATTTTCTAAAAAAAATTATTAAAGATAAGTTTTAATATATTTTTTAATTATAATTATGACTCTTGTTTTCATATTATCAACCTTTATATTACATCATAAATAATGTTAAAAATTGCATTTCATAAACAAGAAATCATTACATTAATATATTTAATTTCAGTCTATTTTAATTACTAATTTATCCAATCTTCATTTGTTATTATTTTTTAATCATTATGATCCTGTTTATTTTTTAATCATAAATTAACCTGTTTTTCTTATCATTTTTCATATAGTTATATGTATATTCGCTTTTGGAATAAGCTAATATCCTAACGTAAAATCGTTATAAAATTAAATACATATTGATGTGTGATAACATTCAAAAGATAAGATCATTAATTATTACTAATTAGTAATCTATCGCGATAATTACATTAAGTTATTTTATAACATATCGAGTTTATAATGAAATTAGCCTAAATAAATTTTCATGTTAAATCCTTGTTGTTATTGTGGATAAAAAAAGCACAAACTATCGATAAAAAATCCCCAAATAAAGCATATTTCTTTTTTTTGTGAGAATAGATAAAAGAAGTGGTCATAAATCTAAAAAATAGAAAAGCACTTTGTTAACTGGTTGTAGTTTTCAATCTAACAAAGACCTTATAAAGAATAAGAGATAAACCCAAAGCAAAGCATCTCCCTTTTAGACTAAAATTTAGGAACGACAGGAACGACAGGAACGACAGGAACGACAGGAACGACAGGAACGACAGGAACGACAGGAACGACAGGAACGACAAAAATAATGATAAAAATAGAATCAGTCAACAAAATAAAAAGCCATAACACCGAAATGTTATGGCCTTTAAATTTATTAAAATAATAAAATGCTATGTGTAGTTCTCTGCCTTTCACGTTTTATTTTACTCACCGCTTATCAAAAATAAGAAGTGGTTTGAATAAGTAAATAAAATCTACTTATCAGAAATTGGAATGACTGAAAACAACGGTCTACCTGGTGCAATAAAAAAATAAGCATCCAAATACGGATAACTTAGATAATAAACAAATTAGGCGTTCTTGTACGTAACAGAATGTTTCAATTTGTAACGTGGATGCATTATATCCAATAAGATTTTTTACGCAAGTATTTTTACACTTAAATCAAATTCACACAAAAACATTACTAATCATATGGTTATAAGGAGATTTAACTTAAAAAAGAAAATATCAACAAATCAAAAAGTGAAAAAAAATGAAGAGTTAATGAATATTAATGTAAGGTAAGTTGAAATAATAATATCTACTTAGCATTAATTGATTCAGCTCGTTATTACCAAGTAACTTAATTAACTATTTATTCTTAAAATTAATCTATCTATTATTAATATTATTCAACACTAAAGCTAAATTTTATTCTAACTCAATTTTATTAATTGTCTCATTAATAACTAAAAACAATAAAAAATATAAGTATAATTTTTTGTACAATAAAAAAGCACCTTATTCATCATTTTACAACGATAAATAAAGTGCTTTTAAAATAGCGTAATAATACTTAGTTGGATGGCGTATTTCTAAACTTTATCCACCTGTAGAGACTGTTTCCATCCCTACTAATCCAACTTTGAGATACCCTGCCTTTCTTAACGAATCCATGGCAGCCATTAACGTTTCATAATCAACGCTTTTATCTGCTTGAAAAAAGATAGTGGTCTCTTTATTTGCTTGTGTCATCGTATCTAACACATTAGCCATCGTTTCATGCGTGACCATCTCTTCACCAATGAAAATTTGCTTATCAGACTTAATAGTCAAATAGACAGGCTTTTCAGGACGTGGCTGTGGTTTTGCACTTGAAGCGGGTAAATTTACTTTTATATCAACGGTAGCTAAAGGCGCGGCTACCATAAAGATAATGAGCAGAACCAACATGACATCAATAAAAGGCGTCACATTGATATCATGTAATTCATTATCATCACCTGAATCATCACCAAGACGCATTGCCATAATTCATTACCTTGCTTTGCTGTTTTCGATATCTAAGTCACGGCTAACTAATGTCACCACACCTGTTGCAATATCACCAATTTCACCACGATAACCTGCGATCATACGAGCAAAAATATTATAAATAATAACTGCTGGGATGGCGGCAATCAGACCAATCGCGGTAGCTAATAAAGCTTCTGCAATTCCTGGAGCAACAACTGCTAAGTTAGTCGTTTGAGAGTGTGCAATACCAATAAAACTGTTCATAATTCCCCAAACCGTACCAAAAAGACCGATAAATGGAGAAATTGCACCGATAGTCGCTAAGTAGCCATTACCACGGCCTAATTCACGAACAATGGCAGCAACGCGACGTTCCATACGCATTTCAACGCGTTCTTTAATGCCTGATGCCACTTTACTTTCTTGAGAGTATGTACGCTCTAATTCAGCATCATTAAAGAAATCAGCAGTCGCGCTCTTATTACCAAATTTTTTGCTAATGGTTAAAGCATCATTGAGTGATTTAGCATCAACTAATTGCGCTGTTTCATTTCTTAATCGACGACGTAATGAGAGTAAGTAGCTTCCTTTGGCGAAAAATAACGCCCACGTCACAATAGAAGCTAACAGTAAGCCAATCATGACACTTTTAACGACTAAATCGGCATTACGATACATGCCCATTACGGATAAATCTTCTGCAAACCCACCACCAGCAACCATTTCTGGCTCTACTGCTGGTGATGAATTTTCTGTCGCTGACGGAGTATTTACCGTGTTTTCTGCATTTTCAACCGTTGCAGGTAAAGTATTTTCACCCTCAGGCTTAGCAGGTTCAGAACCCGGTACTTTAGCCTCATTGCTGGTATTCGCAGATGAGTCTGTTGTTGGTGTTGTAGTTGTAGCAGTTCCCTGTGTAGAAGCTGTTGAAGAAACGGCAGCAGTAGTTGGCTGTTCAGTTGGTGTGGCAGGAGTCGTATCCGCAAAAGCAGAGCCTGTCAGACCGATTGCCAATAGAATAGAAGCTGTCAAATTACGCATCAGTTGGCCTTTTACTCTCTTTTTATCTATTTATTTATTCAGCAATGACGTTTTCCGTCACTACTTACCCAAAATCGTTCGCTTACAATCATCCTGTTTGCCATCAGGAAAGAGAAAACGCTCAAATGATATCAAACATGAAGCATTTTGATAGTAATTATCATTACTATTTGGCTATTTTTTTTTCATTTGTCGATTTTTAAGACAAATTATCGTTATTTCACGTAACGTGAAATTTTATCAACTACATCGATCGTCTTTTGTACTTATCCAAAAAATGAATTAACGTGGAGTAAACACACCATCAATTAAAAGAAGGTATTAAGGATGACGCTAAAAAAACAAGAAACCTCACTCCTCCTTTCTGGTCGAGCTAAAAAATATTCTCACGGCGCAGTAAACCCTATTATACAACGCACTTCATCTGTTATTTTTGATTCAGTTGCACAAAAACGTGATGCAACCAAAAAACGCGCGGAGGGTACACTTTTTTATGGCCGTCGAGGTACAACCACCCATTTTGCCTTACAAGAAGCCTTAACTGAATTAGAAAACGGTGCAGGTTGTGCACTTTTTCCTTCAGGTGCGGCAGCTATTACGCAGTCTATACTCGCCTTTGTTGAACAAGGCTCTCATATTCTTGTGACAGGATCAGCTTATGATCCAACGCAAAACTTTTGTGATCAGATCTTACGTAAGTTTTCAGTCGCAACAACCTATTTTGATCCATTAATAGGTAGAAATATCAGTCAACTACTGCGACCTGAAACAAAAATTATTTTTCTTGAATCCCCCGGTTCAATCACGATGGAAATTCAAGATCTACAAGGAATAATCAGCTCAGTTCGCCAATATAATCCTGAAATCATTATTATGATTGATAACACTTGGGCGGCAGGATTGCTACTTAAACCACTGACTTTTGGTGTCGATATTTCAATCCAATCTGCCACAAAGTATATTAATGGCCACTCTGATGGCATGTTAGGTTTTGCTGTAGCGAATGAACGCTGTTGGAAACAGTTACGAGAAAATACCTATCTATTAGGACAATGTGTTGATCCTGATACTGCTTATATGGCAGCAAGAGGATTAAGAACATTACCAGTAAGAATGAAGCAACATGAGCAAAGCGCATTGGAAGTTGCTCGTTGGCTAAAACAGCATCCATTAGTTGATAACGTTTATCACCCTGCGCTAGCCTCTTGCCCAGGACATGAATATTTCCAACGTGATTTCACAGGCAGTAACGGATTATTCTCTTTTAGTTTGAAAAAAAACCTCTCGCCAGAAGAATTTGAGATTTTTTTAGATAACTTTTCATTATTTAAAATGGCTTTCTCATGGGGAGGATTTGAATCTTTAATTTTGGGTTATCAACCTAATGACATTAAAGCAATGCGCCAATATGAAACACAACCTACATTTACTGGCACATTATTCCGTGTTCATATTGGATTAGAGAATGTAGATGATTTAATTGAAGATCTTGAACACGCATTTTTACGTATTTCTTAATTAATCATTAAATTTTTATAAAAAAAATCTATCCCTGTGGTTCCACAGGGATTAAATCAAACTGTTATCTTTATTTTGCGTTAGAATAGCGAACATAAAGTTCTTTTTAATGCGAGTTCGCTAATGGGTACATTAAAAGAGATAATTCACGCATTAATGCAACACGATTATATGGTGTTGGCTAATCCTAATGTGTTATGGGTTATCTATATTGTTCTTTTTGTTATTATTATGCTGGAAAATGGGGTGTTACCCGCAGCATTTTTACCAGGAGATACACTGCTTATTCTTTGCGGTGCCTTAATTGCAAAAGATGTTTTACACTTCTTTCCGACAATCATTGTATTAGGTACTGCCGCCAGTATTGGGAGTTGGCTTGGTTTTTTACAAGGTCGCTGGTTAAGTGATACAAAAATAGTTAAACGTTGGATGGCTCAATTACCTGAGCAATATCACCATAAGGCAAATGATCTTTTCCATCGCCAAGGTTTGTATGCACTATTAATTGGTCGCTTTATCGGTTTTGTACGAACATTATTACCAACGTTAGCAGGCTTATCCGAATTACAACAACGTCGCTTTCAAATATTTAACTGGTTAAGTGGCTTTTTGTGGGTGGGTATTATTGTGTCACTAGGTTATGTATTGAATTTAATTCCCTTTATTCAAAAGCATGAAACATTAGTGATGAATATTTTGATGACACTGCCTGTATTGCTCTTAAGCGCAGGTTTAATTGGCTCTATCGTAATGTATATTCGCCATCGTAAAAATAGCCCCAGTAATAAGTAATTCAAAAAAACGCCATTATTTTAAACATTATAATGGCGTTTTTAATCATCTAATACTTCAAAAGTTCAGTTGTTCATTGTTTTATCTCCTAATCTATTAATATCTGACTAAAAATCCATTTATATTAATTACAATCATGGTCTTTTTACTCTATTTCTCTTTAAAGCTTAATCGCTTTTGAAGCAAGGAATGTAGGAATATAGCTATCAACAAGAAAACGCGCATGAGGGGCAAAATCTTCAATAAAATCTTGTAATAGAAAACCCGCCGCTAATTGTCCACCAATAAGATCCGTTAAAGAATGACCAAATACAAGCCCATCACCTTTGGCCACTTTTTCTTGCAGAATGTCTGAAGGCAATGAATCTTGATCACTATACGGTAAGCGGTAAGTGGGTCTCATTAATCCCTGAGAACGTAATTGCGGATCTCTATCATCAACAAATACAACGGGATTATAGAAACTCGCCATCAATACACCGCCATTCTTCAAAACACGGTAGCACTCTTGCCAAACAGGATTTACATCTGGTACATATAAATTGGAAATAGGATGAAAAATAATATCAAAACTTTCATCAGCAAATGCTGTTAGATCTGCCATATCTCCTTGTACTGCCACCAAATCTAACTGATGCTTTTGCGCCAATTGGCTATCTTTACTTAATTGCCCTTCTGATAAATCAAATACTGTCACAATACCACCAGCCGCGGCTAAAATAGGCGCTTGTTGCCCACCCGCAGACGCTAAACAGAGTATTTTTTTACCTTTAATATCAGCTAGCCACTCACTCTTAACTGGGTTAGGCGTTAAATGAACTTTCCAGTCGCCTTGCTTTGCAGCGATAATTTCTTCATCGCTTACAGGCTTAGACCACTGATTTTCCATTGCAGCTTGTTTATCCCAATGTTCTTGGTTTAATGTTAAATAATGACTTTCCATATAACTCCTTATAAATTACAACACGATAGGACGTTGTAGTCATTAAGGCAGATAATTCACCTCTTAATTCTACAACCTTACAGTTATAGTTATGTCATGCTATTTCGTCTAGATACAATAAATAAATTTTTCCTGATTTATTGTCATCCCACAGAACATCAATTTAAGGTGGAAACAACATGCAAAACTTTACTTATTACTCCCCTACTCGCCTTCATTTTGGTCAAGGTCAAATCGAAAAATTACGTTCTGAAATCGGAAAAAATGAAAGGATATTACTGACCTATGGTGGGGGTAGTATTAAACGTAATGGTGTATTAGACCAAATTTATACTGCACTTCCCGGCCATCAAATTCATGAATTCGGTGGTATTGAACCCAACCCTTCTTATGAAACATTGATGAAAGCCGTCTCTTATGCAAGATATCACGGTATCACGCATTTATTAGCCGTAGGGGGCGGGTCGGTTATTGATGGGACAAAATTTATTGCAGCTGCTGTTCCCTATCAAGGCGAGCCATGGGAAATTGTTACCAGTCGCGGTAAAGTCGTTGAAAAAGCCCTACCTTTAAGTTGCGTATTAACGCTTCCGGCAACTGGTACAGAAACAAACAGTTTTTCAGTTATCAGTAAAAAACAGACCATGGATAAACAAAGCTTTTCCAGTCCTTATGTCTACCCTCATTGTGCCATTTTAGATCCTACAACTACCTATTCTTTACCCCCAAGACAAACGGCTAATGGGGTTGTAGACGCTTTTATTCATATATTAGAGCAATATCTCACTTATCCTGTGAATGCTCGTGTACAAGATGAATATGCAGAGGGCCTTTTACGTATTTTAATTGATCAAGGACCAAAAGCGCTGACATCACCTACAGACTATGATATCCGTGCTAATATTATGTGGACAGCATCACAAGCCCTTAATGGCATCCTTGGTGTTGGTGTTCCTCAAGATTGGGCTACGCATGCATTAGGTCACGAACTCACAGCTTTACACGGGCTTGATCATGCACAAACTCTCGCCATCGTTTTACCTGCCCTATTAAATGAAAAACGACAGGCTAAATATGAAAAGTTAATCCAATATGCACAAAAAGTCTGGGGTATAAACCAAGGTTCTGACGCTTTTAAAATTGAAACTGCGATTAACGAAACTCGAAAATTCTTTGAATTAATGGGTCTTAGAACTCGACTGGCTGATTTCAAAATCAATGAAGAAGATATTCCCGCATTAGTGCGAAAATTGGAAGAGCATGGACAAACAGCGCTGGGCGAGCACCAAGATATCACGTTAGAAGTCAGCCAACGTATTTATACAGCGGCACTCTAAGGACTTTAATACGACTTTGGAGATATAAATGAATAAACCTAAACTAATCAAATTATCTGATGGCAACGCAATACCTCAATTAGGGCTTGGCGTTTGGCAAGCAGATAACCATCAAGTGGTTAAAGCTATTCACCACGCTCTTGATACAGGCTATCGTCTTTTTGATACCGCGGCAATTTATCACAATGAAGAAGGTGTAGGTAAAGCGCTAAAACAGACGACGGTTCCTCGTGATGAACTCTTTATCACAACCAAATTATGGAACAACGATCAAACCCATGCTCGTGGTGCTGTCTTAGAAAGTCTTCAGCGTTTACAACTTGATTATATTGACCTCTATTTAATACATTGGCCAGCACCATCACGTGAACTTTATGTTGAAACGTGGAAGCAAATGATCATCTTGCAAAAAGAAGGTTTGGTCAAAAGTATCGGTGTCTGTAATTTCAAAGAAGAGCACCTCGAACGTATCATTACTGAAACGGGCGTTACTCCTGTTATTAATCAAATTGAAATTCATCCATTAATGCAACAAGCACCATTAAGAGCATGGAATACGACTCACAATATTGTGACTGAATCCTGGAGCCCATTAGCCCAAGGCGGCGAGGGCGTATTTGATCAACCAATTATTCAAAAACTGGCTGAAAAATACCATAAAACACCCGCTCAAATTGTGTTACGTTGGCATTTAGATAGTGGACTAGTGGTTATTCCAAAATCTGTCACCCCTTCTCGTATTGAAGAAAACTTTCACATTTTTGATTTTAAATTAGAAAAAGAGGAAGTTGCGGAAATAACAACACTTGAGCAGAAAAAACGTTTAGGACCTGATCCTGATGTTTTTGTTGATATCTAATATTAATTCACACGTTAAAAGTCAATAGTGTTATTTCCTATTGACTTTTTTCTTATTCAATTCGCTCATCCTCTATTCTTCCTTTTTTTGACGATATATTTTTATTTTTCTGAATGCATTTTTTTATATCTTTAGAAATTAATTAATTCAAGTTCACTTTCTGATATAAAAAAGATATATAAATACGAGAATCTCATCATTATTTGTAACGGTGAGTTTAAAAATGACAAAATTTAAAAGTGAGCTAACACCGCAACTTTCCTCCATTACAAAGAAAGTTGCTTGGTTTAATATTATAATTCAGTTAGCTTTTCCTATTTCAGCAACAATACCTGTCAATGTTTTTGCGGATGGGAATATACAAGAAAATCAACTCATTAATAAAGAAAATACGTATCAAGTTAAAGAAGGTGATACCCCTGAGTCTATTGCAAAGCAGTTTAATATAAAGCTATTTGAGTTAATTGAAATAAATCCTGATTATGTCTCTTTAGTCGGTAATTTAAAGATAAAAACAGGTATTACACTGAATATCCCTAGTAAATCTTTATTGACAAAAAAATGGTTAAATAATAACAATCAAGATAATCCTATTCCTTCAACAGACGGACAAGAACTCGCTCAAATTATTGTTGATAACTCATCTTTATTAAATAAAGAGACTGATGCAACACAATATGCAATTAGCCGAGTATCAAGTAAAGCCAATCAACAAATAGAACAATGGTTAAATCAATTTGGTCATGCTCGAGTATCATTATCCACAGATAAAGATTTTACGTTAGAAAATAGCTCGGCCGATTTATTAATTCCCATTTACGATCAAGAGAAAAATTTAGTTTTTACTCAAACAAGTTATCACCGTAAAGACTCACGTAGCCAATTCAACCAAGGAATTGGTTATCGTCATTTTACCGATAAATTTATGGTGGGACTTAATGCGTTTTATGACTACGACCTCAGCCGCTATCACAGCCGATTTGGTGTTGGTGCTGAAGTTTGGCGAGATTATTTTAAACTCAGCATGAACCACTACCATCGTTTATCCAATTGGCGCACTTCTGATGATGTCATGGATTATAACGAACGCCCAGCTAATGGTTGGGATATCAGAACAGAAGGCTATTTGCCAGCATATCCACAATTAGGTGCAAAACTTATTTTTGAACAGTATTACGGCAAAGAAGTGGGTTTGTTTGGCAAAGATAATCGTCAAGAAAATCCTCACGCTTATACTGCTGGACTCACTTATACCCCCGTTCCTTTGCTCACTTTTGGTGCAGAGCGTCGCTTTGGTTTAAACGACAATGGCGATAATCGCTTAGATATTAGCTTACAATATCACCTTGGTGAATCAATCTCATCACAGCTTAATCCTGATAATGTGCGAGCAATGCGTTTAATGTCGGGTAGCCGCTATGATTTTGTCGATAGAAATAACGATATTGTTTTGGAGTATAAAAAGAAAACGCTGGTTTTCCTCTCCATGGCACCTTCACTTTCGGGTTATGCCAATGAAGAAAAAGATCTCAATGTTTATGTTCACGCTAAATATCCCGTGAAAAATATTGAATGGTCTGCAAGTCGCTTAATCACCAATGGCGGTAAAATTAATCATAACGGTGGCTTTAATTATTCAGTTATTTTACCTCGCCATGTCACTGGTACTGAGCAACAAAATAGCTATACCATCAGTGCAATTGCTATTGATGAACAAGGTAATCGCTCTGATCCTGTACAAAGCAAAATTATAGTTTCTCAATCGGCAATTAATACGCAAAATAGCCAATTTACGCCTAAAATAAGCCAATTAGCTGCTGATGGGCACTCCACGCAATCATTACTGTTAACCGTACTGGATAACGATAAATTACCCGTTGATATTAATCTTAAAGAATTATCACTAAACAGTAGCTCGGATAACGCAATAAGCACCAGCCGAATTTCCGCGTTTACTCGTCTTGATGCAGGGAAATATCAGCTTACTATCACGGCAGGAAGTTCACCTGAAACGGTCACATTAACGCCGAAATTTAGAGATGATACCTTTAATTCGGCAAAGGTTGTTTTTATTGCTGATGATATTACTGCGCATATTGCCAAGGGTGAGTTAACAGTTGTTAAAGATAACGCCCCTGCTGATGGTAAAAGTCAAAATAAAATCCAAGCGATAGTCACTGATCTTAACCATAATCCAATTCCTCATTATCCCGTTAGCTTTAGTGCTGATAATGGTGCAACGATAATGCAACAAGGTGAGACTGACGCACAGGGTAAAATTATTGTTCCTATTACCAATACACTGCAAGGTCAAACAAACATTGAAGTCACAGTGAAAGATATTGCTTATGCGGCGAAAGTTAATTTCATTGCTGATGTTCATACGGCAAAATTAGAGACTTTCACCATCACGCCTTATCGCTCCTTTGCCAATAATAGTGATGAAAAAACGTTGGCATTTAAAGTCCTTGATGCCAATAAAAACCCCGTTCCAGATATCACAATTCAATTAACTGCTGACAATAAAGCGCAACTAAAACAAACCACATTAACGACTGATAAACAAGGTCTTGCCTCTACCACAATGACCAGCAAAATATCAGGAATTGTGACCGTTAGTGCTGAAGTTAATAACGTGGTTAGCCAAGAAAAAACACAATTTATTGCGGATATGTCAAATGGAAAAATCACGTCTATCACCGCATCTGCGCCACCTTATATTGCTGATGGTAAAACCCCAGTAACCTACACCGCTGTGGTAAAAGATAATAATAACAACCCATTAATCAACGCAAAAATTATTTGGTCAACTGATGGAGATCCTAATAGCGTAAAAATTGATGATATGTCTGTTACTGACGATCAAGGGATAGCGACGACGCAAATCACCAGCACCAAAGAGTTAGATGTAATAGTGACCGCCAGCATTAGCAACGATACTGTTGATGCTGCACCTATTCATTTTACTGCTGATATTCAACAAGCTCTTTTTGCTTCATTAACGATTGATAAAAACCAAATTACTGCCGATACCAAAGACAGTGCATTACTCACAGCGGTTATTACCGACAATTTAGGCAACCCGTTATCGGATATGTCAGTGCAATGGCAAGGCTCTCAAGGTGTAGTATTTAGTGCACCTCAGACACGAACTGATAAACAAGGACAAACTCAAACACGTATCACGACAAATCAAGCTGGTTTAACCACCATTAACGCCAAATTGGCAAATGGTAAAACAGCACAAGTTACCTTAATGGCCGTTGCTGATCATAACAGTGCAACTGTCACCATTACTCCACTGAATGGTAAAATCAGTGCAATTGCTGATGATAACGACACCCTGACATTTACAGCTCATGTTGTGGATTCACATCATAATCCATTAATGCAGCACCCTGTTTTTTGGCAGGCAACACACAATACATTAAGCAAAAACTTAGTTAAAACTGATAATAACGGCGACGTTAATATCGAATTAAAAGGAACACAAGCACTACCAACAACACTCACCGCAACGCTGTTAAATAAACAACAAGCGTCATTAGATGTTATCTTCACACCGGGTAATGCTGCCAGTGCACACAGCAGCATGATACTCAATCCACAATCGATTATTGCGGATGGTAAATCGGTTTCTACTGCCACTATTACGTTAAAAGATAAATTTGATAACCCTGTGCCTCAGCAAGCAAAAACACTGTTATTAACTGGGGATAACAACACCATTCAATTTAGTTCTATCAAAGAAATTGCCAAAGGAATTTATCAACTCAATATCAGTGGTAAACAAGAAGGAATAAGCACCATCAGTGCGCAATATCAGCAAAGCAATACCAAATTTACCTTAACTCAACCATTAGGTTTTGTTGCTGATACCCAAAATGCCGTGATTAAAAGTGTCACAGTTATCAAGCCTTATGAAGTCATTGCTAACGGTCATGATAAAGTTACACTTCGCGCAGAAATAGTTGATAAGCAAGGGAATCCAAGCATGGCAAATGTTGCTGTCGGTTGGATAAGTCCATTAGGCACATTCTCTTCCCCTCTCAGCAAAACTAATGCGCAAGGTATTGCCGAAACCACCATTTCCAGTACACAAGCGGGTGTAACACAAGTCAGTGCACTGTTAGACAGTCAGCAATCTTTAGATGCAGACCATATTATTACCTTTAATACTGATGTTATTTCTGCGGATCAATCTCAGTTATCGCTCACCCCTGATAGCATTGTTTCCACAGTAACAAAAGCCACATTGACACTCACATTAAAAGATAAAAATGGGAATTTACTCAAAGGATTAGCAAGTAAAATTAATGCTCGTTACAGTACGGATCTCACGTTTACAATCTCTCCTTTTACTGAAACGGATAAAGGTATTTATCAAGCACAAATTGGCGCGATAAAAGCAGGACAGACGGTCATCAGTGCCGAAGTCAACGCAGTCACTTTAACGCAAACCGCACCATTAACTGTCTTACCTAATGGACAAACGGCAAAAGTCAGCAAATTTGTGATCAGTGATAGAACACCTCATGCAGGAGATACCATCACCTATGATGCTTACTTAATTGATGCCAATGACAACCCTATTATTGCGGGTATGCCTGTCACATGGACAACAAACAAAGACAGTTTATTAGCTACACCGCTCACTTTTACTGATAGTAAAGGTGTAACACAAGCTAAATTAACCCGAGATCCCGCTGGTATTGCCAAAGTCAGTGTTGTATTAAGCACGGGTACTTATCCTGCAGATGATGTTAATTTTATCGCCGATGATGTTGACGAAAATCGCTCAGAAATTGGTTTATTGCCTTCAAGTATTATTGCTAATGGTAAAGATAGTGCGGTACTTTCATTAACGGTTCGTGATAAAGGAGGCAATATTCTGCCAGATCAAACTGTTGAAGGTATTTCAGCTAACCCAACCTTGCAATTTAGCACAGCAAAACAGGTGTCCCCTGGTCATTATGAAATCACCGTCACAGGGACTCAATCAGGCACCACACAACTCACTGTTAAAGTGAATGGAGTCGAATTTAAGAAGCAAAAAACCTTACAACTGCGCGCCGATCCAGCAACATGGCAAGTTAAAGCTGTTGATGTTGATAGAACAACCATAATTGCCGGTGACAAAGGCGTTAATTACCAAGCCACCATTGTCGATGCCAATGACAATATATTGCCGAACGTTATCGTCTCGTGGAAATTACAAGGCTTGGCGGATGATTATGACTTTAGTACCTACACCGATGCAAAAGGTGTCGCAAGAACGAAAGTCACAAGTCATGTTGCAGGCACATTAAAAATGAGTGCTTACCTTGATTTAAATAATCATAAACCTATTCATGATGTAGTTGTCACACCAGCTGATATTGACGCCAATAAATCAACCTTTAGCAGTAGCCGTCAATCTATTGGTGGAAATGACAAAGATAGCGCCTTACTCTCTGTTAAATTAATAGATAAGTATGATAACGCCATTGAGGGTAAAAAAGTGTCGATTACCGCCACCAGCGGCACACCTCACTTTAGCGATAATCCGTTAAAACCCGTGGGAAATGGAGAATATCAAACCAACCTCACGTCGAATGTCAAAACAGATATCGTATTAACGGCAAATTCAGAGGGGATAACGCTTGCCAAACCTATCACCATTAAAGTGACTATTCCTAAACCTGAGATTATTTTTGATAAGCCTATTCAGCAAGAAACCTATGCTTCTGCACCCATTAACGCATTAGGTTATACAGGTATTCCAAATAACATTAATGTGATGTGGTCTAGTTCTGATCCTTCAGTAGCCTCAATTGATGCTCTTAACGGTGAAGTATCGATGAAAAAAGCAGGAACCGCGATTATTACGTTACAAACGGCGGGTAATGACCAATATCAACCATCTCAAAGCAGCTATCCTTTGGTGATTGAAAAAGCGAAACCAAATCTAAAACTAACGTCCCCACTCTCTATACAATCAACATGGAATGATGGGGTAACATATAATGTTAGCGTTACTTTTGACAATGCTGATGCAAAAAATATTCCTTTAAATTATGTAAGTGATGACCAACACGTAATGACTATTGATACACAAGGTACTATTACGGAAGTCAAGCCCGGTAAAACAAAAATACATATAAACAGTGATGCCACCGAACAATTTTTAGCAGATACCGTGACCGTTGACTATCAACAAGATAAAGGAACACTGTCCATTCAATTTGCATCAAAAAACATGATATTATATGAAAATGATACCAATATTAAGGTTCAACAACCCATATCCCCTTTACCTAAAGAGGCGCAAGGTGTTTGGTCAGCAAAAGATCCTAGTATTGTTTCGATAAAAGAAGATGGAACCATTATTAAAGTCAGCTCAGGTAGCACAGAGATTACATTAACATCAAAAGAAAATGACTATTTCTATGAATCAGAAGGGTATTATTTTGTTAATGTAAGAAAGGTGCCTCATGTCACAATTAATTATGTCTCACGAAGAGTGGATAATAATAATAAAGCTCAAATTATTCCAAATACCAATACACCAATAAGTTGGACACCGGTTTATGAGGATGATGCGTTAACTTTTTCTTGGATACCGCCTAAAACATCCGGAATGGAATATGCAGTTAACTTTGAATTATGGGACGGTAACAAAAAAACTAGCAAAATATTTGAATATCCAGCAAACGCAATCGCTTCGGGGAATACAGTCACAACGCGATTAACGATGGAAAAAAATTCATTACAAAGCACTGATCTTAAAATCAAAGTTATTGTATTTGATCTTGCTGACAACAATAAAGAATACCCTACTTTCTACCCTTTAAATGTTAAAGCAATCTCTCCTAAATATATGGATTTTACATTAGCTGGAAAAATCTTATTTATTGAAACAAGTAATAATGGCACACAAACCAGTTCGTGCCGAACATTACCAACAGATACAATGACACATGTTATGGCTTCTCCTGTTACCTCATTAGGGTTATATTCTGAGAAATTATTATACCCTATAGCAGTTTCTCATAAACTCATTAATATTCAAGGTGATGCAAGTCGTAGTGAAGTCGATTATCATGATGAATACGTGTATAATACTTCAACTCAAAATAATTCTTTCAATAATACGTTTCCTTCATTAGCGATGAAAGAAGATTGTTTTCAACCTCTAGCAGGTGATCCTGATTCAGGCTCAGCGACATTAATCACAAATATCACGATCAATGGAGTAACCAAAGAATATCAACAAACAGTTCAATGGGACGGCACAGGTGATCCAAATAAAAATAAAGTCAGCACTATTTATAATAAAGCAGTAAATTAAAAAATGACTGATTAATATAAAACCCTCGTAAAGTTTACTTTTTACGGGGGTTTTTTAATCATCAATGCTTTTATCTTTTCTAATTTTAAGAAATCGACACTTTCTCTTGGTATTTTACATTCATCAACGTCACTACCAATGCACAAACTGCAATTATAGCTGCCAAACCAAACCCACCACGATACCCTATTGTTGCCGTTAAACTCACCAACATCATTGCACACGCCATTTCACCGATATCACGCATACTTTGTACTGCGGTCATATCAGTACCGGCTTGATTATCGGTTGACGCAAAACGCATGCCTGCGGTCATAATAGCCACAGAAGTGATCCCTGATGATAAAGAGCCTAATACAATACACACAGTAACTATTGTAAGACTGATAGAGCCTATTGATTGTGAAAGCCATAATAATGAGGAACCTAAAGCACACAGTAATCCTGCAGAAAAAGCGCGCCACACACCAATTTTATTAATTAACCAAGCACCACCGCCACAACCAAAGAAAAGGGTTACCATGCCACCCATCATGCCCATTTTCCCGATCTCTGCTAAAGACCAACCACTGTCACTTAAAAAGAGCTTTGCTAAACCAAAGCCTGATACTGCGGTTACTGCTGAAAGCAATGTCAGTGTTAATAGTCTTACCGCTCCTTTTCTCCGTACCATTTTTAATAGGCTTGCATTAGGTGAATCACCATTTTCACCCTCATCATATTTTGCTTTTTGACGAAATAACGTAATAAAAAATAAACTGATAGCGGGCACTAAGGCAAATAACAGTAATGCGGTATGCTGGCCTAATTTATCAGTGAGGATCATCATACCTGCTCCTCCTAAGAAAAAGCCGCCCATCACGCCTGCAATTTGAACAGCATTTATTTTCGATAATAACGTGCCACTCGCATGTTCAGCGGCCATACCATCTGTTGCAATATCCTGTGTAGCACTGGCTAATGAAGCGATAGCTAATAAAGTGACACCCCATTTTGCCGTTTCGATAGAAATACCAAGGATTGCTAATAATAATAAACAGAACGTCACAATGATCTGCATGGGAATAATCCAGCTACGGCGACGACCTAAAGATTTAAACCAATAATTATCAACCACTGGCGCCCATAAAAATTTTAATACCCATGGCAATCCAACTAATGGAATAAATGCGATTGCACTTAAAGCCGAACCTTCTTGGCGTAATAATGTAGGCAATGCATCCATCGCAATTCCCATCGGAATACCTTGTGCTAAATAAAGTAAACCTAGCGTTATCACTAATTGCCGATGTTTTA
Source organism: Proteus sp. fly-1067 (assembly GCF_040139345.1). Lineage (NCBI taxonomy): Bacteria > Pseudomonadati > Pseudomonadota > Gammaproteobacteria > Enterobacterales > Morganellaceae > Proteus > Proteus sp. fly-1067. Next base: position 75,416 of record NZ_JBEEUL010000004.1, on the reverse strand, counting down.
ATAATTCTTGCATAACAGACTCCAATTACTGTCTTTTTAGTAGAAAAAGACCTATCAAAAAATAAAAAATAGCACTGATCAACAAGGCACAACTTATCCACCACAAAGCAGCGTGGGTTATAAATAAGTGACTAAAGACACTGATAAATAAAACCACACTACTGATGGTTAAAATAAGAAAAGTAAGTTGGATCACTTGCGGATAAAAAAAATAAAAAAGAAGCGTTATCAACCAAACACCAAAAAAAGGCAGTATCGGTGATAACGCGGAGAAAATAGCGAAAGGAAGTAAACATGTACTGGCAAAAATTAAGCCAGAACAACTTCCTAACACTAAACGGGAACTGATATTAATAGGCTTTTTTAATGCCCAAATTACTAATCCACTAAAGGTCAATACACAGGCCATCATTCCCATTAGGCAATGAAGTACCGATAAACTAAAATTTGCTGAACCTGCCCATAAATATTGACCATAATGCAAAGGTTGAATGGCAATAAAAGCACGTGTCCAAAATTGCTGAGACACAGAACTTTTTTCCGCAATCCAATGGTTATCTAAGCCAGAAAAAAATAACTGCTCAAAATTAGCGGTGCTGGGTAAATATAAATGAATACCACTCACTGTAATTTGCTGCTCAGTATTACTTCTATTTTTCCAATTAATAGTTTCAGGAATAAAGTCTGGTTTTTCTTGTGAAAGTTGAATTAATAATGAGCTAGGAGAAGATGCAATAAACTCAGATGAAACAGGCGTTGATTGTCCCATTAATTTCATCATGACTTGTACTGGAGCATCTGGCTCTACATATTTTGCGAGCATTAATGTACCAAATGCCCCTAATCCTGATAATGCTCCAGTTAATGCAAACATTACTAGCCAAGGATAACTCCATAATCCAATTACATTATGTAAATCAAAGAAAAACAGCCTACGCCCTTGATTAAAACGGAGTCGAAATAGTTGATAAACTTTACGGTGATGAATAACAATGCCCGTTATTAGTAATAGCGCAAACACAAAACCAAATAAACTAATAAATAACCGCCCAGAAAAACCCATAAATAGATTTTTATGTAAATTAACAATAGGAGAGATAACTTCTCTTACTGTAATTTTTTCACCCGTTTGTGCATTTAATTGCAGTGAACAATCGCCCATTCCTTGGCAGAAAGTAATAATTGGATGGTCTATAGAGGGTAATTTCACACTATTGAAACCGTTTTGACCTAATAGATATTCGCCTTTTACTAATAACTGATCTAACGGCAATAACTCTCTATCTAATGGCTTAAATTGAGCCCATAAATTTAAATTTTCATGTGCTAATGACCATGTTCCTGTCAATAGAATAATAAATAATAGAATACCAAACAAAGAACCCACTTGGTGATGAAGTTGTAAAAATTGGCGCTTTAATATTGCTTTCATACAATAAATTCCATCAATATTAAAGGTAATGGCCACCAGCTCCATGCGCGCCAAAATACCTGTTTTCCATTTAGTGAGAATAAGCTAAAACAGAGCAATCCACATAAACAGACAACGGGTAAAAAGACGGCTGCATATAGGCGATTAAGGGGGTCAGTGCTGGGATAAAATGTTGCTATCAATAATGACAGCGTAATACTCCCTATTACGCTGCCTAAAACAGCACAACTGATCAGCAGTGCCTTTTGCATTAGAAATCAGCCTTGATATTCAACATAACGTTACGAGGTTCGCCGTAACGGTTATTCCATTGAGGTGAGAAAAGGCTTGTGTAATAACGTTTATCAAAGACGTTATTAATATTTAATGCAGCAGACCAATGTTCATTAATTTGGTAACCTAAACGCGAATTGAATACCGCATAGCCACCTTGGCGTAACGTAACTTCACCGTTTGTTTTGCTATATTCACTTTGCGCTTGAATACCACCACCAACACTCCACTTACGCGCATCCCAAGGTAACTGATAATTTGTCCACACTCTTACCATGTGACGAGGCACTAATGAGTTAAAGCTATTACCTTTATTCAAGGTATCTTCTTTATATTCCGTATCGGTATAGGTATAACCGACCGAGAGATCCCAAAATGGCGATAAGTACCCCATTCCTTCAATATCAAAACCTTGACTAACAACTTTGCCGCCACTAATAAAATAGGTATTAAAACCACCGCCAGGATGTGCCGGATCTTCTTGTGGATTATTTTTCATGTCGATACGGAAAATAGCGGCTGATACATTAAGCCCACCGTTCATCAACGCTCCTTTGATCCCGGTTTCAACTGTTTGTCCTTCCACTGGTTTCAACATGTCACCACTCCAGGTTTTCCCCGTTTGTGGTTGATAAACCGTAGAATAACTGCTGTACCATGACCATTGAGGTGCAAAGTCCCAAATCAAACCACCATAAGGGGTGATTTTTCCATTTTCAGTAAACTTAGCTTGGGTTTTTTTCACTTCCCACCAGCTCGCTCTCGCCCCTGTAATCAATGTTACTGGCTCAATAAGCTTGATCCGCCCCATTCCATAGACACCAGTTTGTTCCGTTTTTGTCGCGCCTTGAGAGGAATAATCCGTTATTTGTGGTTTCGGTACACTATGAGGATCCCACCGATAAATATTTACAGGAACATTGAGAGGATCTTTAAATTGCCCAGTGTGCTGTTCTTCACTGGCTTTTGAGTAGCTCATTCCCACTATCAGATCATGTTGTAAGCCCCAACCGTTAAGTTTTCCTGTGACGTTGGTATCAAGACTGGTTTGATAGTTATGAAACTTGTATGCTCCTCCCATTAGCATGGCACCATCACCGGTTTCAGGATCAATATTTCCCCATGCCCCTGCATACAACAAACGCGCTTTAGCATATTGATAATCACCGTTGATTTTAAACAACCAATCATCATTAATTTGATGTTCAATTCCGGTAAATAACCGAGTGGTATCCCATTTAAAGCGATCCCAATCAGCATCTAAATAAGTTTTACGAGGAAGGTGTAAATCGCTACCATCTTTTCCCATTGGCACACCTGCCATATTGGTGATGGAGTCTATTGTTTGATATTGAATACCGGTACGTAATAGTGTGTTAGTCGTTAAGTCTGCATCCACTGTGGCATAAATCAAACGCGTCTTTTGATCTGAAATATCATAGAAAAAATCTTTATCTTCCCATGCCATTACGACACGACCGCGCACACTACCTTCTTGATTTAGACGTCCGCCCACATCGACTTCACCGCGATAACGGTTCCAACTCCCAGCCGTAAATGTTGCTTTTAATTGTGAGTCTAAAGGGGCGTGTTTACGTACCATATTGACGGTTGCCGCAGGATTTCCCATTCCATGCATTAATCCGTTAGAGCCTTTTAAGATCTCTACACGCTCATACACTGCCATATCTTGTGGCGAACTTGCCATATTTCCCATTAATGCGGGAACACCATCAAGTTCAAAGGAGTTAATTTGAAAACCACGTGCGTAATAAGCCGTTGTTAATAAAACAAAAGGTGCACTAGTAACCCCATTAGCACGAGTCATCACTTCATCAAGAGTATTTAGGTTTTGATTTTCTATCTGCTCTCTATCTATCACAGAGACAGTTTGTGGGATCTCTCTAGGTTTAAGCGCCATTTTACTTAATGTACTAACACCAGGAGCAAGGTTATTTCGGTTTTGTGCTACGCTTTCAGTCACAACCAAAACATCGACTGCTTTATTATTTTCTGTTGCTGTATTTGCGATGGCAGAAAGTGAAAATAAAGCGGTAGAACACAAAATAGCACATTGTGTTAATGCCAATTTATTTTGTGTACGTTGATTTAATACTGGCGATAATTTCTGTGTTTTATCTAAGCCAGCTAAAGAAGAAATGCAAACCATATTCATCCCAAAATATTCAAATGATAATGGTTATCACTCTACCAATTTTAGGATTACGGTATTTTAGATTGCCAGATTATCTCTTTCGATTGCCAATCGATATTGATTGGCAATCAGTAAAGATCTAACACTCACAATGAGCCACAAAAATTCAGAAACCATGTTGAAGATGACAACAACGTATTAGGCGAACCTTCAGCAATCACTTTTCCGTTATCAAGCACAATCACGTGATCAGCATGTTTAGCAATATCAGGATCATGCGTGATCACAACACGAGTAGATGTTAGCCCTTCAAGATAACGTACCACTTTCTCACGACTGACGATGTCGAGGCTCGCCGTTGGCTCATCTAAAAATAAGATCTTAGGATCGGCTAATAATGAACGCGCTAAACATAGTCGCTGTTTTTGTCCACCGGAATAACGATCTCCCTGATCGCCCACATCTTCATCTAAATCTGTTTGAGTCACCGATAAATTCAATGCATTAAGTAGATGCAAAATATCATTATCACTGACAGTTGAGTTATCATCTTGTAATAATGACCAACGCAATGTGCCTCTAATTAATTGATTATGTTGAAATACAATTTGTCTTGTTTGCGCTAATACACTCTCAGATAAATCATTGACCCTTTTGTCTCCATAATAAATCTGCCCTTTATCAGCATCCCTAAGACGTGCCAAAACATGTAATAATGTTGTTTTACCCGCACCAGAACTGCCGACAATTGCTGTCATTTTTTTATCAGGGCATAGCACTGTTATGTTAGAAAGGATCAGCGCTCCTAAACTATTATTCACCTCCAGTTGTTCACAACGAATGTCATTGCTTTTAGGAGTATCACTTTGTTTTGGGCTTTGTAATGTGGGAGCATCCAACGTATTTTTTATTAAAGTAAGTGATTGTTTACTCTGCCTTAATGCTTGATCAATATGAGAAAGCTGAAATAAAGGTTCAATAAAACGAGCGATTAATACCACGACAGCCAACCACTGCGTTAAAGTAAGAGTATTAATATCAACATTCACTACACCAATAACTAAAACAGCAATGAAAATAACCTGAATACATAAAGAAAAAATCAGATGATAGGGTAAGCTTCGTTGTAATAATTGCACTTGTTGGTGGTGTTGATCCAATAAGTCTTGCTGTAATTGCTGTGAAAACAGCGTATTTCTCCCACTTTTTCGCAATAATACCTGATGTTGTGCAAAATCAGCCAATGTTTTAGCCACAACAGACTCTGCTGTTTGCAGTGTCACTTCTTGTCTATACAGCCCCTTGGCACTGATCCGCATCACTGCAACAAGTAATAATGCAGCTACGATAAAAATCAAAGCAAAAATGATGTTATAAAATAAAAGCCCAATAATTACAGTTAATGGCGTCACTACAACACTAATAACAGGCGCTAATAAATGGGCAGGGATACTCATTGCACTCATTGCAGCACCTGAGCATAACGTGTGTGCTTGAGGTGGTGGTGTTAAACTACGAGGTAAATGGCGGATCAACGCTTGAACTAAGATTTTCATCACCGTTGTACCCGCAAGAAAACCTTTTAATGTCGCAATGTACTGAAAAACAAGTGTAATTAATGTTAATCCCGCTAACATCCATAAATATTGGCTAGCATCCTGATCCCAATAGATAATAATCGGCAATAATAATAAACCACACAGCCCTTCTAAAATGGCGCTCAATACCATAAAACTGAGAGGATATTTTAAAGATAAGAGTAATGAAACAAAGGGATTAGTCTTCATTTTGCTCTCCTTGTTTCTGAACAAAATCACTATAGCGCTCACAATTGAGTAGCAAATCATCATGATTTCCCATTGCTACTAATCTTCCATCAACCATAAATATCACTCTGTTGGCTTGTTGTGCTAAAACCAGTGAATGTGTGACGATTATCCGTGTCATGGTTTTATTTTTTAATGCATTAAAAATATGTTGGGCATTATCAGGATCTAGTGCTGAAGAAGGTTCATCAGCCAATAACAGTGGGCTATTAGCAATGAAAGCACGCGCTATTGCCAAACGTTGTGCTTCACCGCCAGAAAGTGGCGTTTCATCATTAATTAAAGTAGATAAACCTCGGGGTAAGTTAGTAACGACTTCAGCAAAATATGTTTCATTCATTGCTGATTGTAGTTGCTCTTCACTGCAATGGGGATTAAATAACAATAAGTTATCTTTAATTGAATAAGGCAATGGTTGACTGTTTTGCATCACCACTGTAGTAATTTGATTTAATGTATTACGTGAATACGCCTGTAAACGCTTATTCTCAATAAAAATCTCACCTGATGTTGCATCCATAAATCGAGCAATCAGTTGTAGTAAAGAGCTTTTTCCTGCGCCAGAGGGGCCTACAATGGCAATAAATTCTCCTTTCTTAATTTCAAAATTAATATTATTGAGGATCTCTTTATCACCATACGAAAGGCAAACAGAGTGTGCTGTTAACGCTACGGCGTGAGATATCGTCTCTGTTGATAAATCACCATATTGCATTTCAGGCTGATTTAATAATTGCTGTATCCGCTGCGCTGATTTTTTTGCTACACGTAAGGCATCACCGCCATGCCCCATAGCCATAACAGGCTCTGCAATACGTCTTAACAATAAAATAAACAGTAATAAATCGGCCAATGGTAACGCTTGTTCAAAAATAGTAGCACCCAATAATAGCCATCCTGTTAATAAGGTGGCACTCAATAATAATTGGGTAAGTGATCCTAATAATCCAACTCGTTTAACCCAATTTTGAAAATGAAAAACAAAATTAAATAGTGCTTTCTCTGTTTTATCAACAATTCCTTTATGCGGAAATTGGCGTGCTACGAGAGGATTTTCAGCAAGAAGTTGATAATCTTCAAAGAGCATTTTCATTGCCTCATCACGCTGTTCACAATAGGTTTGATAACGTGATGATTGTGTTTGTTTAAAACAAAAATAAGCAATGATTAAAGGAATAAGAGAGAAAACTAGTAAAAAAAGATTTACTGTTGATAACACAATAATGGCAATAGCAGGAACAACCATTAATTGCACAATATCAGCGGGTGCATGGGCAATTAATTGATGTAATGCTTTGATATCTTGCTGAACATATTGATTAATACCATTTTTCCCTTGGTTAACAAACCAATTTAATGGTAATTTCTGCATTTTTTCTGATAATGCTAATCGTAATTGGTAGGTTAATTTTGCATCCATTAAATGTGTTAAATGAAATGCAATGGTTTGTGATATTAGCCATACAATGCCACCAATAACCGCAATAGTTAGCCAGAATGTATTAGTAGAAGGGAAAGAAATAATCAGTTGATAAAGTGCTAACCAAGGTACTAAAGAACTAAAACCAGCAACAGCTTGTAGTAACAGCGCACCTATTAATAAAGAGCGATAAGGACGCAACAACGCCCATAATTCATTATGCATAATAATCTCCACAACATCTTGTGGCACTATAGCGAAAAGGGTATTTTCCCTCTAGCAACAAGACTTTAGATTGCGTGACTATTACTTTCGATTTAGACGCATTTTGCTTATTTATTAAGCAAGATGGAAAAGATAGAATTAATTAAGTGTTTAATAGATGACAAATCAAGCGATGAAGATAATAAATATACCGATAAACCTAATAAAATCAATTAAGGCGTAAAATGCCCTTTGCGTACATCTCCCGGTAATATACCAAAACGTTTACGAAACGCGACGGAAAAATGAGCGGGTGTATAACCAACATAATAGGCAACACTTGAGATAGACTCCCCTTCATTTAGCAACATATTATATGCGGTTTGTAAACGATATTCTTGTAGCCAACCATAAACAGAATTACCAAATAATTGACGAAAACCTTGAGTAAGTTTTCGAGTATTTAATCCCACACGAGTTGCTAATATTTCAAGCTTTGGTGGCGTTTCCATTTCAGCAATTAAAATTTCTTTGGCTTGTTTTAAACTGTTTTTTTCACGCTGACTTAATGGCCGATTGGCTGGCTCTTGTTCATGACATAAATATTGCAAACTTAATGAAGCAAATTCGCAAGCTTTACCTGAGTAATAAAGTGGTTTTAAGGAATCATGAACCGGATTTTGGAATAACTGCATGGTTAACGCTAAAAACGTATTATCCAAAGTCAGATGATGCAGAGTTAATCCTTGATTTTTCTTTAATATCTCAGGTAATAAAATATATTGTTGCTCAAGCCACTGAGATGATAATTGCAATAATGTGTATCTTAGAGGATCGCCAGATTTAAATTGATTCAATAAAGAATAACGTTCAACACTATTAGCAATAAAAATACTCGGTGTTGCTATCTCTATTTTCTGCCCATTGACACTTTCACTAATCACACTTCCACTATGAACCGCCACTAAATTAAAGCCGGCTTGATAAGTCTCTTCAATATGCAGATCTTCTGTAGTTTCTAATACACCTTGGCGTAATAAAATTTGGTCTTGAAAGCGATATTCTTCAACCTGTTGATGCTTAGGTTGATAACCAATATATGAATAGAATGAAGAGTGTTGAGACATAATAGAAAGATATCAGCAGAGTAAATAATCAGCTATGTTGTCAAACATTCAACGAAATAGCAATCATTATCATTTATATCCAACTATCACAAAGAATAATTTAAAAGACAGGGTGCTTGTACCCAAAACTCTGACAACTTGAAGAAAAATTGGGAGGGAGAAAACCTCCCTCCAACCAAGCTATTTATTACACATCAAAATAGCTTGAACGACTGTGTTTCCATTACTAATGTTAAGTAAACATAATCGTTCGCCTACAGTTATTGTAAAACATAGAACAGTCACACAGATAACCGTAATGCCAAATAAGGTTATTTTCGTCAATTTGATTGACTCCTTTCGGAAAAGGAGACAGAATCAAGTTGTTGAGGTTTGAGTCTGTCCCCGGATTTTATGAAAATAGAATTCGGGGCTTTTCTCTTTTTGGCTCTTGCAAAATGCTTGAACCAAAATGATCCAAGCACCCGCCAATATAGTAACAGAAATTTCTCTATCCCCTATACCTTTTCCGTAGCAAACAACAAACTTAAATCAATTAAAACAACACGTTACTTAATATCGTAAAATAATTTTCTCTTGACTCAAGCGACAAAAAAAGACAAAATCAACCCGCTAAAACAAAGAAATTAACTTATTTTATTTTCTTGATTCCTTACTTGAAAAAAAAGATCCGCACCCACCTCTTTGTTTTGCAATCGCCCCAAATAAATTTATTTGGGGCTTTCTTTTTTCCGTAAAATTTTCTTTTTTTTAATAGCGATAAAAAATAAAAAATCCCGAATACAAGTTTCCTCATATTCAGGATCATTATTATGGCAACAAATAAACTTAAGCTTTATTTATCTTTTTATGCATTTCTTGAACTGAAATAACACTCGCCGTAGGATCGGCCGCTAATGACAACGTTGTTGCAAATCCGCCATTTAACGTCGTGTCATAATGGACTTTATATCTTAATGCACTGCGACGAATAATTTTAGAATCTTCAATGGCTTGGCGACCAGATGTGGTATTAACAATATAGTCATATTCACCATTTTTAATTCTATCTTCAATATGCGGTCGCCCTTCATGTACTTTATTGACTAAACGTGGATTTATTCCCGCCTCACCTAATACAATGGCTGTACCATGTGTAGCATCTAATTCAAATCCACTTTTTAGTAATTTCGTTGCCAAATCAACAACACGCTTTTTGTCACCTTCACGCACAGAAAGAAGTGCTCTACCTTTTTTCTTCATGGTAGAACTGCTGCCTAACATTGCTTTAGCAAAGGCTTGTGCAAAGGTTGCACCGACGCCCATTACCTCACCTGTTGAACGCATTTCTGGCCCTAAAATGGGGTCAACGCCTGCAAATTTATTAAAAGGTAAAACGACTTCTTTTACTGAGTAATAAGGGGGAATAACTTCTTTTGTAACGCCCTGCTCTTCAAGAGTTTGGCCAATCATCACACGCGCGGCGACTTTGGCTAATGGCACACCTGTGGCTTTTGATACAAAAGGTACAGTACGAGCAGCGCGAGGATTGACTTCGATAAGGTAAACATCATCACCTTTTACCGCGAATTGTGCATTCATTAACCCTTTTACACCTAACTCAAAAGCAAGTTCACGAACTTGTTTACGCATCACATCTTGAATTTCTTTGCTTAGGGTATAAGCAGGCAATGAGCAAGCTGAGTCACCAGAGTGAACACCCGCTTGTTCAATATGCTCCATAATGCCGCCAATCACGACTTGCTTACCGTCACAAATCGCATCAATATCGACTTCAATCGCATCATCAAGAAAACGGTCTAACAACACTGGCGCATCGTTTGACACACTCACCGCAGTTTGGAAATAGCGACGTAAATCGACTTCATCGTAAACAATCTCCATTGCGCGTCCACCAAGTACATAGGAAGGACGAACCACCAGCGGATAACCAATTAACTGTGCTTTTTCTACCGCTTCTTCTAAAGCAGTCACCGTGGTATTTTCAGGCTGCTTTAGCCCTAATTTATCAACCGCTTTTTGGAAACGCTCACGATCTTCTGCTTTATCAATAGCATCTGGTGTTGTGCCAATGACTGGCACACCTTCAGCTTCTAGCGCTCTTGCTAATTTCAGTGGGGTTTGCCCACCATATTGCACGATAACCCCTTTTGGTTTTTCGATACGTACAATTTCAAGCACATCTTCTAATGTGACTGGTTCAAAATAGAGTCTGTCAGAAGTGTCATAATCTGTTGAAACTGTTTCAGGGTTACAGTTCACCATAATGGTTTCGTAACCGTCTTCACGTAACGCAAGCGCCGCATGAACACAGCAATAATCAAATTCAATCCCTTGACCTATACGATTGGGTCCGCCACCTAATATCATGACTTTAGGTTTATCTTGATGTGGATTTGCTTCGCACTCTTCTTCATAAGTCGAGTACATATAAGCGGTATCAGTCGCAAATTCTGCCGCACATGTGTCAACACGTTTATAGACTGGATGTAGCTGATATTGCTCTCGTAATTGACGAATAGCGTGCTCTTTTATATTAAGTATTTTAGCTAAACGTGCATCAGCAAAACCTTTACGTTTTAACTGACGTAAGAAATCAGCACTTAAGCCTTTTATACCGACTTCGCTGACTTTTTCTTCAAGGCGAACGATTTCTTCTATTTGAACTAAAAACCAGCGATCAATATTGGTGAGGTTAAAGACACCATCAACGGATAATCCAGCACGGAAAGCATCTGCGATATACCAAATTCGGTCAGAGCCTGCTTCTTTTAGCTCTCGACGGATCTTGGTTAATGCTTCTGGGTCGTCTAAATCGACTTTAGGATCAAAACCTGTCGCCCCCACTTCGAGGCCTCGTAATGCTTTTTGCATAGATTCTTGTAGCGTTCTACCAATTGCCATCACTTCGCCAACAGATTTCATTTGCGTTGTTAATCTGTCATTGGTTCCTGCAAATTTTTCAAAGTTAAAACGAGGAATTTTTGTCACAACATAATCTATTGAAGGCTCAAAAGAGGCAGGTGTTCTTCCTCCTGTGATGTCATTCATCAGCTCATCGAGGGTATAACCTACCGCTAATTTTGCGGCAACTTTAGCAATTGGAAAGCCTGTTGCTTTGGATGCCAAGGCAGAAGAACGTGACACCCGAGGATTCATTTCAATAACAATCAAACGTCCTGTTTTCGGATCAACGGCAAACTGAACGTTAGAACCGCCTGTTTCAACACCTATTTCACGTAATACCGCCATCGAGGCATTACGCATAATTTGATATTCTTTGTCAGTCAATGTTTGCGCAGGTGCAACAGTAATGGAGTCCCCTGTGTGAATGCCCATTGCATCAAAGTTTTCAATAGAACAAACAATAATACAGTTATCATTTTTATCGCGAACAACTTCCATTTCATACTCTTTCCAGCCAATCAATGATTCATCAATTAATAATTCATTGGTAGGTGATAAATCTAAACCACGAGTACAAATTTCTTCAAATTCTTCACGATTATAGGCGATACCGCCCCCTGTACCGCCCATAGTAAATGATGGACGAATAATACAAGGAAAGCCAACCTGTTGTGCGACCGCAAACGCTTCATCAAGGTTATGTGCAATACCTGAACGTGCTGTATCTAAGCCGATTTTTTTCATCGCTTTATCAAAGCGTTGTCTATCTTCTGCTTTATCAATTGCATCAGCTGTTGCACCAATCATGGTGACACCAAATTCAGCTAAAACACCTTGGCGCTCCAATTCTAAAGCGCAGTTCAGTGCTGTCTGCCCGCCCATTGTCGGTAATACTGCATCAGGACGTTCTTTTTCAATAATCTTTCTCACAACTTGCCAGTGAATAGGCTCAATGTACGTTGCATCAGCCATTTCAGGATCGGTCATAATGGTTGCAGGATTTGAATTTACCAAAACAACTCGATATCCCTCTTCACGTAGCGCTTTACATGCTTGAGCGCCTGAATAATCAAATTCACACGCTTGCCCGATAACAATCGGCCCTGCACCTAAAATCAGGATTGTTTTGATATCTGTTCTTTTAGCCATTTTCTTTCGCTCCTGATTTATTTTGTTGTTACTGATTGCAGGTTTTGACGATATTGCGCGATAAGTTCGATAAAGTGATCAAAAAGAGGTGCAGCATCATGTGGCCCAGGGCTGGCTTCTGGATGGCCTTGAAAACTGAATGCAGGTTTATCTGTGCGATGAATGCCTTGTAAAGAACCATCAAATAGAGATTTATGTGTCACACGTAAATTGGCAGGAAGAGAGGTTTCATCAACGGCAAATCCATGATTTTGCGCTGTGATCATCACCGTATTTTTATCTAAATCTTTAACAGGATGGTTACCACCATGATGCCCAAATTTCATTTTGATGGTTTTTGCACCGCTGGCTAATGCTAAAAGCTGATGACCTAAACAGATGCCAAAGAGAGGAATATCGGTTGTTAAAAATGTTTGAATGGCGTTAATGGCATATTCGCAGGGCTCTGGATCCCCGGGACCATTTGAAAGAAAAATACCATCAGGTGAAAGTGCTAAAACATCTTGCGCAGGTGTTTGTGCTGGTACAATGGTAACTCGACACCCTCTATCCACCAGCATGCGTAAAATATTACGTTTCACACCAAAATCATATGCCACAATATGCAATGGCAATTCATCTACTGATTTTGCTTTGGGTAACTCACCTTTTAATGTCCAACTTCCTTGAGTCCACTGATAAGGCTGTTTCACTGTCACCGTTTTTGCTAAGTCCATTCCTTTTAAACCAGGAAATGATCTGGCCTTTTCGAGAGCTTGTTGAGTATCAAGGTGATTGCCTGCGATAATGCAACCGTTTTGCGCACCTTTTTCTCTCAATAAGCGCGTTAGCTTGCGTGTATCAATATCTGCAATCGCAACGATATTATGGCGTTTAAGATAATCAGATAATGTTTCTTGTGCACGATAGTTGCTCATCACTAATGGTAAATCACGAATAATTAAGCCTTGAGCATGAATGGTTTCTGATTCTTCGTCTGAATGATTAACGCCGGTGTTGCCAATGTGGGGATAGGTGAGAGTAACAATTTGTTGAGAGTAAGACGGGTCGGTTAGTATTTCTTGATAACCAGTCATTGAAGTATTAAAAACGACTTCACCGATGGCGGCGCCTTCTGCGCCAATCGACTTGCCGTGGAATTCGGTCCCATCTTCTAGAACCAGTATAGCTGATTTAATCAAAACGCCCTCCAGAGAATAATAAATCACATTTCATGCATATTAATTCAGATTTAAGACTCTAAATCAATGCCAAAAACATAAAATTGGGCAAATTTTTGGCAAATTGGGCGCATTCTAAAGATCGAATGGACAGATGTCTAGAAAAAACACCTTTTTAATTAAAAAAATATCAATCATTAGCAATTTAATCAACCAAGTGACAATTAATATAACAAATCTTGCAAATTTAACCGTTTGCTTACTAAGATAATTTAAAAATGAGATTTTAAAAGAAAAAACAGAAGAATTGTGTCTTTTTTTAGAAAAAAAACAGAAAATATAAGAGATAATCAATATAAACAAGAAAGAATAAAATAAAAATAAAAAATCAAATAAAAAAACTCACAATTAAAAAAATAATCATGAGTTTTCAATTGATTATAAAAAACAATAAATCACAAATCTTCTAAAGAAAGAACATCTTTCATATTATATAAACCTGATTTTTTAGAGCTTAACCAAATAGCCGCCTTTACTGCGCCATTTGCAAATGTCATTCGACTAGAAGCTTTGTGGCTTATCTCGACTCTTTCGCCAATATCGGCAAAAATCGCAGTATGTTCACCCACAATATCACCTGCACGAATAGTAGCAAAACCAATACTTTTAGGGTCACGCTCTCCCGTATGCCCTACTCGCTCATAAACGGCACACTCTTTAAGATCACGACCTAATGCATCTGCAATAGATTCACCCATTGCTAATGCTGTGCCTGATGGTGCATCAACCTTATGGCGATGGTGCGCTTCTACAATTTCAATATCACTATAAGATCCCATCACTTTAGCGGCTTTTTCAAGTAATTTAAGCACCAAATTAACACCAACACTAAAGTTGGCTGCAAACACAATAGGGATGATTTTTGCTGCATCATCTATGGCTTTCTTGCCTTCATCATCAAAGCCTGTCGTACCGATAATCATACCTTTTTGTTGTTCTACACAAAATTCAATATGCGAAAGCGTGCCTTCTGGACGTGTAAAATCAATTAATACATCAAATGAATTAGCTTGTGCTAATAAGTTATCAGTTACCGTGACACCGATATGGCCAATGCCAGCCAACTCGCCCGCATCTGAGCCAATTAATGAAGAATTTGTACGTTCAAAAGCAGCACCTAGCACAGTTCCTTCTTGTTGAGAAATTGCCTGAATTAATTGGCGCCCCATGCGTCCACCAGCACCTACAACAGCAAGACGAAGTTCTTTTGCAGACATAACTAAATTTCTCCTTAACAATGCTTATGATCTCTATTTATTATTTACAGATTAGCGATGTCATCCGTTTGATGCCAGTATTTAACGTTCTAGATAAGAAAAACACACCAAACAGCGCTAATTATCAGTAAAAGAGATGAATAGCATGATTATTCATTTAACTTTAGATATAAAAAAAGCAGAGATTTAAACTCTGCTTTAAAAACCACGCTTTCTAGATGTCTTATTCGATAACTTTATAATCAAGTCGAAGTTCTTTAGGTACTTCAAAAACAATATTTTCTTCACGCCCTGATAATTCGATCACTTCATCAGCACCAAAGCTTTTTAGACGCTCTAATACCTGCTGTACTAAAATATCAGGGGCAGAAGCTCCTGCAGTCACTCCGACAATATTGACATTAGTCACCCATGACTCATCAATATCTTCAAAGCTATCAATAAGATAAGAAGGTTTTCCTGCACGCTGAGCCAATTCTGCTAAGCGGTTTGAATTTGATGAGTTCTTAGAACCAACAACAAAAACAACATCTGCTTTTTCAGCAAGTTCTCTCGCCGCTTCTTGACGATTGGTTGTTGCATAACAAATATCGTCTTTACGAGGCCCAATAATTTTGGGAAAACGTGCATTTAAAGCATCAATAACTTCAGATGTATCATCTACAGAAAGTGTTGTTTGGGTCATAAAACAAAGATTGTCTTCATCTTTGACTGTTAGCTTCCAGACATCAGCAGGTGACTCAACTAAATACATCCCTCCTTCAGGGTTATTGTATTGCCCCATTGTACCTTCAACTTCGGGATGCCCTGCATGACCGATTAGTATCGCCTCTTTACCTTTACGGCTAGCTCTAGCTACTTCCATATGAACTTTAGTTACTAATGGGCAAGTTGCATCATAAAGCATTGTTAAATTACGTGAACGAGCCTCTTGACGAATAGCTTGAGAAACACCATGAGCCGAAAAAATTAAAATCGCGTTATCGGGTACTTCTGAAATTTCTTCAATAAAGATAGCGCCACGTTCGCGTAAATCGTTAACTACATAACGGTTATGAACCACTTCGTGACGAACATAAATAGGTGCGCCATAGATTTCCAGAGCGCGGTCAACAATGCTGATAGCTCGGTCAACACCCGCACAAAAGCCTCGTGGGTTAGCCAGCAGTATTTGCATGTGTTGTTTCCTCCTCAGGATTGATGCTGACAACTTCAATATCAAATGTCACTTCTTCTGACGCTAATGGGTGATTAAAATCAACCGTGACAGAATCTTCAGTGACATTTTTTACAATGCCCGGCATTTCACTGCCATTCATTGCTGTAAATAGCATAATAGTGCCCGCTTCTGGCACCCCAGACTCTGCAAAGTCAGAAGGCATAAAGTATTGGATCAAGTCAGGGTTGTATTTACCAAAAAGATGTTCGCCCGCAAGCGTAAAAGTTTTTTTATCTCCCGTTGATAACCCCAATAATTCAGCTTCTAAGGCTGGCGATAAACTTTCATCACCTAAACGAAAAAGAGCGGGTTTACCATGTGCTTGCGTAGATTCAGCAACAGAGCCATCGGCTAATTTTAAAGTGAAATTCAGCAATACCGCACTATTGTTGAGTACCTGCATAACCATACTAATACCTTCTATTAAGCGTAACCCCCGCCATAAGGCAGGGGTTATTTTAGTTAACTCATTGTCTGATTACTTTTGCTTTTTTGTATCTTGCGGACTGACATTTTTATCAGGGAAAAAGCTTTCAATGATAATAAGTCCAGCACCAATACAAATACCCATATCAGCAATATTAAAAGTGGGCCAATGCCAATCTCCGACATAAACATCAAGGAAATCGATAACAAACCCGTGGATCAGACGATCAGAAAGATTACCCAATGCTCCGCCAATAATAAGCGCATAAGCAATGTTACTTAGTTTGGCGTTCGCTTTATTTTTATACATCATTACTAATAAAGTAATGCAGATTGCTAATGCAATCAGTGCAAAAAACCAACGTTGCCATCCCCCTTTATCCGCTAAAAAGCTAAAGGCAGCACCATAGTTATGTGCGTAAGTGAAATTGAAAAAAGGCATCACAGCAACAGATTCATACAGACGAAATGTCTGCATGAAATACTGTTTTGTTCCTAAATCCAACACCACTACAGCAATTGCTAACCACAACCAGCGTAAACCTGTAGAGCAAAGTGTTTTCTTCATTAATTAAGCAAACTTACGTTCTTCACCGTTACCGGCTACGTTAGTAACACAGCGTCCGCATAATTCAGCGTGTTCCGCTACTTGACCGATATCTGTCGCATAATGCCAGCAACGAGGACATTTTTCGCCATCTGCTTTATTAAAGGCGATTTTTAAACCCGCCATATCAGAGGCTAATGCTGTTTCTGGTGCTTCACTAATATCAGCTACTGTCGCTTGAGATGTTAATAAAACAAAACGCAGTTCATTACCTAATGCATTTAATTTATCTGCTAAAGCGTTATCTGCATACAGTGTGACTGATGCTTCTAAAGAGCCACGTAGTTGTTTATCTGTACGTGCTTGCTCTAACACTTTATTGACTTCACCACGAACAGCCAGTAATTCAGCCCAGTAATCGTCATTTAAGGTTTCTGATGCATCTAAACCAAATAAATCGGTATACCACTCTTCAGTTAAGACATATTTTGCACGCTCACCTGGCAGTTCATTCCAGATTTCATCAGCAGTGAATGACATAACTGGCGCCATCCAACGGACTAATGCTTCACTGATATGGAATAATGCTGTTTGGCAACTACGACGAGCAACACTGTCGCTTTTCGCTGTGTATTGTCTGTCTTTAATGATATCTAGATAGAAAGAACCCATTTCCACTGAGCAGAATTGCATTAAGCGTTGAATAACATTATGGAAATCATAGTTTTCATAATGTTTTAAAATTTCTGCTTGGGCAGCTTGCGCACGCCCCACAGCCCAGCGATCTAACGTGACCATCTCTTCTGGTTTAACTTGATGTTTTGCAGGATCAAAACCATTCAAGTTTGCTAAGAAGAAGCGTGCAGTATTACGAATACGACGATAAGTATCCGCAGAACGTTTTAAGATCTCATCAGATACGGCGATTTCACCTGTATAATCTGTTGAGGCAACCCATAAACGTAAAATATCAGCACCTAATTTATCCATCACATCTTGAGGACTTACTGTGTTACCGATAGATTTAGACATTTTACGGCCTTGTCCATCTACGGTAAAACCATGTGTTAATACTTGGCGGTAAGGTGCTTTACCTTTGATTGCCGTTGAGATCATCAACGAAGACATAAACCAACCACGATGTTGGTCAGAGCCTTCTAAATACATATCGGCTGAATTACCATGGTATTCTTGGCGAGCATCAACAACGGTTGAGTGTGTTGATCCTGAGTCAAACCATACGTCCAGCGTATCTGGTGTTTTCATGTAATCGTCAGCTTCATCACCCAACACGTCACGAATATCTAAATCCCACCATGCTTGGATACCGCTAACTTCAACACGTTTTGCAACTTCTTCCATCAACTCTAAAGTACGTGGATGTGGCTCTTGTGTCTCTTTATGAACAAACAGAGACATTGGAGTACCCCAAGTACGTTGACGAGAAATACACCAGTCAGGACGGTTTTCAACCATTGACTCAATTCGTGCTTGACCCCAATCAGGTATCCATTTAACACCCTTGATCTCTTTTAATGATTGTTGACGCAACCCATTTTTATCCATGCCAATAAACCATTGAGGTGTTGCACGGAAAATAACTGGAGTTTTATGTCTCCAACAGCAAGGATAACTGTGCTGCATCGCTTCGTGATGTAACAGAGCGCCTTTTTCTTTTAGCAATTCAACGATGACATCATTCGCTTTAAAAACAAAAACACCGTCTAATATTGGGTAAGTGCCAGGTAAATAACAACCATTTGGCCCAACTGGGTTTGCAACTTCTAAACCATATTTTTGACCAACCACAAAGTCATCCGGACCATGGCCTGGTGCAGTATGAACAGCCCCTGTACCTGCTTCTAAAGTAACGTGATCACCTAAAATAGCAGGAACATCAAAGCCCATAAATGGATGATTAAAGCGCAACAATTCTAGATCTGTACCTTTACATTCACCTAAAACAGCCCAGTCAGTTACGCCAATACGTTTCATCACATATTCAACAAGATCAGCAGCTAAAATCACACACTCATCATTAAATGAGACTAAGGCATAATTAAATTCTGCATTTAAGGCGATAGCGCGGTTAGCAGGTAATGTCCAAGGCGTTGTTGTCCAGATAACCAAAGAAATTGGTTTATCTGTTGCTGAGCCAAATTTAGCAGCAACAGCTTTTGAATCTACGGCGGTGAAACGTACATCGATAGAAGGGGATGTTTTATCGTAGTATTCGACTTCTGCTTCAGCCAATGATGAGCCACACGCGGTACACCAGTGAACAGGTTTAGCGCCTTTTAATAGGTGACCATTTGCAATGATACGCGCCAAAGCACGAATAGTATTTGCTTCGGTTTTATAGTCCATTGTGAGATAAGGTTTATCCCAATCACCCAAAACACCCAAACGAATAAAATCTTTTTTCTGTGCTTCAATTTGTTCGTAAGCGTATTTACGACATTCCTCGCGGAATTGTGCTGCAGATATCTTCTCTCCTGGCTTACCTACGATTTGTTCAACTTTTAGTTCAATAGGTAATCCATGACAATCCCATCCTGGAATGTACGGAGAATCAAAGCCTGACAGCCCTTTGGATTTAATAATAATATCTTTGAGAATTTTGTTTACTGAGTGACCAATATGAATATTGCCGTTGGCGTATGGAGGGCCATCATGCAAAATAAATGTTTTTTTACCACTTTTCGCCTGACGAATAGCTTGATACAAACCTTCTTTGTACCAACGTGATAACATCTCTGGCTCGCGCTTTGCTAAATCCCCGCGCATAGGGAACCCTGTTTCTGGTAAGTTCAGGGTATTTTTATAGTCACTCATTCGATTCTCAGTTCCAATTTTCCGCTAGTTTATGACTCCGACTACTGTGATAAAAAATCCCTAGCAGTAGCCACATCATCTGCGATTTGCTGCTTCAATGCATCCAATGATGCAAATCGCTGTTCATTACGCAATTTCTTTCGTAACACAACATCAATACAACGTCCATATAAATCCATATTAACGTCGATTAAATGAACTTCTAATTGTACGCCTTTTCCTTTTACAGTTGGACGACTTCCGATATTTGCCACACCTGGCAAAGGTAATTGATTATCTGATAAATAGACATCAACGGCATAAACACCTTTCACTGGTGCAACTAAGCGCTTCATTGGAATATTGGCTGTCGGAAAACCAATAGTTCTACCCAATTCATTACCATGAACAACTCGTCCACAAACACTATAAGGATGTCCAAGGAGTGATTCAGCAAGAACTAAATCATCATTGAGTAACGCTTCTCTTACTGCGGTGCTACTGATACGTAACCCTTTATCGCAATAACTTTCTGTATTTGCGACGTCAAATCCATACCGAACACCTGCTTGTTGTAAAAAATGGAAATCACCTTCACGATTTTTGCCAAAGCGAAAGTCATCACCAATAGCAAGAAATTTCACCCCTAATTTATCGACCAGTAGAGATGAAACAAACTCTTCGGGTGTTTGTGCCGCAAATTGTTTATCAAATTTGACACACAAAAGGTAGTCAATACCGCATTCAGCCAAATACTTTATCTTATCTCGTAAACGAGTCAGACGTGCTGGTGCTTTTTCTGGTAAAAAAAACTCAAGTGGTTGAGGCTCAAATGTCATCACAACCGTGGGTAATCCTCTCTGTGAGGCTTCTTGCTTCAAGTGTTTCAATAATGCCTGATGGCCTCGATGGACACCATCAAAATTCCCAATTGTTAAAACGCAACCATGATGTAGCGCTCTAATATTCTGTATACCGCGAATTAGCTCCATAACTGGCTCAATACCGTGGAAATTATTGGATTATACCTTGTCAAAGGCTTGAGAGTAACCCAATATATCAATGTTTATTGATGAGTAATATCTCGACAAGTCGATTCACTGTTGTTCTTAAATTTGATTGCTCACATCAAACAAAAATGGACTATCACTCGCTTCTTGGTTATAAAATCGCATAAAATCAATCGTAGATCCTCTTAGAATCTATTATTTATTACTCATATACACGATTTTGATGATTTTTTCACTCAAAAGACTGTATTCTACCCGCCTTAACTGATAAAATCTTGCGCCATCACAACGAAACAAGTGTCGCGTACAACGACGCTAATTTTGTATAAATCCATTGACAAACTTAGGTTGAAAAGGCATATTCCTTCACCTTTGTATTTGTCCTCGCTAGAATATATTTGGGAGTTGGAACTTGGCTAATATCAAATCAGCTAAGAAGCGTGCGGTTCAGTCTGAAAAGCGTCGTCAACACAACGCAAGCCGTCGTTCTATGATGCGTACTTACATCAAAAAAGTATACGCAGCAGTTGCTTCAGGTGATAAAGAAGCAGCACAAAAAGCATTTAATGACATGCAACCGATTGTTGACCGTCAGGCAACTAAAGGCTTAATTCATAAGAATAAAGCAGCACGTCATAAAGCTAATCTGCAAGCACAAATCAAAGCAATGTAATATTTGCTTTCTTGTGTTATAAAAAACCGGCTTATGCCGGTTTTTTGTTTTCTACTTTTTAACCATACTCACTTATGGATTTACAATACTCTTCTTATTCCCATTAAAAAGATCTGAAAAATCAGTATTACAAACGCGCTGAACCGCTGGATGCTGGATCATTCTCTCTGCAAAAATCGCGTAATACTCTTCTTTTACTGTATCAAGCATTCCAATTTCTTCGATATTACTATGAGCAAAAGTTTCATCGGTATACAGTGAAGGTGCTACAAAAATGGCATTATAATTTAATCCGAATGCTTTCATTAATGCCGCATCATCAAACTCTCCCAAAATTTCCACTTGCAGATTCTTATTACGTATCCACGTTAACAAATGGCGACCTAACATATATCGACGACCAGGGATCAGTAATTTTCGCTCTTCTAAACATTCAGGAAACGGTTTTTCAGGAAGTGGATGGCTACAAAAGAAACTCATATTACATTCACCGAGTTTTACAGAAAACAAGCCTTCTTGTTGTGAAGAATCTACTGGGCAATCCGATAAAATCATATCCAGCTTATGCTGGCTTAATTGTTCTAATAATAATTCATGCGTTGATTCAAAACAGCGCAAATGGATTTGCTCATGATCAATCACGGCCGTTTCTAATACGCGACTGACTAATTGTTTAGATAATGCATCCGCAACACCGACATCAAACAACAAGTTCGATTCACGACTATAGTTGACGATATCCAGCATCTCTTGGCTTAACATAAACATTTTATCGGCATAGCGAAAAATAAGTTGTCCCAATTCTGAAGGAACTAACCCCCTTCCTTGGCGTTTAAACAACTTACCACCCAATCTCTCTTCTAATGCTTTAATTTGCCCTGTAATTGTCTGAGGTGTCAGATACAGAGCTTCTGCTGCACCTACAACAGAGCCTTCTTTACACACATGCCAAAAATAATAAAGATGGTTAAAATTGAGATGTGACACCCGCATAGTTATCTTCCTTTCAACTTCTGTGCCTTAAACACAGACTATGTAATAACGCATTAGTTTGCGATTGGCTTTCCTTGCATCCAATCCTCATAAAAACATCTACGGCACAATACACTGTATTGCACCGTAGATTTAAATATATAGCTCGGTATTTATTGTGTTTAGAAACTCAAATCCGTAATAAATTTCCTTATATTGACTTCGTTTTTGACTTCGGTAAAACAGAACGAAGCAACAAATATCCCACAACTGCAGCTACCGTTGAACCTACTAAAATACCCAGCTTAGAGTAGGTATTATAAGCTTCACTTGCACCATCAAATGCTAATCCTGCGATAAAGATAGACATAGTAAAACCGATACCACAGAGCACAGATACTGCAAATATTTGCTTAAGATTAATCGCATCTGGTAATTTTGCAATGCCTAGTTTTACCGAAACCCAACTAAAGAGGAAAATTCCAATCGGCTTACCCAAAAATAGTCCTAATGCGATACCTAACGGTAATGCGGATAACATGCCATCTAATGTCACACCATTTAAGGAAACCCCCGCATTACTAAATGCAAAGAGTGGCAAAATTAAATAGGCAACCCAAGGATGTAACACATGCTCTAATTCTTCAGAAGGCGAATCACCTTCTTTATTTCTTAATGGGATAATGAATCCAACTATGACACCCGCAATAGTGGCATGAATACCCGATTTTAAAATACACACCCACAAAACAAACCCAAGAACTAAATAAGCGGCGGTATTGCCAACTTTACGCCAGTTCATTATGCCCAAAGCAATAACAATCACCCCAGCCAAAGCCAACGGCATCAGTGCAATACTCTTTGAATAAAAGAGTGCAATAATCACAATAACGCCCAAGTCATCGATGATCGCCAAAGCCAATAAGAAAACCTTTAATTCAACAGGGACACGCTTACCTAATAACGCCATCACCCCCAATGCAAATGCAATATCTGTTGCCGCTGGAATTGCCCAACCTTGTTGCCCAATAGGATCGGTATGATTGAACATAAGATAAACTAATGCAGGAGCTAACATTCCTCCTACAGCAGCAATTGCAGGGAAAATGGCTCTATCACGTTGAGCTAAAGAGCCTTCTTTTAATTCACGCTTAACTTCTAATCCAACCACCAAAAAGAAAATAGCCATTAAGGCATCATTTACCCAAAGCAGTAATGGCTTATCAAGTTCGAATGCACCAAACTTGAGCATAATAGGAATAGATAAAAACTCATTATACAAAGCACTTAGAGGTGTATTCGCCATAATCAATGCGATAATAGCAGCAATAATCAGAAGAATACCGCCTGATGCCTCTAATCTCAAAAATTGTCTAATAATTGCCGTCATAATATTAACCTCAAAATTACTAATCTTGTTAATAATATGCTAACCATGGATTCGTAAAAAACAGTTTATTTATGGATAACAATTCGTATTTTTCGAGTTAATTGAGAAATATTAAGTAAAACAAGATAGATAGTCGAAATTAATAAACATTAATTCTTAATAAAAAAACAAAACAATAATTTAAAAAATAATTTATAACATATTAATAAACATATATTTTTTTAAATTATTAGTAAAAATAAGCATCTAATTCAATAAACGACACCAATCGATAAAATAGATCAAACATATTAATTTTTAATTATCAAAAAATAATACTATGTTTATCTTTTCCGTTTATAACACCCTTAGATTATGAGGAAAAAAATGTTATATATTTCACTATTTACCCATTGTGTTATGGTTTTATAAAAATAATTTTCGCTTTAGTACAAAGGCCTCTATCAATATGTCGATTACCGTTTTTATTGCTGTGCTATTTGCCGCTGTCTTCCATGCATGTTGGAATGCATTAGTCAAAGTAGGTAGTGATCGATTTCTTGGGATCTCGTTACTTACCTTTTTTTCAGGTATTGTGACAATCCCAGCTCTGTTTTGGGTTGGACTTCCCGATATAGGAGCATGGAAATGGCTTATTCTTTCCGTCCTATTTCATATTGGGTACACCCTTTCTTTAAGCCGGTGTTATACCTTGGCAGACTTTAATCAGGTCTATCCGATTTCTCGTGGTAGTGCGCCATTAATGACCGCTGTTCTTGGTTTTTTTCTTTTTCATGAGACACTTCCTGTTACTGGCTTAATCGGCATTTTATTGATTATTTTAGGTATTATCCTTATTTCACGTAGCCGAAAAATAGCGACGCTTAATTTACGTAAAGATGCACTCTTTTTTGCGCTCCTTACCGCATTATTTACCGCAAGTTATACCCTATCTGATGGTAATGGCTCCCGAGTGGGAGAAACACCTTTTGCTTATATTTTATGGCTCTTCTTTTTAAATGGTATCGCAATGTATTTGCTGGCATGGCTTCGTTATCGCCAACACTTAAAAACTAAAATAAAAAATTATTGGAAGCCCGCATTTTTAGGTGGTGTCATGCAATTAATCAGTTATGGCATAGTGATATGGGCAATGAGTCATGCTTCTATTGTGCTTGTAGCGGCATTAAGAGAAACCAGCGTACTATTTGCCATGGTCTTATCTGTTTATTTGCTAAAAGAACAATTTAACCGCAAACAATTATTAGCGTGTTTAGTCATTTTAGCCGGTATTGTCGCCATCAAGATGGGATAATCTTGAGCCACATTCAAATAAAAAGGCCTGATGATAAATACTGTCATCAGGCCTTTTTGAAAGGAGTAATGAAGATTATTTCGTTAAATCATCAAAGAATTTTTTCACACCATCTAGGAAACTTTTAGAGCGCGGTGTATTTTTCTCACCACTTTTACCACCAAATGATTCACCAAGTTGTTCCATTAACTCTTTTTGTTTTTCATTGAGCTTAACAGGTGTTTCAACAACAACACGGCACATCAAATCACCGACAGTGCTACTACGTACAGACTTGACACCTTTACCTTTCATACGGAACATTTTGCCCGTTTGTGTTTCTGCTGGGATTTTAAGTTTTACACGGCCATCTAGTGTAGGAACTTCAATTTCGCCCCCCAAGGCAGCAATCGCAAAGTTAATCGGAACTTCGCAATAAAGGTTATTACCATCACGCTCAAATATATGATGTTGGCGAACATGAACCTGTACATATAAATCGCCTGCTGGTGCACCATTCTCGCCCGCTTCACCTTCACCGCTTAAACGGATCCGATCCCCCGTATCAACGCCAGCTGGGATTTTAACAGACAGTGTTTTATAACGCTCAACACGACCATCACCATGACATTTAGAACAAGGCTCTTTAATCACTTTACCGCGACCATGACACGTTGGACATGCTTGTTGTACAGTGAAGAAACCTTGACGTAAATGAACCTGACCCGCACCATGACAGGTAGAGCATGTTTCAGCCGAGGTACCTTCTTTAGCACCACTACCGTGGCATTTATCACAAGTTTCTAATGTCGGTATACGAATTTCTTTGGTTACACCACGAACCGCTTCTTCAAGCGTTAAATCCATGTTGTATTGTAAGTCAGATCCCCGTGATGCTCGTTGTTGACGGCGACCACCACCAAAAATATCACCAAAAACATCACCGAAAATATCACCAAAGTCAGCGCCACCACCGAAACCACCACCACCTTGGCCACCAAATCCGCCTTGCTCAAAAGCAGCATGACCATATTGATCGTAAGCTGCACGTTTTTGTGCATCACTTAAAATTTCGTAGGCTTCTTTGATTTCTTTAAATTTTGATTCTGACTCTTTATCACCCTGATTACGGTCTGGGTGATATTTCATTGCTAAACGCTTATATGCACGTTTAATTTCTTTTTCATCGGCGTTTTTGCTTAAACCGAGAACTTCGTAAAAATCTCTTTTTGCCATTCTAGATTACCCTTGACATAAGCACACGGGCGTAGAGTTTCCTCGACGCCCGTGTTCGGTATCAGTAACTATTCACAAGTGAGTTACCGTGGCCCGTTAAGGGCATTATTTCTTGTCTTTACCGTCAACTTCTTCAAATTCTGCATCGACAACATCATCATCTTTCTTCGCACTTGCATCTGCGCCAGCAGCATTACCTGCAGCACCAGCTTGTGCTTGTTGTTGTGCGATTTCTAACAGTTTCTCAGAAGCTTCAACTAATGCTTTAATTTTTGCTTCGATAGCGTCTTTATCTTCACCTTTAGAAGCAATTTCTAACTCACTTACCGCTTTTTCGATAGCTTCTTTATCGTTCGCTGGTAATTTATCACCTGCTTCTTCAATTTGTTTACGAGTACCGTGAACTAATTGGTCAGCTTGGTTACGAGTTTGCACTAATTCTTCAAATTTACGGTCTGATTCTGCGTTGGCTTCTGCATCACGTACCATTTTTTGGATTTCTTCTTCATTTAAACCAGAAGAGGCTTTAATTGTGATGTTTTGCTCACGACCACTGTTTTTATCTTTAGCTGATACATGCAAAATACCATCAGCATCGATATCAAAAGTAACTTCGATTTGTGGCATACCGCGTGGCGCAGCCTGAATACCATCTAAGTTAAATTGACCCAGTGATTTATTATCACTAGCACGTTTACGTTCACCTTGTAATACGTGAATAGTTACTGCAGATTGGTTATCTTCTGCGGTAGAGAACACTTGGCTATGTTTAGTAGGAATTGTGGTATTTTTTGCAATCAGGGATGTCATTACACCACCCATTGTTTCGATACCTAAAGACAGTGGAGTTACGTCAAGTAACAGAACGTCTTTAACATCACCCGCTAATACACCGCCTTGAACAGCCGCACCCATTGCAACCGCTTCATCTGGGTTAACGTCTTTACGTGGTTCTTTACCAAAGAAGTCAGCAACAGTTTTCTGAACCATTGGCATACGAGTTTGACCACCAACCAGAATAACGTCGTTAACTTCACTTACTTTCAGGCCTGCATCTTCTAATGCAACACGTACTGGTTCCATTGAACGCTTAACTAAATCTTCAACTAAAGATTCTAGTTTTGCACGAGTTACTTTGATATTTAAATGTTTAGGGCCTGTTGCATCGGCAGTAACGTATGGCAAGTTAACATCTGTTTGTTGTGCTGAAGATAATTCAATTTTCGCTTTTTCAGCAGCTTCTTTCAGACGTTGCATTGCTAATGGATCGTTACGTAGATCAATGCCTTGTTCTTTTTTAAACTCATCAACTAAGTAGTTAATTAAACGGCTATCGAAGTCTTCACCACCTAAGTGAGTATCACCATTGGTTGACAGAACTTCATAGGTTTTTTCGCCATCTACTTCATCGATTTCGATGATAGAAATATCGAATGTACCACCACCTAAGTCATAAACTGCGATAGTACGGTTACCAACTTCACGATCTAAACCGTAAGCCAGAGCAGCTGCTGTTGGTTCGTTAATAATACGTTTAACTTCAAGACCTGCGATACGACCCGCATCTTTAGTTGCTTGACGTTGCGCATCATTAAAGTAAGCAGGAACAGTAATCACTGCTTCAGTAACGGCTTCACCTAAATAGTCTTCTGCTGTTTTCTTCATTTTTTTCAGGACTTCAGCAGATACTTGTGGCGGAGCCATTTTATCGTTACGAGCTTCAATCCAAGCATCACCATTATCAGCCTTAATAATTTTGTAAGGCATGATAGCGACGTCACGTTGAACTTCTTCATCTTCGAAACGACGGCCAATTAAACGTTTGATGGCAAATAAAGTATTTTGTGGGTTAGTCACAGCCTGACGTTTTGCTGGCTGACCAACTAAGATTTCACCATCTTGTGCATATGCAACGATTGAAGGAGTAGTACGATCGCCCTCACTGTTTTCAATAACCCGAGCAGTTTTGCCATCCATTACAGCAACACAAGAGTTAGTTGTACCCAGGTCAATACCAATAATTTTACCCATTTAAACGCCTCCAAAGAGAATTCTTTATCAATTTGACTACCAATCTATATGAGGATGAATATTCATTTTTCAAGTCAAAAATTAATAGACTTAACAACATCATTTCAAAGCGGATATAAAATCAACGCAACTCAATAGTGGTAATTGCAGTTGAAAAGAAGATGGGGTCATAAATACATTCATCAAGGGGAATCATAAAAAAAAATGCAAAAAATGCGAAAAAATTGGATCAGCCAAGTCTAAATAAATTAAAATTTATTATTTATCAAACAGTTATATAATACACAAATAATATCATGGTGAATTAACACACAAATTTTAAGATTTAACTCAAAACACAATCATAACCAATTGAAAATTAATATTTTTAATAAACAAAAAAGAAAAAAGAGATTGAATAGAATGAGGTTATTTTTGTACTACTTGAATACAGTACGAATTCCAAGCATGCATACAAACAGTTCAAATAACCTCTTAGATTATTTATGCAGAAGTAGAACGGCGGGCTGATTTCGGTCTAAATGCTGTCACAATATCTTCGTTTGTTTCAACGTAAGGGCCATCTAGCAATTGGATACAATAAGGTACACTCGCAAAAATACCACTAACAATCACTTTGCCTTCGCTGTCTTTTAACCCTTCTAACGTTTCTGCAATCGCTTTAGGTTGTCCGGGTAAGTTTAAAATTAATGCTTGGTTACGAATAACACCCACTTGTCGGGATAAAATTGCAGTAGGTACAAATTTCAAACTAATTTGACGCATTTGTTCACCAAAACCAGGCATTTCTCTATCTGCAATGGCCAACGTCGCATCAGGAGTAACATCACGGCGTGCAGGCCCCGTTCCTCCCGTTGTTAGTACTAAATGGCAACCTGATTCATCAACAAGTTCACAAAGCGTTTGCTCAATCATCAATTGTTCATCTGGGATCAAACGAGATTCGATATGAAAAGGCGTTGTTAACGCAGTTTTTAGCCAAGCCTCTAAAGCGGGTAAGCCTTTATCTTCATAAACCCCACTTGATGCGCGATCAGAAACAGAAACTAACCCTATGCGTAATTCGTTCATATCAACCTCAATTAATCAATGACCATCTAACTTGCGCGCAGATATTACCATGAGAACACAAGAGAATTAAAAATAATCTCATTATATTAATGATGTTTAATATTTGATTATTGAGGACGGATAATAAAAATTGATAACTCTCTATTTTATTTATCGTTAACTAAAATAGAAAAAGGGAGCATAAGCTCCCTCTCTTTAATCCTAAATAATATTAATCAATATCATTCATCAATATATTTAGCTATATAAGACGCCGCTAAACTTTTAGCTTCTGCTAATTGTGCCGCATTTAATGCACGAGCAGTACGTTTTAGCATTGCTTCATCACCATCGCCATTTTCAACAGCAACAGTAAACCATGCATAAGCTTGTTTCAGATCACGTTTAACGCCTTTGCCGTAGTAATAGTTTAACGCAAGATTATTTTGTGCAAGACCATTACCTTGAATAGCTGATTTTCTGTACCATTCAACGGCTTTACGTGCATCTTTAGCCACACCATCACCTTCATCGTACATCACACCTAAGTTATTTTGTGCGTCACGATTACCTTGGTTTGCAGCCTTCGTATACCAGAAAACAGCTTTAGCACCGTTACGCTCTACACCCTCACCGTCATCATAAGAGACAGCAAGATTATATTGCGCATCAGAGTGGCCTTGTTCTGCTGCTTTCGTATACCAGACAACCGCTTTTTCATGATCTTGTGCTACACCGATACCTTCATCATAAGAGATACCAAGATTGTATTGCGCATCACTATCACCTTGCTCGCCAGCTTTAGTATACCAATACACGGCTTTCTCATGATCTTGCTCTACACCATCACCATCGTCATAAGAAACAGCAAGGTTGTATTGTGCTAAAGAAACGCCTTGAACCGCAGCTTTGTTATACCAATAAACTGCTTTTTCTGCATCGCGATCAATATCATCGCTCATGTCATACATAAGTGCTAAGTTTAATTGCGCTTCAGCATGACCTTGCTCTGCAGCTTTGGTATACCATTCCAGCGCTTTTTGTGCATCTTGTTCAACACCTTCGCCATTCTCATATTTTACGCCCAATTGATATTGAGACGCTGAGTTTCCACCTTCAGCACTTTTTTCAATTGCAGGTAAAGAGAAAGCGGTTTTGCTCTCTGCCATTGCAGCGCCACCAAAAAATAACGATGCAAGTACCGTTGCCAAGACAATCTTTTTCATAATTCACCAATAATAAATAGAGTATTTTAATAATATATTTTTATAATTATTACTGGATAAATAATATATTCCAATCAATTTAATCTTAAAATTTTCTTAAATGTTATTTTGAGAAGAAAAAAATGAAAATACCCACCTATAAAAGATGGGTATTTAAGATTTTTATAAGAATTTAACGACGAATTATAATAAATCCGCAATCATTTTCTCTAATTTTTCCTGATCGACAGCAAATTTACGAATACCGTCAGATAATTTATCTACTGCCATTGGATCTGCATTATGCTCCCAATAGAATTGTGCTTCAGTGATAGCTTCTGGACGTGCTTTCACTTCACCTTTATAAGATAACTTATGTTCAACTTCACCTTCAGCTTCTGATAATTCTTTTAACAGTGCTGGTGCGATAGTCAGGCGATCACAACCTGCTAATTCTAAAATCTCACCCATATTACGGAAGCTTGCGCCCATAACTACGGTGTTGTAACCGTGTTGTTTGTAATAGTTATAGATTTCAGTCACAGAAATAACACCTGGATCTTCAGCAGGTGCAAATTCTTTTTTATCTGTATTAGCTTTATACCAATCCATGATACGACCAACAAATGGAGAAATCAGGTAAACACCTGCTTCAGCACATGCGCGCGCTTGAGCGAAAGAGAACAGTAAAGTCAGGTTACAGTTGATACCTTCTTTTTCTAATTGCTCTGCGGCACGAATACCCTGCCAAGTAGATGCTAATTTGATAAGAATACGATCGTTGCTAATACCTGCATCGTTATAAAGCTTCATTAAATGACGCGCTTTAACAATACAAGCTTCTGTATCATAAGAAAGACGTGCATCCACTTCTGTTGAAATACGACCAGGGATCAGTTTTAAAATTTCTAAACCGATATTTACTGCCAGCTTGTCACAAGCATCAACGATTTGTTGTTCACGAGAATCGCTTTGTGCGCGTGCCCATTCAATCGCTTCATCAATTAATTTACGATATTCAGGAATTTGAGCTGCATTTAAAATTAAAGATGGGTTGGTAGTTGCGTCTTGTGGCTGATACAGTTTCATTGCTGCAATGTCACCAGTGTCAGCAACAACCGTTGTCAGTTTACGCAAAGAAGTCAATTTGTTGGTCATTTTGTTTATCTCATCTACTAGGTAAATCTGTTTGCAGTCACCTGCGGATATCTATTGATAATAACATGGACTGCTCACACTACAAGACGCTTAGATTCATACAAAGCAATTATTTGAATGCCAAACGTTTTCGCAAAGCAAAAGCGGAAAAAAACAGAAGAAGATCACAAGCTGAATCGTTTAATTTGTCGATTTTTACGACAAATTAGCAAAATCATTGTTTTTTCCTATTGCTATAATTTAGTCTATCATCGAAAGAATTTGTTATATTCAGTCAATATTAAAATAACGTACCGAGGGAATTATGCTAATTACTATTTCACCAGCTAAAACACTGGATTTCGAATCGCCTTTAGCAACAACGCAGTTCACCCAACCTGAATTGCTAAAATATTCCCAGCAACTTATCGAAGAGTGCCGAAAATTATCTTCAAGTGATATCGCTAGTTTAATGAAAATAAGCGATAAATTAGCAGGATTAAATGCAGCACGTTTTGGTGAGTGGCAACCTAATTTCACACCAGAAAATGCACGCCAAGCTATTTTAGCATTTAAAGGTGATGTTTATACAGGCATGCAAGCTGAACTCTTTTCTGAAGATGATTTTCAATTTGCTCAACAACATTTACGCATGCTTTCTGGCTTATATGGTGTATTGCGCCCTCTGGATTTAATGCAACCTTATCGTCTTGAAATGGGAATAAAACTAAAAAATAAAAAAGGGAGTGATTTATACCAATTTTGGGAAAACACCATTACAGAAGCGTTAAACAAAGCGATTGAAGCACAAGGTGATAACGTTTTAGTTAATTTAGCCTCTGATGAATATTTTAAATCAGTTAACCCGCAAAAACTCAATGCTGAAATTATTAAGCCTGTTTTTCTAGATGAGAAGAATGGGAAATACAAAGTCATTAGCTTTTACGCTAAAAAAGCGCGCGGATTAATGAGCCGTTTTATTATTCAAGAAAAACTCACTGACAAAACACAACTTAAAGAATTTGATTTAGAGGGTTATCAGTTTAACTCAGCAGAATCTGAAGGTAACACCTTAGTGTTTAAACGCGCAGAGCAATCTCTTTAATGAGCAAAGCCCACATTAAAATGTGGGCTTTATTACTGTTCTCTAATGCAAAATCAATACATAACGATCAATTTAAATGATTAATTATGACGGGTAATAATGACCAATCAGGTGTACTAGGAAGCTGCCCCCCGACCATCGAGGAAAGTTGTGTCTGATTAAATTGTGCCATTTCATAAATAATTGCCGATAAATTGACACTGTCTACTTCTTTTGCTTTCTGCTCAACTTGACATGAGGGTGAACTTTTGAAGTATTGATCTTTAATAGTTAACGTAAATTGATTATCCTGAGAACGTAATATTTCATCATGTCCTTCTCGTAATGAGATTAACGGTTTATTTTTATCAACCCCAGTAATAAATACCCTATTATGGCCTTGGTTATCCATGATAACCACATTTCCTTCACGTTGTGCTACCACGTAAATATCATTACCTACACTACCGCTCAGATAATCATGACCTTTATCTGAAATAAGTAAGTCATTACCCTCACCACCATAAAGTTTATCATTTCCCTCTTCGGCTAGAAGAATATGATGCCCTTTTTCTACAATCAATATATCATCACCGGCTCCCCCCGAGATCACTGAACTTGCTTCATTATGATTAATGACAATATCATTCCCTTCAAATACATCGATAATTGGTAATAATTCAATATTAGGAATATCTTGCTGTTTAAATGTCTGAGATAATAAAGAGGGATCAGCATTATGATGGTATACGCCCGATCCATTCCTAAGAAATTCATTAAATATAATATTATTTTGAATAACTAAATTATCATCACCCGATGATATTTCAAAAACATCAGGTACTATAGGAACAAGTAATCCATTTTCTTTATATTTATTAGGTAAAGAAAAAACCTTACTATCTTTATCAACAATACGAAATGTTAAATTTTTGAATAAATTATTTTTTAATAATATTTCATTTATATCTAAATATAGATGTCCATTAGGATTGTAGCGATGAGCAAGAATACCGTTATCTAACTTAAGCTCATAACCACTGACATCGGAAAGAATAATATTAGCACTGCTTTCTTTACTTTCGTCAAAATTAGAGGAGTTAATAAGTATATCAATATGCTCACCATCAATGTTCGCAATAAATGTTTTTAATTGATAAGCATCTTGTCCATTACTCAGTTTTATTTTTGAATTTGAAGTCACTGAAAAATAAGCATTATCATCAGCACTACCTTCTAAAGTAAAGGAAATAGCCTCACCCAAAGCAACACCGCTATATTTTAACTCAGGTAATAAGCTATATGTTTCATTATAATGAGAAAAAGTTGCTATAAGCTGTTTTTTGACTTCATCCAAATAAAAATGTGTCATTTTCTCCTTACGTTTTGAATAATTTTCCAAATAGCTAAAATTAAATAACACATTATTATTTGGCATCAAATTATCATTTATTGTTAACATAAAACCATCATCCGTAATCAAGTTATAATGATGATTAACTTCAGTACTTGTAATATTTTTATATACATTTTTTAATCTAATAAATGTTGGGATAATTTTATTTTCTTTATCTGAAAGAATTATTTTATTATTAATTTCAATAATAAGATCTTCTTTATCACGAGTTATTTTTTTTATATCATTAAAGTAGTGCTCTAACTTTACAACACTATTGCTTTTATTTTTTATATTTTCAAAAAGAGTAATATTAATCTGTTTTCTATCACTGTAATGTTCTGGTGCCAATGCGACAATATAAGTGTCATCGCCATCTCCTCCTTCAGCAATCCCTTCGACTAACCGAATGACATCATTACCTTGATGACCATAAATCGTGTCATTACCCGATACTCCATCAAGATAATTATCTTGGTTATTACCAACCAATAAATCGTTCCCTTTATCACTGCCAATTACATTTTCAATACTGTCTAAATAAGCAATAACTTCATGAGATTGCAATTTTATATTCGGCATTGTATCAACAATCACTTTTGGAGCCCGTGTTTGTGTCTTTTTATCATGATAGAGATAAATTTTAGAGCCAAAATTAAGGCTATTAGAGGGATTAAGTACATGAGTAAATTTTACGAAATTTGCCAACAAATTTACTTCATAACCTGAATGTATTTTTGATTTTTCAGCAATGCAAAGTGTATCATTACCTTCTCTCCCATAAAAACGGCTCGCAAATTGCGGAGATTTTGTCGTGTAAAGATTAAAAATATCATCTTTAATTCCTCCGCTTAACCGTTTAGTGCCATTATAAATATCAAAGGTATTTTTTGCGTTTTTCGGAGCTGCTATAATGTCATTGCCATTTTTAGTATTAAAATAGAAATCTTCATTTTCTTTGATTTGATAATAATCATAATAAATTTGCTGATTATTAACACAGTGTAACTCTTTATTTAAAATTTTTTTCAATGGCAAGATCTTATTTTCCGTCATAGTAATTTTATTGAGAAATTCATCATCAATCATTTCTAAATGACGAGCATCTCCTTTTTGAGGGACTATATCTATAGTATATTTTTTTAGTTGATGGATATAAAAATCAAGATCAAATATCAGTGTTTCATCTGTCTTTATTGCTTCTTGAGGTTCATAATATTTATACTTTGTTTCCTTTGAAACAAAATAAGGGAATAACTTTGCAAAGTTCTCTGCATCTTCTTTAGACATCAATTTAGCTTGATTTTCTGAAATAAAAGTTGCTATTGGAGGGATCAATAATCCTGTTGGATCATTAAATAATTCATACACGACTTTATAATAATTTTTTTCTTTATAAAGATAGTCTTCATTCGTATAAAAATATTTACTATTAGGATTATATTTTATTAATTGTTGATAATAATCCAGACTGGCTTTTTCCGTTGATATTTTAATCGATTCTTTAGTCTCTAATAAGGTAATTTCATTTTGTTTTTTGGCGGCAATCTTGCCAGTAAACGCGGCAAGGAAACCACTTTCTATTTCCTCCCATACAGTAAAAGAAACTTTATTTTTTGCTTCTTCAACAACACGTACCGCATTATAAATAGTCGTTATTAATGCAATGGCGGCCCCCACAACAATCCCTATAGGACCAGCAACAGTGCTTCCCGCCAAAATAGCAATAGAAACACCAATAGTAGCTAATGCCGATACAATAGCGAACGTACCGTTAACAATGTAATCATCACGTTTTCTCGCATTCGATTCTGATGATATTCGACTGAAATTATCGTACATGTTATAAATATCAAATCCCACAGAAAGTAGGTTTAATGCCATTCCCACACGAGTACTCATCTTTCCAGCATATTCCAAAGCATTTGTACGGTGTTTTAACATGCCTTTTGCTACCGCAATTTCAATGATTTCAGATAACCCGTTATAGGTCATTTCTGTCCATATTATGGCAAGATTAGCGCGGATCTCTTTTCGCTGATCTTCGCTTAAATTGTTATCCTTTAATAATTCCATCATATTTAAAGTTGAATTTATAGATTGCCATATACCAAAAGTAATATTTCCATAACCAATACCAGATATAATTTTCATATAACGTGGTATTTTTAAGGTTGGATAACGTAATTTATCCCAATAGTTTTTATTTACGTCTACTTCATTTAATTCAATAATTTTTGCTAAACGCTCTTTTGCAGCTAAATAATCCATTCGATTTATATCTGGTGAAAGTATTGAAGTAATAGTTTTTTCTTTTTGATTTAATTGCTTTTTTAATAAAGAAATGATGGCATTATCATCATCACTACCTGATGCAGATAAGAAAAAATCATTAAGTTTATCTGCATAAAAGGTTAGCTTTTCATTTTTCAATGAAAATGCTTTTAGATCTGTTTTTAATATAGGTACATCATTAACATAACATCCTAATGAAGATAATATTTTTTTATTAATTTCAATATCATCAATTTTAATTGTATTTTTATTATCAAAATCAAGTTTTATCTCTTTCCCCATAAGTGCGAATTTATTAAATAATGATATTGATTTAGTATCAAATTCGCTAATATGATAAATAGAACCTACTGTTTTATTACCCTCAATTCTATTTTTATAACTAATGTTATTTATTAAATTTAGTAAATCAGAAGTTATTTTATTTTTATCATGACCTATTATTTTTATACTACCAACCTTATTAATAAAAACATCAAATATTATTTTCCCTTCAGGAGAAATATTAATAGTTAAATTTATCTTTTCATGATCTATATCTAAGAGATAATTCCCTGGTTTTAATCCAATGATTATTTCATCTAATATGCCATAATTTAAGTGTTTAATATTTTCTTTTAGATCTTTACTCTCTGAAAGTGTTGAAAGCAATGTTTCAAAAAGAGATAAGTAGTGCTCTTCATGACTATTAATGTTATCTATCGATTTTTTATAATATAACTCCTCGATCATAGACAAGTGATCAATGTGCTCGACTTTATCTCTTATTTCACTTGATAAGTAATTAAATAAAATTAAAGAAGAGAAGTTTTCATTACCTGAAAAAGAAAAATATTGAGGTAAATTTAAAAGTTTCTTTTGAAATGTATGATAACTATTTTTTTCTTGTTTATTTAAATCAGTAATGAATTGTGTAGTGATTTTTTTAAGAGCTGTAGTTTCATTAATTTTCTTATTTGCATCATTGAAGTTAGTGCTTAGTGAATAAAACAACATCATATCTAGTTGATTAATAGTATATAAATACTTTTCTTGTGTTGATACTATTCGTAGCAATTCACCAGTTAATTCATTCTCAGATAATGAAAAGAAATCAGATAATAATTGTTTAGAATTTTCTGATAGCTTTTTTATTACTCTGGGATCATCATTAATAGAACTAATTAATATTTTTATAGATACAATTTTATCTTTATTAAATAAGTCATGAACCTTATTATCAAATATATTCATGAAATTATTTTGATCAACATCATTAATAACAAATCGATTGAATCTCTTACTTACTAATGGATCATTAATTATTTCAATTAATTTATTTTTTATATCTTCATGAGATTCAGAATGAAATAATTTAGAAAGTTCATCATAATATTTATATACTGAATAATCTATCGAAAATTTATGATAAATAATTCCATCAATAATTTCACTCGGTATCGCTAACTGAATTATTCTAGTTTCATCAATTAACATTTCATTTGTTATGTGTCTTTCAAAATCCTTATTAGAGTTAGTCATAATATCTAATTTATGTAAATCTAGAGGTTCTGTAATAAATTCCTTCATAGATTTACCATTTTTAAATTTAAAATTAATTAATGCCTCTGCGTTAATACTTAATATTTTATCAAACAAAAAATCGTCTGATTTTATTTTTTCTAATTTATATATTTTTTTAGCATTAATATCATCACCGTAAAAAAATTCTGTTAAATAATGTTTAAACTTATTTTCTTCTGAAAATTCAGCTAAGCCAAAATTAGGATCGTACAATCCATAATTAGAATTATTTTTATTGCCCCATACAAATAAAGCATGATCTTTCGTATAAAGTTGTAAATAATTAGAAGATGCATTCTTATTATTAAAAAGACGATGAAAAATAGAGCTTAATGTTAGCTCATGAGTTTCTTGCTTAATACCCTCGGTGATTGAAGATAACGATAAATTACCACGACTAAGCTCTTGAAGTATAGAAAGTAAATTTTTCGTTGACTCATTTAATTCTAATTCATTATTTATTATTTTCTGTTTATTTATATCAGCATCAAAAAAATCAATTAACCAAGCCAGCTTTTTTAAAAATAATTGGCCACTTTGCTGATTTCCTTGATGCTCAAAATATTTCACTCCTGCAAATAACATACTTAATGATTCACAAAACCCTTCACCTCCCTCTTTTAATTTTGATAAAACAATCTTTTGAGGAAAAGAGAGAGATAATGCTTTACTATCAACCATTCCTTTCTTCTGAACTTTATTAAATAACTGAACAAATCGCTTTCTTTGTTTACCTAATTCTTCAAGACTTAATACTCTGTTATCTATTTCTCTAAGCAGTGCTCCTAGCTCCTCCATTTTTAAATTATATTTATTTTTTTCTATATAATTTAAAATATCATTTTCAGTCATATGACTTGAGAAATCATTAATAAAGTTAACAATTTTATTTCTATATCCAAATAGAAAATCGTTATCCTTTCTATAATCAGGATAAATAGAATTTATTTTTTTATATATTTTATTTGCATGATAAACACGATGATATTTTTTATTTTTTTCGATCGATGATATAGATTTTTCCGTCACCACTTCATTTAATATAAAGTCATTTATTATTTTATTTATTATATTTTTAGCATCAACAGGATCACTATAAATAAGTGTTCCCTCAGTAGATAACATTATTTTATCATTGCTAATTTTGTATACTGGCACATTTATTTTTTGAGCAATGCCTTCAATAAATTGCTCACTATAAATAGAATTATAAATATTTTCTTTTTTACCTATATAAATAATTTTTTCGCTTGGAATGGTATTTTCATAGAGAGTATCGTATACATATTCAATTTCTTTTTTCTTCTTTACAATTTTACCAAAAACCCCCTCACTCTCCTCATAACTAATCATTGTGAATTTTATTTTTTTATCCTTACAAAAAGAGATAAATTCTTCTAATTGTGGATATTTTTTAAATAAATTATTTATTAATTCATTCTTCACGCCTGTGATATTAAAAAATCTAATTTCTTGATTTAGATCTGTGGGAAAAATATCAATAAAAACATGAGATATATCATTATTTAAAATAATATTCTTATTATCTAATAAATATTTAATTATTTTATCATTATATTCAAATAATACATTATGAGTATCTAGTTCAGAAATATATAGTTCAATTGATTTATTTATTAACTTCTCTGGATCTTCTTCTTCAATATAAAATCTATTTGGGAAATATTCCGCATCATTATCTTCCTTATAGATACTTTCTAATTCAGAGATCTCTTTTTGTAATAAAAAATCTTTAT
This sequence comes from Proteus sp. fly-1067, assembly GCF_040139345.1. Lineage (NCBI taxonomy): Bacteria > Pseudomonadati > Pseudomonadota > Gammaproteobacteria > Enterobacterales > Morganellaceae > Proteus > Proteus sp. fly-1067. The sequence continues at coordinate 35,408 of NZ_JBEEUL010000004.1, read as the reverse complement.
AAGTTTGAGTGGAATATGTGCTAATATAGATTTCATTATAAGTTTTATCTTTATAAATTATTTTTTTATCCAACTGATTTTCTACTACTTCTAATAGATAATTAATTGCAGGATCTTCCCTGTTATTATTTAATTGATTATAGGTAATATTAGTATAAACTTTATCATTTGAAATGATAAAAAAACTGTCCTTTATATATTTAATATTGATCCCATCAATAATATTTTTTATATTTTCATTTTCTAACATGAAATAGTAGTTTTTATAATTTATTTCATCGACACTAATTCCATTATTTAATAAAAAATTACTCTTTATATTATTATAAATAAAATCACTGATACCAAAATAACTTCCATTATTCTCTGACACAATGATTTGATAAATTCTAGCTGCTACTGAGCTATTTTTTGATGCTATAGATAAAAAGTTATCTTTATTAATATTTACAAAATAATTAAAAACCTTACTTTCTAATTTTTTGTATATTTTATTTAATATTTCATTAACTGGGCTATTTTCATATTTTTCAATATAATCAGGAATAAATTTCAACAATTCAATACTAGCAACAAGCTTATTAAAATAAACATTTCCATGTAATATTTTAAGATTAGATAAAATAGCTGACAATCTTATTTTTGACTGCCCCCTTGCTAAATCTTTATTTATGTTAATTAAATTCTCAAAATAATTATCTTGAAAATCTATATATCCTTTATTATTATTTTCTCTTACACTAGGGAAATTAATTAATGTTGGTGTGATAATAACTTCGCCATCACTATCTTTGCCTAAAATCATTTTATTTATTGATTTATCATGGGTGATTTTATCAATATTTTTTTGAATATATAAAATAGTTTCATTAATAGAATCACTTTCAATACTTACTTCTATGATCCTATTATTTTCTAATATTTCAATAATTAATGTATTCCCATCAATTAATTCAATTACTTTCCCTTTAATATTATCTTTAAATTCTAAAGAAAAACCTATTTTTTTTAAGTTCTCAACTAAATTTTTATTTTTTTCTGCTAAACTTTCACTCCATTTAGTTTGGTAAAATGGGTTACTATTTTCTTCACACTCAACAATCCCAATATATTTTTTTCCTTTCCTAATTATGGGTTTATAATTAGACAACAACCATTTAAACTTATCTTTAAAATCATCAAAATGATAGAATTCAAATACTCCCAAGTTTGCATCAAACAATGAAAGAAAATATTCTTTCTCTGTATACACCTTTAATGAAAAGGCAATGTTATGAACATCAGTTTGTATATGTGAATAATAGTTTTTTTTATTAATTATATTATCCATGATGATATTTAAAAAATCATCTATAGTTGATTCCCTTCGTTCTTTTAATGTTAACCCCATACTATAAATATATTGACTAAAATTAATCTCTTTATTATTAAACATCTCTCTTGGATCATAAATATATAAATCAAGATATTCTTTATATTTTTTAACCCTCCAATAATCATCATAATGTGAAAACTGAGAAGATTGAGAATAAAATATTTTTTTTGTTTCCTCCATTAGTCTCATTAAATTGTATTCAACTTCATTATTAATCAAAATATTTTCCAATGCTTTTATTTTTTTATTTTTAGTATTGAAATAAAGTAACTCTGCACATTTTTTTAACCATATGATATAGTTAGTTCCATATTCTACACCATTATTTCTTATTTCTAATAAATAGTTCATACTTAACCCATAACAGAGCCCTCCTATCGCTTCATCATGCGAGAATTCATAGGTCGATTCAGCCGTTCCCAGTATACTAATATGTTCCATTATATTGCTCATTGGTATAATGAAATCACTATCTTGATTAAATTCAATGTATCTATTATTTTTTGAAATCTTCGTTTTTATCCATTTATTTCCTTTTTGACTAAAAATGGTTTCAATTCCATCATCCGCCTCTTTATAATATTGCATTGCTATATTTATACTTAACTCTATAGAGTCACTATAAATATGTAATATTGTTTCTATTTTTTTCTCTTTATTTTTAACAATGAAAACAGATTTACTTTTGTTAGATTCTATCATTCTTAACGTATAATTATCATCCAATTCTCCTTCACCTTGTTTTTTTATGCTTTCTACCCATTCATTAAGCATAAAGTCTTTATTTACAATCCAATCACTTCTATAATAATTATTATTAATAAATTCATATTTTTGATATGAATTTACCTTTAAAGTCTCTAACTTATCTATATCTTTTAAATTTATAATGACATCACTAACCAAGTCACTTTTGGTATTAAAAAATTTAACAATATTATCAATAGAATAAATCGATATATAAACACCCTCACCTTCATTTATATAACAATAATAATACCCATTATTAGTAACGATACTATGAACACCATCATTTTTATTTTGAAAATATGTTTCTATTTTATATTTCTTTACTAATGAAGGTTTCATTTCCTTTTGTTTTTTATAATTAAAAATAAGAGTATTTATATTTAAATTAATATTTTCTTCTATTTTTTTTATGACATAATTCTCAATTCTATTATTTTTAACATTCAAATCATATAAATCAATAGTATTTTTAATTTCTAATAAATAATTATTGGAAAAATATTCTCCTTTATCTATTAACTTATTTATATAACTTAATAACAGCGCATTTTTGATTACATCATTATTAATATCTCTATTTCCAATAATTTCTCTTATAAACCTTTCAATATCATTTGAAATTTCATTAATTATGTTATTTATTACAATAGTTTTATTATTTTTCATATTTCATTTCTTCTATTCTTTATTAAAATAACAACATTAATATTATAAATAGATAATACTCTAATTATTAAAATATTAACTTTTATAAATATTATTATTAGATATTTTCTGTTTGTTGATTTGTGTAAGTTTTATATTTGAAAAATTAATAGAAAGAAATAACTATAATTGCTTATTTAAAAAAAACGCCAGTATTTCACTGACGTTTTTTATTGAGATCCTAGTAAATTATTTTATTTCGGTGCGCGTTCTAATAAAAACTCACGTAATTTAGTAAAATCAGCGGGTAAAAAATGTGATAGTAATTCTTTATCTGCTCGCTCTGCTAATTCTTGAGGTAATGGTAGCTCCCCCCCTAAAATGCGCTCTACACTTTCTTTAAACTTCGCTGGGTGCGCAGTACCTAAGAATAAGCCGTATTCACCCTCTTGAAGCTCATCACGTAATAAACGATAAGCAACAGCTGCATGTGGCTCTGAAATATAACCTTTTTTTGCAAGCTCACGTACTGTCTCTTCCGTTGTTTCATCACTAACAGCACCATGAGCCAGATCAGAGAGATCCCACTCTTTGCGACGGTACAATTCTTCAATACGTGGCCAGTTATTAGGCTGGCTAACATCCATTGCATTAGAAAGTGTTGCAACAGTACGGTGAGGTTCCCATTTACCATTATCTAAATAGCGAGGAACTGTATCATTTACATTTGTTGCTGCAATAAAGCGTTTAACAGGTAACCCTAAAGATTTCGCTAATAGGCCCGCAGTTAAATCACCAAAGTTACCACTTGGCACAGAGATCACGAGTTGTTCATGTTTTTCAGCAGGAATTTGGGCAACGGCTTCAAAGTAATAACAAATTTGAGCCAATAGTCGGCTGATATTGATGGAGTTTGCTGAGTTCAAATACATAGTTTTCTTTAAGAACTCATCATCAAAAGCTTGTTTTACTAATGATTGACATGCATCGAAGTCATCTTTAATTGCAACAGTGTGAATATTTTCACCTAATGTACAGAACAATTTTTCCTGTAATGGGCTAATTTTGCCTTCAGGATAAAGAATAACAACTTGTACATTTTCTAATTTGTAGAATGCGTGAGCAACGGCAGCACCAGTGTCACCAGATGTTGCAGTTAAAATAGTTACAGGTTGATTGCCTGCAACTTCTGACAACATCTGTGCCATAAAGCGGCCACCAAAGTCTTTAAATGCTAATGTTGGACCGTGGAAAAGCTCTAAACAACTAATGTCGTCTTCAACCTGAGTCACTGGTGCAGGAAATGCAAATGCAGTGTTAATTCGTTTTGCTAATACATCAGCAGGAATTTCATCACCTATAAATGCCGTTAAAATACGGCTACTGCGTGTTGCAAAATCAAGCGCTAATAATTCATCAATTTCAGCTTTAGTAAACGACGGTAAGTCCTGTGGAAAAAAGAGACCTTGGTGCTTACCTAAACCTTGCTTTACCGCTTGAGCAAAGCTAACTTGCTCTTGATTATCTTTCAAATTGTATAATTTCATGACTTACCCTATCTGTCTTGCGCCACGCGTATCTAAACGGCAGATATGTACAAAACCTTCACTGTTTTGTACATAGTGTTGTTTTAACCATTCGGCCATATCTTGTGCAATTTCTAATGAATCGGTAATGGTAAAAAGAGTAGGGCCTGAGCCTGAAATGCCACAAGCCAATGCCCCTTTCTTTTGTGAAGCTTCTCTGGCTTTTTCAAATCCTGGAAGCAACTGAGTGCGGTAAGGTTCAGCTATCACATCTTTCATTAAATTTGCTGCTAATTCAGGTTGTTGAGTATGACAAGCATGAATAAAACCAGATAAATAGCGTCCGTGATTAATGATATCTGCCTTAGCATATTCTTTTGGCAATATGGCTCTGGCTTGTGCGGTAGAGACTTTAATTCCAGGATAAGCCATTACCCAGTACCAATCTTCAAATGTCGGTACAGATTGGCAAATGATGTCATTTTGTTCAAGAATGAGTTGTAGACCACCTAAATAGCAAGGTGCAACATTATCATAGTGCACACTTCCTGAAATACGCCCTTCCAACTCACCCATCATTAATAATAATTGTCTTTCATTGAAAGGCTTTTTAGCGAACTCATTAAGTGCAACTAATGCAGCAACAACAGAGCAAGCACTTGATCCTAAACCAGAACCAATTGGCATATTTTTTTCTAAAACCATTGCCACAGGAAGTTCTTTGCCTAGTTTCTCACAGAATAACTGCCAGCATTGATACACTATATTTTGTTTAGGATCAGTGGGTAATTTGCTGACAAAGTGCCCTTTACTTTCCAGTGTAAATGATGAAGCAGCATTAACGGTGACACAATCGCCAAGCAATTGCCCATCAATAGGTGAAACCGCAGCGCCAAGAACATCAAACCCGACACTCACGTTACCTATTGATGCCGGTGCGTAAACTTTAACCACGCTTAAACTCCCAATTTCCATGATAAGGTACGTAATACATCTGCAAACACTCCAGCGGCAGTAACATCATTACCCGCACCATATCCACGTAACACTAATGGAATTGGCTGATAGTAGCGAGTGTAAAAGGCTAAAGCATTTTCACCATTTTTTACTTTAAACAGAGGATCATTAGCATCAACAGCCATCATTTTAACTTGGCATTGACCTTCATTAATAACACCAACATAGCGTAATACTTTGCCTGCTTTTTGTGCTTCTTCGACTTTAGCGTCAAATTCAACATCAACTTGAGGTAAACGATTTAAGAAACTTGCAACATCACCTGTGCTGTCAAATGAAGTCGGTAACACTGGCTCTACATCGATATCACTTAACTCTAATTTATAACCCGCTTCGCGGGCTAAAATCAGCAATTTACGCGCAACATCCATACCCGAAAGATCATCACGAGGATCAGGTTCTGTGAAACCTTTTTCTTTCGCTGAAAACGTTGCTTCTGACAAGCTCTTACCCTCGTCTAATTGACCAAAAATATAAGAGAGTGAGCCTGAAAGAATACCATTAAATTGAACCAATTCATCACCTGCATTAAGCAAGTTCTGTAGGTTTTCAATGACTGGTAAACCTGCACCCACGTTAGTGTCATACAAAAATTTACGACGCGAAGCTTCAGCAGCTTGTCGGATTTGATAGTAATAATCCATCGACAGCGTATTCGCTTTTTTGTTTGGTGTAACCACATTAAAACCATTTTGTAAGAAATTTGCGTATTGTTGCGCAATTTCCTCGTTTGATGTGCAATCAACAATCACTGGATTTAAGAAGTGGTACTCTTTTTCTAAGCGAATAAGTTGACTAAAACTAAAAGGAGCTTTGGCTTCTTTTAAGGCTTGTTGCCAATTATCTAAATCAATACCTTGCATATTCGTTAACATGGCGCGTGAATTGGCAATACCACATACACGAAGATCGATATGTTTATTTTTCAACCATGCCTGTTGACGATGAATTTGTTCAATTAATGCATTACCTACACCACCCGCACCAATCACAAAAACTTCAACGATTTGATTTGTGTTAAATAGCATTTGGTGACATAACCGTACCGCATTAGTTGCTGAATCATTGGCAATAACTGCAGAAATAGAGCGTTCAGACGATCCTTGAGCAATGGCAACAATATTAATATTTCCTCGTGTTAACGCAGAGAAGAATCGTGCTGAAATCCCTTTCAGAGTACGCATGCCATCACCTACGACTGAGATAATCGCTACGTTTTCCATGATATCTAATGGATCAAGCACACCATCTTTTAATTCTAAATAAAATTCATCTGATAATGCTTTTTGCGCTCTTATTAATTCTTTTTGTGGCACACAAAAGCTGATGCTGTATTCAGAAGAAGACTGTGTAATAAGAACAACAGAAATACCTGCTCTCGACATCACAGAGAATACGCGAGCAGCCATCCCTACCATACCTTTCATACCAGGGCCTGATACGTTGATCATCGCCATGTTATTAAGATTGGTGATCCCTTTAACAGGAGTACTCTCATCTTTTTGGCCATCGCCAATCAGTGTACCCGGTGCATCAGGATTACCTGTATTTTTAATCAAACAAGGAATTTGGAATTGGGCGATTGGAGCAATAGTGCGAGGATGAAGTACTTTAGCACCGAAGTAAGACAGCTCCATTGCCTCTTGATATGACATGCCCTTTAATAAACGAGCATCAGGTACTAAGCGTGGATCACAAGTATAAACACCGTCAACATCAGTCCAAATTTCACAGCATTCAGCACGTAAACAAGCTGCTAATACTGCGGCTGAGTAGTCTGAACCATTACGGCCTAATACAACCAGTTCACCTTTTTCATTACCTGCGGTAAAACCAGCCATTAAAATTATATCGTCTTTTGCGATATTAAGTTCCAAGATGCGACGAGTAGATTCAGGAATATCAACGGTAGATTCTAGGTAGTGACCTTGTGCGAGTAAGTTTTTTACAGGATCAATAACGGTGACATTATAACCACGAGCTTGTAAAACAGACTCCATAATGGCGATAGAGAGCTTTTCACCACGGCAAATCATCGCTGCATTGATGCTATCAGGGCATTGACCTAATAAAGAAATACCATGAAGAATATGTTTGATCTCGGCAAATTCACGTTCAACCTTATCTTTTAGGCGCTCATAGTCAAAGCCTGACTGTTTTTCTCTTAATCCTTGTAATAAATTAGCAAAAATTTGCTCGGCTTCTCGTACTTGAGTGAGAGGATCTTCACCTTCTGCCGTTTTTTCAATCATTGCAACCAAATAATTCGTTATTTTGGCTGGTGCTGATAATACAAGAGCGACTTGTCCTTGTTCTCTTTTTTTCTCAGCGATATCAGCAACATTCAGCACACGCTCTGCATTAGCAACTGAAGTTCCCCCAAATTTTAACACTCGCATACAACTCTCCTGATTTTTCACCCAAAAAAAAACCCGCATTTCTCAATGCGGGCTTTTTCGATTTTCGTTTTTTATATGCGACAGCCCGTCCCGCAATATAAAATTCCGGTGGTGGTGGTAATAATTGTCATTTTAGCTGGGCTGTAAATACGCATAACTATCCTGTCTGTCTCAAATTTAGTTTGACTATATACTGGTTAAAGCAAAGCGAGAGAGATGTCAAATTTTTTCTTTTTTTTACACAAAAAATAAATCTTACTTAAATGAAATTTTTTCGAACACTACCTCTAGTGTGGTATAGATATTCCTACCACAAAGGGATAAACAAAGAAAATAAAGCTACTATTTTGGGGTTATTTGGGTATTTGTACTTTTATAAGGAATAAGGTATTTTAGGCTCCTTTAATTTGTGTAACAAAACTGGTAAAAAAAATAATCCCCACTATATTTAACATATATTTTTCTTTTACATTACATAAATCAAATTATATAGTTAACTATTGAAATCAGGGTTAAGCTGTTATCTTGATTTTGATATGTGTCAACAAAAGTTAGCTTTTTAGATGGTATTTAATACAACTGGTGTTATATTGCTGTTAATAGACTATGGGCGTTTTGCATTCTGATTTTAGCGTTCATTGTCGATTAAAATCGTAATTTTTTTGTAATAACGTGATGGTTATTTATCGAATTTCAATCTGGGTCTAGTTTTTGCGTGCTAATAACAAAAATGAATAACCACACAAGTGCACACACAGAAGTTAAACACAGATTTCCTTTTTCTATTTTTGGTAATTTTAGGTAGCAAATATGCAAACCCCGCACATTCTGATTGTTGAAGACGAAGTAGTTACTCGTAATACCCTGAAAAGCATATTCGAAGCTGAAGGGTATATCGTACACGAAGCCACTGATGGCAACGAAATGCACAATGTTCTATCTGATCATGATATTAATCTGGTTATTATGGACATTAACCTTCCTGGTAAAAATGGGCTGTTACTGGCTCGTGAATTACGTGAACAGGCAAGTGTTGCATTAATGTTCCTAACAGGTCGTGATAATGAAGTAGATAAAATCTTAGGCCTTGAAATTGGCGCTGATGATTATATTACTAAACCATTTAACCCTCGTGAATTAACGATTCGTGCTCGTAACTTATTGTCACGTACCATGAATTTAGTTAATGGCACAGAAGAACGCCGTTTAGTCGAGAGCTATAAATTCAATGGTTGGGAGCTCGATATTAACAGTCGCTCACTGATCAGCCCTGCTGGTGAACAATACAAATTACCACGCAGTGAATTTCGTGCGATGCTACATTTCTGCGAGAATCCAGGAAAAATTCAAACTCGTGCAGAATTACTGAAGAAAATGACAGGCCGCGAATTGAAACCTCATGATCGTACTGTTGACGTTACTATTCGTCGTATTCGTAAGCATTTCGAATCTACACCAGATACACCTGAAATCATTGCTACAATCCATGGCGAAGGTTATCGTTTCTGTGGTGATTTAGACGAGTGATTTGATTTCATCTCAAACACTTACTAAGAAAAAAACCCCTGAATGAAATTCGGGGGTTTTCTTTATGTAGTATCGTATTAATAAAATAACAAAAGGTGAAAATTGATCTCAACAACTATTTTGAAAAAAAATATAGCTATTTTTTAAAAAAAATTTTAAACCTCATTCATATTAATTTTATTAATCATTAAGTTATCTAATTAATAAAAATCACTCTTTCCACGGCATAATAGGCACGGCACTGATCGCATTTTTTGGCGAGCCATCAATGACCTTATCGGAATAAGTTAAGTAAATCAGTGCATGACGTTCTTTATCGTAAAAACGGACAACTTGAAGTTTTTTAAAGACTAAAGATGTTCTTTTTTGGAAAACTACATCACCTCGATTTTTTCCTTTAATCACCTTTTCACTTAACTCAATAGGCCCCACTTGCTGGCAAGAAATTGCCGCATCCGCCGTATCTTCAGCAAGACCTAGACTTCCTGAGATCCCACCTGTTTTTGCACGACTTAAATAACAGGTCACATTTTTAACTTCAGGATCATCAAATGCCTCAATCACAATTTTATGATTAGCACCAAAAAACTTAAATACAGTATCGACATAACCAATTTCTTCCGCTTTTGCCATGAAAGAAAAAGGGAGTAAGATAGACACAGCTAGCATCTTTTTGAAATTTAACATATTTACTTTGTTCCATTGAAAAGATGAAAGAATAATTAGGTCTAGAATAAAACAATCTTTTGCTAACTGATAGAAGAATTTGTGTACATCAGTCGTTGAAAAAGACTATATTTTACGACTGTCTAACAATATAACTTGTTATAGATGTTCAAGCTATTTAACATCTACCGCAATAAATAAACGAATATGACTAAGGGAGATGTATGGATCAAACCAACATCATACGTGATTTGCTCGCTTGGCTTGATAGTAACCTTGATAAGCCATTATCCCTCGATAATGTCGCAACCAAAGCAGGTTACTCCAAGTGGCATCTACAACGCATGTTTAAAGAAGTTACAGGACAAGCGATTGGTTCTTATATTCGTTCAAGGCGTCTATCGCGCGCGGCTGTTGCATTACGTTTAACGAGCCGCCCCATTTTAGACATTGCTTTGCAATATCGTTTTGATTCTCAACAGACGTTTACCCGTGCTTTTAAAAAACAATTTGATAGGACTCCGGCACTTTATCGTCGTACTGATGAATGGTGCGCGGTGGGAATTTGCCCACCTATTACCTTAGATCCTCAAAATTTACCAAAATGGGAATTTGTACAATTACCTGAGAAAAAACTTATTGGTATTGAGCAAACATGTAGCCATACACTTGAGCAATGGGCTGAAGCTTGTTCCGATATGCGCCAAACATTCTGGCGTTACTATATGAGCAAAATAAATGCGGTTCCTCACCAAGTTTATGGTCTTCATCATGCACAACATAGTGATGAACATGAAGATGAGCAACGTGTGCTTTATACCACTGCCGTTGAACCTGACTATGCAACATTTATTGAGGATGATGCAGCCCATGAAGTCTCATTAGCCGGAGGCGATTACATTCGCTTTGATTTCGAAGGCGAGGCAAAACGAGGGGCAATGCAGGAGTTTTTATTCCTAATTTATGGTGTTTGTTTACCTAAAATGGGATTAACTCGCCGTAAAGGTTATGACGTCGAAAAATACTACCTTAAAAATGTGCGTTACAGCAATGAGATGGTGACAGAGCCACAAGATCATATACAACGCTTTGAATATTACATCCCCATTAAACGTGAAGATGTAACCGCATAAGAAAAAGCTCTCTTGATAGTCACGTCAAAGAGAGCTTTTATTTTTTAGCGTTGAACTTCATCTAGTGCTATATCAGTAAGATGACTCACATCTCCAGCCGTTTCAATCACCCAACCATTGGCAAGCCAAGGGCTATTTTGATAATCGACACGAGAAATTGAACAATTACGCAGTCTTAAACGGCGTTCTGCATATGCAGGTAATCCCAAGACGGTACTCAGCAAACATCCTAATGCAATACCATGGCTCACTAAGAGTGGGCGACTATTTTCGGGTAAATCAAGGCATTGATTTAACGCAGCCTGCATTCGACTCGCTAATTCTGCCATTGATTCTCCTTGGGGAATTCGCCCATCAGGTGTACCATCAATCAAACTCTTGCGCCAAGCCTCTTCTTGTGTCTTTAATGTTGCGATCTCTCGCTGTTCAAGAACGCCCATATTGAGTTCACGTAAACGTGAGTCAGTTATCACTTCACAACCACAAGCTTGTGCAATGATTTCTGCCGTTTGACGAGTACGGCCAAGATCGCTTGAGATAATGTGGGTAATACCCGCTGATTTTACTTTTTCAGCAACTTGCTGTGCTTGACGCACACCATTTGCTGTTAGTGGGCTATCAGATTGCCCTTGAATACGTCTCGCCACGTTCCATTCAGTTTCACCGTGGCGAACAAGATAGACCTGTAACATACATTTTTTCCGTTATACTGCTCTAATTTTTCAAAGGATGATTAATTCATTATGTATCATGTCATTGCAGCCACTACGAATCCAGCAAAAATCAACGCGATAAAACTCGCTTTTGAGCAAGTGTTCGGTAAAGATACCTTTGATATTGAAGATATTAATGTCGATAGCCGTGTTCCACAACAACCTATCGGAAATACAGAAACGAGAACTGGCGCACGTCAGCGTGTAATGGCGGCTCGTCAAGTTCGCCCCGAAGCAGATTTTTGGGTAGGTGTTGAAGCCGGTATTGAAGATGATATGACTTTCGCTTGGATTGTTGTCGAACATGGAAAAATTCGTGGAGAATCACGTTCTGCAAGTCTTATGCTACCAGAGCAGATCTTAAAAGGGATCCGTGAAGGCAGAGAGCTTGGTGATGAAATGGCTTTTTTAACCAAAATTGACAATATTAAACAACGTGGTGGTGCAATTGGTTATTTTACCGATGGCCTACTCAGTCGTACTTCTGTTTACCAGCAAGCATTAGTTCTGGCATTAGTACCAGTGACTCATGATATCTATAAAGAACTCAATCAAAAAGAAGATTAATAATTAATCTGATATGTGTTTTTTAGGTAAAAAGAAAGCAAAAAGCCATTTAATCAAATAATTAAATGGCTTTTTATCTTTCTAGCCCACATTATTATAATACAACTATTTTTTTGTCATTAGCTCTTTTTCTAGCCATAACTTCACTTCATGTGGTGCTGTTTTTAAGCTATTAGAGCCTCTAGTAATAGTCGCAATACCAACACCTAGCTCTTCTTTTAGCTCACGCTGACTTAAATCTCCCCGCATTAGCTCTTGCACAATGCGTACTCGTGTCGCCAAAGCACTGCGTTCATCAGGTGTCATTAAAAGCTGTAAAATAGGAAAATGCACATCTTGCTCAAATGCATGTTGTAATAACTCAACGAATCTTAGCCAGTGTTCATTCTCTTCAGGTGATAATGCAGGATCTTGCATCGTGAAAGCCTCTTTTTGCCACACTCATTAACTAGTACAAACTATATCATACTTTGCTAATGTACAAAGAGGCTCCCACGATAAATCGCCTTTTTATCCCTTAATAACGACTATTCCATTCATTCTCAGTTAACACCGGTTGTTGTTCACCCGCAAAATAGCTATAAAAAACAGCAAAAGAGAGTACATTTTTGACATAACCACGCGTTTCTGCAAAAGGAATACTTTCTACAAACGCAATAGCATCTAATTGACCATTTGCATCAGATAACCAACGATCAACACGCGCAGGCCCTGCATTATATGCAGCACTTGCCAAAATACGGTTTTGGTTAAATCGTTGATAAACAGAATCAAGATAAGCAGTACCAATCTCAATGTTTTTTACCGGATTAGTTAATTGCGCACTACTGACATAACCCGTAATACCTGCTTGTTTTACCGTAAATTCAGCCGTTTTTGGCATTACCTGCATTAAACCGGTTGCACCAGCTGAAGAGCGTGCTTGTGGGTTCCACGCGCTTTCTTGGCGAGCGATGGCCATTGCATAATTACGATCTATCGATTTATCTTGCGTGTATTGTTCAAACTCGTTTTTCCAGGCAAGAGGAAAACGTTCTTCTAAGTGATCCCACATTTTTCCTGTAATAGTGGCTTGCACTGCTAAATCAGCCCATTTTTGTTCAAATGCATAGCGTGCTAATTCAGACTGCATTTGTGCGGGTTGCGAAGCAACATAGTTTGCCCACTCTGAGCGCGCTAAGTTGTCCATTTGCCAATACATTAATTCGCGAACACGTTGTACTTCTGGCTGATTAGGGATGCTTGATGAAACACTCGGTGCTTTATCTATCACCATCACATAAGGCTTACCTAATTTGGTTGCGGCAACCATTGGATAAAAACCACGATTTTGCGTCAGCGCTTCTAAAATAGCTTGTGCTTCGCTATTTTTACCTTGAGATTGCAATACCATTGCACGCCAATAACGCCACTCTTCCTTATTTTTACTTTCAGGAGAGAGTCTTTCTAACCACAACGCCAATTCCGCTGGTTGGTTTTGGCTTAATGCTAAGCGTACACGACGTTCACGCAGTGTATCTGATGCGGTATCTTGAATAACGTTATCACGCCATTTTACCTGCTCTGTTGTGGCATAAGGCATATATTGCCACGCTACAGTATCACGCATTAATTGGCGTTCACTCGCCGTCATTTTTTGGGCATGTGCGATATTATCCAGTTGCGCTCTAGCCGCATCTGCATCTTTTCTTGCCCAACGTGAAAATGCCGATTGTATGATAGAACGAGTAAAATCGGTTGGTGAAAGCGCAGTTGCATAGCGCCCAACTAAGTTTGGATAGTCTTGTAATTCAACTAAAGCATCACTAATCGTTTGATAGTTTTCTGGAAGGCGTCTTGCTAAGTAAGCCGCAAGTCCTGTATTTCCATTTTTAATTGCTAAGTTAATTCGTTCTAATACTAACTCTGGTGTTAATTGATTAGCTTTTTGCCATTCATCAAAAAGGGGATCACAACTTGATGGCATTGATGTGCCATTTAGCCATGCTTCTTTAGCTCCCATCCATGCCGTTTGAATATCACCGGTTGCCCACTTGGCATAATAATAGTTACATCTAGCTGCTTTGGGGTTAGGTGGATTAGGGCTAAAAGTCAGTAAATTTTGCCATTCTTGACGCTTAGCCAATTCATTTACAAATAACGAAGGAAGTGCTTTTGCTGGCGGTAATGTCGGATATTTCGCAACAAACTCACTCACTGCGGCAGGCGCAATAACATCAAGATTATCGGTGATTTGGCGATATTCCAGATAGGGATAAAGTGGATAGTTTTCTAATGTTGGGAGTAATTTTTCAACTTCATCTATTTTTTTAAGATCCCATGCCGCTTTAATCTCTTGATAGCGAACACGTTGTTCACTTAATGAATCCGCTTGTGCCCATGCTGAAAAACACAAAGCCCCTATTGCGACTGCTAATGACCACTTTTGCTTAACCACGTAATGCCTCCCACCTCAAATAGAACCACCAAATACTGAATACATTAGCTAATATGATAATCATTAACAATGTAAGTTCCCCTCTTTAAGAGAAATTTTCATTACTTTCAGAGGAAGCACGAAAGGTAGATAAAAACCTCGCTTTTGACTAAGGTTTTCTTTTATAAATCGGGTATACTGGCGACTTTCATCATTTTCGGGTCTTTGGCAAATTACTGACATTGACTTTGCTATTGTTCATTTAGGTGCCCTAAAAATGCGGCTTAATTACAAAAAATTTGTTTTTATTGCGAAAAACGGCACCTCAGAGAAAATCTCTTTTATAATCAAAGGGTAATTATAGTGGCTCAATACGTTTATAGTATGTTGCGTGTCGGGAAAATTGTCCCACCCAAACGACATATCCTTAAAAACATTTCACTCAGCTTCTTTCCGGGCGCGAAAATTGGTGTGCTTGGTCTAAATGGTGCCGGTAAATCAACATTACTTCGCATTATGGCGGGTATCGATACCGATATTGAAGGTGAAGCACGTCCACAACCAGGTCTTAAAATTGGTTATTTACCACAAGAACCAAAATTAAATCCTGAACATACCGTACGTGAAGCCGTTGAAGAAGCCGTTAGCGAACTAAAAAACGCATTAAACCGCCTTGATGAAGTTTACGCAGCTTATGCCGATCCTGATGCTGATTTTGATAAATTAGCTAAAGAACAAGGCCAATTAGAAGCGATTATTCAATCTCATGATGGTCATAACCTTGAAAATCAATTAGAGCGTGCAGCAGAAGCACTGCGCTTACCTGAGTGGGACGCTAAAATTGAGAAACTTTCAGGGGGTGAACGCCGCCGTGTTGCTATCTGTCGTCTTCTGTTAGAAAAACCAGATATGCTGTTATTAGATGAACCAACTAACCACTTAGACGCAGAATCTGTGGCTTGGTTAGAACGTTTCTTACACGATTATGAAGGAACTGTTGTTGCAATCACGCATGACCGTTACTTCCTTGATAACGTAGCGGGATGGATCTTAGAACTTGACCGTGGTGAAGGTATTCCATGGGAAGGTAACTACTCTTCATGGTTAGAGCAAAAAGACGCGCGTCTTGAACAAGAAGCAGCAACTGAAGCAGCCCGCCATAAATCAATCCAAAAAGAACTTGAGTGGATACGCCAAAATCCTAAAGGCCGTCAAGCAAAAGGTAAGGCTCGTCTGGCTCGCTTTGAAGAACTTAATAGCGTTGATTATCAAAAACGTAATGAAACCAGTGAACTCTTTATTCCACCTGGACCGCGTTTAGGGGATAAAGTGTTAGAAATTAATAATCTAACAAAATCTTATGGTGATCGCGTTCTGATTGATGATTTAAGCTTCTCTATTCCTAAAGGGGCTATTGTGGGTATTATCGGCCCTAACGGTGCGGGTAAATCAACGCTATTTCGTATGATCTCCGGTCAAGAACAACCAGACTCAGGTACTTTAGTACTAGGTGATACTGTTAAGTTAGCATCTGTTGATCAGTTCCGCGACAGCATGGATGACAGTAAAACGGTTTGGGAAGAAGTCTCAGGTGGCCAAGATATTATGCGTATTGGCAACTTCGAAATTCCAAGCCGTGCCTATGTTGGTCGCTTTAACTTTAAAGGCGTTGACCAAGGTAAACGTGTTGGCGAACTTTCTGGTGGTGAACGTGGTCGTTTACACCTCGCTAAATTGCTACAAGTTGGCGGCAATATGTTACTGCTCGATGAACCCACCAACGACCTCGACGTTGAAACTTTACGTGCATTAGAAAATGCCCTGTTAGAGTTCCCAGGTTGTGCCATGGTTATTTCCCATGACCGTTGGTTCCTTGACCGTATTGCCACACATATCATCGATTACCAAGATGAAGGTAAAGTGGAATTCTTCGAAGGTAACTTTACTGAATATGAAGAATACAAAAAACGGACATTAGGCAAAGATGCTCTTGAGCCTCGTCGCATGAAGTACAAACGAATGAGCAAATAATCGAATTTATTTACTCTATTTTATAGCAAAAAAAGCAGAGATTATTCTCTGCTTTTTTATAGTTATATAACTATATGAGTTTGAAATTTAATAAATAATTGTAGAACCGTATTAATTAACTCTCTTGCCTGTAATCAAAACTTAAAGGTGCCGTAAATGAAATATTCCCATTAACTAAACGATTACTCTCCGGTGCAGGAAATGGTGAAGCTCGCTTAATGGTATTTAACGCCTCTCTATCAAGAATTCGATTACCTGATGATGTTTCCACTTTCGCATCTAATAACTCACCTTTTGCATTTAACACAATAGAAACTTGTGTCACGCCTGTCGCTTTAAAACGTATTGCGGTTCTTGGGTAACGTTTATACATCTCAATATGGTTATGTATTAAACTTTCCCATCCCATTTGTCCACTTGCCGAAGAAGAAGAGAAACTATTAAATTGAGCACTACTGCTTGTATTAGAACCAGAAATAGGTGCGCTTGTTACATCTGATGGGGCTTCTGAGACAGGAAGATCATCAGGCACTTTCACCGCAACGGGTTTTGGCTTCACCACAGGTTTTACTTTCGGTTTTTCTGGGATACGTTCATAAGTACCTTGTGCTACTACTGGCATTTTAGGTAAATCCAATACTTCTTTCACAGGCTCTGGTTCTGTTTCTGCGGGTTCAGGAACAGACATCACTTTTTCAGGCCCAACAGGGACATCTTTTGTTTCTGCCTTAGCTAATTGATAGATACCAAGATCCATTGTCATTGCGGGTGGTAAAACACCATGGCGTTCATCTTTAGAGGTTATCCAGCCAATGGCGACAACGACTAGCGTTGTATGAAATAAAATACTGGCAGTTAATCCACCAATAGAAAATGACCCACGGCGTGAAAAAGTCGCCGACATACTACTCATAATTCTTGCCTCTGATTTTCTTTCTGATGAATTATAGGCATAATATAAACACAAATGATATTGCTTATTATTAATAATACAATAAAAAATTAGCTTGATAATTATCATAACTTGTTCGTATGAGAAGCAGTAAGAGCTTATTATTTCACTCTTTTTTAGACACCAGAGATTATGGCTAGCGATAAATCATTGGCACAAAAAATTAGTTGTGCCTATCAATCAACCTATGGACAACTTGTGCGTTTTTTCCACAAACGTACGGGTAATTACCATGATGCAGATGATTTGTCTCAAGATGTGTTTACACTATGGTTAAACAGAAAAGAACAAACACCTGTACAAGAACAGCGTGCTTTTTTGTTTAAAATAGCGAACCACGTTTTGATTGACCATTGGAGAAAAAATCAAAAGCAGAAAAATATCTATCAGGATGATTATGAATTAGATGATGCAGCTCAAAATTATACTACTGAGCTTGATCCGGGATACGTCCTTGAGCATCAACAACGTTTAGATCTACTTAGTGAAGCAATTGCAACTTTGCCCCCACGCCGCCGAGAAGCGTTTGTTCTTTATCGTTTTGATGGTTTATCACAAAGCGAAATTGCAGAACAAATGGAGATCTCAATTAGTATGGTGGAAAAACATATTGCGGCTGCTCTATTACATTGCAAAAGATACGTCGATGCAGGACAGGAGAAATGCACGAATGATGAGTAAGCCGGAAAAAAACATACCGGAAACTAAACCTCACACAGATGAGGGCGCAGATCCTCTTTTTTTAGAAACTGATGATGAATTACTCAATGATACTATTGATGAGCAAGCCGCTCTTTGGTTCACCCGACAACACAGCCAAAGAATGACCTCCAAACAACGCCAAGAATTTAAAGAATGGATAAAAAATGATGTAAATCGGCAAGCATATCAAGATATTGCGGGTATTTGGCGTCAATGTGATGCATTATCACGACCAACAATAACCACCATTAAAAAGAAAAAACGTTCTCTTTGGCGTCCCGCTATCCACACTACCGCAACTTTTTGCCTACTCACTGTTTTATATCTCCCTTATAGTCATTTACCTGCGTTACTAATGGATAATATGACGCTTGCAACCAGTGACTTACCAAAAGAGATGACCTTAGCTGATGGCTCTAAAGTCTATTTAAACAGAAACACGCAAGTCAGAGTCGCTTATGTACAAGAAGAAAGGCGATTATGGTTAGATAAAGGCCAAGCTTATTTCAAAGTAAAACCAAACCATTACCGCCCATTTTATGTGCATGCAGATACACGATTAATTAAAGTTGTCGGTACTGAATTTGAAGTCAGCCGATATGATGACAACCAAATTAACGTTGCTGTTCATGAAGGTATCGTTGAGGTTAAAGCAACACCTAAATCCTCTCCAGCCTATTTGTACGCAGGCTCTCAGGCCACCAGCAAATTAGCCAGTGATAGTTTTGTTATCTCTTCGGTTAATATTGATTCCGTAGGAAGTTGGCGTTTTGGTCAACTGCATTTCTTTGAACAACCATTGAATGAAGTGATAACGAAACTGAAACCTTACCTAGATATCAATATTCAATTTTCCTCCCCTGATATTGCCAAAATGAAAGTCTCTGGCGTTGCCAATATTAGCGATGCAAAAGGCTTTATTACCGCAATTCCACTTATATTGCCGGTTAATGTGGTTTTCACTGATAAAAATAATGCGTTAATTATCAATAAGTAAAAAGAAATATGAAAAATATTCTTTTTTACAGGTGAGGATAATTCTCATTTCACCCTCTTCCCTAATAACAACAATTATTAAGTTAGTGAATGGGATTGGTGAAATGAGAATGAATAACAAAAAAGGGATCCTCAAGAGGTCTCTGCTAGCATTGCTAATAAGTACCACTATTGCCGCACCTTGCGCTTATGCATCTGCAATTTCAGTGGCTTTACCAGAACAATCTTTAGCTGATTCATTAAGTGCCATTGCAAAACAAGGGCAAGTCCAAATTTTATTTGATGCTAATTCGGTCAAAAACCTACGTGCTCCAGCACTTTCAGGTCAATTTGAAACCCAAACTGCATTACAAAAAGTCTTAATTGGTAGTGGGTTAGAGATTATTCCACAAGGAAGTGGATTTGTTATTCGCCCTCTCGCAACGACTAATGCGATTGTTATTCCTGAAGTTAAAGTCACGGGTGTAGGTAGTGCTTATCATCCTGCTACCGATGTTGTTTCCGCTCCGCAATACATCACCGCAGAAGAGATCAAACAGCGTAATACGGGTGATGGTAACATCACTGACTTACTAAAAAGTAACCCCGCGGTTCAATTCTCTAATAATGACAGCACATCAATGAATCAGGGTGAAATTAAACCTTCACGTATTTCTATTCATGGTTCTAGTAGTTATCAAAACTCTTATAAACTTGATGGTGTCAGTTTTAACAATGACTTTGATCCGGCTAATTCTGGTAATGGTGAAACCAATACTCGTGTTACTAGTGATGAGCAAGGGATGTATCTTGATAGTCGCTTAATTGATAGTGTCACGGTTTACGATAACAACATTCCTGTAGAATTTGGCGGATTTACAGGCGGAACCGTTGATGTACAAAGCCGTCGCTGGTCTGGTGAAACACATGCCAATGCCTATTACCGCACAACGCGCTCAAGCTGGAACAATATTTTCACTGATCCAAAACTAAATTTTGATACAGCAAACAATGATTTTAGTAATCCCGCTCGTTTCCAGAAAAAATATGATAAACAAAACTTTGGTGGTTGGTTTGAAACAGGGTTAACTGAACATACAGGTTTAATATTCTCTGCATCTCGCCGTGAATCAACCATTCCTATGATGATGAGTAGCGCAGGTGGCTTTATCCATACACCTGACTATGAATTAGAACAAGTTGAACAAAACGCAGGTTATCGCGATCAAACTCGAACTTCAGATAACTATTTTATTAAATACTCTTGGGATATTTCAGATACTCAATCTCTTGATTTATCAAGTAATATCGCGCGTTATAAAAGCTATCTATTCTCAGGTTCAGTCTATAATTCAGGCTATGACAATGAGCATAATGGTTTAAGTTTTACTGCGCTTTATAAACATCGATTAGATCTTGGTACCTTAGAATTAACAACAGGTTATCAAAAGTTAGAAGATAAACGAACGAATGATCAAAATTACTTTATTCGTTTAGATGATGCGATTACCGGTTGGTCAACACCAACAAGTTATAACAGTGGTGGTCAGGGTGACCTAAAGAGCAATCAAGAAACCGTAAGTACTAAAGCGATAATGCGTTTTAACTCTTATGACTTAGGTTCAACTATACACCAACCTACAACAGGCTTTGAAGTTGCTAGAACCAAAGGCTCTTATATCAGAGATAAAGATTTTTATAGTTACTTCTATACGGGAATAACGGATCCCGATACAAACGAGTGGAGTGGCGGACGCTCAAATACAACGCGCTTCCAATCAGGAAGCCATAGTGCAACCTATACAAATTATGCAATCTATCTTGATGACAATATTCAATATAAACGCTTAACACTGCGTCCTGGTATTCGTTTAGATAGAGATGATTTTGTTCAAAGAAACAATATTTCACCTCGTTTAAGTGGTACTTATGATATTTGGGGTACAGGCAATACCCTCTTAATTGGTGGTGTAAACCGTTACTACGGTCGCTCCATGTTAACTTACGCATTATATGGAGCACAAAATGCAGGTTTGCAACACTGTTACTTTGATTGTGAATCATCTGATGCCAGCTGGAATAACCGTACCGATTTTGACGGTCTAGATTCGTTAAAAACACCTTATAACGATGAATTCACTCTAGGTTTACAACAAGAAATTGCCTCAACCACTTGGCGTTTACAATACGTTCATCGTAACGGTCGTGATGAAGTGCGTAGTGATACAAAATATCCTGATAGCACTGATTACGAAAAAATGAATATTCGTGCATTTAATAATAATGGCCGTAGTTCACACGATACAGTGACTTTATCAGTGAAAAATAGTCAGCCTTGGGAATTGGCGCAAGCTGATCATGTTTTCAATGCTTCAATAAGTTGGCAACAAAGCAAAACCAATACCCCGAAAGATTCAGGTTATGCCGACTTTAGTCCAAACACTCAAAACGTTAACCGGAACAAAGTGCTATATGATGGAAAAATCATCGATGCCAAGGACTTACCTTCTGGCAACTTTAACTCGCCATTAAAAATCACAGCAGATCTCACGAGCGTTTGGGATGAATGGAATGTGACTTGGTTTAACCAATTGCAATGGAATAGCTGGCGCTCTCAAGCAGAAAAAACCAATAACGGTAACCCAATTCAAACGCCTGAAGCTGGTTATATTTATGCCTATAAAAAACAAAATTACAGTAGCCGCTTTACATGGGATACAAAGTTAAGTTGGCAGCCTGAGTTTGCTTATGGTGTAGGTGTCTCTGTGGAAGTGAATAACGTCCTTAACACTAAAAACGTTGCCGATCACTTCACTTATAAAAATAACGATTACAAATCTTATGAACCAGGTCGTCAGTTCTGGTTACAAGTCAGCTACGACTATTAATAAATTGACGAAGTTAATGTGAGCAACCAAGTCGATACACAATAAAAATATGACCAATAAGCAATGAAAACAATAAAACAATTTTTCTATTTAGTTTCACCTTTTTGGGGGCGGCGTGCCGCCCTTTACTGCTGGTTTCTATTGATTGTCTCTTTGACCTTAACCCTGTCATCCGTCTGGTTTAACGTCAAAATGAATGAATGGAATGGCGGTTTCTATAACGCATTACAACAACTTGATGGGCAAGCACTCTACAAGCTTCTTCAACAATTTGTCATTATTATTGCAGGATTAATTACTGTTGTGGTAATGGGCGATTTCTTACGTCAAAAAATGGTTATTCGCTGGCGCGAAGGCATGACTGAACAAGTGCTCGATCGCTGGTTATCAAAAAACAGTAAACACTACATGTTAAGGCTGACTTCTCAAGAGCCTGATAACCCGGATCAACGTATTGCAGAAGATATTCGTTTACTAATCGAATCAACAATGCGTTTAACCGTGACATTTTTACACTCGTTACTCACCCTTATTTCTTTTGCCACCATTCTTTGGTCACTGTCTGGCGCTATCTCTTTCACATTAGGGGGCAGCGAGTGGACAATTCCCGGCTATATGTTCTGGGCTTGTATTATCTATACCATTATCGGGATCACCATTACGCAGTTTATTGGTTCACCATTGCGTAAGATTAATATGGATAAGCAACGCAAAGAAGCTGATTACCGTACTGCGCTTATCACCCGTAAACAACATGGCGATGCGATTGCAGGTCAGCGTGGTGAAATGAGTGATCGCAATGAATTAATGAGTCGCTTTTTAGGGGTTATTCATAACTGGAATAACCTTATTCGCTACGAAAGAAATCTTGCATTCTTCACTGTCGGCTATCAACAAGCTACTGCGATGGCACCGATTATCTTTGCCTTACCTAAATTTCTTGCTGGTGAGTTAATGCTGGGGGGATTAATGCAGTTGAGACAAGCATTCTCTAGTGTTGCAGGGGCATTAAGCTGGTTTATTTTCTCGTATAAAGAAATTGCGGCATGGCAAGCAACGGTGACACGTCTTTATAATTTCGTGGTACTGTTAGAGCACGACCATGAGCCAGAAGTCACTGATTTAAATGATAAACAGATTAAATTAAAAGCCAATCTTTCTCTGTTTATGCAAGATGACAGCCTGTTAATCCAAGATATTAACTTCTCTGTAAAAGCGGGTGAATTAACCGTTATTGAAGGTTGCTCTGGTTTAGGCAAATCAACACTGCTTAGAGCATTAAGTGGGCACTGGCCTTATTTCAAAGGGGAAATTCAACGTTCACCAAATGTGTGTTGGCTCCCACAGCGTATGTATCTGCCTTTTTCACGTTTAAACAGTTTGCTCGCTTATCCTTGTCAGCCTAATCAATTCTCCGCTAAAGAGTATGAAGACGTACTTCATTTGGTGGGCTTAGATAAAATAAAAAATCAACTTTCACTTGAAACGGATTGGACAACACGCCTATCAGG
The DNA here is from genome assembly GCF_040139345.1 of Proteus sp. fly-1067. Classification (NCBI taxonomy): domain Bacteria; kingdom Pseudomonadati; phylum Pseudomonadota; class Gammaproteobacteria; order Enterobacterales; family Morganellaceae; genus Proteus; species Proteus sp. fly-1067. Next base: position 11,615 of record NZ_JBEEUL010000004.1, on the reverse strand, counting down.
TGGTGAGCAACAACGTCTTATTTTTGCCCGTTTATTACTCAATAAACCTGATCTTATTTTATTAGATGAAACCACCTCTGCACTTGATGAACAAAATGCATTGAACATGTTGCAGTTGCTAAAACAACATCTGCCAACTGCAGGTATTGCCTTAGTGAGCCACCAGCGCTTTACACATGTGATTGCAGATAATGTGATTTCACTCAAAGCCCCTACCGTGTCCTCCTCTCAACCTGCTGGAGTTACCGAATATGTATCGTAAATTACTGATTGTTTCCGTCAGTCTTTCCCTTTTAGGGTGTGCGGCAAGTACCCCAAATCAAAATGACAAAAGCGCGCTATTACTGCGCCCTGATGTTCGCCATTTTACCCTAGATAATGGTTTAGACGTCTACTTACTGCAACGCCCACAAACGGGTGTTGAAATGCGTCTTTTAGTAAAAAGTGGCTCGGTTCAAGAAGATGAAAAACAACTTGGTTTTTCACACTTTACTGAACATATGGCATTTAAAGGTACAACCCATTTTCCGGGTACAACGGGCTTTAAACAGCTTGAAAGCCTAGGCATGAAATTAGGTAGTCACGTTAATGCCGCGACAAGTTTAAATGCGACAACGTATAAACTGTCATTGCCGAATGCAAACCCGATCCAAATTAAAACAGGGTTAAAAATCTTATCAGACTGGGCATTTGAAATGACATTTGACCCTATTGAGTTTGATAAAGAGCGCCCTGTTATTGTTGAAGAGTGGCGTTTGCGCCAAGGTATCGGTTTTCGTATTAACCGCCAGTTAGAAGAATTACGTTATTACGGAAGCCGTTATCTGGAGCGTGATCCTATTGGCGATTTAAAAATTGTTAAACATGGCGATGTGAAAGATGCAAAACGCTATTACGATACTTGGTATCAACCAGAAAGAATGGCATTAGTACTGGTTGGTAACTTTAATCAGGGCGATGCTATTGCGGATATTAAGCAACTGTTTAACGCTAAAAATAGCGAAAACAAAGGAATTGATGATCCTTCTTGGCACAATTTTATCGATCATAAAGATCTACTGGTTAAAACGATTTTCGACAAAGAGCAAGGTTCACGTATTTTACAATTTACCTTACAGCGGACTTTACCAGCACCTTTAAATAGTCGACAAGGTCAATATGAAGATTTAATGGATTCATTATGGCTATCAATTTTAAATCAACGTTTCTCCACTATCGTTGATAATGGCTTAACGGCTTCCATTAGCGCTAATGCTCAAGGTGCAATGTTAGACTCTCGTCGTTCACAACAATTGATGATTGCCCACCCTAAAGGTAATGATTACCAAGGTACATTAGATATCTTATTTACAGAAGTTCAACGCCTCGCCTCTGTTCCAGTGACTCAAGAAGAGTTAGATAATGCCCGTAATGCAATGCTAAAACGCCTAAGCCAACAAGCTGCGGGTGAAGAGCGTTATGAGCACGATTATTTAGCCAACCAAATCACAACAGCCATTGAATTGGAAATGCCAATTCAAACTAAAAAACAGGCCCTAAATTTAAGCTATCAATTAATCAATAAAGTGACCCCTGAAACATTGTCAGCTTATTTTGCTCAATATCTAAAACAGGCATCACCACGAGTTGCTGTGATTGGCCCGGATAGTGATGCTAATTTATTTAATGCAACTAAAGCAGCACAACGTTGGCAAGAAATTAGACAGTCAAATCCAGGAGCATTTACCCTAAAAACGCAAGCTGTTGTATTAGATATTAAACCTGAACTCACAGGTTCAATTGTTTCAACGCAATCACTCCCTATTGAAAAAACGCAACAGTGGACTCTGAGCAATAACGTAAAAGTGATTGTGAAAAATGACAGTTATCTCAAAGATAATATTCAAGTTTCACTGCGTATTCCGGGTGGCTCATCACTTGAAACAAACCAAAGCTTAGGTATGGTGCAATGGGCATTGAAATTACCTGAAGTGAGTGGATACAGCCATTACAACGCACGTGAATTAGCGCTATTTACCAAGCAACATCAAATTAGTTTGCGCCCTTACAGCGAACTGTTATTCCATGGTTTCCGTGGCGAAGCGCCAATTGATGAATTAGAAACCTTGCTAACCTTAATGCATCTAAAAATAACTTCTCCACAATTTAATGGTGAGAAGTTAGAGCAACAAAAGCAAGCCATGGCATTAGGTATTTCAAAAACCCCTGTTGAACGTACGTTCTTAGATAGTATCAATAAAGAAAGTTATCAAAATGGCGAGCGCCTTGTAGTTTCACCTCAAGGTACTTGGAAGCAATTTACAGCTCAACAATTACAGCAAACAAACCAAATGATCTTAGGGCAACCTGCTGATATGACATTAGTTATCAGTGGCCCTGTCAATATTAATCAGGTAAAACCTCTGATTGAACGCTGGGTTGCAAGTCTCCCGACACGCTCGGAACAGCGTCTATTCTGGGCAGATCCTGCTATTAATCCAAAGCTAACTTCATTTAGCAAAACATACCCTATCGCAAGCAGTGATAAGAGTATGGTAAGTATTCAATATGCAGCACCAGCTCAATGGTCACAACAACAAGTACTTGCGTTAAATTTACTGGATACCGTGATCAGCCAACGTTTAAGACTCAATCTACGTGAAAGAGCGGGGGGAATTTATTCACTTGGATTCTCTGAAATGTTAACGAAAGTGCCTACAAGCTACTATACCGGCCGTTTAAACTTTACGGCATCACCTGAGCGTGCAGATGAATTAATAGCCCTTGCTCGTAAAGTCGTGAATGATGTTAAACAGTCAGGCATTACAGAGAAAGAGCTACAAGAGGCTAAAAATATCTGGCTAACTGAAAATTCACAGATAAATGACAGTGCAAGTTATTGGACAGAAGCCCTTGCTCAAGTTGCAACTGATGACCAACAGTATCAGCGTTTACTCACTGATCCTGCCATTATAAAAACATTAAATGTTAACGATATAAATCAAGTAGCTCACCAATGGTTAGGTGAAAATGAGAAGGTCTTTAAGCTAACACCTGCGGATAAAAAATAATCCACATTTAAAATCAATAAGTTATAATATTGCCTAAAAGAAAACGCCCAGTTCTAATGTAAATACATTTAGAAATCTGGGCGTTTGTTCATCAATTCTAATCAAGTCATAGCAATTAAGTTCAAATTTATTGACTATTAAATTTGCTAATCTTTTTTAATGGCAAAACGACCGCTACCTAAAAACATCACAGCAATTGCCGCAAATAAATAGAAGCCCGCACTTTCTGGTTCCCATCCCCCTGTTTTGGGATTTAATGCAAATAGATCACCTGAGTGAACCATCAAGACAGCAACAAACATTGTACCGGCCAAAACAAGTGCTGAGGCGCGAGTAAATAGACCAATAATCAGTAAGATAGGTGCGACAACCTCCCCTATTACTGTGCCATATGCAATAAAGGCGGGTAGATTAAAATTAGCTAACATACCCTGAATACCAGCTAATCCACCCGGCTCCATTTTATGAAGTCCATGTAATAACATTAAAACTCCAAGAGAAACACGTAGTATCAATTTACCCAAGTCAGAACAGTCAACAAGTTGATTAAATTTATTAATCATAACGTCTCCAAATTCAAAATAGTGATGTGTGTTTTTAATACGTATTAATAGGTACACTACATTATATGATGAAATATTATGAATGAGTGTGATTTTTATTATCACTATTTGTTCTCATTAAGTAATCACTTAGATTATTATTGCTTTATAACGTGCTATTCACCTTTTCCATGATTAAGATCACAACTTGTTAACATAATGAACTCTTAATCACTCACTTCTCGTTATGCTATAGATATCTCATCTGACCAGTCTAAAAAGGGTATCTGATGGCACATTATTCTCATCTATTTTCTCCCCTTGATTTAGGGTTTACTGTACTGAAAAACCGAATGTTAATGGGCTCTATGCATACTGGTCTTGAAGAAGACCCTAAAGATGCGCCAAAACTTGCACAATTTTATGCACAAAGAGCCGCCGCAGGCGTTGCACTTATTGTTACAGGAGGGATATCACCTAATAAGCAAGGTGTATTATTACCACACGCCGCAACATTAATGTCTGAATCCCAGCTTGCACCACATCAATTGGTTACTGATGCCGTTCATCAGCAAGGTGGAAAAATTGCATTACAGATATTGCATACTGGTCGTTATAGTTACCAACCTAATTTGGTGGCGCCTTCTGCTATTCAATCACCAATAACCCCTTTTATGCCAAAAGAAATGAGTCATGAACAAATTGAACAAACTATTGATGACTACATTCACTGCGCTCAATTAGCTCAAAAAGCGGGCTATGATGGTGTTGAGATAATGGGATCGGAAGGTTATTTAATTAATCAGTTTTTAGTTAACCATACGAATCAGCGTAACGATCAATGGGGTGGCAATATTGAAAATCGTTGTCGCTTCGCTTTACGTATTCTTGAAGGCATAAAAAAAGCCGTTGGTGAGCAGTTTATTATTATTTACCGTCTTTCTATGCTGGATTTAATTAAAAATGGTTCGGATGCATCAGAGGTTGTTTATCTTGCCAAAGCTGTTGAGAAAGCTGGCGCTACAATGATCAATACAGGGATTGGCTGGCATGAAGCTCGAATTCCAACGATAGCCACGATGGTACCAAGAGGCCAATTTGCGAATGTAACACGCGAATTAATGGGCCAAGTGAATATTCCTCTTATTACATCAAACCGTATTAACACACCACAAACCGCAGAAGCTATTTTAGCAGAAGGCTGTGCCGACATGATTTCAATGGCACGCCCTTTTCTTGCTGATCCTGAGTTCGTTCTAAAAGCACAATTAGGGCGTGAAGATGAAATCAATACCTGCATTGCTTGCAATCAAGCGTGCCTTGATGAAATATTTTCAGGGCAAACAGCATCTTGTTTAGTCAATCCTTTTGCTTGTCGAGAAACCGAACTTCTGGTTATTCCAACCCAACAACCTAAAAAACTGGCTGTTGTCGGCGCCGGGCCCGCGGGATTATCTTTTGCTATAACAGCGGCTAAACGTGGTCACCATGTAACACTCTTTGAAAAAGAAGATGTTATTGGTGGGCAGTTGAATATTGCTAGCCAAATTCCCGGAAAAGAAGAGTTTAAGGAAACCTTGCGTTACTTTAAACGACAGTTACAACTCACTGGTGTGATTGTTAAAAATAATACTGAAGCTACTCCTCATCATCTTAAACACTTTGATGAAATTATTTTAGCCAGTGGTGTAATACCACACCTTCCTGATATAGAAGGCCGAGATAATACAATTGTTAAAACTTATTTGGATGTTTTAAAGCACCATCAACCCGTGGGTAAAAGAGTCGTGATTATTGGTAGCGGAGGTATTGGCTTTGATACCGGTCTCTATCTTACGCAAAAAGGGCAATGCAGTAGCCTAAGCCCCTGTGCTTTTAACAAAGAATGGGGCATTGATCCGACGCTTTCATATCGTGGCGGAATAAAACCAGAAAATCACTTAAAAGGTGATAATAAACAGATTGTTATGACTCAACGTAAAGCCGGAAAGATAGGATTGAATTTAGGTAAAACAACGGGTTGGATACATCGTTTAACGCTAGAGAAAAAAGGCGTTAAATTCTTAACGCATTGCCATTATCAACAAATTACACCAGAAGGTCTTGTTATTGAACAAGATGGAAAACAGCAACTTCTTATGGCAGATAATATTATATTATGTACAGGGCAACGCGCTTATCATCCTTTGCTTACTTCTTTAGAAAATGTCCATACAAAAGTCCATCTTATCGGTGGCGCTAAAGATGCTAGCGCATTAGATGCAAAACGCGCTATTAGGCAAGGAACAGAATTAGCTCTCAATATTTAATCCTTTTTCAGTGCTTGAGTAAAAAAGAAACCCCACATAAAAATGTGGGGTTCTATTTTTTTATTATTGATTATTATTTTTACAGCTCTTCCTGTCTTACTACTTACCCTTTTTACCCATTATTTTTTTCAGTTAATGGATTATCTGAAATACGATTATCTTCTGCGATACAGACTGTTGCAGTAAAGAGAACATCTGTTGATGAATTCAGTGCAGTTTCAGCTGAATCTTGTAATACACCAATCATCACACCCACGGCAACCACTTGCATAGCAATATCATTGCTAATACCAAACATGCTACAAGCTAGTGGAATTAACAGTAAAGATCCCCCAGCAACACCAGATGCACCACATGCACAAACTGCAGCAACAAGGCTTAATAATAGTGCAGTTGGCACATCAACTGGCATACCTAATGTATTGACTGCCGCTAATGTCAAAATAGTGATAGTAATTGCCGCACCACCCATATTGATGGTCGCACCTAATGGAATTGAGACAGAATAAGTGTCTTCATCTAAATTCATACGACGACACATTGCCATATTCACAGGGATGTTTGCTGCTGAACTACGTGTAAAGAAGGCGGTTACACCACTTTCACGCAAACATGCCCATACTAATGGGTATGGGTTACTGCGGATTTTCCAAAATACAATCAGTGGATTCACGACTAAAGCAACAAACAGCATACAGCCAATCAGCACAATCAGGACCTGTAAATAACCCGCTAAAACTTCAAAGCCAGTTGTTGCGATAGTTGACGACACTAAACCAAAAATACCGATAGGGGCTAAACGAATAACAACACGTACCAAGTTTGTCACTGCATCCGCTAAATCTTGTGTTAAAGCTTTAGTGGTATCACTTGCATGGCGTAATGCTAAACCTAACCCAATAGACCATGCTAAGATCCCCATGTAGTTGCCGTTGATAAGCGCATCAACAGGGTTTGCGACCACATTAATTAATACCCCTTTAAGCACTTCAGCGATATTTTCAGGTGGTGACAGTTGTGATTCATTAACAACTAGCGTTAAAACTGATGGGAACATAAAGCTTGCAACAACAGCAGTTAATGCAGCAAAGAACGTTGCTAGCAGATATAAAACTAACACGGGGCGAATATTTGATTTTTGCCCTTGACGGTGATTAGCAATCGAAGCCATTACCAGCACCCATACCAAGACTGGCGCAACAGCTTTTAGAGCATTAATAAACAGAGTACCTAACAAACTCATCATCTTGGCAACTTCTGGTGCTAACCAAGCGAGTAAGATCCCTGCAACTAAACCAACGAGTATTTGTTTGACGAGGCTTCCCTTAAAGAACAGGCTGAAGACTCTGGATTGTTGTTTATCCATAGCTATTCCATTACTTAAAATAATATTTAAAAAAAGCATTTTTGAGTGTTTGCAATGCCAGTATAAGGAATTGAATCGCGCTGAAAAGCTGATTATGCAAAATATACAGCATTAACCGTTATTGTTAACAAAAAAATAACATAACTGTGATCATAATAGGATTTTGTTCTTTTTAGTATACCAATCGGAAATGAAAGAAATTATTATTATCAGTAAGTTATGCTTGGTCATATTACTTATTTTTTATTTTCACTCTGCTATTTTTTATTCTTTTAATCAATTAATCAGTTTTTTTATTAACATAATAACTAACAATTAATCACGCTACCTATTCGTAACTGTATAAATAATAGACAGAAAAATGTGTAATATAAATAAGATAACTTTTTTATTTTCTTTCAAATAATATTAAAAATTTATCTTTTTTTGATTAAAACAAAATGTGATATTTCTCTTCTTAGCATTCTAGCTCTTAAGGTTTTCTTTTAAAAAATCCCCTACTCTGAATTCGAAAAGAGATTAGATGTCTATTTTTCAAGATCCCATATCTATGGGTAAGTTATCTCGTTATAGAGTTGAAAAATTTTCTGTCTAGTTTTTCCTGATTTTGTTAGAGTGTTGCTGTTTTAAACAATGAAAAATAGACCCTATGAAGTGGAAAACGGGTAAATGGATTACAACACTTATTGAATTTACATTTACCCTCAAATGACTCAGTTTTAGGAAGCCTTTTATATGGAAATCGTAAGAGAGCTCTTCTTGGCGCTATGGCATCAAGATTACGAAACCTTAGCTAATCCCTCATTAATATGGATTATCTACATTTTATTATTCACCATACTATTCCTAGAAAACGGAGTATTGCCCGCAGCTTTCTTACCAGGAGATAGCTTATTAATTTTAGTGGGTGTGTTAATTGCTAAAGATACAATGGACTTTCCATTGACCTTACTTATTTTAACCGCAGGTGCGAGCCTAGGGTGCTGGCTGGGCTATCTTCAAGGACGATGGCTTGGTAATACAAAGCTAGTACGTAGTTGGCTGTCACATCTACCAGAACATTATCACCAGCGCGCACATGGGCTTTTTCATCGCCATGGCTTAGCCGCATTACTTATTGGTCGTTTTTTAGCGTTCGTTAGAACATTGTTACCAACCATTGCAGGCCTTGCTGGATTGAATAATACCCGCTTTCAAATTTTCAATTGGCTAAGCGGTTTTTTATGGGTAGGTATTTTAACAACGCTAGGCTATTTACTCGGTAACAGTCCGCTATTTCGCCAATACGAACACTATTTAATGAATATTCTTATGCTATTACCTGTTTGCCTATTAGTGATCGGTTTAATTGGTAGCATCTGGGTGGTTATTAAAAAGAAAAGAAAAGCTTAATACGAATTAAATACTATCAAGATATTCCGATAGGAATTACACAGCAAAAAATAATAGAGACCTGTTTCATCATATTGAACAGGTCTTTTTTTCAGAATACACACTTCTAAGCTCCTTTAATCCTCCCATTTAATTAAGATTTATCTCTTTTTTTCACTTTTAAGTCGTTATTTAATTTCATTAAGCTGTAAAATTAGTCTATTGTTATAAGTACTACATTCTATCTCTATTAAAGGAGTTAATTATGTCTCAACAACGTTCAAATGAAGATCTGCGTAGTGAATTGAAATCTCTTGCTGATACTCTAGAAGAAGTACTGAACTCCTCTGCAGATAAATCCAAAGAAGAAATCCAAAGTCTGCGTGCAAAAGCAGAATCGGCAATAAAAGGTTCTCGTGCAAAACTCAGTGATGCAGGTCGAGAAATTGTCGATAACACGAAAGAAATGGCAGGAAAAGCAGATAACTATGTTCGTGAAAATCCATGGACAGGTGTTGGTATCGGTGCTGCTGTTGGTGTTGTTCTTGGCGTTCTACTTGCAAAACGCTAATTTATAATGAGTGATACTCAAAGACCACAGGGCCCCGCATCTGGGGTTCTGAATTCTCTCAGTAGAATTGGTGCTATCGTTATAGGCATGGTTGAAACTCGCCTACAATTAATAGCTATTGAACTGGAAGAAGAAAAAACCACCTTGATCCAGCTTATTTTAATGGCTGGAGTCACCTTGTTACTTACCGCATTCGGTCTAATGAGCCTGCTTATATTGTTATTTTGGGTTATACCCCCAGAATACCGAATTTATACTTTAGCGGTTACAACAGCGATTTTGCTTTTTTGCGCCCTTATTGGCGCCATCATGACATTAAAGAAAGCACGAAATTCCACCTTATTAGGCGATACTCGCCAACAACTGGAATTAGATAAACGTCTTTTGGAGCAATATCATGATGAACAAACAAAATAAGCAGAGTGTTCTCTCAAGACGTAAAAAGCTGTTGTTGAATAAAATTCAGCAACAGCGCTCTGATTTGGGCCAAGGTACACAAACTTGGCTTGATGTGACAGAGCCTTATGACAAAGCGTGGCGGATTTTAGTCTCTTTAAAACCTGCTTTTTTAGTAGGTGCTAGTTTTATCTCTCTTTACAGTATTAAACACCCTAAAAAAATCATACGGTTAGGACAACGCGCTATCGGTGCAATTGGCTTAATTCGAGCAATACAGAAGTCCTTCAAAAAAACCTCAGATTGAACATCAATTTTTTTGTCTAAGAATGTTAATTCTTCTTAATATTCTCTTTTTCAATTTCCCATTATTATCTATCTCACACCGTAGCCGTGGTTATTAAATCTAAAAGTAGAAAAATAACCGACGAAAATACAAATATAAACAGATATACATTGCAGATAATAGAGTTTTATTAGGAATAAATATTATGAAAAAATTTGAAGACATTGCGTTATTAATTGCCCGTATTTTAATGCCGATTTTATTTATCAGCGCAGGCTACGGAAAAATTGGCGCATATGAAGGTACACAGCAATATATGCAAGCAATGGGCGTTCCCGGTTTCTTATTACCACTGACTATTTTATTAGAATTAGGTGGTGGATTAGCAATCTTATTTGGTTTCTTAACTCGCACCACTGCAATCTTTACCGCGGTCTTTACTCTCTTAACCGCATTACTGTTCCACAGTAATTTTGCTGAAGGCATGAACCAATTAATGTTTATGAAAAACATGACAATTGCAGGCGGATATTTATTACTGGTTGTGACAGGCCCGGGTAAATGGAGCTTAGATCGTATTTTCAATAAAAACTGGTAATAACAAGTTTAGAAATAAAAAAGATCCTCTAGGGGATCTTTTTTGTTGATAAAAATTTTTTAATTACTCTATTAGCTTTTATTAATAGATGAAATCCCTAATCAAATAGCCTCCATCTGAAAAATCACCCTGTGAGTGATATTTCTGTCTCTATTTAAAGGGATCTTCTGCGATACACTAAATTTTAGGTGCGGATTTTTTGTACTGTGAGAATAAAAATCGTAGTTTACTTATTATTTTGAAAATAGGGTTGTTTTCTCCTTATAAATCAACATTGTTACAAATTGAAACAAAATACACACTTTGTTACATATTAAAAATCCATGTACATTAGAACTGACTGGCTTTAGCGAGATTTCGGACATTTGCGAAAGTTGATCATGTAAATAAATACACTTATTTTAAGAAACGAAAGCAGTAAATAACGTGTGAACAATTATTTTACGCTAAGTCACTTATCCTACGAGGATATAATGCTTGTTCTCCCCGCCTCTTCCTTTACTTCTTATTAAAAGTACTTAAGCTATTCTAATCAATTAAAGGCTCTGTTATGAGCCTATTATTCAATAGATACTTTTTTAGGCTTATTTTTTTGTCTTTTTTATTGTGTGTTTGTCACAGTTAAATGGGAGCTTTTATGTCAACGAATGACGCTAACAATACCCCTAAACCCCGTTTGGTATTAGATGATCCTACATCATCACCCTCCTTTAAAATGGGGATGACATTCTCAGAACAACAAGCTCGCATTAAAAAATACAGCGAATTACTCGAAACGTTAGGTAAAGGATTACTGCACACGGGGTTAGTGTTTACTTGCCAAATTGGCGGCTTACCCGCAAGCACCTTTCAAGTCACCCAATTCGATTTAAACGAAGGGTTATCAGAGCTTTTCACTCTGTCGATACACGCGGTGAGCGAGCAAAACGACATCGATTTTTCCAATCAATTAGGTGTGGCTTCATCATTAACCGTCAGTCGTGACGGTAAAACAATTCGCACAGTTCAAGGCTTACTGGCGAGTGCTGAACAAGGCAACACAGACGGCATTAAAACGTGGTATCAATTTGTTATTCGCCCAGAAATGTGGGTGATGACGCTGAACCAAGATAGCCGTATTTTCCAG
>NZ_JBEEUL010000003.1:270893-327033 GCF_040139345.1 Proteus sp. fly-1067 | reverse complement strand
CAGGGCAGACAAAAATTGAGATGCCAAATGGTGAAGTTATCACACTCGATAGCATTAAGAAGATGCAGGGGGATATTGGTAAAAAGTTGTCTCCTGGTGATTTTGGATTAGGGGTGGTTAATCCCAAAAATGGGAATGATGCAAATCAATTAAAGGAAAATGGGTTTTACGCTGGAGGTGGTTCGGCATCTGAAAATTTTTACAATGGTTATTGTGCGCTATTATCCCTGAGCAGAAATGCTGATTATAATAGCCAGATGCAGGTTACTCCTGAAGGGGAGATAGTATCTAGGGGAGGTTACAAAGGAAATTATTCAGCATGGCTCCCTGCGTACTCCCCAGTTAACACAACCACTGACCCTCAAGGCTTCATCAAAAAAGCCTCTCCAATTATCGACATCAATCCCGACGGCACATTCACCACTAATGACGAATCTGAGGGCGCTACGGTTACTCGAGTAGCTCAGGGTGAATATCTTATCGAGGGTGTATTAGGTTTTAACTCAGATGCAGGCTGGGGCGGTGTCGATGGCGGTATTGAAATTCCACTCGATGTTAATAAACAGCCGTTGATATGGGTTAACTCTAAAATTAACAAAGACGGCTCTATTCTCGTCAAAACGTATCACCGTACTCATCCTAATGCGCCAGAGTTTGCCCGTAATGATATTGACGGTTATAGCGATGGCTACCCGATTGATATCCCTGCCGGCCGTTTTATTTCCGTGCGTGTACAGATGCCAGAAGGCTCAATCTATAACGTGAGAATGCGTGAGATGGAAGAAGCACAGAAAGCGGAAGAGGAACGCAGACAAAAGGAAGAGGAAGAAAATCAGGACACCAATAGCACACCAGAAATTGATAACTGATTGATTATATAAGTCAGGCGATCCCATCGAGCATCGGCACTACTCTGTTTTCAAATACTGCACAGAATTAGCATCTGGAAGTTTCTTGCTTCTCTCACGATAAAACACTAAACGTTCATTAAAGTACGCTCTCAAATGTGCTGGTTGTTGTCGTTCAACTTCGGACGCAACAACTGGCATGTTGAGTCGTTCTTTATATGCGACACCACTTGCGGCTAAATCGACATTCACTTTGTCTTTTTCTTCTTGAGTTAGGTTTGCGAGATTCATAACAGATCCGGTTAGTTTTTGGAGAGTATAGCAGGGTGGGAGAATTGATGGGACGAATTTGGGACAAGCAACATGAAGTAGCATAAGGCAACTTCAAGTAACTTTAGGTAAGGTGGGACGTGTGAACGCTTGTTGAGACTGTATTTAGTTGATATTAAAGCATAATTCTACGCTCTTCTAAGCCGTAGGTCACAGGTTCGAATCCTGTAGGGCGTACCATTTAAAATCAACACCTTACGCTAATTTCAATCCAACTTGGTTTTTGCTTTGTGTCGTATTTGTGTCGTTATCATTAAAAACGCCATCGATTTTACGTGCATGTTCTGTCAGATTTTGTGCTAAATGAGCATACCTTCTTACCATTTCTATGCTTTCCTAGCTTCGTATCTCTTGTATAGATTAAATTAACATCTATTTAAGTAGGTAATATAACTATTTATTTAAAAATGTGGTGCTAATGGCATCGTCTCAAAATACACTACTTCTTCTTTTTAATGTAATAAAATCAATAGAGTAAATTGTAAAAATTAATTAGATCTATATTGCGTAATTAATACATCTGTTTTTTTACTTTTATTTATTACTGTTTTTGATGATTAAGATAAAGGGGATGATGTAAAAAACTATTAATTGTTACTGTGCTATTTTTATTTCTAGTTGGCTGGATGAGTATTTTAATATTGAAGAATTTGATAATTTATCATCAAAAGAAATAGCGGCTTATTTGGTGGGAGATTCCAATAAAAAATTATCTTTTATACCAGAAATTTTATTAAAACATTTAACTCCTAAAAAATTAACAATTTATTTTTTATTTTAACAACAAATCAATCGATTGATTGTGTAAGTGGATAATATTTTATTTAATATAACGAAAGTAAAAATTAAGGCTTTTATTTGTTAAAATAGCTTAGATGTTAAATCAGCTAATATTAGACAAATTTCTTTATTTTTTATTTAAGACTACGACGCTTTCTATTTCTTGAGACAACAATATCACTTGATGATAAGGCTGTTTGAGCCCATGTATTTATCATGGGAGACATTACTTCAGAATGAAGCAATAAGCTTTGTGGAGAAACTCCTAATATTAGGGCTATGGTAATTAATTGATCTACCGTTATTTTTATGTGGCCATTTTCTAAACGTGAATAGTGTTGCTGGCTTATTCCAATTTTTCGGCCCATTTCAACACCACTTATTTTTAATTGTTTTCTTTTCTGCTTAATTCGTTGACCTACCACAATACTAATTGTGTTCATATTTATTTCTCCTTTTTAAAAGATAGTATCGTAAAAATACCTAAAGATCGATATTAGCGATCAAAAATCAGTTATTGATAGCTAATAACTATTAATATTTGCTTATTAAAAGATTTAAACCGTTTTACCTAAATCAACTATTTAGATAAATTATGTCAGCATTTAATGGTTTTTTTGTTTGTTAATGGCGAAATAAGAGTGTTAAATAAGAATAATATGATTTAAGAAAATTTGGTATGAGAAGTGAAACTACTCTTTTATAGAGTTGTGGTGATGAGGTGGATCAATAAATATACGTATTTTGTGCCTATGCCTAATAAACCAGTTTTCAATGATTCGGATTTTTATTATAAAATTATATTTTTGATGTTTTTTATGTCCAACTATAAACTCTGTTAATTGGTTTTTTAAAACTATATTTATATTAAAGTAATAAGTTTTTTATAACATCATTGTTGAAATAAAGAGATGTATTAGTTTCAATAAAAAATAGATCTGATAATTTATTATATTCTTTGTTTACTTGGAAAATAAGATTAAAAAAAGAGCCCTATTGAAGGCTCTTTTTTATCACAATAACGACTTATAACCCTTTAATGGGGATGGTGATAAAAACCATTTTATTTTATCATCATTTTTAAATTTAACCTTCATTTCTAATAACATATTCTCTGACAAACAAAATGGAAAAAAATGATAAAGATGCGAAACGAAAATAAATGCATCTCCTTCATTTTCAAAACAATCAATATCAATGGTTAAGGTTAAAGATAGGCAACGGTGTGGCTTACCTTTTAAAATGTAATCATAAGTATAACTATTTAAATCAATACATCCTTCTAATGATTTTTTTATTTTTCTTGTGATCTGTTTATCTAGTTCTGCATAAATTAAATAGTCACTAAGCATATTTTTTATTGTTGAAATAGACATTAGCATAAATGCATTAGCACTATAATGTGATAATAAATGCCAATAACATTTATCGTCAACAATAGGAGGGAAACATTCTGATAATGGTGTGATATTTTTAATTAATAAATTATCAGGCATATTTTCACTATGCGCATTTAATACACCAATACGGTTATCCTTATATTTTTCAAAGCCAATATAGGTACAAGAAAAATGTAAACTAGGTGGTGAGATAAGTGCTTCACCTTTGTTATCATAAAAATGAATAATGTAAAATGTGCGTCCAGTAATATCTTTATCTATAGTTAATGAGTAAAAAAGAGAATTTTGATATTGAGGTAGTAGACGAGATGCTGAGGTTAACTCTGTTATTGAATAAAAATGACAATAAATACCTCGTTCTTTTTCATGAGGTTCAAGTGATAGCATGATTTCAGATAAATTTGAAAGGTAGTGGTTATCAGGGATTGGCAATAAATAAGATGACTTATTCTCTTGGAAATCAAGAATAACGGTATGTTCTTTCTCTTTATCAACGGTAGGAACGCAATTAAGTAAAAAACAGTTTTGACACTGTTCTTTTGTTAATGAAATTTGCTTATTTAAATAGATATTAATCGTAAATATAGTGCTTTTTTTCCAATCTAATTCCTTGAGAATATTTAGAATATCTAAGCTAATAAAGTGATGAACATGAGGAAGATACAATCCTTCAAGTAATTGTTGTGGTGCTTTTGGGGTATTTTCTGATTGCGAAAAAATAGGATAGTTTTTACCTATTTGAGTATTAAAGCAAAATGTTGCGTTATCACCATGATAATTTTTATCTGCGTGTTTTAATTCAATATAGTCAAAATGTTGAGTTAGTCCAAGCAATAAAATATCAGCAATATTTTTGATAGGACTAAGAAATAAATTAAGTGAGCAAGATTGTGTATGCTCAATATTACCAAGATATTTAAAAGTCAAAGAGATACAGCTTTTATTGGGTTGATGTGTCACTTTCTTCTTAATAAGAGAATAAGGCTCAATATATAAATCACGACAAGTTGAAAAACATGCATTATTATCACCTAATACACTACTATTTTTAGGAATAAAATAACTGTAATTAATCTCTTTTTCACAACTAATTTGAATAATTGATGTTGATGGTACACCTTTAATTGCTTGAGAGCCTAATCGTTGTAATAAAGGAAGTGTAATTTCAGGAAATGCATCATCAATTTTTTCTTGTAAATGAGCAGAAAGAAAAGCAAATCCCTCCATTAAATAACCTGTTTGTGGATCGTCTGGTTCTAAGACTTCTGCTAAGTGTGGTTTTTTTTGTGCGTAGGATTTTGCCAGTTTTTGTAGGTATTGCCTTTCTTTTAAATATTTAATTTCACTCATGTTAATGTAATATCTGCCTTTTAATAATAAATAATATCTATTGTGATTTTTTGTTATTTTTAATAAGAGTAAGGTTTTAATCCTAATTCTTCCGCTTCTTTTTGAAGGAAATAATATCGTGCTAATAACCCATTAACGTCTGCATCAAGATTATTAATTAATGCGGGTGAAATAATCTGCTCTTTATTTATTGTCTGTGAAAATTCATACAGCTTATTTTCAATTGGAATAGCTTTGTTATGACTTTTTTGTATTTCATAAACAGCTGTTTTTAAATAAGAAAGAGTGAAACTGCCTCGATTACGTTCTTGTTGAACAATTCTGTCAGAAAGTTGTTGGATTAATTTATTGGTATCAGACCAACTGCTGTCAATAGGTGCATTTTCTAATCGTGTAGTGAGGGTATTTTGCCATTGTCGTGTTGCGTAAGATTGATCAGCATTATTAGGCCAAAGCTTTTTAGCCACATCCAACATATGCTCCGATTTTCTTAGTGCAAATAGAGGAGACTGTTTTTCCATTAAAATAAGATTATTTGCGTATGAACTGATATTAGGTTGATATAACCACTGTGTAATAGCACCTTCAGGTTGAGCAGTAATTGCGGAGAGTTCTTTTTGCATTGGTAGATAAATAGCCACACTAATAGCAACAAAAATAGCACTGCTGCTTAATAATCCAATAAAAAAGCCTTTTTTTGCACTCATGGTTTTTTTCTCAATAGGCGGATCGTCATATAAAACAACTTCGGCGATAGGATTAGGTTTAGAAACGTTATTTTCTTTCAGTTCATCAGATGGGCTGATATAGACAATAGGGGGGATCTTAACCGTGGCATTATTATTTTTTTGTGTTGTACTTTTTGTTGTTTGCTCTAAGGTTTTTGCTGCATTTTGGAAAAACCAGAGTAAATTTTCTAGCTTTGGTAATTTAGGCCAATCTGTATGAGTAATTTGATCAATAATTAATTGTAGCGCTCTTTCTGAACGATAAATTAAACGTAAATCAGAAGGGGAAAAGGTTAATTGACGTAATAAAGTACCCGCTTTGGTATTAAACCAATTTAATACATCACATCGATGATTTGATTGGAAAGGCCAAAGATTATCCCATTGACTCACCACAATATTGGCGAGCAATTCACATCCTTCTGTAAAACCATTTAGCCCATTAAGATGAAGGCGAGCAAGCGTATAATAAACACCACTTTGCAAGTCGATACCGTGAGTTTTAAATAACGTTAATGAAAGAGACTCAATAAGTGTCCAACTGATCTCAGGCTGAGAAGGATGATTGAGTTTATTAAATTCCGCTTTTAATGCGATAAATTCAGGGATATCTAAAGGAGACCCCGCAATTTTTATCACAAATTTTTCTTTTGGCGTATTCATGAAATATCCTATCCCCCCATAAATATGAGGGGAAATCAGTTAATAAAGGGTTTCTGGTAATTTGAAGCGCGTAAATAATCCACCAAAGAAAGGATTATTAGATTCATCGATTGTGATCCGATATGTCATATCACCACCATCAAGAGTGAATTTCACATCGAAAGAATGTGGTTTTATGTTGGTAAGTCTGCCACCATTAATCAGTCGCATTTGTGCCCAAGGACCGCTAAATAAAATAGCGCGCGGTGATTTATCGCCAGAAATGGGTACTAAGGTGAGTTTGCTTTCAACATTTGAACGCATTGAATTGGGCCAAACCATATGTACGGTATGGCTTCTGCCGTGTGAATAATCAAGTAATTGACCATCAAGATTTAAAATACTACGACGCTTATTGCCTGTTAGTGATAGTGCTTCAATGGCAAATTGTGCTTCTAAATTGCCTTGTGCATTGAAGAATGTATTTCTAATTCGATTTGCTATTTCAAGTTGTTCTAATACATCCGGACGAATAAGTGACTGACCATCGCTATTTTCAATTAAGTTATTTTCAACAAAAAGGCGTAGATTTTGCTGGTAGAAGCTATCTAATGTACCGTTAGGTTTAAAAAAGCGTTCAAACTCACTTAAAGGTACATCTTGTGTAGTAGCTGTGTTAAACGGATAACGACCTATAATGTAGGTATGATATTGCTTAACGACGGTTTCATTCCACTCAACTTCCATATAGCGAATTGCTTCTTTTTGCACAACATTCCAAGCTTGATCCGCTAATTGACCTACCCAACGATTCATTGGTTCAGGCAATGTTTTAGCCGATTGAGATAATTCAAAGATAATGTCACGATTATTATCGTCAAGACGGGATGTCACCGCTTTTAATGCGGCTTTACCTGGTACAGGTGAATTATAAATACCTAATAAATAACGATGCAGTTCATTTAATTTTTGATTGAGGTTCTGTAAATTCTCACCATTATTGCTGACAAGAATTTCAGTTTGAGGTGCAAATTCTTTATCTAACCGTATGAGTAATTTGTATTTTAATTCATCCATTAATGCTTTTTGGTCAGCAATAGGCAGTGAACTATCTATTTTTGGTAATGTTGTGTTATCTCTTAATACTTGTAATGCTCGCCGTATTGGTTGCTCACCACTAATAATTTGTTCTAATGCATTAATCTCATCTTGTAGTGATTCAAACTCTCTTATTTCAAGGTTACTGATAGCGGCACGCCATTGAGCTGTATAATCATTAAGATATTGTTCCGTGATTTGGCGTTGGATCTCTTTTCGATCATTTTCACTATATCGAGTATTTATACTTAAATTCAAGACCCATGCATCTAAAAAGGTCAGATCCACTAGCTCATCATTATGTTGAGTAAAGTAGTTTGTTAACCCATACAGAGTAAGAAGCTGAGGCATTTGAAGTTTATCTTCATTTATGGCAGCAAAAATATTGTCAAAACTAGGGCCAACTTGATGACGTATATTTAATGGCGATGAAAGCATTTGGTTCGCTTTAAGGCGTAATGTTTGGTAAACACGTTGATAAAGAGGTAGACGGCTCAACTCTTTTTGCGCTGTATTAATAGATTGAGTAAAGGGCGCAAAAGCATTAATTGCCGTTGTTTCTCCAGCTTTACGTTGAGCTTGCCAATCGGTATGTTTTAATGCGTATTGCAAATGTGACATTAATTGAAATTGGATATCACGCTGGCCCGTAAATAAGTGACTCCAATAATTAGCCATAAAGTTTTCAACAATCTCATTATTGCGTCCACTTTTGTCTTCAAGCATGCGCATAATGCGTAATATCTCTAGTTTTTCTTCGCTTCCAGCTTTTGCTTTATTTAACTCAATAAGTAAAGAATTCATTATTGAAGGCAAATAATGTTCTGTTATTAATTGAAGATAAACATTTTCGACGTAAGGGCCGACATTCTTTCCTTGATATAACCCAAGATCAGAAAATAGGTTATTTTTCTCACGATAATTACCGTAAGCTAATGTGGCATCTAATAATGGATTTAATACAGCAAGTTGCTCTTTTCCTGCGGTATTTGTTGTTATTGTGGTATCCGACGCGCGAAAGGCTTTAACTTCATTAAGTACATTTTCACCAGATTGATAGTTCTTGCTGTAATAGTGGCTCCAGCCATTCCACAAAGCGATAATACCAACAAAACTGATAGCAGAAGCTAATAGAACTCTTCTACGATGCTTTTTAAGCCAAAATTGACTTTCAGCAGCCAGATTGGGCTCTGATAGCAAAACATCTTGAAAAAGTGATTGTGTAAAATAGCTGTGAGTCTCAGCAATTGGCCAAGTCGCTAAAGGTGCTGTTGGTAAATGATATTGCACCGATGCTGTTTGGCTAAAGATATTATCAACTTGCCCGACTTGTGTTGCAGATGTGAGATACACACCACGTAATTGAATATCCTGTTGCTTATCACTAGATGTTAGCGCATCAATTAGATTGATTACGTTACTTTTCAATCCTTGAATTTGTCTAATAAAGCTAAATAATTTAGTGCGTTGGCTTTCATCTACACGATTAATCATCATCTCAGGAAGGGCGCTATTCATTTGGCTTACCCATTGGTCCCAAAATGTATTTAGCTCTTTTTCCCAGCTATTTTTGTTATTTAATTGAAATGTCACACCCAAAATTTCATCACGTTGTTTCGTTTCTAATGATTGGAACATCGCATCAAATCCCTGTAATAAATCGAGTTTTGTAAATACGATATAAATAGGTAATTGACTATTAAATGTGATGCGAATTTCTTGTAACCGCATATGCAATGAGGCAATAAATTGGCTATTTTTCTCTTTGTCGTTTGTCAGAAGTTGTAATAAATCGATAGTAAGAATAATGCCATTCATTGGTTGACGTGTACGATGTTCATTTAACCAACCTAGTAACTCATTCCATAGTCGGTGATAAAGTTTTGGTTTTTCTAAAATGAGATTAGGCTGTGTAATTAACTTCCCTTCAGGTATTAATAATATCGCTTGATCGGCGAGTTGCATGTTTATATGTAAAGACAGTTTTTGCTGTTCGTTAACAATATTTTCAATAGGCGCAATATCTAAGGTATTTAGGCTATTTTTTAATAAGGTATTTTTGCCACTTTCGTCAGTACCTAAAACAAAATACCAAGGCTTTTGATAAAGCGCATTAGTGTGTCCATTTTGATGTTTAATAAACTGCGATTTCCAGTAATTTAAATAACGAGTTTGGTGTTCAATATCATTACGGACAGGATCAACAATGGCTAATTCTACTTCTAATTTCAGTCCTTCAAGTTTTTTTACCCGAAGCCATGTTGCAATTCCAATCCAACTGACAACCACTAAAATAGTGATAACAGTAGCTAACCAACGTGCGCTAAGTGAGCGTAATGGATAGCCACCTTTAAATTCATAGTTTGCTCCCCACCACCAGATCCAAATAACAAACAACGCAGGAATTAAAGCAACTAAAAGTAAAAATAGGGATTTAATTTTTGATTTATCAGAAAAGAAAATTTTTTTTATAAAATCTGCTATTTTTTTTCCAGAAAGAAATGACCAATTCATTATTATTCCCTATGAGAAAACGAGTTCTGTTGATGTTCCATTTTTGATGCCAATTGATTTAATAAATTGGGTTCCCACTCTGATAATGAATACCGAAGCGCATCATGATAAAGCTGATTAAAATAAACATTTGCGATGGAACTCATTTTTGATGCTTCAAAAAGTTGTGCAGAAAGTAACTGTAGATAAAACCGTTGACGGGGTTCAGTCGTTACTGAAATAGCGTTATCAATCATTAATAACGCGGCATTAAGACCTTCTTGTTCAAAGCAATCCATAATTTCTTGTTGCTCATTGTGTAGTGATAATGAAGGGCTTGCTTTATTGTTAGCTTGATTTTCTAAACTCCCCAGCCATTGATGAGTTTCTTCTGAAATAAAAGGAGTCATATCAGCGAAATAGAGATGATTAAGCTGAGGTAATCTTATTAAAAACAGTGAAAGCTCTTGAGCAATTGCTGATGAAACATCAATTAGCCCTAATAATTGTGCGGTTTGAGCAGCCATAAAATGCCCATCTAACCAATAAGGCGCTAGCGTTAAGCTTTGCTCAATATCATTGAGTAGTGAGATAGACGGCTGTGAGAGTTGCGCTTTGTAATCGGTCACTCTATCAATTGCTACTGCGGCTAAGGGGGTTTTGCCTTGCTTATCATTTATCGGAAGTGTTTGAATGTTGTGCCAGATAGCATATCGGCGTAGACGATAACCAACCGCATCATTAGGGGCT
Organism: Proteus sp. fly-1067; assembly: GCF_040139345.1. Taxonomy (NCBI): domain Bacteria; kingdom Pseudomonadati; phylum Pseudomonadota; class Gammaproteobacteria; order Enterobacterales; family Morganellaceae; genus Proteus; species Proteus sp. fly-1067. The sequence continues at coordinate 316,614 of NZ_JBEEUL010000003.1, read as the reverse complement.
TGTTCACAAAGAATGCCAGCGACTTTTAATAGTGTCTGCTTCCATTGGCGATCATCACTTTGATTAATTTCAACGTGAGGTTGCTCTGTCTGTGAAGTTGCGCTTACTGGTGTTTGAGGTGTTTTTTTTATTTCATTAACTGGTTCTGCTTTTACACTTTCTTCAACCGTAATAGTCGATTCTTGTATATTTTCTATATGTTGATACGCTCGGCTTAATTCATCCACTTGTGTAGATAAATTAGTCTGACTGGAATGCCAAAATTGTGCTAAATAAGCAAATTCACCTAAGATCTCATCGCGCTGTTCGGGCGTGGCTTGCTGGCAAAAATTATTTTTTACGGTTTCAAAACGTTTAAGAATTTGTTGTGCTAAACGAAGTTTTAACCGAGAGTGACTAGGATAACTGGTATCCCAATAATGTTGCATATAGGTACTTGCAATTGTTGATGCAATCACAAGCTCTTCGGGAATACCTGCGTGTTGTAGCGTCCTTAAAAAATGTACAAGCAAGCGAAAATCTTTAGTTTGTGTGGCAAAGAGTTGTAATGCTCGACGCTGAATATCATCAATATCTAAAGTGCTGTGGCTGAGTGAGCCAAATTTTATCATTTCACTTTCGATATATTCCCAATCAGGGCTATTTTCATCAAGTTGGCTACTCACTTTGGCTTCATCCAAAGGTGCTAAAAGTTGTTCTCTCCATGTACAGAGCGTTTTTGTTGTCATTATTATCACCAATGACAGGCTGAACGCAGAGGTTTTATCTCTTCGTTAATGCCTGAAATATTAAAGGTTAGTTGCTCATCATTTGCTAATTTGATAGTTAATTTTGTGCTAGAGAGCAGTTGCTTGATTTCATCTATACCAGAAAGCCCGCGACTCGCCTCAAGCAGATAACCATCTTCCCGTAGAAACCATTCACTACTTAATTGGGTCTTATCTGTTATTAGTAGGATATTTCCTGCTGTTTGTTTTTTTGCTAGAGCAATTTGCATACGGGTGATGTTATCGATACAACTCAACATAAGAATGGGGCGAGGAGGCAAATATCCCATTGCTGGAATAGTCATAATAACGGGATAAGTGCCTTTATTATGAACAGTGACCATAAACCCAGCGGTGTGATTTTCACGTTTCATTTCATGCTCTACCGCTAAACGCCAAATATTGCCCATCGCACTTACATCAACAATAGAAACTGGTTTGTTCCCAATGTTAATTTGGTCATAGCAAGATAAACGAATAAGTTGAGATGTCTCTTCACGACACTCAAAGAGAGCTAGTTCAGTATGGTTGGTTTTATTTTCTTGCTCTTGTGCAAAAACGTGACTTATTGAAAAGAGAGCGAGAAAAATGAAATAAACTGGTCGTGAATAAGTCATTTAAGACACCCATATTTTTTTAATTTATATAAAAGTGATCGCTTTGAAATATTTAAGTTTTCAGCGATTAAATTGAGATCGTCATTGTTGTTTTCTTGTTGGTAACGCAGAATTGAGGCTTCATAACGTTCTGTGGCTAAAGTAAGATCGTTCACCTCAGCAAAAGAATGAATTGGAATTTGTGTTGGAGTTAAATTTGATACGGATAATGAAAGTAAGGTTTTATTTATTTTCTCTTCTTTTTCTTGTTGTAATTTCAATAAATATTGCAGATCGGCAATTTTCTGTTGTGATTGAGAAAATGCTAAAATACTTTTTAATTGATGATGAAATACATTGCAGTAAATAGAAAAAATACCTTGCTCATAAACCGTTTCATCGAGATTTTCCCCTAACATAATAATTAGCCCATAAGGTTTATTATTAAGATCAACAAAGGGAATACTAAACAGTCCGCAATGCACAGGTTGTTTGGCGATAAATTGCTGTAAAGCATGATCGCTAATATAACTGCCTTGTTTTAAATCATTCCAGAGAATAGGTTGTGGTTGTGATAGAAGCTGGATCAACGGGTGATCTGCTTCTGTAATATCGACATCCAAATGTTTTTTCTCTACTTTTTCACTAAGATCAATACTCCAGCTCTCTAAGCGGTTCTCTGATTTATTAATCATTGAAACAATGAGTGCGCTGAATGGACTACGAGGCATACTCAGCTCAAGAAATTGGCTGGTCAGTGAGTCCACATCTAAACAAGTTAAGAGAGAGAGCGCATTTTTCAGTCTGTGCTTCATAGTTCTACATTGACCTCTGCAATGAATTGGTTATCTTGTGTTGATAACCGTACCGTCCTGATGTCTTCATTTTTCGCACTGTGTTGCAATAGAAGAAGTGAAAGAGGGGGTAATAACGCACCATCAATAATGGATTCTAAAATTCTTGCACCATTTTCTGCTCGTGAAGCACGTTGTAATATTTCATCGGAAACGGTCTCTTCCAGCTTGATCTCTGCGTGAAAACGTTGTGTAAGCAATTGGGTCAAACGAGTTAGTTTGTGAGTAATAATTTCTTTGAGAATAACCTGCGTTAACGGTAAGAATGGGATCACTTCCATCCGCGCTAAAAGTGCGGGTTTAAAGAAGGTAGTTAATTCGGGATAGAGTGCATCATGTAATTCATCTGGTTTGTCAGCATTAGCCATAATGACGTGATCACCTAAATTAGATGTCAGGAAAAATGCAACGTTTTTACAGTCAATAACACGACCTTCACCGTCGGCTAATTCTCCTTTATCAAAGGCTTGATAAAAAAGATTTAAAACATCGGGGTGTGCTTTTTCTACTTCGTCCAGCAGGACAACGGAATAAGGCTTTTTGCGAATAGCTTCGGTTAATACTCCGCCTTCACCATAACCCACATAACCTGGTGGTGAACCAATAAGGCGAGAAACAGTATGTTTTTCTTGAAACTCTGACATGTTGATCGTGGTGAGATATTGTGTTCCACCAAACATCAACTGAGCAATTTGAATGACGGTTTCTGTTTTACCAACGCCACTTGGTCCTGCTAATAAGAATGCCCCCAATGGCCGGCCTGAACGGCGTAAATCGGCACGAGCTGTTAATAAATGCTTATGAAGATGTTTGATTGCAAGTGATTGACCTTTAATGCTTTGCTCAAGGTAGGCTGGTAGCTCTGTCACTACTTGTAATGCATCTTGTGATAAGCGATTAAGAGGTACGCCTGTCCATTCCGCAATCACGGCAGCAATTTGTTTTTTATCTACATGAGGAGAGATTAATAGAGAGTGTTGATGTAATTCATTTAACTCTTCATTTAGCGCGTTTAATCGAGATTTCAGCTCATCATTATTATTTTCAGTGCTGTCACTGTTTGCTTCTTCTTCAAATGGTTCAGCTAATGTTGATAGTAATGTTGAACGTAATTCGATAATTTCACGAACAATATTTTTCTGTTTTTCCCACGCTTGTTGCAAAATATCTATTTGTGGATCTATATCAACAGATTGTGTTTCTAATATCACTAAACGTTCTGAGTGATCTTTTAAACCTAATTGCTGTTCACGCATTAATACGTCAAATTCCATCTTGGTTTGGTGACGTTGTGTTTTTAAGGCTGATAATTGTTTAGGGGGTGTCGAAAGATTGATCGCTGCGCGAGCACATGCAGTATCAAGTACATCAATGGCTTTATCAGGAAGTTGGCGTCCTGAAAGATAGCGTTCACTTAATTGTGCTGATGCACAAAGTGCTTCATCATCAATAAAAACGTGATGTGCTTTTTCATAAATAGAGCGCAATCCACGCATAATAATAATGGCTTCGTCTGCGGTGGGTTCTTTGACTTGAACAAGTTGGAAACGGCGCGCTAATGCCGCATCTTTTTCAAAGTATTTTTTATACTCACTCCATGTGGTTGCGGCAATGGTACTTAATTCACCACGGGCTAATGCAGGTTTTAGCAAATTGGAGATATCTAAGCCTCCTTGCTGATTTCCAGCACCAATCAAGGTATGGGCTTCATCAATAAATAAGATAATAGGAGTAGGTGATTGTGCCACTTCTTGCATAATGCCTTTAAAGCGTTTTTCAAATTCACCTTTAACGGCGGCACCAGCTTGAAGAGCGCCTAAATCCAACGTTAATAACTCACATTCTTTGAGTTTTTCAGGAATTTCACCCGCGATAATACGTAAGGCTAACCCTTCAATTAAGGCACTTTTACCGACACCCGCTTCACCGACAACCACGGGGTTGTTTTTACGACGACGGCAGAGAATATCAATCATTAAGTCAATTTCATGATCACGACATAAAACCGGATCTAGCTGGTTATCTCTTGCTTGTTGCGTCATATTTTGTGTAAAACGCGCAAGCATAGAGTCCGATTGAACATGACTATTGGATGATTTATTAGCTTCTGCTATTGGTGCTTCTGCTGATGTCAGCGTCCACTCATCAAAGTTGAGTTTGAGTTGTTCTCGATTAATTTGCGATAGTAATTCCGCCACCACTTTTGAGAGATAACGATGGGGCATTTGTAATAAAGTGAGTAATAACGCGCCTGAACGTAATTCGTTATGACTAAGCTCTGCTGAAGCCAATAACCAACTATCTTTAAGCCATTCCACTAATAGTGGGGAAAAGCTTGGATAACTTTGTGTCACGCTTTGGTGCTGTACAGAGTTAAGATCTAAAAGCGCTGTTAATTCAGTTGGATTGATATCAACTTTATTAAAAATAGTGCGGATATCCGTTAGTGGTGTTTCCAGCAGTTGTTGTAAAAATTGGTCTACTGTAATTTCAAGTTGCTGGTGACTTACACAAAACGCAGCCACATTTTCTAAAGCGTGTTTAGCAATAGGGTGAAGTCTATTAACTAATGTTGAGAGATCAATCTGGATCATAAGGGCGTCCTAGCTAAGAAGTGTATTAAGCTGTTCCAAAATATTGAGAGTTTGATGTCTCAATCTAGAAGCATAAATTGCATAAATAATCGTGGCGAAGATCAGTGAGCCAATGGCGATATAACGAACACCAAAGCGTTGTCCTAAACGATATTGATGTGATTTAGTGCCATTTTCTTTGTATAAAACAACGGGTTGAGACTCACCTTTAAGTTGTTGGATCTGTTTTTGAAGTTGGCGAAGTAATTTATTAAAGTCATCTCCATAGCCATTGCTGACTTTATAGCGACCGCGATAACCAAGGCATAAACAGAGATAAATAAACTCTAATAAATCAAGGTAACGTTTAGGCTCACCTAATAAGCGTTCTATTAATACGAAAACCTTTTCACCACCCCATGATTCATTATGAAAATGAACTAACAGGGATTGTTTTACCCAATCGTTATCTTGATCCCAGCCTAACTCTAATGCTGCTTCATCAATAAATGTGCATAACACATAGCGGAATGAAACAATGGCGCCCGGCTCATAACCGTGAGTTTGAAGTTGTTGTTCAATGGCTTGAATGTCAGTGACCACTTGTTGAAAAAGCTTTTCTGATAGCGGAGTTGCTGACATTGATTTCATTCTGATCACCATACCCAGCAATGGTGTCGCAGCATCAATCATTGGATTGATGTTGTTACCGCGTAATGGTAATTGATATGATTTATGGCTCACTTTTTTTTCAGTAAGTTCTTGTATTAATGATAAATCACTCATGTTGAGTTCCACTTCTTATTGCCCAAAGTTGAATATCAAGTTCAGGGAATTGTCCTGATACGTGGAATGCAATATTTCCGTGTTTCTGTATATCAGCCCATGATTCACCTTGAGGATCTAAGCGGAAATAGGTATAGCCTGAGTGATATGGCAATTGACGAGGTGCAGTTGATAAAGCAATAAAACCAACACCAGGCATTTGAACACTGACTAAATCACGAATTTGATTCACTGATGTGACTTTTGCCTGTTGCGCGAATTGGCGACGCAATTGCTCTTGAGGTAACTGAGCGCGTACCGCAATAATAAATTCAGCACTTTGCAGAAGTTGTCTGTCATGAATTGTTGCAACACGAATACCATGTTCTTGTTTTTGCAATGGAATTGGCACCGCTCTTGGTGTGAGAACCACACTTAGCGCTTGTCGAATAGATTTAATTAGAGGTAAAAAGCCCGATGCCAAGTCATAGTGTCGATAAATCGGTAATTTATCAGGTAAACGAGAGCCATTAGTAAATGTTTGAATTTCGCCACTAAATTGCAATAGTTCCCTGAAAAGCTGTTCTGGATGAACCACTGTCTGTTTAGATAAATGTGAAAATTGAGGATAAGCGCGATTAAGTAGCTGTAACATCATAAATTCAGCCACATCGGCAATTCCTTGCTGACCGGGGGAGCCTATTCGTTCGGCTATTTGACGGCCTCGTTCAAATAATGCACCTTCAACTTCAGCTAAAAATTCCGATAAAATAGGGCAAATTCTTGAATTTAAGCAGGTAGGAATGAAGTTTTTATCGAGAATTAAACTACCATCAGCACTGATTTCTCTTATTTTACAAATCGGAAGCATTACATAAGCGTCTAACTCTGTTTTTCCTAATTTCAAGATAGGATTGAGTTTCGCAATATTAAGTTGGCTAATGTCTCCATTCTCAGTATGCAAATCACGTACTTGTGTTAACACATCGCTATAACGGGCTAACAAATGATTGCCATTATGGGAATGAGAAATTTCACTAACTGTGCTGTTTTGTAATGGCAATGCTAAATAGACAACATTGTCACTGCCTTCATGAAGTTGTGAAATATCAATAGGTGAAGGAAGATTATCTTGTTGTGGAATAGAAAATAGCGTGCCATCAGGCATAATGCCGGCGGCTTCTTTCAGTCCAATACGACCAAGACTTAATAATTCAGTATTTAGCGTTAGTTGGCCTAGGCCATAGTAATGAGCGTGATAGGTTTTTATCAGCGTTTCAATAATATAATCTTGATAACGTTGCTGTTGCTGAAAATGTTGAGGTTTAATAAACAACCCTTCATGCCATATCACTTTATTTTTTGTTGACACTGTTATTGTTCCTCTTCTTTTCTAAATTCAATTTCATTTTCTTTGATATGGACTAGTAGATTGTAATGACGACCAATTCCATTGATTTTCAATACTTTTTTCCATTGAGTAATATTGACATCAGAGTAATAAGCAATGATCCCGATATATTTATTTTTTTTATCTAATTCAATGAGATCGAGAGGCTTATATTGATCAGGCAAAAGAGTGTAATCTTGATGATCGATATAATTTCTTTTTAATAGCTTTTTCAGATCACAATCTTCTTCAATAATTTGGTCTTGATCTAAAGAGGCAAAGATCGAATCTTCATTCATATAAACAATTTGTAATTGAACAGGGGTTGCCTCTCCTTGATCGTTAGGATTAATTTCAGGCTCTGCTAATAATGTGAATGCAACGACTGATGGTTGTTCTTTTTCGGCTCCTACAGGCGTTGAAGGGTCCCACATGACTTTGCCTATTTTTGATATTGCTTCAATCGGGCCACTACACCCACTAAGTTGAGTGCTTGCAAAAATAAGAAAGAGACAAGCCATGAGTGTTTTTATCGACATATCACACCTCATCAAGCCCTTTTCTTAAGGCTCGGTCATAAGCGTGGGTATAAACCTCGTAAAACAGCTTTTCAAAACCTTTTTGGCGGGATGATGCCAACTCATTGTAATAATTGGTATACATATCCCAAGCCCAAGCACTGTCATTTGGATTGTTATCGTAACTACGACGATAATGAGAAAAGCGTTTTAATAAATGCTCTGGAGAAAATGCATCTAAAAGGGTAGCTAATGCAGCTGAAATCGCCTCTTGATTGGCATGATAATGTAGTTGCACATTATGTAAGCTTTCTGCGACAGCCGAAGGCGCAGATAAATGCACTGGACTACGATCATCCGTAAACATTAAGCGCATTACATTGTCATATTGGTTATTTAAACGAAGAGGGTTATCTTCGATTGGCCGCAGTTGTTTATCTTGTAAATTACCTTGCTGCTGTAATGCCAATAAGCCTTTAATTGCTGATTGTGTTGTTTTTCCTAATTCAATGAGAAAATCATTCGCTTGCTGAGAGTTTTGCAAGTTAAGGTGTACACCTAGCCCCTTCATTAATGGATTAATCGCAACATAATCAACGTCTGCATTTATCTCATTATCCTGATATGTCATTTCGGGTAAATCCATAAATTCTTGAACCATAAAAGCTCCCTGATTATCTGAATGAGGCGAAGAAAGCGAGTGGTGGTGTGAGTTAGAATAAGATGACTGAATAAGCTCAAGGCTTTCTCTTTCAAGGACTTTTAATGGATCATGCGTCATTGCACCTGAAACTGTTGGGGCTAAAGGCATATAATTTTCTGCTTTATGAGCAGAGGACGTGTTTTTTTGTAGTAAGGGATCTAACGGATTATCATCAGTCACAATCAAAGATTGTGGTGTCATTGCCATAAGATCCGATTTATCGTTTTGCGTTAAATTAATATTAACAGACAAGACTAATTGACCAATCTTGACTTGATCGCTTTGAGATAAACAAACAGCGCCAATATCTATGGGGATCAGAGCATTATTAATATAAATAGGTTCTGAAAGCGTTTTTAAACAAAACTGCTTATCTTGCCAAACAATAGCGCATTGTGTGGCAGCAATAGAAGATTGAGTATCTTGTATTACCCAGTGAGATTGTTGACTACTACCAATTGTGCCACCAAGTTGAGTAAATTGACTATTCGGCACATAGCCACTTTCAAGCAGCTCACTATTGATTAAGCGAAAAGAGATTGTGGGTAAATAATTATCCATAAATATTATTCCAAAATAGTCATTGTCATACTGGGATTGGCTTCAGGTTTTCCTAGAAAGCTTTGCCAACCTAATTGGTTGTGTTGTGCTCTGCCTAGGCAAACTCCATTCGTTTGTTTGTCCGCAATACGTAGGCGTAAATCCCACGCAAGTTGCTCGTGCATGATGTAAGAAACAAAAGTAATGAGTGACAAAAAATCTTTGCCATTGGGAAGAAACGACATATAGCGTTCAATGGATAATTCACTGATTTCAATAGTGCATTTTCCATTGCAATCATAGATATGAGAGCCAATATTAAAATTCTCACCTAAAACCATTTTAGGTCGAGATTTCTGTCCTGAATGACGAGTAACAATGCCTAAACGATTTTGTTGATCTTCTGGAATAGGTACTTTGCGTATTTCCCATCCGATTAATTCAACTTTCTCTAAATCAAAACAGTGAGAAATTAAGCTACAAATAACATCAGGAGAACGACTTGGGCTAGCAAGTAATCCGGCATAAGCAAGCATTTTGCTGTGGTTGATATTCATCATGCCACGATTGGTTTCACTACCTAACCCCACAAGTGAAAACATATAACGAGAAAATGCATCATGGCCACCATCTTCAAAGCAAATGTAATAGCGATATTTACGCCATATACGATGAAGTAATGTGACTAAGCGATGATTAAATAAATTAAGATAATCCGTTAATTGATTTGCTTGCTGTGCTTCCTCCCATGCGAAATGATCAAGGTAATAACCTGGTAATGGTGATTGGCTACCATGTAATCCTAAAAAGGAAACTTCTAAATCAAACAGACCTTGTTCATCTTGGCGCAAGGAAACAACATCTCGAGTTGGAAATGCCGTATTAGCGCTTGATCTAAACTGAATAAAGCTTTCATTATTGAATGCTGTTTTTTGAGTATGAAATTTATTAAGCAACTCAACTAATTGATAAAAACTGTATTCAGTAACAGATTTGCCCGCTTTTTTATTTAGCCAGCTTTGTATTTTATCAATATCTGTTATTTGAGTATTTGCTGGTTTATTTTCGCTGGCCAAAGATAAACTTCCTTATTATCTAAATTAATCACTTCCAACTCATGAAACATATTAACGCTGGTATAAAGAGTAAAAAATTGTGCTAATACAGAACAAAATAGATACATGGCGCCTTCTGAAATAAACGCATTTTGGTGTATTGATAATGTTGTTTTTACGCCTCGGACAGGCAAACCTTTATATAAGTATTCGATAGATTCTGTTTTTAAATCAGTGATTGCATCAAGGTACTTTTGGGACTGACGTGCAGATTGTTGATAAAAAGTCGCTTTAAAATCATATAACTGTAAAATTTGTTTAAGTGCCGTCAAACTTAATAAAGATTGATAATTAATGGATAAATTAGTCAATTCAGACCAATACAGCGTATTTCCTAATAAAGGATAAAGCGCTTTTGTTGGTTTAATAATATTGCTAGTAGATGAAATGCCAGAAATAGCGGTATGCTCATCAAACCTTATTGAATGGGACGACAATGAAGAGGTTAAAGTGCGATTAGTGCAATTCATTGAGACAGAAATACTCTCTTCACAGTCGAGTAAATTTTCTTCATTATTTCGTACAAAAGATAAGGTATGTTGATAACCATAATTAGATTTATGTTGTGCGATTTTTAAGCGATAATAGCCCGTTCTTTCTGGGTTCTCTTGATTATTTTGATGATGAAAGCTTTCAAAAGCAGTGTAACGAGTAATATAGGACTTCTGATTAGGAATATAGCGCCAACCTTGAATGGTATTTATTGAAAAAATATCATAGCAATCTTGTTTTTTATGGCTTTTATTCAGAACATATTCCGTTTCTTTTCCCGTTAAATTAATCGCCTCACTCTCAGATTTAAATAGATTAACTGCAGGTACGCAATTAATTTTGATGTTTTCTTCAGTGATAAGCATTGCTTCTGGAATATCATATTCAAATTGAATTGATAATGTAAAAGCATCTGATTTTAGGGCTGGAGGGAGATTGTCTAATCCCTTTATGGCTAGAGACAAAAATGCTTCAGGAAAACAAAAATACTCTTGTAATAAGCGATATCCTTCATAGCTATTTTTAGGATAAGGCAAAAGGGAGTCTTCGGCATGAAAGCCAATAGGCTCAACAGAAAAATGTTCTAATGTAATTTGATGTTTAACTGTGGTTATTTTTGCTTTTTTGATTTTGCTATTTAATAAATAAAATAATTGGGTCGTTGTATAAGAGAACCCATTAAGGTAAATACACAGTTTCTCTAAGCCAACTGCTGCTAGCGACTGTAATTGGTTTAGAGAAAAATGAATATCCAGCGTATCTTTATTTTGGGTAATATGTGTTATTTGTATTGGTAGAACCCATAAATTGCGACATTGTGTAAATTGGCATTGATGCCAATTATCATCATCATTTTGAGCCAAGTCATTTTGAACATATAATGGGTGGCTTATAAACGGTTGCCCTTTGGTTATTTTAATAGCGTATTCTTGAGATGGCTCTGTGCGATATTCCATAACCGTCATACTAGGAAATGGACGAGCGTAAGCAGGCCATAACATATTCACTAAACTGTTTGTTAGTTCAGGAAATTGTCTATCTATTTGTTCTCGCAAATTGCCTGATAAATAAGCAATACCATCTAAAAGGCGTGCTGCATCAGGATCACGCACTTTTTCAGATATTTGATTAATAAGTTGCGGTTTTTCAGTTGCAACATATAGTTCAAGCTTATCGAGATAGCTTAATTCATTATCAAAATAGTGATTTGAAGACATATTAAAATTGCGTCAATTGGTATCTACGGTTACTGTCTAATTGCACGTTAAATTCAATAAGCTGCTTTTGATTTTCTAATAAAATAAAAGCAGTAATACTAAATTGCAGTGACAATGGTTCTGCTTCATTTTCTATAAAATGAACAGTGACATTAGTTATTCTTGGTTCATAAGTGGTAATGCAATTCGCAATAATATTGGATAAATGAACCTTGAAATCGACTCCTGTTAATGTCGCATCATTTAAATCAGGAACGCCTAAAGTGGGAGTACTTTGGCAACCCAAAGGTCTACTATTTAAAACCTGATTCAAATTTTGTTTAATTGACATGAGTAACGCTTGGATTTTTGCGCGTTGGGAAGAGCCTACGCTCTTCCCTTGTATGCGCTCAAATAAACTGGAAGTGGGATTATCTTCCAAGTTATACAGAGCTGTCATCGCACTTATTCCTTATCTAAGCGACCAACAAGAGATAATTCAAAGTTTGCACCCATATATTTAAAATGAGGGCGAACTTGAATAGCCACTTGATACCAACCCGGATCACCATCAACATCCAAAACTTGGATTTGTGCTGAGCGAAGAGGGCGTCTACTACGAACGTCTGCTGGTGGATTTTCCTGATCTGCAATATATTGTTTTAGCCAGATATTAAGCTCCCGCTCAAGATCTTGACGCTCTTTCCATGAGCCAATTTGTTCGCGTTGTAGCACTTTAATATAGTGAGCTAAACGATTGATAATAAACATGTAAGGAAGTTGTGTTCCTAACTTATAGTTAGTTTCTGCTAATTTTCCTTCACGCGTATTAGGGTAGTTTTTCGGTTTTTGTACTGAGTTTGCAGAGAAGAAAGCGGCATTATCGCTGCCTTTACGCATAGTTAAGGTGATAAAACCTTCTTCTGCTAACTCAAATTCACGTCTATCAGTAACTAAAACTTCTGTTGGGATCTTAGTTTGTAATTCACCCATCGCTTCAAAGTTATGAACAGGTAAATCGCCTACGGTTCCGCCACTTTGAGGGCCAATAATATTTGGGCACCAGCGATATTTTGCAAAGCTGTCATTAATACAACTTGCTAATAAGAAAGCGGTATTGCCCCATAAATAATGCTCATGATCTTGCTTCACATCTTCAGAGTAATTAAATAATTTAATGGGATTCTCTGTCGGCGAATAAGGTAAGCGCACTAAAAAACGAGGTGCTGTTAAACCTAAATAACGAGCATCTTCAGACTCGCGTAATGAACGCCATTTCGTATGAGCAGGGCCTTCAAAAACAGATTTAAGATCTTTAATAGCAGGCAGTTCAGCATAGCTATTAATACCTAAGAAATTAGGTGAAACGGATGAAATAAAGGGAGCATGAGCCATCGCACCCACAGCACTAACATATTGCATTAATTTTAAGTCAGGTGTGGTGTTATTAAATGCATAGTTACCAATGACTGTCGCGACAGGTTCACCACCAAATTGGCCATAGCCAGAAGAGTAAACATGTTGATAAAAACCGGATTGAACAATTTCTGGTGAGAATTCAAAATCTTCTAATAGTTCTTCTTTCGTTGCATGTAAAATATTGATTTTAATGTTTTCACGGAAGTCAGTACGATCAACGAGTAATTTTAATGAACGCCATGATGACTCAATTTCTTGAAATTTTGGTGCATGTAAAATTTGGTCAACTTGGGCACTTAATTGAGAGTCCAGCTCAACGAGCATTTTATCAATTAAAAGCTTATTAATAGACTCTTCTTCTGACGGATTAGCAAAAATATTACTAATAAAAGCAGCAACGCCTTGTTTAGCAATATCATAGGCTTCCGTTTCTGGCGACATTCTTGATTGCGCCATAATTTCGTCAAGTAAAGAACCGCCAGATATTGCCACTTGTTCTTGTTGAGCTTCATTAACTAAAGACATAGGGTTATCCTCTGTAAACATTATTTTTGGCTAGCAATATCAAGTTCTTTCAATAATTGTTCGCGCGTCGCTTCATTTTCCAGAAGTTCTTGCAGACGTTTTCTAAAAGCGGGGATATTGCCAAGAGGGCCTTTTAACGCAACGAGCGCTTCTCTTAGTTCTAATAGTTTTTTTAGCTCAGGAACTTGGCGTGCAATATTATCAGGAGAAAAATCTTGTAGTGATTTAATCTCTAAATTGACATTAAGATCAGATTCACTTTTTTCATCTAAGGTATTTGGAACCGCAATATTTAGGTTAATACCTGTGCTTTCCATAACTGAATTAAAGTTGTTCTGATTAATAGAAATAGTTTTACGATCTTCAATAGGTGTTTCTTCCGCCTTTCCTTTTATATCACCCACAATAAGCATATTTAAAGGCAATTCGACTTCAGATTGAACACCACCATCATTTGGGATGTATTTGATATTAATACGTTCTTTGGGGGCAACACTACCAAGAGTATTTTTACTCATTTAAACTAAGCTCCTTATTTAGCTTAAGTTCTTAATTAAATACTCAGCGTCTTGATGAATAATTTAAATTAAGAAATACCTATCCTAGGCAATAATATAATTACCTTATATGAGTTTAATTTTCCTGGTAGAAATAAAATAATAACTAAAAATAAAATAATAAGTAATTTTTTCTAATATATACATTTAGTTTTATATAAAACCGTCCTTGAGTCAATAAGAAATATTTAATGTTTTTTACTTTTCATTACATTTAATTAGTATCGTATTTAATTTAAATATAATGATTTAACTTTATAAGTAAGTTTTTTCATCTATTTTACTCATATTATGCAACTTGATAGGAATAAATTAATTTATATTTAATTTAAATTATAAATATGAAAAATAGAAATTTCATTATGAATTATTTATTTCAGCTCTACATATCTTACTGATATATAGCAGTAATTTGGTTTATAATGTGGTAATTTGATTTTTTTATTTTTTTAAATTAATATTTTTTTGATGAAAAATAGAACGGTACTATAAATAATAATAATGTTACATAGCGTTATTGTTATAACCTAAAATTAAAAATAATATAAAAAACAGCATTAAGTTAAATTATTTAATAAAAACAAGAAGGAAATCTTATGTCAATTTGAATATGATTGATAAAAATTAAAATAATATATTATTTATCTATAGCTTATAGAGGGAATGTTATTTTACTTAAGGTAAGATAATTTATTCGTTATTATTATTCTTTATTTCGTTTATGGAATGCTTTCCACTCGATTTCATTATTGAAATTTGAACGATAGTGGCAAACGATAGACCCTGAACAGTTCCACGGATCGTAAGAGACACTGATATGCATTTGTTGACTTGCAATCGGGCGTTTTATTCCAGTCTCTAAGTGAAACCATTTTTTAGATCCTCAGTGACTTTTCCTTTCGGATTATTTTGTATTCCATTCATTAATTTTTCAGGTACTCATTGCCAAAAGCTTAACGTGCTAGTGTCATTATGAGATTGCCAAAACGCCATTTTCCCCCACGTATTTAACCCTCCTGCCCAGCTGACAATGCCTTTTTCGCTAAAGATTTCGCGTGGCGTGCCTTGATGGTCCGTGACGACATAATGCAGTTTTCCGCTTTGATAACGGGCTGTGGGAATAATTTCATTGGGTTGATAGAGCCACTGAATTTGTGAATCATAAGCGGGGGTGCCATCGGCATAAATCGGGGTTTCTTGCACCATCTGGTTGCCCGACCACAGGTAATCCACACGCTGAACGCGTTTATCTTTAAAGGGCGAGTTTAAAGGTGGCGCAGGGCGATTATCGACCACTTTGTGCTTACTAAGTCGTCGCCCAAAAGCATCATAGGTATAACGCCAACATTCTCCCTCGGGATTAAAACAGGCGATAAGTTGGTTAAGGGTATTCCATTGGTAATACCATTTTTTACGGTGAAGAATCAGAGCTATGAAGCAACATCACTAACAATGGCAAGATACGAGACTGATGGCAGAATATGCCAGCAGTTAAAAGGGAAATTGATCCATTTTTAAAGACAGTTCAGTCAGAAGATTTTAAGATCTTCTGACTATTCTTAATTACTTAATGAATACACTATCTCTAATTTTTCTAATTTCTGGAGTTAATTCAAAACAGTCTTCTAATGGCTCATCATCTAAAGACCAGTGTTCTATTAGTTGTAAATGAATCCGATTATTATCAGATAATAAAGTTAAAACTTTTATTATCAAATCATCATTCTTATTATTTTGAATCAATAAATCATTTACAATGTCAAGCATCAATTCCATTAATTCATTCTTTTCAAATGTATTATATTTATCATTCGAGTATGCTTGAATATATTTTTTTAGCCATTCTTTTGTACGATATGATTCTGATAATTCATAGCTCCAATCTTGAGTGTATTCATCCCCTACTGGTAATTCCAAGTCTATAGCTAATTGATTTATATTCATAAATAAGGGTCTCCGTTTAATTGGGATGAGATGAGTTGTATGGAAATGATGTTCTAATCGAGCCATCAGGCTTTACGACTACCCTGGCCATATCTGGTTTTATTTCCACTCCATTAGGTAAATAACCGCGACCATTTATATTATTGGGCAAAGGAACATCATGAACACCAGGTCCTTTTTTAGCAACATCAGAAATAAAATTAGCAGCCGCGTTATCATCTAAATATTGTCCTATCTGATGATTTTTAGCTCTGGCTCTATCCATAAGTTGCAGAGGTTTTAATTTTTGGCCATGATCAATAAATGTATGTCCATAAGTTGGTTTGCTTTTAGGGTTTCCCCATTTCAACTTATCACAATTCTCACCCGCCAACCCAAACGGATCCACCCACCCAGTCGGACAATGCACATACCCATACGGATTAAAACCCCCTAATAATCCTATTGGGTCTGGTGAAATATATTGCCCTGTGTCCTTATCATAGTAGCGAAAGCGATTGTAATACAAACCACTTTCTTTATCTTCATATTGTCCCGCAAAACGAAAATGACATTCGGTATATTCGGGGTCGTTATCGGCATGATCTTCATGAGATTGCCAAAACGCCATTTGTCCCCAGGTATTTAACCGTCCAGCCCAGCTAACAATGCCTTTTTCGCTAAAGATTTCGCGTGGCGTGCCTTGATGGTCAGTGACCACATAATGCAGTTTTCCGCATTGATAACGGGCTGTGGGAGTGATTTCATTGGGCTGGTAGAGCCACTGAATTTGCGAATCATAAGCAGGGGTGCCATCGGCATAAATCGGGGTTTCTTGCACCATCTGGTTGCCTGACCACAGATAATCCACACGCTGAACACGTTTATCTTTAAAGGGCGAGTTTAAAGGTGGCGTAGGGCGATTATCGACTACCTTGTGTTTACTGAGTCTTCTGCCAAAAGCATCATAGGTATAACGCCAGCATTCCCCCTCAGGATTAAAACAGGCGATAAGTTGGTTAAGGGTATTCCATTGGTAATACCACGTTTTCGCCCGAAAACCGTGCTGATAAACCACTTTTTGCGTTAATCGACCATTAATGTCGTAGTGATAGTCTTGATAACCTTTGGCTGTGATACGACGAGTGACACGTCCTTTTTGTTGCTGCTGCGCCAGTTGCAAAAAGGCACCGTGTGCATCCGATGGAATAAACTGGTGCTCGGTGATATTGAGATTGCTATCGTACTGAAACTTCTCGCTTTGGCGTTCAAACTGGTTGCTGTATTGCGTTTCAACAATTTGGTCGTTGATGTTATAGCGATATTGTGTACGGTTCCAGCGAGCATCGTCGATATTGACCAGATTAAAGGCTTTATCGTATTGATAACCTCGGTGAACATCGGTTGATATTGGCGGTTGAAGCGGATTATCGTGTAATGATTGTAAAAAGGACTCCGTTCCCCGTCCTGCACGTTGATGGGCTAATAATCCGGTGGCGGTGTAATGGCTCGAATTGGCAAAACCGGCTTGGCTTTGGCGTAAAAACTCTTGTCCCAGCGCGTTATAACTAAATTGTAATGGCGCATGTTGATTGACTTGCAGTGACGTCAGTTCATGGAGTTGGCCGAAAGCATAATTAAGTTCACGCTCACCAAAGCGGGTTTGGGTGAGGATATCGTGCTTTTCATCCCATTGATGCTGTATCTCTTGTCCGTTTATCCGTTCACAACATAAATGCCCTTGGTCGTTGTATTCAAATTCCACCACCGAATCAGGATTGGTGGCACGAATAAGTTGCAAACGTTCATTGTATTGATAAGTGGTGGTAGAAAGGCACTTATGCTCGATACCATCAGCCAGCCAAATGCTTTGTTCGGTAACTAATCCTGTCTCATCATAATGATAACGGAGTTCATGATTATCTGGATAACGAGTTGCAATACGTCGCCCTAAGCGGTCGTAACGGTATTGAATTTCACGTCCTGCAAAATCCACTTCACGAATGATTTGACCGGCTTTATCACGCTCATAAGAATAGACATCCCCTGTGGCGTTGATGACTTTTTTCAGTCGTGTGAGTGAGTCATATTCAAAGCGAATTTCTGTGCCATCAGGGCGTATTGTGGCAAGTAATAAATCAAAAGCACCATAGCGATAGCGCGTAGTTTTGCCTTCGCCATCGGTGACGGCGACAACACGGCGTTCGCTGTCATATTCAATATGTTGATGAATATCATCAGGCAGTAAAATATCGCTGAGACTGCCGTTAACACCATCATGCTCTTTGCTGTACTGATAGCGAGTGGTGTGGTTTAGTGCATTGGTGACTTGCAGTAATCGACCTAGCTCATCGCTTTGGTATTCGGTACTGTGTTGATAAGGGTTGGTGCTTTTTATTAATTGATTCGCTTGGTTATATTCATACTGCCACTGTGCACCATTCGGTTGAATAGCTTTAAGCAGTTCGCCATGTTGGCTGTATTCATAGGCTTGTTGGCGACCTTGTGGATCGGTCACTGTGGTTAAATTACCTTTGTCGTCGTAGGTCAGTTGCCATTTATCGCCAAAGGGGGAGATATATTCTATCAACTGACCTTGAGTATTATATTGATACTCAATGGAACGCTCATCGGGAAAGGTAATTTGTGCAATATTGCCATCATAATGATAGAGATAAGAAGTTGTTTGCCCTAATGCATTGGTTTCACTTATTTTTTGATTATTATGCCATTGTGTTTTGGTTTCACGCCCTAATGCATCAATTGCATGTGTAACAAGACCTGCATCATTATAATAATAATAAGATTGCTCCCCTTCATCGTTGAAATAGGTGGTCATCTTATGAACATCATCATAAATAAAACCACCACACCAATAACCGGATGGTGAGCTGTTTTTTATCGCTCTGCCATATTTGTCATATTCAAGGTAATAATCCGTTTGGTCTGTATCATGCCAACGAGACATAAAACCTTCGGCAGTATATTCATGCCATAAGTGATTCTGCTGATAAGCATTACATTCACTCAAATAACCTTGTTTATCATACTGACAACTGACTAAAGGCTGAGAGATAACCTTATTGGCTAAGGTAATATGATTTAATTGATGAGAATGATAGTCCAAGTAAAGCGCTGTAATACCATTACGTGATACAGAGATTAATTGATGTTGTTCGTTGTAAATAAAATCAATACGTTGATGATTATTATCTGTAATGGCAGAGAGACGTCGACAAGATCCATCGATATGGTTGAAATGATGTGTTAACTGGGTGCGATTGTCGAATAAACTAATGTTAGCTTTTATATCACCAGAGAGCAGAACATGAGGATAATAAGTATTACGGATATTGAGATGGTTATCTGTATAAGGATAGGTGATTTGCGCCCCTTCCTCATTGTGATAAATAATATTATCCGATTGAATTTCTAAGAATATTGACCAGTTATCTGTCCATTTGGGACCAAATAAGCCGGATGCCGTACCTGTTGAACGATAGGTTCGTTGTAATGAAATGGGCAACAACCCTGAAACGGAGAGCACTTCCCAAACTTGAATAAAATCGCCTGTGGCAACGTTAACAGGATCGGATTCACAGACCGCTTTACTGTTGCAGGATTTATTGGGCTTTATATTGGCGCTATTTTCACCTTGCGGTTTGGTTAATACCGTGACTTCTTTCGGCGGAGGTGGATCTTTTCTAATCAGTCGAGGTAATGCTTTAATGCCATTTTGTAGTAAGCCAGCTGCCGCTTTGGTGAGAAAAACGTATTCACCCACTTCTTCTATTAAGGCACCTGATTTTTGCGCTTGGTTGTCGTACTCAAGGCGTTCAAATTGGGGTAAATTTTCTTCTTTGCGCATTTCATGAGCAAGTGACGTCATTGTCTCAGCGTATTGTTGTTTCCCTTCTTCTGACATAAACCATGTCGTGGGGCCATAGGCTTGCGATCCCATTTGATAGGAGGCACTGACGGCATTGGCTTTGGCAACGGTTTCAACCAACCCAATTAAACCATTTAAAAAGCCTTTCCCTGCGCCTATGGTGGTATCGGGTAAGTTTTTTCCACCGATTAATTCTGCTTCATGCTCTGTATCGTCTATCAAGTGCTTCAGTTCTCGATAGGTCATCTGGTCTGGGCGTTTTTTTTCTGGTGGTGCTTCAGCAGAAATTTCCGCGGCGTCATTGGCTTTTTGTAGGGCTTTTTCTTCAGAATAGAGGCGACCCGGCACATTATTGTTGTTCATCATAACGTCAGAGCCATGAAAAGCCGCCGATTGCCCACAAAAACGCACTGTTGGTGAGCCACTAGTAATAACGCAGTTTCCACGTCCTAAACTGGTGCCTGAGACAATGCCAGAGCCTGCGTTGCCTTGTGTTCCTTTAATCACACTGCCTACTGTTAATGTTGGTACACCATTCACGCGTACCGTGGAAACATAAGTTTCTTCTGCACTGAGTTGTTGAAAACTGTCAAAGGGAACAACAACATTGCCCACTTGGCAAACATCAGGGCCTGTGGCAATAACGCAGTAATCGGCATTTTTATTCCCGACGATTTTTTTTGTCATGAGTAATATCCTTATTACAACTTATAAGCCTGAAGTTGTAGCGTGCTTTCCGTCGTCGAGATCAATTGGCGATAACGCCAAGTGAGATATAACTTTTGTTCATCAAGTGATACACATATTGTGTCTAGCGCTAATAACTCATAGGGCGCTTTTGAATGAGACAAATGAGGAATAGCGACAAAACCAATATGAGGCAAAGTAAGATCTACATGAGGTATTTCAGCAAAAAAACCGCTTAGTGAGAGGGTTTCATTGCCCACAAAAAAGCCTTGTTGATGCTGATCTTCTGGCGTACTCATCAAGAAATCAGACTTAAAATCATCAGGATAATAAGGCTTTATTTGATTGAGCCATTTGTCGTTATAGGTACCTGCAAATTGTGAGCGTTGTTGCCACCAACGGCTATATTGCCCATAGCCTGCAACATTCCACGGTTTATTCAGGTGGAATGCCTGTTCTGAAAAGGGAGAGTGAATTTGCGGAGCCGGGTATTGAAGCGCTTTATCAAGATAGCGACTCTCATACCAACCTAAACCAACGGGGTTTTTCTCATAAGCTTCTTGAAGGCTATTCTTGCCACCATAAGCATTCTCATAAATAAGCGGTAAGGCGGAAATAGGCTGTAGAGTACTTAATTGCCAATCATGGTGATGTTCCCAATAACGAGGACCACTGAGGATTAATTTTTTGTGTATTTGACCGATTGAGAGCTCGGTTTCCCACTGAGCTAAAGGCGTTTCATCTAATGTTCGGGCGGTACCCACAAGATAAATTTCAGCATTGGGCTTATAAGACACAAGATCTGTTTCGTGCAATAAACTGCTATTTTCAGGCGTTGTGCGGTAAACATCCGCCATAATGAGCGGTTTTTGCTCATCCGCAATGTCACATCTGCCCGTGAGAGGATCAAAATCACAAGTAACTTTTACCGCAATAGTTTGCCAATGCTCATCTTTATACCCCAGTTTTTCAAAGGAAAAATGAGGAAAAGGAGTCTGGTTAATCACGTGTGTTAGCATCCGAAACCCCTAGTTGATATCGACATCTTTGCCCGTGATCTGCACCGGACCTGAGGCTTCAAAACTAAATTCCGTACCATTAATAGTGATATGGCCTGCGCTATCCATTCTTAACACGCTGGCACCGCAACGCAGTTCAAGGGCATCGCCTGCATCAATCGCTAACGTATTACCCACACTGATTTTTTTATGTTGACCGACGGTTTCGGTGTTATTTTCCTTAATGGTTTCAGTGCGATTCCCTTTCACCACCATCTCTTGATTTTTATCGATAATTTCAGCGTGGCTATTGAGTACATGCGTACTGCGATTGTTGAGCACCACGGTATTCATATCCTTCTGCGCATGAATAAAAATCTCCTGCTTGCCACCGGCATCTTCAAAACGCAGTTCATTAAAGCCGTCACCCTTATGGGTTTTGGTTTTGATTGTGGTGCGAGTCATATTTTCAGGGAATTTTAGCGGTGGTGCGTTACGCCCGTTATAGGTGCAACCGGTGATAATCGGTCTATCAATATCGCCATTAAGATAAGAGACAATCACCTCTTGCCCGATACGCGGTACGGCAGAAAAACCATAACCATTGCCATTCCAACCCATCGCCACACGCACCCAACACGAGGCACTGTGATCGGGTTTGCCATAGCGATCCCAATGAAAATAGACCTTCACCGCACCCACTTCGTTGACGTAAATCTCTTCACCCGGAGGACCTACCACAGTGGCAACTTCATCGCCATCGGCAGTGGGTTTATAATGATGTGGAGGACGCCATTCTTGCGTACCGGGAATAAATTCGACGCTATTAGACAGTTGAGTCCCTTCGCCACCACCGTTATCCGCTAACGGCTGAACACCATGATGCGAAACTTGAATGACTTGCCAGTTGTCATTCATCATTAAATTAGGGTGGTTGCTTAGCGAGAAAATCTTGCCCGGCATTAAGGCAAAACAGTTGGTGCTGGCGCGTCCCACTCGACTGCCGTTGCGCAGTTGTTCAAAACGTATGGCGGTGAGAGGTGCTGCTTGTGCATCTTCTTGAAAGCGTCCATAGCTTTCAAACACGCTATGCTGACCGCCTTTTTCTAATTTGGCTTGATGGGCTAACGGGTAAGAAGGGCGGATAAAGTTATTGTCTTTTTGAATGGTTTCATCGACACAGAGATATTCACCGTATTGCCATGTGGTTGCTGTGCTGTCGGTAATATCGCTTTCCGCTTGCGGGTTATAGGTCAGGTGAATGCCCGCGGTCATCCCCATATGTTCATCGCTATAAAACAGTTGGTTCTCTTCAAACCAAAAGTTAATGCCTTCTTCAAAGGCTAAACGACACCAAAACGCATAGGCAGATTCCCGTTTTTGCGTGGTATAAGGGCGTTTTTGGTGTAAATCATCACGATAGAATTTGCTGTCTGCTTTGATATGTGCTTCTTCTAACAGCATTTTTAAAATCTCAGGCACTTTTTTATGCTGAAAAATACGGCTGTCTTGATTAAGGGTCATCACCCACATTTCAGGGCGAATATCAAAGTGATACCACGTTTTTACACCGTCAGTATTACCTTGCACAGCACCCGCTAATATTCCGCGCACGGTGCGGACTTCTTTACCGTTACGTTTAACGGTTAACGAGGACGCGACACCTAACAGCGACTGAAAATCGATAAAAGGCAAGGTAGTGACCGCGCTAATGGATAGCGAAAATAAACGTGATAACCCTTCGTTTAAATTAAATTCAGTGACTTGAAAAGTGCTTTCCGGTAAACCAGCAATTTGGCAGGTGAAGACCAAACCAGAAGGCGATACTGCGCCTAATAGAGAATCTAACAGTTGTGCATACGCTTTATTTTTCGCTAATCCTTCAGAGAAGGTGAGCCCTGGTACATCGTCATTATTTATTCCACTGGCAAAACCGCTGCCAGGAATAAGCGCTGAGGTTTGAGAGGCCATTGATGTGGCTTGCAAAAGCCCTTGTTGTGCAGTTTTTGCTGTGGTGAGGGCTTGCTGAGTGGAGGCCGAAAGTGTTGATGTTGCTTTAGCAATGGCTAATTCTTGCGCTTTATCGAGCGCTTTCTTCTTTAATCCACCAAGTTGAGAGGTTGAATTATTTTTTTTATCTTTCGCAAACATCATTCGCTCCAATATCCACTGAGCAAGCTACCGCTTGTTTTGTCCATTAAGAAAACGCAAAGAAACACCCACACACCTTGGTGTGCAGGTGAAAAAAAGGATTAACCTTCAAGAGGAGCGCGCCAGTCGTCAGAGCCAGACGTGCCTGCAACCGTGTGTTCCCAATCAATTTTTCGATAAGAAAGGGAGACTTCGATTAACTGTGTGAAGTCTGATTTTGCTGGATCTTGACAGTGAGGCATTTGGCAATCGATGTTGACGATAGTCGCATCGGTTAATGTGGTGGTGAAGAAATGCTCTTGTTTCCCTTCAACCGAAGTGCGATACCATTTTAATGTGGTTTTTGGCAGCATTTCGCCCGACGCTAAGGCGTTATACAGCAGAGGAACCGCTTTGTTTAACGCAACGGTAAAACGGAAAGGTTTATGGGCGCGTTGGCCAGAAGGCTGACCGGATTGTGGATCTGTCGGTACTGTCACTACGTGAGAGAATGCTTGCACCAGCATTTCATCTTCGTGCCCTTGAACATAAATATTACCGACGGATCCCGCGGTAAATGCACCCGCAGTGATGTTACCTTGAGTTTTCCCTTCGATAGAGATATAGCATGGAGTTGGCATGGCAAGTCCTTAATTTACAGTGAGTAATCGTTTCTCAACAAAATCATTTTGTTGAAGTCCTTTCGATAAAAATCAGCCAGTGCGCACTGCGATTTGATAAGAGTAGCTTAAGTAATTTTGGAAGGAAGTAAAGAAAGGGGCAGAGAGAAAGGGCGTTGTATCCTCGTAGGATAAGTGACTTAGCGTAAAATAATTGTTCACGCGATATTTACTGCTTTCGTTTATTATAATAAGTGTATTTACTTATACGATTCACTTTCGTAAATGTCCGAAATCTCGCTAAAGCCAGTCTGTTCTAATGTACATGGATTTTTAATATGTAACAAAATGTGTATTTTGTTTCAAATTGTAACGGTATTGATTTATAAAGAAAAAATTAAGCTACTTTGATAAAAATAATCAAAAAAAGATTTCTTGCACTATTGGTTTAAAAATGAACACTTAAAATTTGGTTATGTATAGAGATAAATATAATCTTAAGTGTGGTCATTTTAACTATCTCCTTATTTTCCTCTGAATCACCATCAAATAACTAGTCCATTGTTATGTTTCTTATTCTTATCTCCTTCTTATGTGCTCAATTTATTGTCTTAATAACATTAGTTATCTTGTGGATTATTTGTTAATCAATTTATTTGATTTAGCTTATCTATTTGCAATTTGAATGTGTCATAAGCCCACGCTTAACAAATTGGTCGTAGATCTTTAATAGTGAAAAATTTTATATTTCGACGAAGAAACCAAGAAAAAAACTAGCTGAATATCATTTCGTTTTACTTAATGCGCTTAAATAATCGATAAAAAACAAAATGATGATTAATCCCCTTCTTTGCATAAGTAAATTAAATAGTACGGATTTTTAAGAAAAAAACAGACGAAAAGATTTACAAATACTTTACTAATAGTTTACAAATGAAATAAGATAACGTTATTGTTTTAATGCTAATAATTCATTGAGTAAAAGGAACGAGTAAAATGGCGATATCTAGAAGAAAATTTATCATTGGTGGAACAGTCGTAGCTGTAGCGGCTGGTGCGGGTATTTTAACACCAATGTTAACTCGCGAAGGGCGCTTTGTTCCGGGTACACCAAGACATGGTTTTGTTGAAGGTACGGAAGGGGCTTTACCAAAACAAGCTGATGTTGTTGTTATTGGTGCGGGTATTCTCGGTATTATGACCGCCATTAATCTTGTAGAACGTGGCTTATCTGTTGTGATTGTAGAAAAAGGTAATATCGCCGGTGAGCAATCTTCACGATTCTACGGTCAAGCAATTAGCTATAAAATGCCTGATGAAACGTTCTTATTACACCATTTAGGCAAGCATCGCTGGCGTGAAATGAATGCGAAAGTCGGTGTTGATACCACTTATCGTACACAAGGCCGTGTAGAAGTTCCTCTTGATGAAGAAGATTTAGTAAACGTAAGAAAATGGATTGACGAGAGAAGTAAAAATGTTGGCTCAGATATTCCATTTAAAACCAAAATTATTGAAGGCGCTGAATTAAAACAGCGTCTTCGTGGTGCGACAACCGATTGGAAAATTGCAGGATTTGAAGAAGATTCAGGAAGTTTCGATCCTGAAGTGGCAACATTCGTTATGGCAGAATACGCCAAAAAAATGGGCGTTCGAATTTACACCCAATGTGCGGCTCGTGGCTTAGAAACACAAGCTGGTGTGATTTCTGACGTTGTAACAGAGAAAGGCGCAATCAAAACTTCTCAAGTTGTTGTTGCTGGTGGTGTTTGGTCTCGTCTATTTATGCAAAATCTTAATGTTGATGTTCCAACATTACCTGCATATCAGTCTCAACAGTTAATTAGTGGTTCACCAACGGCACCGGGTGGTAACGTCGCTTTACCGGGCGGTATTTTCTTCCGTGAGCAAGCTGATGGTACTTATGCAACTTCTCCTCGTGTTATTGTGGCACCAGTAGTGAAAGAATCTTTCACTTATGGTTATAAATATTTGCCATTATTAGCACTGCCTGATTTCCCAGTGCATATTTCTTTAAATGAACAATTAATCAATTCATTTATGCAATCAACGCATTGGAACTTAGATGAAGTTTCTCCGTTTGAGCAATTTAGAAATATGACAGCACTGCCGGATTTACCTGAGCTAAATGCATCATTAGAAAAATTAAAAGCAGAATTCCCAGCCTTTAAAGAATCGAAATTAATTGATCAATGGAGTGGTGCAATGGCTATCGCACCAGATGAGAACCCAATTATCTCAGAAGTTAAAGAGTACCCTGGCTTAGTGATTAATACAGCAACAGGTTGGGGTATGACAGAAAGCCCTGTATCAGCAGAATTAACAGCTGATTTATTACTTGGTAAAAAACCTGTTTTAGATCCAAAACCATTTAGTCTTTATAGATTTTAATTAAATAGAAATAAAAGAAAGCCCTCATTATAGAGGGCTTATGTTAGCTGGTTTTTTTTCTAAAATTATCATCATTTTTTACATATTCAAATGAATCTAAAATAATTCCTGTTATTCTTAATATATCTTCTGGCTCATTAATATTTATTCTATTATTAACCAATGATAATCCAGCTCTAGATATTTCATTTTCTAAAATATTAGTAATTTCAATTGGAACTATAATATAAGGATTGTTTTTATCATAAAACCTAACAATCCATCTATTTGTTTTACCTTGATATAATATACCAAAATATGATTCGGTATCTTTATACTGAATATCATCATTGCCAATAATCAGTTTTATTTTTTCAAATAACATTAATTCATTTTTTGTTGTAATAATATTAGGGTTGTTTGGATCGATGATATCTACAATTTCAGTCGTTTTAATATTGGCAGTATTATCTTCTTTAACTTCAGTTGGATCATCAAAAGTCATTGCTTTATTGGATAACCCAGATACAACCATCGCACTAACAGAGCGTTCGACTGCTTGCTTTACCAATGGTGTTATGGAGTCTATGAATCTTTGGTTTAATTGTCTTTCAACATTAGAGCGACTAGCAACATATCTTACAAATTCATTATCTACATCTCGTAAACTTGAGCTAATTGTTTTTGTAAAAGCCGATAAATAAACACTTTCTTCAGCTAAGGTTCTTAGTGCTTCCGGTTTAAATTTATCATGCCTAAATCTAAATAATTGACTGGCATCTGAATCACTTACCTCATCCATTCTTATTCTTAAGAAAGGGGTTGGGTCCATTACATTTTTCTGTTTTAAATCAGTAAAAAAACGCCATTCAAGTCCATTAGTTATCGCTGATATTGTCACTTCTGGTGTAGAGTTAAAATATCGTGACAACTGAGGACAATGGTTATCAAGTTTTTCTGAATATCCTTTTGCTTCAATAAACATGACGGGAACATCTTGGCAGAATAAGGCATAGTCAACTCGCTCATTCGCTTTAACTCCTGGAAAATCAGCACCATATTCTGCTTTAACTTTTTGAGGATCATAAGGATTAAAACCAAGGATATCTAAGAATGGCAATATTAGTGCTTGTTTAGTCGTTTCTTCTGTTGAGCAGTGTTGCCCTACATTCTTAACATGATCCATGTGATTTTTTAGCTTCAATTTAAAACTTTCCATTATCCTCACCTTTAATAATTAATGACTAAATTCCCAAACATAAAACTAAACACATCAACGGCTTTCATTACTATATATGTGTAAATATATTCAAAATATGCCCTATTAACATTTACTTTAAAAATTTTAATCTATAATTTAAAAGATCAATAGCGATGTGCTCACATTTACAGTAAATCAGGCGGGAAGTTTTATTTCGATTTTTAATATATTGATATGTATAGATATTTTTTAATCTTTAATAATGTGCATAGTAGTTTGAAAATAATAAACACAATATATAATTTTTATTTAGAATAAATAATAATAGTGTTTTTTTATTTTCATAATATCTTTTTTATAATCTATTTAAGACTATAAATATTATTTATCTTTTTAAATAGAATAAAACTAATTTTTTTATACGGAATTATATTAACATTAGGATAAAACTTGTGTTTTTTAATGATTAATTAGGATATATATTGATTCATTTGCTTTCGAGAACTTTGATCTCAACTTTATTAGGTAAAGGATAAAATAATGAAAAAAACGCTCTTAGCTAGCATGGTGTTGTTGGTTTCATCCAGTGTATTTGCGACTGAATCACAAGATACAAGTATGATTAAAGATGGTGTAAAAGGATTAACCTCCAGTATTACGACTATGAGTAAAGACGCTTTATCTGGCTTGAAAGATGGTGTTGATGAAGGCCGTAAATCAGGTAGTAGTATTGATGGTGCTATCATCATTTATGATAAAGAAAACTTAAATAAGTATACAACGATCAGATCACTTTCAGTAGGATCTACAGGTGAAAACAGCTACCTAGTTACGCTTGCGGTTAAAAATAATTCTGACTCTCTCATTCGCTTAACTAACTTAAGTGAGAAAAAAAATATTTATGCGATAGATGCTGACGACTTTGTTGCCTATTTAGATGGTATTCAAGAAGATGTCAATATCCCAAGTAAAACTGCAGTTAAATTACGTTTGGTATTTAAAGATACAGAAGGTGAACCTGTAAAAATACGCTTATATGAAAATGAAGTTGAATTAAATAAAAAATAACATTGTAGGCGATTTTATTTTAAAGTCGCCTATTAAATAAAATAAGCTAGCGTAATATTTTAAACCTTTCTAAATTTCTTTCGTTAGTTAAATTACTAATCTTATATCTCTCGCTTGTATATTATATAAATTAATTATTGTTTAATAATAAAATAGCAGATAGCTTCAATCACAACTATTGTGCCTTTCTTTTGATTACTCTATATCAAGTGTTTAATACTATAGTATTAATCTAAATTTGATTTATTTTAAAATAACATATAGAAATGTAAATTATTTTAAAGTTAAAATATCGGAATAACCTTATTAACAGAGTTCGTGAAAGTAAGTACTGTTACGAGTGTTCAATAAAAAATGGTTAAGTATTTTCAGTTTATGATTTGATCGTTTTTAAACTGTAATTCGGTGTTTTTTCGATATGATCATCTAATAAAAGAAGGAGAACAATGGGATGATTAACACCAAACTTGGAAATAGAATAAAAATGATAAGAAGACAATTGAAAATAACAGAGAATGAAATGTCTGAAAGGTTGGGAATAAGCATATTACATTATTCTCAATTAGAAGGAGGGCATTTAAAAATAACAGTAGATCAATTAATTACTATTTCTTTTGTACTGGGGGTTACACCTCAAAGCCTTATTTTAGAGGCTAAAAAAACAGATTTTATGATTTTTGAAGATAGAGAATCGATAACACAACCTAGTGAGATCGTAATATTTAGAAAGAAAAAAGTAGTTTAAAGAAATAGTATTATCATATTTTTATTGATATAAAATTAAGATGAATATATAAAACTGTATTTTTAGTTTTTTTATTAAATTTATACTTCTTAACATTTTATAAATAATAGCATAAATGCCATCTTATAATGAGATGGCATTTATGTATTTAATGGCAGGACGTTGTATTTGTTCTATGATTAATAGCACCATTTTTAATTAGTAGTTTCTGCATATCTTTAAGATCATTTTGGCAAGCATAGCTCAATGCACTTTGATCGTAAGAAAATAATGACTTATCCTGTGTTGTTGTGACAAGGTTAACATCAGCACCTTTAGAAAGAAGATATTTAACCGTATCAATGCGATTATTGCTTGCAGCAATCATAATAAAGGTTTCACCATCACTTTCTACTCTTTGATTATTGATCTCAATATCACTTCTCATTAAGGCGTGAATTTTTTTAACGACATTAACATTATTGCCTAATACGGCAGATTTAAAGACATTATAGACATCTCCTTTATCTGTAGCCCAAAGGTTAGCACCTTGAGAAATAAGATAATCCACCATTTCTTCATCACCAATAAATGCAGCCCAGCCTAGTGCTGTTTGGTTTAAGCTTCCTGTATCTTTTGCTTCAATATCTTGACCATTGGCAAGCATCTTTTTTACTTCATTTAAATCACCGTGTTTAACAGCATCAAACCATAGCGCATTTCTACCTGTACTTGGCGAAGTATAAAATACCCGATGTGGTAACCGTGATTTATTAGCTAATTCAACCATATCAGAATAATTTGATTTAAAAGATTGATATTCTGGTGGATTATTTTCATTAATAATCAATGCTTGTGCACTAAAAGAAACTAATGCTAATGAAATAACAAACATTTTCATATTCATTTAAACACCTTAAAATATAAATAATTAACAAAACTGATTTAAATTAGTTTATTAAAAATTAATATTTATTAGTGTTGTGATTTGAAACAAAATGTAAGTAAGGTGAGCTTTGTTAATACGTATTTGTAATGAAGATAAATCTTATTAATTGATTTGTTATTATATTGATTAAATATACGTGATTTTACTTGTTTTTTTGAATATAATAAGGATAATTCTTTTTTTATCTTTATATGATGGTTTTATTATGATGTATACTTATAATTTAATATCGTGATTCTATCATTTTCTTATTTTTTTATTTTTAATTTAAAGACTGTTTTGTAATAACTAGTTACTTTTTAATGGATATTGCTATCATTATAAAAAACAGTGTGATTATGATATTATTAATTCTTAAATTAATAATAGGTGGCTTTGTCAATTTTATAATCTTTTTCATCTATTATTATTTTTGATTTCAATATAGAGTGTTCGTTTTCAATTATTATATCTTCATTTTGGCTGTGTTTTTTTTCTGATTGAGAGTTAATAAGGGTTATTTTTAGTTTAAAAGTGTTCTTTTTGCTAAAAATATAAAGATCAACATAGGATAATTTATAATCAGGATAGCGAATATCTCTTTTACTATAATCAATTAATGGTAATTTATTTTCTCTATTGTTCATAAATAAATTTATTTTCGATTCTAGTACCTGATATTTGTCATTTTGATAATTAAGCTCTAATATAATCTTATATTCATCTTCATCAGGAAATATAAAGTCTATTGAGCCAATATTATTTTTAGATGAGAATATATCTTCTTGATTTAATGTGATATCTGCAACCGTTACTGTTCTCGGTTTATTATTATAATAAATAACAGGGTTTGATTGAGTATTTTGAGATGGGATTTTTCTTTCATCTTTGGATTCTAAGGTTATTTTAATTAAATCTATTGGACCAACAAAGATAAGTCCGCCATAAGGTGAACCCATAATACAGCCATTTAATAAATTAACAATGACAATAAGTATTAAATTTCTTATAACGTACATATTGTTTCCTTATTTAGACTGTAATAACGAATATCGATTTAATAGTTGTTTAAAATGATTGTCTATTCGTTGATACTCATAGTCTGGAATTGAATTTGGTGTTGGTTGTTTTTCAAGTAAGCGTAACTCTTCTTCTAAAGGTTTAGCTTGATTGAAATGCTGGCGAGCTTTAAAAATAATAGATTTTAATTCAGAGCCTGTAATATAGTTTTTAGGATTACCATCGAAGCTATCTAATCTTTTACTTAACCCATCCAGTTCGGTCATACCTTTAGACCATTGATTGAGTTGTTCATCTGTAGTGGCATTTATTTTTAGATTATTTTTCCAAAGCTGTGTAAATGATAAAAGTTCTGGATTGTCTTGATACTGCTCATTCAAATAACTGATAACTTCAAGCCCATAACTCTGGGCCCATGTGGGAGAAAGTAATGCGAGCTCATTTAAACGCTGTTGTATCACATTAATCTGCTCTGAATTGAGTGTCTGTGTTATATTTCTGCCACTTGCAGGTTGTTGTTCAATAAGAGAGCCTGCATGTGCATTAATGGTTGGAATATAAGGAAAAGCATCTGCTAGATTGTTACTTTTTAATTCAGATAACCAAAAATAAAATAAGATAATAAAAAATAAACTACTGGTTAATGTACCAATTAAAATACCTTTCCATAATTCTCGGTGGTTGTTTTTTTTTGCTGACGTCTGTAATGCAATCGATGGGGAGATGTAGGTTTTAGGTGGTATGGTATTTTTAGTTAAATGAGGGAGGGGTGATAATACTGATTTAGTACTTTGAGATTGATTGTTTTCCTCTGCATTAATAACAGGCGATAAATCAGGAGAATAAAAATTATTATCTAATGTATCTGCATTTTCTAGTTGTCTCGCTTGGGTGATAATTAAATTTTGTAAGTAATCAAACTGGACAAGATGTTTAATTTCTAATGTTTGAAGGTGATGATTAATGTTTTTTAATAATTCTTCAATTTGATAAAGAACAGGTAAGTCGGCATAAACAAATATTGTTCCTCGAATACCTGAAATTAATTGTTGGTTTAATACAGAAAGAATATTAACACGAGTATGTGTTTGCACAGGCCATACTGTTTGCCAATGTTGAGTTAATATCTTATGGGTTAGATAAAGGCCTTCATTTAAACCATCTAATCCAGACTGGTGCTGCCGAGACAAAACAAACCAAGCAACTGTTTGAAGATCAACCCCATTTTGATTAAATAAAGAAACACACAATTCATGGACATATTGCCAGTTAATATCAGGGCGTGCTGGATGAAAACGTTTATCAAGTTCTTCTTTAATATTAAGAAATTGATTAAATACACGAGGATCACCTCCAATAGGAAGTGAGTCTAAATAAGAGTTCATAGAAGCCTCAAGTTAATTTAAGGTCTAAATGTTATAAAATAAAGTAAAACAAAGAAAAATAGGCTAAGAATAAAATGAATAGAAATACGTTTATGATAAGTTAAATTGTTTTTTTAAATGATGGAGAAATATTCGTCCATCAGGAGAAAACTCTGTACCATAACGTATAAGTCCTCTTTCATGTAATTCAATATCTAAAGAATAACATAATTTTCCAAATTCATTCTCAGGTAATATACCTAGTGTTACTGATTTTATTCTAGGTTCATATTTGAGTAATGTTTTTGATAATATTGCCATTACTTTATGTGAGCTTCCTGGTAATCCTTGAATAAGTTTGCTCATATCAGGTAAGCCATAATCAGGTAAATGTTTTAATGTTCCTGCTCGTGAGTTTAATATTCGACGAATATTATCCATAACAGACAGAATAACTTGGTTTTCTTCGGAGATGGTATCAACTGGCAATCCGCCAGAAAAATACCCCGTTAGCATTTCATAAAGAGAGGGTTGTGGCATCGTTATTTTTTATCCAAAGGTTGTAATGTCAGTGTATTTTCAGCAAGCTCAATTTTTCGTGCTTTATTTGGATCGAGCTCATTTTTAGGAATAACAATTCGCCAGTTATTTTTAGTTTCATCAGGTGTGTGAAACATTACCGCTATTGCAACAAATTCTGTTTCTTTTTCCATTGGCATATCTAAAGAAATAGATTCTCCAGGACGAATACGTAAGTCTTTTTGTGCTAGCAATGAAGATTTTAAAATATCGTTATTTTGATTAAACAGTGATAGATAATCACTATCATTAAAGGTGTCAGCAGATTTTAGTTGGAATACTCTAACAATGACGGAAAGCGAAGAACCGTTATCGTCAGTATTAAGTGCTTCTCGTGCAGTAAAATCTAAATGTAGTACTTTAATTTGCTTATAGAAAATAGATTTAGTTAGAGAGACAGTACCATCGCTAATAGTTTGTGTTAGACCACATCCGGCAAGAGTAAAAACACCAATAAGTAATAGTGCTAGCCGGTAAGTATGGGGGAGAAATATTTGTGGTTTAGAATTGATAATTGCCATATTCATCACTTTTATAATGTTGAGTGCGGAGTGTTAGATATTGATAAAAACCAAGGCCGATGGTGATAAAAGAGTTAATTGGCGGTTTTTCAATAATGTTATGAGGTCGCATTACTGCTGTTCTACCCAGTTGCACACCTTGGCTTTTAGAGGTGCTCAGTGTTGCATCAGGTAATAAATCTCTTGGTAGTGTTAAACGCAACCGTGCATTAACGCGTGAACCTAAATAAACACGAAGCAATGCCATAAAATCTTGATAAATACTACCATCAGGTAGCCAGCCTTTTGCTTCATCTTTATTTTCAGTATGTAACTTTATTAATACTTGGCTATTTACATCTATCGCATAACTGCCCAAAACGGGTTTATTTTCTAATGTAATAGGAGATAAACACGACATTGCAGTGGGAGCTTCTAGTGCTATTCTTCGTGGATCATGAGGAATAATATTGACCTTTGTTGATGGCGCTAATAATTTTACTAATGCACTAATTCCTTCCGCTGTACGTGTAGGTAGGCGTAAGATTCCTAATAGCGCTAAAAAGCGAGATAGGGGGGATTGCACCTGATTAGCACAACCTGGAATACCTAAACCAATTAAACCATAGAGGTATTGTGATGTATTATCACAGCCTCCTTCATCGAAAGTCGCAGGATAAGAATATTTACGCCAAATCCGATAAAATTGTGTAGTCAGTCGATGATTAAAAATATCTAAAAAATCAGTTAGTGGATCTGTGCCATCTCGATATTGTGCAATATCATCGAGATAAGAAGTAGGAAGCGGTGAGGTGATACCATAAAGCCCCAGAAAGGTAGTACGTAAGCTTGGTACTGTACTTTTACGGTATCTATCAAGGGAGTCAATTCCTTTGATTTCAGTCACTGGAAAACCCATACCGCGATGAGGGCGAAAACGAATAGGGTCGTCTTTAGGATCGTGAGAACGTCCTAATTCATAGAACTTAGCATTAGATTTTTCAAGTAATTGGCAAAAGCGATAGAAATTTATATAAGGTAATTTTTCGCCTAAAGCTTCAATTAACGGGGTAGCTGTGGATTGTGGATCTCTTTCCATTGAATACGTTTTCCTGTTGGTAAGATAATCAGTGTTAATTGATTAAACAGATGAACATCGGCATAAAGTGCAAAAAAGCGATTAAGCATTTCACCAAATAAATACATATCCCCTTCACCATTAAAACCATTACTGTCTAATGTCACTTCAATATCAATGCCTCGTTGTAAAAAGCCTTTCTCAAAACGCTCAATTAAATGGTGTTCAACATGAATAATGGCATCGAGTTTTCGATGATTCATATCATCATCTCGCCAGTCATAGAGTGCGAGCGTACCCCG
Organism: Proteus sp. fly-1067; assembly: GCF_040139345.1. Lineage (NCBI taxonomy): Bacteria > Pseudomonadati > Pseudomonadota > Gammaproteobacteria > Enterobacterales > Morganellaceae > Proteus > Proteus sp. fly-1067. The sequence goes on along the minus strand of NZ_JBEEUL010000003.1, from coordinate 281,202 downwards.
AAGCACTTCGGCATTGTCCATCATATTAAGAAAACTTGAACCAAGGTGGCTGAGCACTCGCCAATGAAAGCGATCTTCTGAAGGTGGATAAAGCGGTAAAGTGGGTTTACATAAATTACGTACAGTTAATGGAATTTGTAAGGTTTGTTCTGTTCTATCAAGCAATGTGCTTTGTAGTGCTTTACGAGGTAATTGCCCATTAGTTCCAGTGAGTTGTAATGAAAGTGTTTCTGTTTCGGTAGCCAAATCAAGATTTTGTTTTTCACCACCTAAAATAAGCCAAGTATCATGAAGTCCCGCTACCCCACGTTTAACTCGAGTATGGTAATAACGTTCAGGGGCATTATGGCGTAACATGCCACCACGATGACGAAAGCTAGTAAATGGCACATAAATAGATTCATTTGTCCGTTGAGAACCATGTACGCTATCAACACTATAAATTTCAGTATGCCCATCTTGAATACGACGCGGGCGTAATAAATATTCACTTTCTAGTCCATTAACAGTGAGGGGATCGGCTTCTATATTAAAAAGGTTAATGACAGGAACACAATGTAAACGGATATTTTCCTCACTTAATGTGAGCGAGTTATCCCATAAAGTATTTAGAACAATATCTAACTCAAATTTTGATGTTTCTTCAGGAAAATGGATATCACCTAATCCATTAAGCGACACAAACATAAATTTTTCACGAAAAGAAAAATATTCCAACAGCAATTGATAGCCACTAAAAGTGGTATCACCTTTAGGCCAAAGGGCATCCGTATTTTTAAATCCTCCCGGCGAAAAAGAGAGAGGCACGGCTATTCTGTCTTTTGATTGAGGGAGTTTTAAATAGGTTTTTGAAACTTGTTTGGTTAATGCTAAATGCAGTGCATTAGTTGTTGGAATATCACCCGATAAATAAAACGAAAGTTTATGAAGGTTAACTTCAGGCCAATTAATCATTTCACTACATGTAAATTTCAACCGAATAACTGAACGTCCATCTGGCTCGGCCGTTAAATTAACGGTTTCTATTCTTATTGGATTAAGTGTTAAATCTTGCGTTGTTCGATAGTGACAAATTGTTTTTTTCGGACCAATAGGACGAGAAAGTACCTCAAATTGAGCCGATATTTTATCTGTCATTTTCATTTTTTGAATATCTGGTGTTAATTCAATGATTGATAATGAAGGAATTGTTTGTAAATAATGAGGCCACAATAAACTAACAAGGCCTTCTGTTAATTCAGGTAAATCATCATCAATTTTTTGTCTTAATTGCCCCATTGAAAAAGCAAAGCCTTCAAATAAGCGTTCAACAAAAGGATCGGGTGTACCTACTTTATCTAAATCGAGCATTGCGGCTCTATCGGGATGTGCTTGTGCAAACTCTTTTGCTGCTTCTTTAAGATAGCACATTTCCGCATCAAAATAGCGAAGGGTTAAATCATCCATTAATTTGATACCTTGATTTGTTGAGTAAAATATTAAGAATATAAAATTGAAGAGCGTACAGGATCGATAGCCGTTAATTCACTGAGTAACAGTTCCATTTGTTGTTCAATGCGGTTTTTATCTGAAGTATTACGTTGAATTTTGGCTCTATAAAGGTGGAGTTGTCGTGCTTTTACTTCAAAAATATAGTTAGGCTCCCATTGTGTTAATGGCATCGAAAGTGCTTTTTTATCGAGTTCTCGTAATAAATTTAATGCCAGATCCTGGCGAGCAAATTGTTCTGCTACTCTTGCCATAACGAGGCTTAATAGCCATTTTTGTCTTGGTGTGTTGATATCAGGACGATGTTGTAGCCATTTTAAGGCAATCTCAATGCCTTCATTGTCTGCTTGAGTCATGGCTTCAGGCTCTAGTGCCAATATAGGCTCATCTTCGGATTGGTGAGATGATGAACACGATAAGCCCTGTATGGCATCAAAATTCTCTTCCATAACATGCTGTTTTATCCAACTTAAGGTTACTTCATCAGCAAAGGGAGTTCCATCTTCCCATGACAGTTTTTCTAAATCAGGGAGGCGAGTAAGAAATTGTTTTAAATCGTTTTTTATAACATCAGACCATGCATTCCAAGGAGCAGGAGATTTGCTGAGTGCTTGATATAAATACCATTGCACATCTAACCAAAAATGGTTAACACCTTCAGCAAAAAGCTTGTCAGCTTGTTCTGCAAGTTCTCCCCAACTTTGTTGTAAATAGAGGCGTTTAAGTTGGGCTCTTGCATCCGTTCTTGGGGGGGAAAGGCGAGTGCAACCTTGCTGATCTTGTGGTGGAAGTTGATGAAGCGTATCCCATCTCACTACTTTCATTAATCTATGTCCTGCTAACCAGCCACTAGGTTGATTTCGTAAGTAGTTAGCAAGCACTTTGGATTGATCTAATAATTCGCGACCTGATTGTATTGTTTCTATTGGCGTACTTTGTGATAAAGAAGAGGGCGTTGAAGACGAGTTATAAGAGGATTCATTTCTGCTGATATTTTGTGGTACTAATGAGCTTGTGCCACCAGACTGAGCAAGGCGTTTTTCGAGTGCTTGATGTAATCCAGCAAGTTGAGGTCGTTCAGCTTCATTCCATGTTGTAAGTTCTGTTTCAATTATCGCTAATAGCGCGATAATACGAGAAAATTCATTATGATCGACTTCGGGATAAAGCGATAAGCTATCTAAAACACGTTGTCCTGATAACCACTCTAAGGCTGATTTTCTACTGGTGGCTCGGCTAGGTAATAACGTGTCGTGATAGCGAGTGAGCAATCCAGCCAAAAGTCCCAACGAATCCGCAAATCCATGTTCACCTTCTTTGTGCAAGCGAGCCCAAATATAATAAGTTACAACGCGCACATCTTTACAGGCGTTGAGCAGTAAATTTTCAGCAAGTAAGCAAATTAGTTCAGTATCGGCACCAGAGAGTTTATTGACTTCTTCTTTCATGCGTTCAAAGTCATCTTCATAGCAGGGATCATCACCTACAGGTTGATTAGGCGTAATGGGTAATAGCCAACGATCCCATAAAGCGATTTGTTGTTGAGCAAGTTGTTGCACTTTGTTTGTATCATCAGCAAAGCATGATGAAATTAAGGTATCCAATAAGGACATAGTGAGCATATTTCCTTTTAAGATAGTCGGGAATGTGATTTTTATTTAATCCAAAAAGATCTTTTCGGGTAAAACAAAATTGCGTAGTTGCAATAGCGCGATGGGGCCATCGCCCATTTCTGTCCTTAAAGTGTAGTTGAGGGATTGCCCATTTAAGGTTTTCCAACTGACAGAGTAACTACTGGTGCTGCCGGCATAAGGGGCTATATTGGCATCTTCCAATAAACGAATAATGCCCCAGACGCCACGATAATCGCCATAAATACGTGTACCTGTATTGGTGGTGATCCAACTGAGTGATGCACCTGAGGCGACAGTATCCGCTGGCCAAACGAAGCGTTGCCATTGCGGTTGTTGGTTATCATAGATAAGGGACTGTTTATCTATCATTAAGTGGGTTTGCATTATATTGGGTGATGTACCCGGACGTAATTCAAAATAAAGGCGCGCTTCACCATTCGCAAAAACCACATCCCCTAAATAGCTTAATTTATCTAAGGCTTTTAAGAACTCTGGGTTAAAGGTTAAGCCTTGGGCATTGGTGGTATCGGGTACCCAGTGTGTACCTTCTTTATGTAAAACACCGTTAAGATGGGTTTCAAGGAAGCGTTGAATACGGCCATTATCAGGGCGTAGATATTGCGCCATTAAAGGTAATGAGATTTCACTTTGTGTATTTTTGAGGGGATAACGCCCCCCAAATGCCCTATTCCAATCATTCACAACGGCATTTCGCCATTGGGTATTGATACCTTGTGAGGTCGGCGCTAATAACTGTTGCCATGCTTGAGACATCGGCTGCACAAGTAGTGTTTGTCCAAAGCCACTCCACTCTTGCCCAAAGCTTGCTGCGATTAAGCTGCCATAATCTTGTGTTTCGGATAAATCGACCGTTTTCCCTTCAAAAACACTTCGGGCTAAGGCTTGAGACATCGCTTGGGGATCGGGCGCATTCACTACTTGCTGGAGTTTTAAGCGCACTCGCGTTACACGTGTGAGATAGGCTTGTAAGCTCAATGTATCGCTGTTTTGTGCGGAAGATTGCGGATCAGTAAAAGCCAGTATTGGTGCAAAAACAGGCTCAAGTGGCCCTGTGAATTCCGCCTTTTGACTAATAACTGGTTGCTGTTCTTTGTTTAATAGATCTTTGGCAGAATTCACAAAAGAGTCTGCTAGCTTTTCTTGCTGACGACCAGTTTTACCTTGATAAGAGAGTGTATTCATTAAGGCAATAATGGGGGATTGTCTGACATCACTCATTAATGTGAGTTGATCAATCGTATCGGAGAGGCTTTGTGTTTCTCGCCACTGTAAGCCATTGAGGAAGCTTAACCAACTGCCTGAAAAATCATTAAAATAGCGTTCAGTCAGGTTTTGTTGCAATTTTTCCGGTGAGATATCAATATCAGCCTCTTTTTGTGTGTCACTTAATACCCAATCTATTTCTTCTCGTCTTTCATAAACGGCTTTTTTAATCGCCGGCTCAATAGAGTCTTCCCACGCTTTACGGGTAAAAATACCGGGTATAGTTTCTGTTGAGCTTAATAAGAAACTGACATCGGTATCCCCCGTCATATCATCCAAGGTCATATCCGCAAAGTTGTGCTGTGCTTGTTGTAAGATGTTTTGGTAAAGCGCAGACTCGCCATTACGTTGACCAATTTGACGAATAAGAATAGTACGGCTTCCGGCAACTAAAGTGCGATTAGGCTTGATTTTCCACTCATCGTGATACGGTAACTGAGAAGCATAGAAAGTGAATAGTTCTGTGCCTAATGTTTGCCATTCACCGTCTTTTAATCCGTGATATTCAGGCCAGATATTCAATGCACTTTCAGTGAAGAAAGCCGGATCAATACGGGACGGATCACTCATCATCAAATAGGCTTTCAGTGTTTGATAAGCAGATTGAGCGCCTTCAATTCGTTCAGCACTTTCAGGAGGGAGCTGCATAAATGCGTGAAGATAATTTTCGAGACGTTGTTGGGTCGAATCACGTAATAATGGCAACATTGCTTGGCTATAAACCGGCCATAAATGACTGAGCAATTGATTGTTGCTACTTAAGCCAAAGCGTAACCAAAATGGCACCGCAGTCTGTTCTCTATAACTCAATAACCCCAAGGTTTGTTGTAAGCCATATTGTGCCTGCAAACGGGCAAATTCAGATTGATGATTGTCTGTTGCCAACTGCGCTTGTTGTTGGCTTTGGGTAATTAATTGGCGATTCATAAAGTAAGAGACCACCATACCAATACCCCACAGCGTCATGGCGGTTGCAACCGTATATTGCAAAATACGTTTTGAATTTAAACCTAACGGTGAAGCTTTTAGTGGTGGGGGGAGTTGTTTATTGGCTGAGAGTAACGCCTTCCAATGTGCGTTCGCTGTCCATTGATTGTTTAATGATGAAGATGGAGATGTACTTTGCGCAATAGGAGGGCTAAACAGTGCGCCAGCAAAAGGTAGCGGGCGATAACCCGATAGAAGTGGCTCTAAGTTATTAGCAAGTTTTTCACCGCCTTCATGCTGTAAAAAGCGGGCTAAAGCCAGTAAATAGGTGTGTGTTTGATTGTGTAATACAGCGAGTGTGCCTTGCTCAATAAGAGCAGGTAACAGCTTATTCATATCGTTTGAGAGTATTTCTGAAGTGGCATTTAATGGTGCAGAGTAAAGTACTGTTGGTGCCTCTTCCATGGTCATATCTCCATTATTACTGATATTCCAAAGCCAAATAGGCGCTTGCCAGCGTAATTGACGAAAGAGCTGGTGGAAATAACGGCTTGCGGTGTCTGTATTGGCTGGGGTTAAGTGATTAAATAAAGAATGACCCAACGGTTGTTGCGATAAGCTGTTCTCAGAGACCCAAATAACCGCATCAAGTGGGCGACGGCGACGCAGTTGTTTTAAATCTTGAATTAAACTTTCATCCATACTTTGATTGATATCGCCCCCATAGATAAGTAACGTGCCGTTGTTTTCTTGCCAGATGTCCGTTGTTAGATTGGGAGTAAGCTTTTCGACAGATGTTGAGGTGCCGATGAGGAGTATGCGTATTAAATTTTTTGAATTACGTTGACCATATTGTTTAAATATATCATCAATAAATGAATTATTTTGTTTGTTTATTTCGGGTAACGTTTTTGTATTATATAAGAAAGGTTTACTGAGTAATGGAATAACTTTTTTCCATCCATAAATAAAAAATGGAAAAGCTAATATTAAAGCTACCCAACTGGAAAAAGCAAAAAATACAATTTCTTTAGGTAAATAACCTGTTTTTAATATGTCATTACCAAAAAGATAATAAAGTATAGACAATGTAAAAAGGGATATTGTAAGAATAACAGCATAAATAATAAATAAATCCCGAGTTGAAGAAAGCTTATCATTGATTTTCATCTTTGAGAATAACCCCTGCTATATATTGATTATTATAATACCCAGAAATCCATCCACAGCTATTAATATCATTATCCATACAGTGTAGAACAGCAAATGAAATAGCAATAAATGGTGATGAGTAAGTACTATCACCGAAGTAATCTTGTACGATATTATCGGCAGAATAGAGCGGTGTTGATAAAAAAGCATAAGATGCTTGAGTATTAATCGATATATTTATCTCTGGTAATTTCTCCATCCCTGAATATTTAATAATTTGAGAGGTTAATTCATTATTGCTTTCATTATTTGATATTTCACAACGATGTAAATGATAGGCTTCTTTATCAGGAAATATTGTCCATAAAAAACCAGTTTCACTTAATTTACCTTCACTGATATCATCAAAAATATTAGAACCGCCAACAAGGTTGTAATGCTCAGGTTTATAATAAAGATAGTAGTTATCAATAATGATATCTAAAGAATTTATCGAATTAATAAATATGGTTTTTAATGGTGGCGATATATGATTTTCTTTTAGGTGTTCAATAAATTTATTTAGACTACGTTGACTTCCTTTCCAATAAATATTATCGATTTTAATATTGTCTATGTTGTTTTCTTCTCCATTTATAAAATGATCTGCCAGTAATTTAGCCATCATTTCTTCTCTATTTTTTTTATTTCCGATAAGTGCAGAGCAAGGAATGCGCTCTTGACCATCTTCTATTATAGGAAGTGGTGAAACAGGTCTAATTTTTAAAACTTGATGCCATTTATGTTGATTCTCACCAAGAGAGCCGATAATAATTGCGTCTTTTATGGGGATTGAAGCACTATGGTATAACCACCATTTTTTATTATCATCATCGAATTGTTTTTTAAATAAGTTATTGTTGTGATTATTTAATGTTTTTAAAAAAAGATAAATTAAAAATAAAAATGATGAAACAAAAATGGGAATGAAAATGCTGGATATTAAAATAAAATATTTATTTTCTACTTTACTGTTTGATGAAATAACATTGGTAAAAAATAAAGATAAACCAATAAGGATAAGCATCCATTTTAATAACTTTTTCCAATTTATTGGTTTATCTTGTGAAAATTCAGGGTAACGCGGAGGGTATCTCACGAAAAATCTCCTGATTTTTTAAAGACCGAATTTAAATAAATAGGATTGTTAATAATAATTTAAGCAATCTGTAAGATTTTTTTTGTATCAATAACTTGAGTCAAACTATTAATAACACCTTGTGTTTGCTCAATAACTGATTGGGCTACAGCAATTGATTGTACAGGCCCTGCATTTTTAGTCGGTTTAACATCCTCTGGATTAATAGGTAATGCTAATCCAGTTACCGCATTTACCACTTCATATTCCATTGACATAACGCCTAATGTGCCGGCAAAAGCACCTAATGCATTTTTAATATTCTTTTGTTTAACTACATACGCCATACCGCCAATAAATGTGGCAACACCAATGATTTTTCCGGCAATTGCAACAGGGGATAAAAATTTATTAGTTTCGCTACCTGCATAGATCATTCTATAACTAAAATAACTTGCCCAAGGTTCTCTAGATTGTAATGCATCATGCATAAACCAAGCTCGAGAATCATGAAATTGATTATCAAATAAATCTCTTGTTAATAATTCATCAGGATCAGGCGTATTGTTTTCTTTAAATAGAGGAAATCCATCACCTTTTTTATAAATATCATCACCACTTTTTTTCATATAAAAATATTCAGCTTTTTCATCATCAGTATTTAATAAGCACATTATATTATTTAATAAATTATCGACAGAAAACTGTTTCCAATTTCGGACTTCTCTTCGCCCATTATAATAGTCAGCTTTAAACTCTTCAGCTGCTTCTCTTAATTGTGTTTTACCCAGCATGGGTTCATAAATACGAGGTCCCACAAGATCTCCTGGTGATATGGTGTCTGTACCATTTTTTATTTTTTCTTTTTGTTGTTCTTCTTTCTTATCTTTGTATTCATTCCATTGTTTTCTGTCTGCCTTTATCTTTTCAGTGCCATGCTGTACAGCATTTTTATAAAAATCTTGATTAAAAAGATTCATATCGGCATATCTATCAATACGCCAAGCCGTCATCCATGCCATTTGTTTTTCGACGACTTTTTCTAATGTTGTATTTGCACGGCAAGCATTGAAGCTTCCTGAGAAATTAGTAGTAGCCACTGGTGGTAACCCCAATGTAATTTTTCGCCAAGCATTAAAACGTTGAATTAGAATTGGGTTGATTTCAAAAAGTTCATAGCTCTCTCTCGTAATGTTATTACACATTACTTTCCCACTACTATTTTTAGGTGAAGTACCAGTAATATTTAATGGTGCTCCTGTAAGAAATGCTGAAAGATAAAGATCATGTAAGACGATTTGTGAAACTAACATGGATGGGTCTTCAAATGCCTTGCCCTGATCACCGACCAAATACCCCCCGCCAATATCAGAGTGAACACCGGGGTAAACCACTTCTTCAATATCAGGTATTTTAGGATAATAACCATGTTTATTATCTTTATTATCCCAAACACAAGGACGTCTTATTGTGTCTAATGGAAAACAAAAACGTTGTTCATGGGCAGAAACAAAATGGCGACAACATTTAATAAAAGCAGGGAATTTTTTTTCATCAGGGAGTTGTTGGGTACCATTTGCCCAATCCATATGACCCGAAAAGAAAGGTGCCAAATGCACTATACCCACAGAGGGTACGGTATCTAAAATACCGATAAATTCGACTTTTACATCAATACCACATAATTTTTGAACAGGTTTATCGGCTCCTTCTGGGGTATCAAATAATTGTGTTACCCAATTAACAAACGTTCTTGCTTCCGCCGCACCACGAGAGAAACCATAAACATAAAGTTTAATCGTTAATGTGTTAGGTTTAAGTTGTAATCCTTCAATAATCTCTTTTTTATTAACTAAAGAGTGGATAACGGCACGGCGACGCCCTTTACCGCTAATAGGAAGATATGTTGAGGTTGCCATATCTTTTAAGTGAGTACGTAATTCAGACGTTACTAATTCCTTTTGATTTGAAGCAATAATTAATGTATTTGCTAACATTAATAATGCCCAATTAATACGATTTTCTCCGCCAGTTGCAAATATTAAGCCCATATTAGTGAAGTTATATTCTGCTATTTCAGGAAAGGCGGTACCAACTCCAGGCATATAGTATTTAAAATACTCTCTTTCTTTTTTAGCTTTATCTTCAGAGTCTTCGTTAGTAGCTTCAAATAAACGGGTAATATTAGTAGCAGTTTTAGGCTCAGCCGCCATATCCGCTTTGCAGTTATTGTTGGTGCCATCGAAAAAGAAACTAATATGTAAATTACGACAGCAGTTATTTTTTACGCCAGCAAGGCTGGAATTATGATTTCGTTTCTCTTCTTCTCGTATTTTATAATTATTCTCTATTTGTTGTTGCGTTAGTTCTAGTCGCCCATCATCTGGGAAATGATTAGGCACCCAAACTGGTTCTGCTTTTATTTCTTCGAACATACAGCGGGCTCCTTCAAATTATGAGGTTCATTAATTGGGTATTCAGGATGGCCATATCCTTTGCAAGACGTGGTGATTTTGACTTCGTCGCAAGGCAAAAAATGGACTTTAACGCTACAAGGTTCGTCATATTGCGGGATCGGCACCCAAGCTTCGTGGGTTGAGGTATTATCACGGAGTTGTTGCTCCCAGCGATTATAGGCTTCGACTTGACTAAATTTAGGTGCTGGTGGAAATTTTGTGGTATCGACCTTTTTCCATTGAATATGCAC
>NZ_JBEEUL010000003.1:231636-270793 GCF_040139345.1 Proteus sp. fly-1067 | reverse complement strand
GGCTCCTTCATTTTCATTGGTTCAGTGATTGGGTATTCAGGATCGTGATAGCTATAACAGGACGTGGTAATTTTCACCTCATTACAAGGTAAAAAGTGGACATCGACACCACACACTTCTTTATCATATTGTGGAATAGGCACCCAGGCTTCGTGGCTTGAGGTATTATCGTGTAGCTTTTGCTTCCACTGACGATAGGCTTCTACTTCGTTAAAGTTAGGTGCCGGGAAGGGTAAATTATTTTTATCTACTTTATTCCATTGAATATGTGCGATTAAATTAGGGCGCCATTTTTCGGGGATCATCACACAACAGACGGTGCCACCAATGCTGCCGTAACCTTCATTAATTGAAAAACCTGAAATTTCAAATTGAGTGTGGTTATAGCCTTGAAGCCCGGCCCCTAACATCGGGTTTTTCGGTTTTGCCCCCCAAGAGCCCGCATTGGCGCAACCAGAAAGGAAAAAGGAATAGGCTAGAATTAATAATATTAGTTTTAATTTAATCATATTACCTACTTTATTTATTATAAAATAATGATGAAATATAAATAATTAGTTTATGATTTAATATTTATATCAGAAAGGGAACTTACTAAAGTACAGCCACAAGCGCAATGATGTCCATCTAATGCAATTGCTTTTTTATTTATTATTGAATTTGTTGCTCCTTCAATAATTTTATTTTTACCATGTTTATTACAAATAACAGTATCACCAATACAAGCGACAGGTTTCCCATATGCTAAGTAGCTTCCGGTCATCACTTTTCCACCATAAGGATTTAAGGTATCTCCAACTCTAATTATTTTTTTCATTTTATGTTCTATCTAAGTATGAATTTAAAAAATAGTAATATGAATAATTTAATTATTAAAAGAGTGTTTGCGAATATATTCCTCTGTAGTGCCTAAGTAATCGCTGTTATTAGCTTGAATAGCAAGGTGATATAAGCGATTAAAGTTTTCTTCTTGAGTTATTGATGTGTTATTAAATTCAGAATATGACCTTAGTTCTTCAGCATCACTAATGCAGCCAATTTTATTAATTTGTTCATCGTTAAATTGTATTATTGAAAAAGACTTATCCTCAATTTCTGGGTGATAGCTACCTAATAACCAACTCATATCATTATCTCTATCTAGCCAGCCCCAAATAAATGTAATATCAGTAAATCTTTTTTGTTGTTCAGGGGTAAGAATATCTTTTATTAATGTTGGAAATACTCGTGTATCATAAAAACGAAGTAAACAAGATTTAAATCCCCATTCTACTTCTGCAAGAGAAAGTAAAAAAGTAGATAACATATTAAATGAAAGAGGGGATGATGTTATTAATAATCTAGGCTCTGAATAAAGTAATTCAAACAACGCTTCTAACAAAATTAAGTGTGTACTTTTATTCCACTCAATACGAATAAGCAGGGGGGCTTGTTCCAAAAAACCTTCTTCTGGCATATTAGTGAAAAGAGAAAACCATCTAATGTCATTATCCATTTTTATTAACGCTGGAACAATAGGGTTCTCTATCCCTGCTTGATCAATAATAATATCAATATAATCTAGATGCGTTTTTTCTGAGATCAATTTTAATTGATTTATCCACTGCGTTGTTATTTCTTTTGAGGGGGCTTGCAATGTATTATTCACGAATGGCGACTCCCATAGCATTTTCTTGTGCTTTCTTTAAACACTCTTTACAAACAGATTGAGGAAGGTCAGGCAATGGAAAATCTTCACTCGCCGGCTCACTCCAAATGTGTTGTCCTTTTAGACTTAATCGGCTTGGTGAGTGGATTTCAATTTGCCCATCAGGCATTATTTTTATATATCCACCGCCACAACCTAAAGTAATTCCATTTTTAGCAGTTAATTGAATATGACCTTGAGTTGATTGAACGGTAATATCTTTAAGTGCTGTCGCTTCAAAGATATCGCCATGCGATTCTAATTCAAAAGGCCCTTTTCCTGAGACAATGCGTATTCCTTCTTTTTGAGATAGCATCGAAATTTTTTTATAAGCATTGACAGCTATATTCTCTGTACTAGATAAGTGCATTTCACCTTTCGTTTGAGCATAGAGTGCTTCAACACTTTGCATAAGTAATGTTTCATTGGTAACAATGCCTATTCCTTCTGGTGCATGCATTAGAATAGAAGGGGATGCTAGTTTATCTGTATTTTTTAAAAGATTATCTAACTCTTCTTTTTCTGGTTGGAGATTGTGGTGTGCTTGAGTAATTTCTCTGCAATCATCTAGTTGACTTATTGCACCTTTTATTAACGATATTGCAGGTTCCATTGCCAGCACTTCACCACCGGCTTTGGTTTGATTATCTGCACTAATAAATAATCCTTTACCCGCTCTTATTGCTCCCCAACTATCAGTGCGTAATTCAAAGCCTTCGCCACGTTTATCACGATTGGCATCAACAATATGCCCTAAGTTTAACTGAGATTTGCCCCCGTATTCAGTGCTGATTTTGATATGTTCTTGCCCGCGTTTATCTTCCATACGTAGCTTATTATTAGCCGGAGTACGAATAACATTACGAGTGTTATTTCTATCCGTTACATGATCGGGATGGCGTGAATCATGTAATGCATGGGCGATATAAGGTCTATCAGGATCGCCTTCATGAAAGGCGATAGCCACTTCTGTGCCTTGAATTAACGGAAAATGTATCCCATAGGTATCGCCGGCATAAGGTTTTGCCAAACGTACTGGCATACTTTCATAGCCCATCGGTTTTTCATCACGATCGGCATCAAATTTTACCCAATAAAAGCCGTCTTCATTTTGGTGTGCGTAAATATCGTTATCTTTAGCACTAGTAATACGTGCAGTCAGTGTGCCTGTAATCATGGGGCGGGGTTTAACAATAGGGCGCCAACAAAGTGTTTCACTATAAGGAATAGCATTAAATCGTACTTGTAGTGCTTTTTCTCGACCACCACTAAAGCGTACGCGGGTAATTAAAATCGGTGACTGAAACACAGACGGCAACGATGAAGGTATTGTGCTGTCAGTGATGGAAAGCACTTGTAGCGGTGATAAAAAATCCGCATTACTTTCGCCTTTTAAGCGCGTTTGACGAGTTAGAAAACGTTCATGATCAAGCCGTGCCCAAAAGTTTGCGGTTTCGGCTTCTGGTGTGATTTTATCACCACGAGTAAGGTGTCTTGCTTGGTAATGATAAACTTCACCATAATGAATATCATCCCCTTCACCACGGGTCATATCCGTTACTGCTGAAATCAAGGTGTCTTGTGATTGGCGGTGGTTATAGTCTTTGGTGAATACATTTTGTTCAACCACTTGATGATGTAATGATAATCCCCATACGCTTTCTTGGTGATTATCATTCATACCTGATGGGCTGTTTAAAGGCAGAGTTTTATCAAAGGTATAAGCACTTTGGCGATCAGCAAAACGGATCACTTCGGTTTGTGTTTGGTCTTGTAAATAGAACGAATAAAAAATACCGACTTCACTTAATAGTCGTTCTATAAATTGGCGATCACTTTCATTGTATTGGTTGATTTGCTCACGCTTGGGATATTCATTTTTAAGTGTAAATTCAAACTCCCAATCTTTGAAATTATGCTCACGTAAAATTTGGCTGACAACATCGGGCACCGACTGGTTGAGGAAGAAACGATGTGTACGGATTTGATGGCGTAATAATGCAAAGACAGGCTCAATCACGAGTTGATAACGCGCTTCATCCACAGATCCAGATAAACGCCGAAATTGGGTGACAACACCGTGGACTTGCTTGGTGATAGGCTCTTGCGTTGCCAAATCGGTAATACTGTTAATTGGCGGTGTAAAGGATAGGGTTGCACTACGACGCAATAGTTGTTGTGGCTGTAAATCTTGAGCTTGGCAGGTAAACATTATTTGATAATGATAGGTATCACTTATTGCTTCGCGTCCGGTGAAGTGTTCTACATCAAATAAAATATCACAACCTTGTACATTAAGATGATAGCGATTTTGTCCATTAAGTAGAGTCTGAGCTGTTTTTTTCAAGTTCATAGCTGAGTTATATAAACATATCCCGTCTGTTTATTATGAACAAACTTTCTATGTTTATCCTTTTGAAAGAGTTTTAATTGATATAATAACGTTTAATAATTGTAGATATTATTTTTCAATGATTACTTGTAAATCTTGCATAGTATTATTTAATTCTTCTTTTTTTTGTTTCTTAATAAGCTCTGATATTTGATCAGCTAAATAATATGTTGGAGGGGGAAGTTGAGCCATATCTATAGGAATTTCTTTTCCTGTCGATAAATCTAAAAATATAATTCCGTATAAAGGTTTATATGCTATGCCTAGTAATTTTATTGTATCTAAATAATTAGATGTTTCTTCAGGTTGCATAATTAATTGCATAGATTTATTTGATCTATGGCCAAAGTAGATCATTCTTGATAAAAAGTAACTACTAAAAGGCTCTCGAAGTCCACTCTCTGAGTGCATAAACCATGCACGAGAATCATGTATTTGATCATCAAGTAAACTAATAACATTTTTAAGGTCTATATCTTGAGTTATTTTTCTCATCGATAAAGACATTATTTTTTTAAATATGGTACTGCTCATAGCTTTTAAACTTAAATACTCTTGCCTTTCATCTTGAGTTGTAGCTATGTAAACAAGCTTATCAGCAGATTGAAATGCTTTTAGTAAATTTGCTTTTGATATAACATCAGGTGGAAAAGTAACTTCAGGATTATTTTTACAGTTTTCTAATTGTGTTTGATATATTGATGATCCTTCACCATGTACTTTTTTAAACCATTGTGCTTCTTGTTGACATTCTATTTTTGATTTTTGGTTTATTTTTATTAGTGGTGTAGGTCTGGATATTCCTTTTAAATCTTCTAGTTCAAATTTAAATTCTAAAGATGCCTCCCATAATTGCCCTCTGGCATTTGTTGCATCAAAAAGTGGTAGTCCCATATTTTTATCGCTTGGTTTCCAATTGGAAAGGTCGGTTATTTCTTTTTTTTCCTCGTTTCTTATTGATGCTTTTTCAGCAATATCCTGTATTTTTTTCTCATATTCTAATGCTAATGTGGTAGTTGCTTGTTTTGAAAATTCAGCTTCATAAGGTTGAGCTAAAATATCAGAATGTTGTGGTGCATTTTTAAAAAATGATTGATGCGTTAAATTAATTTCGTCACTTTGTTCTGTACCATAGCGACCAATTCTCCACGCTGTGATTAAAATAAGCTGAATTTCCATCGCATATTCTAAAGTACTCGCCGCAAAACGCGGAGGCATAAAACATGAGGTATTATCAGTCGTATTATGTGATAAGGCAGATTGTTCAGGTAGAGTATAGGTTCGCCAAGAGTTAAATTTATCTACTAAATCTTCTGATATTGCAAATTCATCGAATAACTCATCACCCATAACTAAAAAAGAATATTCTTTTTTTATGTTAGGAACTAGATCAATACTCTTTGAGGAAAAAAGTAATGGTGCTCCAGCATCGATTGCTGCTGCATACATATCATGTAATGTAATTTGTGATAATAATTCTTTATGCTGGTTTCTTGCTTTACCTTGGTCGCCGGCTGGATAACCTCCACCAATATCAGAGTGTACTCCTGGGTAAATAACTTCAACAGAATTAGGGGGATAATGACCTTCGGGTGTCCGAATTGAGTCAACAGTAAAACATTGTCTTTGTTCATGGGCAGCAACAAGATGGCAAATATTTTTGACAAGTGATGACTTTGGCAACTGCTGTGTACCACTTGCCCAACCATTATGCCCTGTAGCGCCAGGGACAACATTAGCTAATCCCACTGCGGCAACAGTGTCAAATAAACCTAAAAATTCAACGGAAACAGGTAAACTATAAATGGTTCCCAAAGGACACGGTTTTTTCCATGCGTGGGGTAATTCTTCAAAATGATAATTTAAAAATTGATTAAGCCAGTAAACAAAAGTGCGTGCTTCTGCTGCACCTCGAGAAAATCCATAAGCATAGATTTTTAAAGCGACAATATGCGGTTTTACTTTAGATATTTTCCATTTTAAAGGCTTAAGAAAATCGTTTAACGGTTTGACGGGATTATAGGTTTTATTGAATTTACTGTATGCGGATCCAACGATTAACCCTAAGATCCCCATAGTAGCAGCTCCTGCAGTGCCATAAAAAGCATCAGTAGAGTCTAGATCGGTATTTGTCATTGATTCAAAATTTAAATCTGTACTCATTTCTTTAAGTAAGGCTCGTTTATCTGATAAAGAGAGCCCATCACCTGTTACTGCATGATAAATGGCATCACAAACTTGAATTAATCCCCAACTTATTCTGGCTTCACCACCGGTTGCAAAAATTAACCCATCGGAATAATACTCATCTGTACCAATATCTGGGAAAGGGGTACCAACACCAGAAATATAATAACTATAAAAACCTTGATTCTTAACTTCATTCTTTTCAGGAGAAGAGGCATGATAAAGCTTAGCAACATTAGAGGGATGAGGCGGAATTGATGCTTCAGTATCATTATAATTGTTATTATTTGTGCCATCAAAAAACAAACTTACGTGTAAAGTTTTACAACATAGTGCTTTTTTTTGTTTTTTAGCGTTTTGATAATATTCTATTTCTTTATTCGTTAGTTTTTCATGATTAGTACTGATTTGTTCTTTTGTGAGCGCTAGGCGTCCTTTTTTAGGAAATAGAGGTGGAGCCCAACAAGGATCACCTTGGGATCTTATGGTTGAAATAGCTTTAGTGGCTTCGGTTTCTATCGTTTCAATAAAGATGGAGTTTACTTGCTTGGACATATTTCTGGCTCCTCCATTTTTGTTGGAACCGAAATAGGATAATTAGGATGCCCCGGAGAATAACAAGACAAGGTGATCCGAACTTCTTGGCAGGGAAGAAAATGCACTTTGACATCACAGGGGTCGTCATATTCAGGGATTTCTACCATTTTGCTATAACGACGATAATTGGCTTCATGTAACCTCATATAGTCATCGTAAGTAGGATCATTAAACTCAGGAATATCACCGGGGTAAGCATCAGGATCGACTTCCCATTCCACGTTGACCCATTGATTCGGCGTCCACTTGGCGGGCACAACAATGCAACAGGTTCCGCCCCCGCCTTTGCCATAATAGCCATTGACTTTAAACCAGTTAACGGAGGTGCCTTTGACATGGTTAAAGCCGTGTAAATTTCCGGCTAGGTAGTCATCTTGTGGTTTTTTTGGGGGGAAAAGCAGTGAGCTCACGACGATAATGGCCAGAATAGCCCCAACGACAATAACTTTTTTACGGGTTAATTTTTCGAGCATACTGCAGGCTCCTCCATATCATCAGGTTCATTGACAGGGTAGTCAGGGTGCCCCCATGATTTACAAGACAAGGTGATCCGAACTTCTTGGCAGGGAAGAAAATGCACTTTGACATCACAAGGGTCATCATATTCGGGGATTTCTACCATTTTGCTATAACGACGATAATTAGCCCTATGTTGTTTCATGTAGTCATCGTAAGTAGGATCATTAAACTCAGGAATATTACCTGAATAAGCATCAGGATCGACTTCCCATTCCACGTTGACCCATTGATTCGGTGTCCACTTGGCGGGCACAACAATGCAACAGGTTCCGCCCCCGCCTTTGCCATAATAGCCATTGACTTTAAACCAGTTAACGGAGGTGCCTTTGACATGGTTAAAGCCGTGTAAATTTCCGGCTAGGTAGTCATCTTGTGGTTTTTTTGGGGGGAAAAGCAGTGAGCTCACGACGATAATGGCCAGAATAGCCCCAACGACAATAACTTTTTTACGGGTTAATTTTTCGAGCATACTGCAGGCTCCTCCATAAAGCTAGGCTCTTTAATGGGATAGTCAGGGTGATTAGTCGCATGACAAGAAAGAGTAATTTTTACTTCCTGACAAGGGAGAAAATGGACATCCATACTGCAAGGCTCGTCATACTCGGGAATGTCAACGACTTTACTGTAATGGCGATAATTGGCTTTGTGTTTGTCCATATAAGCCCTAAAGTTAGGATCGGCTATACCGGGTATATCTGTAGGGTATGCATCGGGATCGACTTCCCATTCCACTAAAACGGTTTGATTAGGTGTCCATTTTCTCGGCACCATAATGCAACAAGTTCCTGCCGCACCTTGCCCATAATAACCATTAACTTTAAACCAATTCACCGCAGTGCCTTTGACATGGTTAAAACCGTGTAAATTCCCTGCGAGATATTCCATTTTTGGTTGTCGGATAAAGAGTAAATAGATCGCGATAAGAGCAAGGATTATCCCAACAAACACGAGTTTTTTGCGGGTTAATTTTGTGGGCATACTTAGATTTTCCTATTCCTTAATGATTTGCATTAATTAATGCTGCAACTCATCACTAAAGCTCAGCGTTATTCCATCTTCATCGTTATAGCCCAAAATGACATACTGTGATTTCTCTGCATTGGCTTGGCGTAAAAGAAGTTGTTGGCTAAGAATAGGGAGTATTTGTTGATTAAGCAGACTATCGATATTTCGTGCACCGGTGTCTGGTAATAAACAGGCATCTACAATGGTGTCGTAGAGGGTTTCTTCAACAATTCCCGTTAATCGATAGTGAGTGTAAAGTCGCTTGATCACATTTTTTAATTTCATCTCAACAATAATACGTAGTGCTGTTGCATCAAGAGGACGGTAAATTAATGTTTGGAATCGAGCCAATAATGCGGGTTGAAAATGATCACGTAAAATAGGGCGAAGTGTTTCTTGTAAATCGCTATCGGTACTTAATGGTGACTCTTCCAGTTGTTGCATTAAATAATCACTGCCTAAATTTGCAGTCATTAAAATAACGGTATTTCGAAAATCAATTTCTCGCCCCTCACCATCACGCATAAAGCCTCTATCAAATACTTGATAGAAAAGATTGAGAACATCACGATGGGCTTTTTCAACTTCATCTAATAACACAATGCTATAAGGGCGTTTTCTTACGGCTTCAGTTAATACACCACCTTGACCGTATCCAACATAACCTGGAGGTGAGCCTTTTAATTGGCTGACAGTATGTGCTTCCTGATATTCAGACATATTGATAGTGATTAAAGACTTTTGACCACCAAATAAGCATTCGGCTAACGCAAGCGCAGTTTCTGTTTTACCGACACCACTTGGACCCACTAATAAAAATACGCCATGAGGGCCATTTTCAGACACTAATCCTGTTCTGGATGCACGTAAACGTTGGGCTAACGCGAGTAAGGCACTGTCTTGACCAACGACATATTTTGATAAGTTACTTTCTAGCTCCAACAGGCCAATTTGTTCATCTTTAAGTAGGCTTGAAAGCGGAACGCCAGTCCAATCAGCAATAACAGTTGCTACAGTACGAACATCAACATCGGGATTTAATAATGGAGCGTCTTGTTGTAACTGAATAAGTTGTTGCTGAAGTTGTGCTGAAAGCTCTGCATTTTCAGGATCTCGACGACTTTCAATTAACTCATAGATAATCTTTTTTTCTTGTTCAAATCGTTGTTTTAATGTTTCGAGTTGAATAGCAAGCTGGGCATCTTGAGTAGATAAATCGGGTAGTTTGATTTGATTCGCTAAATTACCAATAGTGATATCATCAAAAATCGCTTTTTGTTCTAGTTCGAGTGCATGACGCTTGGCTTTAATGCGAGTGAGTTCTTCAGGTAAGGTATCTAAACTCATCCGAATACGCGCACTGGCAGTATCAAGTAAATCAACGGCTTTATCAGGAAGTTGGCGACCAGTTAAATAACGGCGAGATAAGGTGACGGCTGCTTTTACTGCATCATCGGTAATATGTACACCATGATATTTAGCATAACGGGATTTAAGTCCTCGTAACATTAAAAAAGCTTTTTCATCATCCGGCTCGTCAACTTTTACGATTTGGAAACGACGTTCTAATGCCGCATCACGTTCAAAATATTGTTTGTATTCTGACCAAGTGGTTGCTGCGATGGTACGTAATTCACCACGTGCTAATGCTGGTTTTAATAAATTAGCGGCATCGGCACCACCGGCTTGGTTACCTGCACCAATAATGGTATGAGCTTCATCGATAAAAAGCAGTATTGGCGTGGGTGATTGTTGAACGGCATCAATAACATTTTTTAGTCGTTGCTCAAATTCACCTTTTACGCCAGCTCCTGCTTGTAATAAACCTAAATCGAGGGTGCGTAATGAGGTGGTTTGTAAGCTGATAGGGACATTTTTTTCAGCAATACGTAATGCTAATCCTTCAACCAGTGCGGTTTTACCGACACCCGGTTCACCAACAAGAATAGGGTTGTTTTTACGCCGACGAGAGAGAATATCAACCATTTGGCGAATTTCGTCATCTCGACCAAATACGGGATCAATTTCACCAAGGCGCGCTTTTTCTGTTATATCAAGAGTGAATTTATTTAAGACAGCAAGAAGGGCATCACTTAATGTATCGCCAATAATGGCACTATCTGCTGTTGAAGATGTTGTGGTGGCTTCATTATTTGGCGCAAGCGGGGCTTTAGGTAAATGATTATAAGAAGCCAATTGCTGAATTTCTGGCCTTTCATCAGATTGAGCATCAAGTAGAGGTCTTAATCGTTGTAGTTGTGTCTCCCCCAATGTCATTAAAGGCCAGAGTGCATCAAGTTGAATTAATGCTGGCTGTTTTGTCATGGAATGTAAGAGATGTACACTGCGAATGTGTTCTATATCTTCATCAAGAGATGCAATAACCCAAGCATTTTTGATTAATTCTAGTAAGGGCTTGGATAATTGAGGTCGGCTATGTATAGAGCGAGGTAATTTATCAATTGCATCAAGTAAGCTTTGCCAAAGTGCCGTTAAATCCCATTCATAACGACGGGCTAATACAGTAATGTCACTTTCACCGAGTTCGAGAATTTTTAATAACCAGTGTTCAATAGTCACTTCTGCATGGGCACGGGTTTGGCATAATGAGGCCGCAGCTTCCAGCGCTTTTGCACAATAAGGATTTAAGCGACGTAATAGCATGACAGATTGATTTTCCATATTTTTTCCCAGTATTGAAGTTCCTATTGAGGGGGTTTAGGTACGCTACCGCCCTTAGCCATAGACCGAGGCTCATAAGGTCATTTCTTACTCGTCATATTTCGAGTTGTAGCGTTACTCGTCATATTTCAAGTTGTAGCGTTGTTGACTGCACTCACTCGCACTAGTCACATACTTATCTATGCTCCTAGTGACTCATTCATTTGTCGCCTAGCTACACCTTGAACTATTTAGAGTATTACTCGTCGTGCTTTGAACTATTTAGACGTACTTTGAGCTATTCAGAGTATTGCTCGTCGTGCTTTGAATTATTTAGGGTGTAATTAGGTAATGGTGTTTTAATTTAAATGTTTTTAAAAACAGGCGGTTAACCGCCTGTTTTTTTAGTGTTACGCAGTAGCGCGTTCATTCCATGAATCTGAATGAATGATATTTCCGTCTTTGTAAGTCCAAGTGATTTTTTCGTAACGCAATTCAACTTCTTCAAGGTGATTGTGTTTCTCTTTGGTTGGATCTTTGATGTTGTGCATCTTAGGAGCCACTTTTACGACTTTGACGTTTTCAAGTGTGGTGTTGAAATATTCAACTTCTTGACCTGCGTCATCGATGCGATACCACTTAAATTCTGCCTTTTTCAAGGTTTGTCCCGTTGTAACTGCCTTGTACAAATACGGGCTAGAGGCATCGATTTCTTTAACGAAGATAAATGGAGTATGGATACGTGTACCGGTTAATTTGCCAGTATTGTTATCTGTTGGAATGTACAAGTTGTGATCTTGAGCGACGACTTCAATACTGCCTTCACGATCTTGAACATTCACAGAGCCTTTGATATCCGCATTACCGTCATCTTTTAACCAGAGGTATACAGGAATAGCCATAATTACATCTCCTTTCTAAGGTTTAGTTGCCACCATCCTTCAGTGGCGTAAGGTCATCAGCTAATACCTGACAAGCATCGGCTTGAGGTATCAGGCGAATTTCAACTCGACGATTACGGGCACGCCCGTCGAGTGTTGAGTTATCTGCAACAGGTTGATGTTGACCATATCCTTGCACTGCAAAGCAAGATGGTGCGATATCACTAGTTTTGATCATCCAGTCGCGTACAGCTTCAGCTCTTTTGAGCGAGAGTTTTTGGTTTAAATCAGAGTTACCGGTATTGTCGGTATATCCTGAAATGACAATTAACCAACCCGGCTTCGCTTTGATATTGATAAGTGCATCAACAAGGACTTTGGTGGCTTCATTTTTTAATTCATATTGACCAGAAGCAAAGAGAGTAAGGCTATCTAAAGTCACCATTTCAGGGACTTCTTGTACGATAATGGGAGCTGGTGGTAGTGGTGGGGACCATGAACTGAGTAAAGCATGCAAGTAAGGCAGTATATTATTACCTTGGTATAACGCTAAAGAGTAGCGAGCAGGAATACCTTCTCGTTGCCAATGGGAGAGAAAAGCTGCATCTGAAAGTAACTGTTTATAAGCTACTTTTTTAGGCTCTAAGTTTTCATCGGTAAGACTTTTAAAGTGATGAATATCATTACCTATATCATAAATTAGCTGTTTGTTATGATGATAACTTCCTGATATTGCTCCAATAAGAAATAATCCACAGATCATGCCAACAACACCAAAGGTGGTTTCTATTTGCAGTAAGTTGACATCGTGGGTGAATTTATTAATCAGGAGATCAGGTAATGGCAATTCTTCACTTTGATTGGGTGCTTTAGTAATAGATGGGAATAATGTAGTTTTATGATGAATAAACTGAGCCCAGCAGCTATTTGAAACAGTGGATACAGTAGTGAATTGTATTGCCCAAGCTACAGGAATAAGGCTTGGAGCACCAGATTGAGCAACTGTAAGCAGGGGAATAAACGTATTTTTTAACCAAGCAAGTAATTGATCAATCCAGAGTGCCATAGTGAGTTGATGTTCAACGTGCTTAGTGTTTCGTGATAACCATTTTGAAATAGGCTGTGTTGCTAAGTTATCAAAAACAACGAGTAATTCTTGCTGATCTTTTAAATGAATGATCCATGGTGTAGTGTCATCAAGATGTGAGTTTAGATAATCAATGGGTGAATTAAGATAGAGAGTCACCCAAAATGGCAGTGATTTACCCGCTTTCTTATTACATTCATTAATAGCTCTACGCCAATTTAGTGTCTCTTGGGTAACTTCATCTATGTGTGATAGTTGTTCCGGTAAGAGAGAATATAACAGTGATAAACGGTTAAATTGAGTAGGAGAAACATCACTAATATGCTGAGTAATGTTAATCAAATCAATTGGTGATGACGCACAGATATACCAGCCTTTAGCTGTTTCTCGATAAGTTTGATTTTCTTCAAAAAGAGCTAGTGATTGACCACAAACAATAACAACATCACCTTGGTAATTTTCAGGAGGAAGTTGGTTTGTTTGAGTATCTTTAAGATAAGGTATGCTTTTTTGTTGTCGGAGAAACCAAATACATAAAGAGAGTGTGACGATACAAATAAATGCCGTCAGGAAAAAAGAGAGCTCTTTACCAAAAGACCAAAATCCCCAAATTAACCATAATAGTAAGCTTGCTGAAAACAATGTAACACACTGTTTTATTATATTTTTTTGCATCACTATCCTTGAATTACCCATTGTTGAAGTAAATGTTCTAATGACACAGAAAAGCCCCACCACAATGCTGCAATCACGATAAATCCGCCTAACCACCCTAACCAATATAGGTGGCGACGATTCATTCGGTTTTTGGGTTTCATTACTAAAGGTAAATCACTTGATAGGGCATAAGTGGGAAGTTGGGTATTAAGTAACTCAATTATTTGCTCTCGCTCTGGAGCATCGGTTTGGCGATATTTGCCGACAAAACCAAGCGTAATAACACGATGAAAACAGATAAGCACATCATGATTTGGTGCAGGTTCATTTAATAGATTACGCAATCTATCCCAAAGTTTATCTCCAGCTTCTAACGTATTGAAATATTTGGCTTGTAATGGAGATTGTATCCACTGTAAGTAACCATCATCACGAGTGGTTCTATTCATCACGCTTTCATCAATTAAAGCACATTGTGCGTAGAGCATGTTTTCAATGGCGGATGGTGAGTAACCTTTTTCAGTAAGATTTTGGCGTGTTTTGTCAATATGTTCGCAAACGCGTCGATAAAACGTTTTGCCATCAGAGATTTCGGCGCCTTGGCGTAACTGACATACCATTAACCAAGTATCAGCAAAAAGGCTATCAATCAGGTTATTTTTAATTGTTCTTGAATGAGTCATCATGAGCGAAGTACCGCAAAAAGTTCGAGTTGAATTTCACCTAATGTTCCTGGTACATAAAAGGCGCAATGACCTGAAGACAGCATGGCTTGGCCCGCTGAATTATTGAGTTCAAGAGCAAAATAGTGGTTTTCTAAACGTAGAGGGATAGCGGCAGGAACATGCGTTAATGGTTGTAATGGAATACCGTTAAGTGCCACGTTAACGACACTGGCAACATCGTCATTACTACCTGCTTTACAAAGCAATGGAAATTGAGTGATCAACAAGTGAGCAGGTAATGCAGAACGTACTGAAAGATAGAAATCTGCATCTTCGCGTAGGCGAGGATCATGCAACTCACCACGCCAGAATGGCCCTTCTTTATCAAGAGCAATACTAATTACCCGGGAAGGTAAGCTTGCTTCTAATAAAGTGTTAAGTAAATTAAATAACGGTGGAAAAACCTGTTCAGGGGATGAATGTTGATAAAGTGGAATATCGCCATTTTCATGATCAAGTGAAAATGTCAGTAGCGCCCCCGCTAAACGCACTAATTCACGATAAAGAAGCTCCGGGTGACGCCCCATTGATGATAGTAATTCACTTAATACAGGTTCCGCACTGTTAATTGCATTTAGTAGCCAAAAGAGTGACACATCAGCAACAGCAAAATCAGCCATTTGCTCATTATTTTCGCGGCGCATCGTCATTAAGCGACGACGTTTCGCTACTAAACGATGCATAAACTCTGAAAATAATGTAGTTAATTCAACGCTTGCATTACAACTGAGCAACGGGGGAATAAAGTGTTGATCGAGTTCCCATGCGCCTTGAGTGTTACGAATTAACCGAGCAACAGGGCAAGTCATATAGGCGCTGTTTTCTTCATGAGCATAGCGTAAAGTAATACTGTGGCGTAATACGGCAATATCCGTTTGTTCTTGACCAATTAAATCTTGGACTTTCATCCACTCCTGATAGAATTGTTGCGGTCTATCAGAGCGACCTTCTTGCATAAGATTGCCACCATTAGCTTGCAATAAAGGTAAGGCAAGAACGATATCAAGTGTTTGATGTTGAGAGTAATGGCTGAGTTCATTGACTGGCGGTAAATTATCAGCAAGTGTCGTATCGATCAGAGTTCCATCAGGAAAACGCACAATTAATTTTTGTGCGCTAAGGCGTGAAATAGTTAAAGCACTTTCATCAAATTCAGCACAAATCACGCCCCATGTTGATGCTATCGTCATATTGGCGATAGTGCTAATGAGATAGCTATCCCATCTTGCTTGTTGTTGAAATTGCTGAGGAGCCAAAAAGGCCCCATCACTCCAGAGGGGGCGGTATATTTTCATCCGTGCTTCACCTTATGCTTTCGCTTTTGGCATTTGAGATACTAACGAGAGATCTACATCCATTCCTTCTACTTGGAAGTGAGGAACGGCATACAGTTTCACTCTGAAAAATCCTGGATTATCTTCAATATCTTCTACAACGACTTTGGCATCACGAAGTGGGTGAGAAGCTTGTAAATCATCACTTGGGTCAGTCATTTCAGTGACTAAGCTACGAACCCAATTATTTAATTCGAGTTCTAATAAGCGACGATCTTTCGTGGTACCAATATTTTCACGCTGAATTAATTTCAGATAATGTGCGATGCGTGAAAGGAGAAAAATATAAGGTAAACGCGCATTGATACGACTGTTTGCCGTTGCATCAGCGGTATCATAAATCGCGGGTTTCTGCGCAGAATTTGCAGAGAAGAAACAAGAATAATCGCGGTTTTTGTAGTAAGACAATGGAATAAAACCGAGGTTAGCAAACTCAAATTCTCGTGTTTCAGGGATCATCACTTCAGATGGAATTTTTACCTGACTTCCTGTTCCTAAATCATAAAGATGAATAGGTAAATCTTTTACCGCTCCGCCAGCCTGAGGGCCTCGAATTTGAACACACCAACCGTTATTAATGAAGCTTTTCACCATATTGGCGGCAAAAGCAAAGGTTGCATTTGTCCACAAATATTTCTCATGATCTGGGCCTTTTACTTCTTCAATATAATTAAAACTACGTACAGGAACGGTATCTGGGCCATAAGGAAGGCGACCTAAAACACGAGGCATTGTTAAGCCAATATAGCGGGCATCGTCAGAGTCGCGGAAAGATTTCCATTTGATGTATTCAGCACGGTCAAAATAGTTGCTGATATCTTTTATGGCGGCGACTTCTTCCATAGAGTCTTTACCAAAAAATGCAGGGCCAACAGAGCCAACAAATGGCATATGTGCGGACGCTGAAATTTTTGCAATATTACGTAATAACGCAATATCTTGTGGGCTACGATCAAACTCATAATTAGAGACAATGGCTGCAATAGGTTCACCACCAGGAGTATCATACTCTTCGATATAAGTATGGTGATAAAGACCACTTTGAATAGTTTCAGGGCAATCTTCAAAATCTTGGCGTAAATCGTCTTTAGTTACATCGAGTAATTCGATTTTCACATTTTGGCGAAAATCAGTGCGATCCACTAAGAATTTTAGTCCACGCCATGCTGATTCTATTTTTTGGAAATCAGCATGATGCATGACTTCATCAAGTTGTTCGCTAATTTGTCTATCTAAATCTGCAATATGGTGATCGAGTAGATTTCTATCTAAACGTTCAACCTTTTGGCCTGAAGATTTCAACCGATCGAGAAAAACTTGAACCGCAACTGTAACGCGTTCATTTGCAGTTGTATCAGCCAGAGCACTATTGTCTTGGAAGATATTAATATCGCTCACCTGAGAAACGGGTGTGAGATTGATTTTCTCAAAGAGAGAGGCGTAAACACCGCTATTGGTCGGTTCATCAAGTACAGTTGTTGTACTCTTTGAAATACTTTCGCTATTCACTGACATAAGCATAATCCTGTAATGATAAAACCCAATTAATCTTTTTTCGGAGCGAGTTGAGAGAGTTCTTCGCGTAATTCATCACTTAATGCAGGATCTTTAAGGATATTTTCGAGTTCACGGCGAAAAGTGATGTTATCGAGGAGGTTAGATTTCAAGTCACGCAAGAGATTACGCATTGCTAGCATGGCGCGAAGTTGCGGTATTTGGCGAGCAACTTGTTCTGGCTCAAAATCAGCCATTTCTTTAAATGACAGATTAATATTTTCTTCGTTGCCATCATTCGTTAATGTATTTTTTACGGTAAGACTGATCGATGGGGAAAATTCAGTAAGAACACTATTGAAATTATTTTTATTAATATTGACCTTCTCTCTTTCTGAAAGAACACGTTTATCTTTTCCGTTACTGTAGTCACCAATGGCCAATAGTTTTAAAGGTAATTCAACTTTTTTCTGTGCACCACCTGTGTGTAAGTCGAGTTTTATATTTACCCGCGCTTTAGGAACTTCATTTTGAAAACTATCTGACATAATAAAATCCTTGTATTAAAACGAATAAAGGATCTCTTGAGAGTGGTCATAATAAGTAAATTCACTACCAAGAAATTTAACTTAAGGTATGGTTGTTTATATTAAATAATTTTAAATAAATCAATTTATCTTAATGAATTTAAGAGGTATCTCTAAAAAATAAAATGTAACAATAAAAATGAGTAAATACTTTATTGGTTTTATATTTCTATTATCATTTTAATTTTAAATTATAATATAGTCTTTATTGATTAACTTTTTATTTTATTCTGTTATGGGTTGTAAAGAACACCGTTACTCAGTATTTGTACATAGAACATATGTTTAATAATTTACTCTGTATATTATAACCTTTTTTTTAGTTTTATTAAGTTAGTAATTAAGGATGGAGAAACAAGAATGTAAGTTAAGTCATGAAGAGATATGAGCTAAATCACTTTGGATCTAATTGGTCAGACATTAATTAGTAATGAAAAAACATTGAAGAGAGTGATAACTATGCGTATGCCGATAATGATACTTGATGGGATATAGAGGATAATGACAGTATATTACATGATATTTAGCTATTTTGTGTTCATAGGCATTATTATCAAACAGAAGAAAAAATACGTGAAGGCACAGCCTAAACAATAATAAGATTCAAGATTATTTATCTTAAAATCTATAACGAAAGCATTAAACAGATAAAACTGTTTTTGATATAACTCCCCCAATAACAGAGTTAGTTATTATTAGGGGGTACTTTGGGTAATGTCAGTCTTAGTAAGCCCTAAGGTATCTCTTCTTGATTTAACTCTATTTGCAAAACTCATATTTTCTCCTGATAAAAATAATACAGCTATATCTGTTAAATATTAATTATAAAAGAGGTTAAGCTAACAAATAATAATTTATAAGGAGTCATTTATAGGCCAATAAATATATATTTAATTATTTTTATAGTTTGATAACAACAGTTGTTTATTATTAAATTACTATTATTAATAATAATTTCTTTATTATTAATAATGCCTAAAATATAAGGTGTTGGTTTTTTTAATGATAAAAGAGAGTGAGTGTTATGTAGAAATATTTGAAATTATATCAAGTTTTCATATGTCTGATAAAAATGTTTTTATAGGAATGAAAGTATTTTATCTATCTTAATTGAAAATCTAATTATTTAAATTTTTATTTAAATAATATAGTTGTCCTGTATATAAAATAAAGGAATATTATGAAACTTATTGATGGATTAAAAACAGAATTAAAAGGTTTCTTCAATGAAACATCAGAAAATAATTATGTGAAGATTTTTGATACTCCTCATGTATGGGGAATGCCATTTGGTAAAGAAATTATGCCAAAAGCGATAGAACGTGAGGCTGAGTTTGAACAGGCTATTACATCTATCTTAGATAAAATGTTGTATCGCTGTGATATTTCATCGCTTAATGCTCCTGATGAGGAGTGGCGTAAAATTATTCTTACTGCAATTGATAAATCTTTTTCTGAAAAGAAAGGACGTAAAGAACGTACGCAAATTCGATTTTTATTTGCACAAACACCAACCGTTTTATTAAACGGTGTGAAATATTATTTTAGTGGAACACCTGAATATCTGGCATTGAAAAAAGATCTTATTGAATTGATTAAAGAGCGTGGGAAATATTGGGAATGTATTCCAGATATTTGGATTGGTCGCTTTTATCGTATTATTGATGGCTTAAAAGTTTCTTTAGAAAAAAAAGTGCTACCAGAAGATTTTATTTCTGAATTAGATACACGAATGACATGGAATCATACAAAGATTATTGCTGTCGATGGTAGTGAAGCTTTTGTTGGTGGTCATAATTTAAATATGGATCTTTTTAAAAGCTATCCACCGGTTCATGATGTTTCAGTTAAAGTTATTGGTGAGTCTGCACTTCATTCACAGCTATTTTTAAATAATATGTGGGATGCGGGTAAGGATTTAATTAAAAAAGAATATTTTGATAGTAAAAAAAACAAATGGGTTGCTAAAAAAGCAAGTTATCACATTGCCGATCCATTAACGAAAAAAAGTATTCTAAAAGAAATTAAAAAGATAAATGAAGAAAGCTTAGCTAAATCGCCGGATGAAGGCTTTTTTAAAACTGACCGTATTTTTTCAGTAGGAAAATATTGGGAAGGAGCTGATATGCGCACTGATTATAAGAAAGGTTCCGAAAAAATGAAGGAATACCTTATAAAAAATGCGAAGAAAAAAATTCGTATGTCTCAGCAAGATGTTGTGAGCGCATGGAAGAAAAAATGGAAAGATCACCCAGTTTGCCATTGGATCATTGAAGCGTTATTAAAAAATCCAGAATTAGAAGTTGAAATTGTTGTTTCACCATTAGATGCAGCTGCGGGCGCGAATGGCGATCAATATTCATTTGGCTCTGGTGCACAAAGAACATTTGAATTATTTAAATATTATCTGACACATGATATTGAGACCGATGCTGTTATTTCTGATCCCGATAAAATTCGTGAGTCAGCACTACGTCGTATTAAAATTGCACCATTCTTTTTTACCGATAAAGTACCAAAAGCACTACAAACGGAAGGTAAAACTTATAAATGGCCTGATGCAGATGAATCATCTTATACAGCCACACTAAAAGAAGCACCTCTGAGCGAAGATCCCCCTAAAAAAGGTGATATTGGACATCCGTTCTGGTCATTGGTTAATGCGAGTGGTATTTATTCTAAAGTTGCGCCAGCACCAGGGAATCATGCAAAAGTGACTATTATCGAT
The DNA here is from genome assembly GCF_040139345.1 of Proteus sp. fly-1067. Classification (NCBI taxonomy): domain Bacteria; kingdom Pseudomonadati; phylum Pseudomonadota; class Gammaproteobacteria; order Enterobacterales; family Morganellaceae; genus Proteus; species Proteus sp. fly-1067. The sequence continues at coordinate 250,252 of NZ_JBEEUL010000003.1, read as the reverse complement.
GATGAATTGTATATTGTTGGTTCAGATAATATGTACCCAGGATATTTGTCAGAATTTAACTATCTTGTTGAAGGTGAAGAGGCTGTTAGCACCTTTATTAAAGAGTATTGGGATAAATTGTGGCACTACTCTGAGCCTCATGCATTTAAACAAAAATAATTTTTGTATACTGATTTATCATTATTAAAAATGAAAATATAAAGGGGAGTAAATCCCCTTTATATCGTTAATAATAATTAAGTTAGCTATTTTAGGTAATCTAACGGCCAGTGTTTGAAATAAATATGATTAGCTTGCCAGTCTACTTTTTCTGTATTGTCGCTTAATAAATGGCGAGCTACAGTAAATGCAAATTCAAAACTTACACCTAATCCTTTTGCACTGATAAATTTTCCATCGACAACGACATCTTGATCAAGATAATTGCCATCTTCATATTTATCAGCCAATTTATCACCTGTACTGTAGTTACGGCCTTCAAGAAGATGATGTGCAGCTAATACTTTTGCCCCAGAAGAGCATAGCGCACAAATGTATTTATCTTCAGCAATATGGCGTTTAATAAATTGAATAACTTGTTCGTTAGCACATAAACGATCGGTACCTTTAGGACCACCAGGCATCATTATTGCGTCATAATTGTGTGTTAGCTTTTCTGTTAATAGAAAATCCGCACTGATTTTAGTTTCAAAATAAGTATTTAATACTAACGTATCCATGCAAGAAAGCACATCAACATGAATATCAAGACGGCGCATGATATCAATAAAAACAACGGCTTCACCTTCTTCGAACCCGTCTGCTAATAAAACGGCAACCTGTTTCATTTTATTTATCCTTTATTGATATTTAGTAATGAATGGATACTTTGAATCTGATTAACAATGGTTTGCTTATCTTGTTTATCAATCGCTTTGGTAGTTGCAATCCAACTACCGCCACATGCCACCACTTGTGGAATAGCGAGATAATCATTGACATTATTTAAGCTAATGCCACCAGTTGGCATAAATTGCACTTGTGCGTAAGGTGCCGCAAGTGCTTTTAGCATTTTTACACCGCCAGAGGCTTCTGCTGGGAAGAATTTAACTAAAGTTAGGCCTCTTTCAAGGGCAACTTCTATCTGGCTTGGATTGTTAATTCCCGGCACAATGTCGATTCCATTATTCAGGCAATAATCAACTGTATTTGGGTTATAACCTGGAGAAATGACGAAGCTTGCTCCTGCTTCTTTTGCCATATCTGCTTGTTGTGCCGTTAATACTGTTCCCGCGCATAAAATAAGCTCAGGAAAATGCTCATGCATTAGCTTAATAGCTTTAGCTGCCACAGGTGTACGAAAAGTGATTTCAGCAACAGGTAATTGATTTTGGGTTAGAATTTCACCCAGCCAGATTGCATCTTCAGCGCGATTAATTTGGATCACGGGGATCACTTTCAGTGAGGAAAGTGTATCAACAATTGACTGTGTCATGGTTATCCTTGATTAATGTATAGAATGAATCGGTGACTTTATGAGGGATGATGGCGCCGTGATGTTGAATAACGAGCCCAGCTAATGTATTTCCCCATAAACAGCAAGTTGGTAAGTGATTGTTTTGTAGCCAAGCGGCAATAAAACCAGCATTAAACGAGTCGCCCGCAGCGGTAGTATCAACAACAGAATCAATCGGTTTTGGAGCGATATAGCCCGTATCTATGCCATCAGACCAGAAAGCACCATGAGCACCGAGTTTAACAATCACGTTTTGATTACCCCATTGATGAAGGCGTTGTGCAATGCTTTGTTCTGTCAAAATGGGTTGTTGCCAAAGCATTTTTTCATCATCACCCGTAACTAAAGCGATATCGCTAAGTCTGTACAGTTTTTCAAACCACTCTTGCGCATGAGGTATTGAATCCCATAAACGAGGTCGATAATTTGAATCCACAATTAAGGTGATCCCACGCTGTTTAAGGTGGATTAATTGTGTGAGTAGAGACTCTTTCCCTTTTGGCGTTAAAATAGCAAGAGAAATTCCGCTGAGGTAAATCACACTATTATTAGGTAGTGCATTGAGATGTGTTGTAAAGCGGCTATCTGTTGCAATATAACGTGCGGCCGCATCATTACGCCAATAGTGAAAACTACGCTCACCGCAAGGATCAATTTCAATGGCATATAGGCCGGGAAGTTTTTCAGGAATAGTAATAACAGACTGGCAGTTAATTCCTTCTTCTTCCCATGCTTTTTTCATTAAGGTACTGTAAGTATCAGAGCCTAAACCTGTCATATAGTACGGATGTAATGTAGGGATAAGTCGCGCTAAGTACAGTGCTGTATTTAGCGTATCACCGCCAAAGCGCTGTTGTTGTGGTAAGAATGGTTGGCCACTAAGCTCTATCATACATTCGCCAATAATGGCGACAGTTTTATTTGTTTTCACAGTTTCCCATCACTTTTACAGACACGAATTTTATCTGCAACCACCGCTTTCATTGCGGCTTTGCCCGGTACAAGGTAATGGCGAGGATCACTTGCATCAGGGTTATCTAAAAAGTACTGCTTAATCGCGTTGGAAAAAGCAATTTTTAGTTCAGTTGCAACATTGACCTTGCAAATACCTAAATCAATACAACGGCGCACATCATCATCAGGGATCCCCGATGCACCATGGAGAACTAACGGAATATCAGTCTTTTGGCGGATAATTTCTAAACGATCAAAATCAAGATGAGGTTCATGTTTATACATGCCATGTGCGGTGCCGATCGCCACAGCTAATGAATCAATGCCAGTTGCTTTAATAAATTGTACTGCCGAATCAGGATCGGTGAATAGGGCATCTTTAGCATCAACGATAAGATCATCTTCCTGTCCACCAAGGCGACCTAATTCAGCCTCTACCGTGCAATCCCAATGATGGCAGAAGTTAACAACTTCTTTGACGATACGAATGTTTTCTTCAAAATGAAAATGAGAGGCATCGATCATGGCTGATCGCACGCCTGAAGTGACTTTATGGCAAATATCAGGAATGTCTTCATGATGATCTAAATGTAGTGCAACGGGAATTCGGTATTGTTCTGCGGCTTGCTGACAAATAGAGATCAAATAATCACTACCTGCATAAGCAAACGTACTTGGTGTACCTGCTAAAATAACGGGGGATGCCATTTCAGCAGCCGTCTCCATCACAACTTGGATAGTTTCCAAGTTGTGAATATTAAAAGCAGGCACAGCATAATTTTCACGCTGTGCTTTATTGAGCATATTACGGGTAGAAACCAGATACATGTTTGCCTCTCATCTTTCGTTTAATTACGAATTATAATAAACGAAAGAAATAGAAAGGTAAAAGATCTAAATCACATTTTTATTCCCTTCGCACTGAAAGCAAATGAAAGGTGATTAGAAAAAATGTGCCATTTTCGAGCTATAACTGGTGATCCCTTTGCGTAATAAATTATTTTTCGGTCGTCTAGACTGTCCTATCACGGTTTCTGCGACTTTTTGTGCTAAGGTTTGGTTTTCTAAACGGCGAGTTAATGGGGTTTGCTGAGTCGTATAATCTTCGCAAAAAATGATGGTTACCTCTTGCGTTGCTTTCACTCCAGTTACTAAAGCTTGAATTGCAGGAATTTCGAAACGAAAGTTATCTTTTTCTATGGGTAAAGGAAGTGAAGGTGTTTGCCATAAATTGATTCGATCGGCACAATAAAGCGCGATAATGACGGCACGTAATGACCAAAAACTACTAGCAGGACCGCTGTAGTTATCAACTAAACGGGGATCGTGATTAAATAAGCCTTGAGTTGGCGCACCGTTTTTTAATGCGCCTTGAGAAATAAAATAACGTAGGCTACTTTCAAAGGCGCGTTTTGCCTCGCCTACTTTGACTGAAGGGCAATGTAAATCGACACCCGCTAATAATGGCACAGAAACCGCAAGGCGGTAGCAGGCGCTACGACCAAAAAAAGGAATACCTTTTGGGGTCATAAAATAAAGGTAATGTTGATTAAAGGTGTTAAGTGATTGAGTAATAAATGCCGTATCGAATTGAGGGTCAATTTGTGCTAACCAATACAGTGAATAGTAAAAACCCCACGCATTGTAGTAATCATAATTACCTTTTGCACCATCACGAAACCATCCATTACCAACATAAAATTCTTTTAATCGTTCATAACGCCAATGGGTAATCGTGTCTTTTCCTGTGAGTGCTTTAATCACAAACTGGACGGTAAGAGGGAAAAAATGCCAATTATTATCAACAATTTCACAGTGATTAACTTGTTCAAACCAAACAATAATTTGTTGTTGTGTAGCAGGTGTTAATGTATCCCAAACCCATTCACGGCTTATCCAGAGAGTGAGCGCTAAATCCGCTGCCTCACAAATTCTTTGATCGTAATTTTCAAGTTTTCCCCAATAGCCTTTATGAAGCGGATCAGTGCCATGAATAAAACTTTGTTTGATCATTAATGGTAAATTAAATACTTGCTGATTTAATCCCATTAAGGTGCTTTTTTTGCTACTGACAATCCATGCCGCCAATAAAGGAAGAACTCGACTCACTCCTTCAAGGGCATCTGTTCTGGCGGTTTGTTGTCCAGGACTGCCGGGATAATAAGCATGGGAGTAACCCCAGACTTGATAATGATGAAAAGCCTGAGTGACATACTGTGTCAACATTTCACATAAAGAGAAAAGTGACTGATTTTCATCATTAAAAAAGTGAGTGATCGTTTTATCATAGCGACGATAAGCTGATTTTCTGACTAATCGTCGAATAATATTTTCCTTAAATAAGCGTTGATAGATTTCTACGTTTGGGTGCTCATAAGGGAGTTTTGGACGTACTGAAGATGCAATTTTAATAGCCATTTTCGTATCTCAGAAAAAAGACGCATCCTTGCGAAACAAAACGGAAGTTGAATATTAAGGTTTTGCAGAATCCACTAATATTTGATAGTGATCTTGTCCCCAAAGAACGGGCTTTGGCTTATCTTTGATCCACTGGTAATACGCATTTTTTAGCTCTGTCACTTTTTGTGGATTTTGTTTAGCAAGATCGATTGATTCAGCCGGATCGTTTTTATCGTTAAAAAGTTGAGGCTGATTTTTCCCGTCATCATAAAAATAGAGTGCCCATTCACCATCACGCACAGCCCAAGCACCTTTAGAGAGTTTTTCTAAATTAGGATTTATAGGTGGTGTTTTACGTTGATAGGTTATCCATTGGTGATATCCGTGCCAAAACTCTTGGTTTTCTTCACTGTAATGTTTAGTGCCAGGACCTGCCCAATAAAGATAGTTGTGAGGGGATTTTGTTGTTTCACCTTTGAGTAAAGGCATGATGTTTTTCCCTTCAATATTTAGATTGTCAGGAATAGCAATACCTGCTGTTTGTAGCGCAGTCGGTAAAATATCAAGTGCGGAGATCATCTCATCACTTTTTGTACCAGCTGGAATAGTGCCAGGTTGATAAGCAATAAAAGGCACTCTGACCCCACCATTAAACATTTGTCCTTTAAAGCCTCTATCCATTGCATTCATTGGCATTGGTGATTCATTAACTGCGCCATTGTCGGATAAGAAAAAGATAAGTGTATTTTCTAATTCACCATTTGCTTTTAATTTTGCAATTATTTGACCAATGCCTTCATCGGCTGCATTTAAGGCAGCAAAGTATTTATCTGCTTCAACATTGCCAGTATCAAATTTCTCCATATATTTAGCGGGTGAGGCTTGTTCTAACGGAATATGAGGAACGCTATAGGAGAGATTAATAAAGAATGGTTTATCTTTGTGCTCATCAATAAATTTTAAGGTCTCATCCGTTAACAGATGCGTGGTATAACCTGGCGCGGGAACATTGACACCATTACGCCAAAATGCAGGCGAATTCCATAAAGCCACACCCGATGCGTAATAGCTAAAGTCATAATCAAAACCTCGTTCATGGGGCGCGTAACCTACTTCTGGTGTTGAGATCATGTTGTCGTGATAATCACGAGTTTGCTTACTTTCATTAATTTTCGGTTTGTGGATCACTTTTGCATTGTGCCATTTTCCAATACTGGCTGTGGCATAGCCATTTTCTTGAAAAAGTGAAGGCAATAGTTTTATATCTTTAGGAATACCTAAAATAGCATCATCATTGCTATAAGTACCAAAGCTTGCAGGAGAACGCCCCGTAAAAATACCAGCTCGAGATGGTCCACAAACAGGATGAGCAACAAATGCATTGGTCATTTTGGCACCATTTGCAGCCATTTGACTGACATTTGGCATTGCAATGCGTGCAGCTTCAACCATCTTATTGATATCGCCTTCATAACGCGACGGTGTTGGTCTTTGTGCTAATTCATCGGCATTTAAGGTATCCAGTACAAAATCAAGTTGCCCTGTACCTAAATCATCCATCACTATCAGCAAAATATTCGGCTTTTCAGGTGTACCACCTGCATTGGCAGTGATTGGAATACTTAAACATGACGTAGCAATCAGCCCAGCGAGTAAGCTTTTTTTAACAGAAGGTAAGATCACGGATTGTCTCCAGAATAAACAAGATAAAATAAAAAGAGTTACTTTAAGTAGTTTTTTTTCATCGCAGGAAGTGCATCACTAGCAATGCCCCCACGTGAAATAGCTTGTTGCATTAATTGCATGCCTATCGCGGTATGGTGAAATATTTTTTTATAAGAGCGACATAGGTAGTTATGGCGATGTTTTTCGCCTTCAATAGCAATAATGCGATGTTTAGGGCAACCGCCATAACATAAGCTTTGCACTTCACACTGTTTGCAAAGGCTTGTTTGTTTATCATATTTATTTTGGCCAAAGCGCTGTTGCTGTTTTGATGTGACTATATGAGCAAGGCTGTTTTGATGAATATTGCCCAAATTATTGGCGGGATAGACATAGTGATCGCAAGAGTAAACATCGCCATTGGCTTCAATGATCAATGCTTGACCACAGGTTTTAGATTGAATACAGGTTGATGCAGGATATCCCATCCATGTGCCTAATAAACTATCAAATAAGCGGATATATATTTTCCCGATATCGCCTTGCCGTACCCATTCATCAAATACTTCAGCCATAAATTGTCCATACCCTTCTGCTGGAACAGAAAACGGCGCTAATTGTGCATTAGGGCCTGGTGCATAATGTCCTCCATGAGTATGAGGAAAGCGTCTATCGACTTCGACAATGGGAATAAATTGAAAGAAAGTGGAACCTAATTCTTTTAAGGCTTGATAAGTTTCTTTTCCTTTATTCCAGTTTTGGTCATTAACGACAGTGAGTGTATTAAATTCGACGCCATATTCATTGAGTAATTTAATTGCACGTTTTACTCGTTCAAAAGTAGGGCTTCCGTTGACAGAAATACGATATTTATCGTGAACAGCTTCAATACCATCAATTGAAACGCCTAATAGAAAATGATTATCAGCAAAGAATTGTGCCCATTGGCGATTAATGGCAATTGCATTGGTTTGTACACTATTTGTAATTGTCTTACCGTTAGCAAATTGTTTTTGGTATTTGACAACTTGCTCAAAGAAAGCCAATCCTGCAAGTGTTGGCTCTCCACCTTGCCAAGAAAAATCAACCTGATCACCACTGTGTGATTGAATATAATCTTTAATATAACGACGAAGCACACCATCTGGCATTACGGTATGGCCTGTCTCTTTTTTTTCATCTGGAAAAATATTTTCTTTTTCCAGATAAAAGCAGTATTCACACTTAATATTACAGTGGTAGCTTGTAGGTTTTGCCATCATATGAAAATAAGCAGGTTGATTTAATGCCATTAGTCATTTCCTGAGTTTCTTTTTTATCCTGTTACATTACGTAAAATTTATCAAAACAAAAGAGATTAAAATCACAAATACGAAATAACGAAAGCAAATGAAAGATTTTTTCGAAAGTTAAATACTGTTATTTTCGATGAAAATACTTTCGATTCGATACTATTTCATATTCTATTGACTATTTGAGCTATTTATTTTGATTTGTTTTTCGAAAATAAATGAATGTCATGAAGTTTTAATCTGTATCTTGTGAGATAAGACGAAATTAAATCTATATTATTGTGTTTTACCTAGTTGTATGTGGTGTAATCATAAGTATAGTGTTGCGTTATATCATTTTATTTATTGGAAACTGATGGCCTGAAGGCTATCATTGAAATGACACGAAAATAATCGTAAGCATTCGATGATGAATCGAAACTTTGTGAAAGAGATCAAAAGTTTTGTTTTTTTGCATTGTCGGTTAAAATTGGCGTAGTAAACTACATTCGAAACCAATCGAAAGAAAGTCTTTTGGTTTCGTAAGGAGACGAAAGTGAAAGCGGCAGTTGAGAGGCGTATGGAAATCCTCGATATGGTAAACCAGCAAGGTAAAGCCAGAGTCGAAGATCTCGCTGAATTATTTAAAGTCTCAAGTGTCACTATCCGCAGCGATCTAAGTTTTCTTGAGAAAAATGGTTATATCGTTCGCTCTCATGGTGCAGCAATTCCTAACACAGGATTTATTGCCGAATTGAGTATCCACGAAAAACGTGGACAAAACGCGGGCATAAAAACATTAATCGGGAAAGCTGCCGCAACGCTGATAAAGGATGGAGACACCGTCATTCTTGACTCGGGGACAACTACTCGCGAAATCGCGACACATTTAAAGTCGCGCGAAAATGTAGTGGTCATGACTAACGGTCTGGATGTCGCAATGGAGTTAGCAAATACCTCAGGTGTGGAAGTATTAATGACCGGTGGTGTATTGCGAAAAAGTGCGTTGTCTTTTTCAGGCTCACAAGCTGAAAATAGTCTTAGAAATTACCGTTTTGATAAGGTTTTTCTAGGTGTTGACGGATTCGATTTACGTGTTGGTATTACTACACACAATGAACAGGAAGCCAGCCTTAACCGTTTAATGTGTGATATCTCAGAAACGATTATTGCGGTTGCAGATTCTACGAAATTCAGTAAACGCAGCTGTCATATGATCAGAGAATTTGGTGATATTGATATATTAGTGACCGACTCAGGTATCCCTGAAGAATATATTCAGGAACTGAAAGATCACAAAATCGAAGTGATTATCGTCGACGATAAGGCATCGTAATTTGCTAACTCCATTAGCAACACCGCCGGTGTTGATTATGGAGTTAGTATTTAATGCATCCTTTAGAAAAGATTGTTCAGCAACACAAATCAGGCAAACAGAATGGTATTTATTCTGTTTGTTCTGCCCATCCTTTAGTAATAGAAGCAGCTCTATTACAAGCGCTGGATAATGATTCCTTTCTGCTAATTGAAGCCACCTCTAATCAGGTTGATCAGTTTGGTGGTTATACGGGAATGACTCCCGCTGACTTCTACCAATATGTTATCGAACAGGCTGAAAATGTCGGTTTTTCTATCGAGAAACTTATTCTTGGTGGTGACCATTTAGGGCCTAATCGTTGGCAGCATCTAAACGCTGAAGAAGCGATGGCGAATGCAGATGTGTTGATTGCACATTATGTTGTCGCTGGTTTCAAAAAAATCCACCTTGATTGCAGTATGTCTTGTGCTGACGATCCTGTTCCTTTAACTGATGAAATTGTGGCATCCCGTGCTGCACGTCTTGCTGTTATTGCAGAACAGACAGCAAAAGAGACTTTTGGTTATAGTGATATTGTCTATGTGGTTGGTACCGAAGTGCCAGTGCCGGGCGGTGCCGCTGAAGAGCTTGATACTGTTGAAGTTACTTCACCTGATGCTGCACGTAAAACCTTAGAATGCCATCGCCAAGCTTTTCAACATGCTGGTGTAGGTGATTGTTGGGAACGTGTTATTGGTTTGGTGGTTCAACCCGGCGTTGAGTTCGATCATACAGGGATTATTGATTACCAATCCGAAGAAGCACAATCATTAAGCCAAGTCGTGAACGATTATTCTCATCTAGTTTTTGAAGCCCATTCTACGGACTATCAAACCCAAGCGGCTTATAAACAACTCGTTCATGATCATTTTGCCATTTTAAAAGTAGGACCCGCATTAACCTTTGCAATGCGCGAAGGATTATATGCACTTTGCGCCATTGAAGAAACATTATTCCCTCAAGAACAGTGTTCTAAATTGCGTGAAAAAATGGAACAACTGATGTGCCGTGAGCCTGGATTTTGGCAAAAATATTATCACGGTGATGAGCGACAACAAGCCTTTGCTCGAGTGTATAGTTTTAGTGATCGTATCCGTTATTACTGGCCTGATGCTGAAATTAATGCTGCTATCGATACGCTAATGGATAACTTATCCGTTAAACCAATTCCATTGCCGTTACTAAGCCAATACCTCCCTTATCAATTTACCCAATTTAGAGAAGGCATGATTGACGGCTCCCCTGAATCTTTTGTTATTGCGAAAATTCGTGATGTGTTATCGGTGTATGCCGATGCGTGCTATGTCCATTAATTGAGGGAAACCATGGAATATTTAAGCTATCAGACCGCTAAATTAGAGCAACTGAATGCATTTTGGACTGCGAAAGAAATTGAGCAACAACCAGAATGTTGGAAGAAAACGTGGGAATCAGTAAAAGAGAAACGTGCTGATATTGAAGCTTTTTTAGATAAAGCGCTCGCAGAGCCTCATGCGCGAATTATTTTAACAGGTGCAGGTACATCCGCATTTGCTGGAAAAGCATTAGCCCCTATTTTAAGTGGTCATACAAAACGCCGAGTAGATGCGATTGCAACAACCGACTTAGTGGCTGATCCACAAGAATATTTAGCAGAAGACATCCCAACGTTATTAATCTCTTTTGCGCGCTCAGGGAATAGTCCTGAAAGTGTGGCAGCGTTAGATATTGCGACTGCATGTCTATCTCAGTGTCATCACTTAGTGCTGACATGTAATGCAAATGGCAAGCTTTATCAGTATTGCCAAAACAACAGTAGTGCATTGGCATTGTTGATGCCTGAAGAATCCAATGACCGTTCTTTAGCGATGACCTCTAGCTTTTCATCCATGATGATGGCTGCAGTGACTATTTTTTTAGGAGATAACGTCTTTAGTGATTCTATCGCACCTTTTTTTAGTCACTATAAAGCGCAGTTTAATAAAGCGAATCAAATTATTCGAGATAAATACGCGGGTAAGTTTAAACGGGTTATTTATTTAGGAAGCGGTGGATTGCAAGGTTTAGCGCAAGAAGCTGCGCTGAAAATGTTAGAGCTTACAGCCGGTAAGGTGGTAGCGAGTTTTGATACTCCATTAGGCTTTCGACATGGACCTAAGTCTATTGTAAATAAAGAAACTTTAGTGGTGATGTTCTTCTCAAATGATCCTTACACTCGTCAATACGAGACTGACTTATTACGAGAGGTTATTCACGATAATGCATCAGGCAAGGTGATCGCGATCACCGCACGAAATGATAAAGCTTTTTCGCCAGAGAGTTTTGTTTATATTCCTGCGTTAGAGAACTGTTCAGATGTGGCGCTATTGTTCCCTTACTTGATGTTGGCGCAATCATTCGCATTTCACAGTTCCATTGCACTAGGGAATACGCCTGATAACCCGTCTCCAACAGGAGAAATCAACCGCGTTGTACAAGGCGTCACTATTTATCCGTTCTCATACAAAAAAGACGACACACAGTCTGCTTTAAATTAATAAAATATAATAAGAGAGCTAATCATGAACACACCGAATATTGTCTGGACCCGCATTGACGAACGTTTACTCCATGGTCAAATCCGCATTACATGGGGAAAACATACAGAAGCAAACCTGATTTTAGTGGCTAATGATGACGCAGCAGAAGGCCCAAATGCCGCATTCATGCAAGCTGGAATGAAAGCATCAGCAGGGGGCGAATATGCTGTTCGCTTCTTCTCTATTCAAAAAACCATTGATGTTATTAGCAAAGCATCACCTCGTCAGAAAATTTTTGTGTTGTGTAATAACCCAAAAGATGTTGCCCGTTTAGTGGACGGTGGTGTGCCCATTACTCACTGTAATGTTGGCAATATGCATTTTCATGAAGGAAAACGTCAAATTGCAAAAACAGTATCCGTTGATGAAACCGATATTGATGCGTTTAAACGCCTTGTTGCAAATGGGGTAACTTGCACAATTCAAAACACTCCCGATCAGACACCTGTTGATGTATTAACACTCGCATCTGCTTGATAAATTTCTGAGTAAAAAGAACCTGCATTAGCAGGTTTGAGGATTATTTATGATTTTTGAAGCTTCTTTAGTGGCTTTATGGGCCTTCTTTTGCGGTATAGATAAGTATGACGTTGCATTAAATATCCATCGTCCATTAATTACAGGACCTGTTGTCGGCCTGATTATGGGCGATATGCAGGTTGGATTGATTGCAGGCGCAACATTAGAACTTGCTTGGTTAGGGCTTGTTCCTAACGCCGGTGCTCAGCCACCAGATGTAACTTTAGGCACTATTGCTGCGGTTGCTTTTGCGGTAATGACAAATCAATCACCTGAAGTTGCTATGGGTATTGGTATGCCAATTGCTGTGTTAATGCAAATGTTGGTGATTGGCTTCTTTGCAATGACGGCGTTCACTATGGGAAAAGCCGATAGATACGCAGAAAGAGCCGATGCGGGTGGTGTGTCTCGGTTACTGATTATCACGATTATAGTACGTTCATTACTCTATGCATTAGTTGCCTTCGTAACGGTCTATTTCGGTGAACATGCAGCTCAGTGGATTGATGATAATACCCCGAAAGTGTTGCTTGAAGGCCTCGGTATTGGTGCGAAGATGGTTCCGGCTATTGGTTTTGCAATGTTGTTGAAAATCATGTGGTCAAAAGAAGTTGCAGGTGTGTTCTTTATTGGTTTCGTCATGACAACTTATTTAAAACTCCCAATTATGGCGGTTGCTATTTTAGGCGCATCAGCTGCTGCACTCTACTTCTTCTTTAGTGGTAACAACAAAAATACAAGTCAGCAAAATGAGGATTTCGAAGATGGTATCTGATAACAGCACTGCATTGAAAACACAGGATAAACCAGAAACGGGTTCTTTGATTGATGGTATTGATGAGTACCAAGATACTACGGTCAGAAAAGTTATCACTAAAGGTGATCTTTGGAAGTGTGCGTTCCGAGGGTTATTTATGGAAGGTAACTTTAACTTTGAACGTATGCAAGGTGGTGGATTTGCCTTCTCAATTATTCCAGCATTAAAGAAGATCCATGGGAATAATAAACGCGATTATGCAACATCACTGAAAAACCATCTGCAATTCTTTAATGCCAGTCCTAAACTGTTTACCTTTTTATTAGGTACAGCCGTTGCAATGGAAGAAAACAAAGAAAAACCATCAACTGTTAACGTGATGAAAGTTGCAGGAATGGGGCCAACAGGAGGCATTGGCGATGCTATCGATCATATGACCTTAATGCCACTGACATTAGCATTGGGTGCATCCATTGCAATGGAAGGTTCGATTGCGGGACCTTTTGTTTTCTTCTTTTTATATCAAATAGTGCACTTTTTAGTGTATTTCGGGCTGATGTTTATGGGGTATCGCGCGGGAACCGCCGCGATGGTCAATATGAGTGATGCCACTGAAAAACTAGCCAAAGCCGCCAATATTATGGGGATCTTTGTTATTGGGGCGCTCTCCGCGACCTTTATCAAGGTGCAAACCACCGCCTCGTTAGAGCTGGGAGGAAAGGTGGTCGAATTGCAAAGCGCGCTCTTTGACAAAATCATGCCGAATTTATTGCCTCTGTGCTTAGTTTTCCTGATGTACAAAATGGTAAAAAGCACCGGTTTTTGGGGTAAACCTCCGGTATTAATTTTCTCAACTCTTGCATTTGGCGTTGTCGGCCACGTATTAGGATTCTTATAACAGAGAGCCTTTACCACCGTCGTTATTGTCAATCGAAATACATTATTAACTTGCTATAAACGGGCAGGAGGGTCTTCTGCTGCCCGCAAGGAGTCACTCATGATAGGTCTTATTGTTTCAGGACATCTTAATTTTGCTTCTGGTATGGCATCAGCCGTAAAAGCGATTGCTGGCGAGCAAGACGATATCGCATTTATCGATTTTGTTGAGTCAATTTCTCCTGATGAACTTGAAGAAAAAATGCGTGAGGCGATTAACTCAATGTCATGTCAGCAATATCTGTTCTTAACAGATTTACCCGGTGGAACCCCTTGTAATCGAGCAATGGCCATTATGATGCAAAACCCTGCTGTTGAGGTATTAGCGGGTGTGAATTTACCGATGATTGTTAATGCAGCTTTTGAACGAGAAGGGTGTTCAACATCAGAGTTAGTGCAAACATTACGCGAAATAGGTCAAGACAGTATTCAAGATATTCGTGAGCAATTAGCACAAATAGACAGTAATAATGCTGATGAAGAAGACGGCTTATGAGTCAGCGATATGCGATTTTGGCAGATAGAACGTTTACGCCTGAAGGAATTCGTTATCTCTATTATGTCTGTGTTAGGGGCGATGTCATTGAATCGATCACCTCGCAAGCACCAACAGATTGCCCCATTATTCGACTAAAAGGGAAATCATTATTACCCGGTTTTGTGGATATCCATATTCATGGTCGTGAAGGTGCGGATGTCATGGATGCGACTGAACAAGGGTTGCAAACCATTGCTGATGCTTTAGTGAAAACAGGTGTTGTTGCGTGGGTTGGTACAACGGTTACTGCACCTATAGATGATATTCGCCTCGCATTATCACAAGTACGTGAGTTCTTATCAAAGCCACAAACATCCGGTGCGTTGTTACTTGGGAGCTTTTTGGAAGGGCCTTATTTTACTGAGCGTCATCGCGGCTCTCATCCTGTGAAATATCTTAAAGCACCGACAATATCAGAGTTAGAAACACTGCTCGAAAGTGCAGGTGACACATTATTGCGTGTCGCTGTTGCGCCAGAAGCACAAGGTTCAATAGATGCGATTGATTGGTTGGTCAATCGAGGTATTAAGCCAAGTGTGGCGCATACAGCGGCAACTTACGAGCAAACTTCAGATGCGTTTTTGCATGGTGCTGATTGTGGTGTGCATTTGTATAACGGTATGACGGGGCTTCATCACCGTGAACCGGGATGTTGTGGTGCAGTGTTATATCACAATGTATTAGCGGAATTGATTGCCGATGGCATTCACGTTCATCCCGTGATGATGCAATTAGCGTATCGCATGAAAGGTTATCAACAACTCGCTTTAATTACAGATTGCATGCGTGCCGGGGGATTGCCTGATGGTGATTATACGCTAGGTGCACAAACAGTGAGTGTTACTCAAGGTCAAGCTAAAACAGCCGATGGCTCTTTGGCTGGGAGTACCTGTAGCTTAGATAGTGCATTGCGAAATATGGTGAAACTTGCGCACATACCTGAGTGGGAAGCTGTACAAATGGCGACTGCGATCCCTGCGGAGTATCTCGGTATCGGCGATAAATTGGGTTATATCAAAGTAGGGCAACAAGCCAGCTTTGCTGTGGTGGATGAATGTTTTCATCTCACCGATACATTCATCAGAGGAAATCATATTTACTCTGTATCCGGGGAAAATGTATAGCTTTTCAGTTATGCACCCATCAGTAAAAATGAGGTATTTATAATGGAAATTCGTCAGCCAATTCATAGTGAACATGCTAAAAGGCTTGATACAGAAGGACTTCGCAAGGAGTTCCTGATAGAGAACCTATTCTGTGAAGGGGAAATGAATCTCACTTATAGCCATATAGACCGTATTATTGTTGGCGGTATTGTTCCTACAACGCAGCCTTTAGCATTAATGGCGGGTAAAGCCTTAGGCGTTGATTTCTTTTTAGAACGACGTGAGCTAGGTGCCATTAATATTGGTGGCGCTGGTAAAGTAGTTGTTGATGGTGAAGTGTTTGATATTGGTTCTCGTGAAGCCATTTATATCGGAATGGGCGCTAAAAGTGTTGAATTTATGAGTGATAATATGGAAACTCCGGCTCGTTTTTATATGAACTGTGCGCCGGCTCATCATACTTATCCAACACGCAAAATAACGCAACAACAAGCATCACCAGAAAAAATTGGTAATACAGAAAACTGTAACGTTCGTACTATCTATAAATTCTTACACCCTTCAGTGTTACCAACCTGTCAATTATCAATGGGCATGACGATGCTTGAGCCAGGTAGTTTATGGAATACCATGCCATGCCATACTCATGAGCGTCGCATGGAAGTGTACCTCTATTTTGATATGAAAGATGACAACGTAGTATTCCATTATATGGGAGAACCAACGGAAACTCGTCATTTGGTTGTTCGCAATGAACAAGCTGTTATCAGTCCTAGCTGGTCAATTCACTCAGGTGTGGGCTCTGCATCTTATACCTTTATTTGGGGAATGGTTGGTGAAAATCAGGTCTTCCACGATATGGATCATGTGGCAATGAAAGATCTGAAGTAACCATAAATAGTCACATTTTCTTCTTACCCTACTAATAAAAAAGGTGTGGCAATAAAGCCACACCTGAGAGGTTACCGCTATGAATTTATTCGATTTAAATGGCAAGATTGCTATTGTTACAGGTTGTAATACAGGTTTAGGTCAAGGTATGGCTATTGGTTTAGCCAAAGCGGGTGCAGATATTGTGGGTGTGGGTATTCAAGATGCACCTGAAACTCGCCAGCAAGTAGAGGCTTTGGGTCGTCGTTTTCATTACATTACACAAAATTTAATGAAACAAGATGGGTTACAAGCGCTGGTAGATGAAGCCGTTTCTGTTATGGGGCGTATTGATATTTTGGTGAATAATGCAGGGATTATTCGTCGAGAAGATCTATTAGAATTTAGTGAAAAAGATTGGGACGATGTGATTGATATTAATCAGAAAACATTGTTTTTTTTATCCCAAAAAGTAGCTCGCCAATTTGTGAAACAAGGTGAAGGTGGAAAGATAATTAATATTGCTTCTATGCTCTCTTATCAAGGCGGTATTCGAGTTCCTTCCTACACAGCAAGTAAATCCGCAGTTATGGGGTTAACCCGTGCATTGGCAACGGAATTATCTCAATACAATATTAATGTTAATGCAATTGCTCCGGGTTATATGGCAACAGATAACACTAGCGCGCTTCGTGCTGATGAAGCACGTAATGCAGCTATTTTAGAACGTATTCCAGCAGGACGATGGGGAACTTCCGAAGATGTTGCAGGCCCAGCAATTTTCTTAGCATCCAAAGCGAGCGATTATGTTACTGGGTATACCATTGCGGTTGATGGTGGTTGGTTAGCTCGTTAATTTTATGGAGAAATAGGATGGAACACGCTAATACAGATACTTTGCAAAGAGGGCTTGTATTACAAAACATGAAGCGAGTGTATCGTTATCAATCGGCTAATCAAGTTCGCAGTGTTCGTCGCCGTAGTGGTAAAACCCGTTTTATTAAAGATACCGATTGGGAACGTGGTGTTTTATGGAGTTGTGTTAGTGCAGCATGGCAAGTAACACAAGATGAAGAGTATCTCAATGGTGTGCTGAATTACACTTTACATACTGGATTTAGAACAGGTCCCAACGCACGTTTTGCAGATGATCATGTTTGTGCACAAGCTTATCTAGCTATCAGTCCACTTTTCGAACAATTTGAAGTGGTTGAACCAACAATCAAAGCGTTTGATATTATGCTTAATGAGCCAAAACTTGGTCGTGAGGATTGGTGGTGGTGTGATGCGCTCTTTATGGCACCTCCGGGATTTGCTGCACTTGCTGAAATTACCCATGAGCGACGTTATTTAGATTATATGCACACAGCTTATTGGGATGCGATAGACCATTTGCGTGATCCTGAAACAGGGCTTATTTTTCGCGATCATCGTTATATTCCTGATGGTCAAGGAAATGAATTACGTGAAGCCAATGGTGAAAAAGTTTTTTGGAGCCGTGGCATTGGCTGGGTTTTAGCTTCAATACCTCGCATTCTTCAATATATGCCTGATGATTATCATGGTCGTGAGCGTTATATCGCACTGTTTAAAGAATTAGCGACATCCATTCTAGATTATCAACATGAAGATGGTTTTTGGCGAACAAGTTTACTCGATCCTGATAATTTTCCTGCACCAGAAAGTTCAGCAACAGCACTATTTTGTTATGGACTAGCATGGGGAATTAATCAGGGAGTATTAGAGAATGAAATTTATTTTCCTGCTTTAAATAAAGCATGGTCGGCATTACAAACCTGTATTCATGACAATGGCATGATAGGTTGGGTTCAACTTCCAGCATTTAACCCTCGTGACGTGAAGTTTGAACATAATATGGATTATGGTGCTGGTGCTTATTTATTAGCAGGAAGTGAAGTTTTAAACCTTTTGTAAATTGCTAGAGCTTTGATATTGACATTTTGTTGTTTTTCTTGCGCTTTACATGCCTTCCGCGCAATATTTTCCTAATTTTCCTATCTAGGAGCCGACCAAAATAGAGGTCGGTTTTTTTTATATTTAATATAATAATAAGAGGTAACAATAATCTGTTACCTCTTATTATAAGTTAGGGTGCTTAGATTCAAACCCAATAATGAAGGCAGGAAATTGTGGGTGATCGCTCCCCCACAAGATTAATATAAAATAAAA
>NZ_JBEEUL010000003.1:0-231536 GCF_040139345.1 Proteus sp. fly-1067 | reverse complement strand
TTGATCCAAGCACCCGCGCAGAGAATAACAAAATATTTATTAGAGACAACACATTTATTATCAATAATGAATTATTTAATTTATTTCTGTTATTTAAAATAAATGACTAGTTAGGTGATGAATTACCTCTTTAGGTGTTTTTCCGAAGTGGGTAATTTAAATGTTAAAATATTTATTTAACTAAATTAATAACAATAGGTGTTGCCTGTATTGTTGTCGTAGTAATCAGCGTATTATTATTTTGATGTTTAATAATAACACCAGACTGTGGTGTTACTAATTTCCATACTCCTTTTACAGTAACTGTGCTGCTTATTGGTTTAGAGTCAGCTGTTAGCCATTGACGAGAATAAACGCTGATTTCGATTTGATTTCCATTATTATCAATTTGGTCAGTTTCAATGCCTTGATATAAATTTAAATCAGGATTAACAATACTTAATGTTAATTTTTGTTTTTGAGCTTTAGTCATGACCATAACAGGAGAGTCACTCGATAATAATATTGCTTGAGGTGATTTTAATTGTGTTGCTTCAAAAAAAGCATATCCTTCTTCTTGGGTGATTTTATCTTTTACCGCATGTAATTGATTATTATGTTGTAATACAATGTATTCAGGTGCTTTATTATCTTGTGATTCAATTGCTATCGCATACTCATAGTTTTTATTCTTAGGTGCGTTACCATGAGAGATAACTGCCGTTGCAAATAATTGTTCTGTTGGTTTTGAATTTCTATCATCAAGCGAATGTTGTTTTTGATAACTAAATTTTACAGTTTGTCCTTTTGTGAGCTTATATAAATTTCCAGCAGGATCAATTAAAGTATCTGCAT
The DNA here is from genome assembly GCF_040139345.1 of Proteus sp. fly-1067. Taxonomy (NCBI): domain Bacteria; kingdom Pseudomonadati; phylum Pseudomonadota; class Gammaproteobacteria; order Enterobacterales; family Morganellaceae; genus Proteus; species Proteus sp. fly-1067. Next base: position 230,702 of record NZ_JBEEUL010000003.1, on the reverse strand, counting down.
TATTTAAAGTTAATTGAGTACCTAATTGATTAACCTCTTTGCCATTAATTATCACTGATTTTAATTTAGGAACAGCAAATTGAAAGAGTGTTGTTTCTGTCCTATGTTGTTTATCATCATTTTCAATACCGGAACCTAAAGCAATAACTCTATTATCAAATAAAAAATAGGATTTATTAGCTCTTAAGCTTTGTTGTTGATATTTACTGTGACCATGTAATTTCATGGCAAACATACTATTGTTATTAAGTGTATTTGCACCAGAATAGCTTTCTGTTGAAAGCAACATTTCTTCAATACCTGCAGCAGGTAATTGACTAAGTTTTGCTTCAAGTTCGTTATAGGGAAGGTGAATAGTTGTTGTACCTGGATATCTATTCCAATCCCATCCAGCATGGCTAAATCCTGATTGAGTTAAATCAGCCGGAATAATTTCTAATTGTCCATATTGTAAATAACGACCATAACGGTTGTTATTTTCATAACTTTCATTACCAACAAGATAACGGCTAAAACCGCGCGCTATGGCAAGCCAGCTTTGTTGTGGTGATTGAGCCGATGCCCTTCGTTGTATTACCATTGATGCATAATTCATTGCCCATGCGCCAACCGGTTCATTTTCAGCTTTAATACCTTCAAAATGCGTTTTGTTGTCTAATTTTGCATAAGCAGCGGATAATGTGGTATCTAACTTTTGTTTGCCATCTGGGGCTCCTGCTAATGCCATCCATTTAAATGGAGCGATACCTATTTTATGCAACCCAGTTGGGTGACGGCCACTTATTACTACAGGGATTTGTGTCTCTTTGGTGTAGATACGCATTTTTAACAAAACATCTTTTAAACGCTCATGTGCTGAAGTAGTTAAGCGAAAAGGTGAACCACTTAATGCATACACACTGGGTGCTAAACCACCAAATGCGTCTTTTGCATAAGCAGGATAATGTTGTGAATGATGAAAAATAGAACCATCAGGTTTGAAACCGCCAGCAACACCTTTTGAGCTTAGTATTGTTTTACTTAACCAATTTTGCAGTTGTGCTAAGGCTTGTTGACGTTGCTGATAATCAGGTAGCATCAATAAACTTTTTATCATCCATTGTAATTGAGTGTTGAGAATATCGACATTTGCATCAACGATTTCATTGTCTTTTTCGAAAATTCGTCCTGTAGCGCTATACCACATCATGGCCTGTTGAGTAGGAGCTAGAAGGTTATTTTTTGCGAGAATATGACGTCCAATAAACCATGCGTCAAAAAGCTCTCTGGTTTGATAACCAACATGAGTAATAATTTGATAACCGCTACCACGTGTAAAACCTTGTTCAAGAACGTAACGAGTGCCTAATAAATAACGATCTTCTAATTTTTGCCTATCAGTTGCTGATAATGAATTACTACGCAAATAAATAGCAGTTTGAAGAAGCGTTTTACCGACATCTCTTAGCATATTGGTATCAAGTAATGCTTTTTTAGTCTCCTCACTAAATATCCCTTCGGCTTTCATAAAATTCTGCCGATTAGGATGATCAAGTGCTTTTCCTGTGATTGATCCATCAGTATGTTGCGTTAATCCTAATTTTTCCCATAATGCTAAATGTTCATCTAGCATATCTGTGGTGATTTCCTTATTACTGTTTATCCCTTGATAATGCTCAAAACGCTGATAAATCAAAGCCATTTCTATTTGATCATCACGAAATTCAGTATCGAAGTTTAAAGTGGGGTAATGAGCTTTCAACATTTGATCGTACATCAATAACGCACTCCAGTTTTTACTAACCATCGTGTTTACTGCGTTATTTACGTAAGGTGTTTGATAGTCAGGAACTGCCCAACGATTGTCTAACGGTACACTCATCATAATTTGGTCAAAAAAGAGGGTTCCAGCTTGATTTGGTGCTGTAATAACTAATTGATCTAATTTTCCTGTTGCAGTACCTTTCATATCACGAAAAGGAACAGCAATACCTCGCCATCCCGTAAAATTAAGTTCAACATTAAAACTTAGTGCAATTTTATTATTTTGTTTAAATACTAACGTTAATGGAGAAGATTGAGGTTTTTCATTATAAATCCACATCATAAAAGTGAGTGGAGTTGCTGTATTTTTATCATCTTGGTAATTAACAATATTGTTTAGCGTTAATGTTGCTTGCGGTTGATATTGCCATTTAAGTGATTGTTCGCCATCTTTAGCATGCTGTTTGCTTAGCGATAATTGGTTATTATTTGAAGTGATAAGGGTATTAGGCAGTTCATTTTCAAAAAGATAAATATCTCCGAAAGTTTCATGAGACAGAGAGGGTAAAGCTTGGGCCGGTAGTGATAAAAAGAGGCTTAATGTAACCGCGTGGGCTAAAGGGTTTTTTATTAACATAATCAGATTTCCTGTAAATAAAAAAGGAACGCAAGAGCGTTCCTTTTAATTAAATCAAGGGAGTGGTGAGAGTTTGATTTCCTGTGGAATACCAAAGTAGCTGGTAAAAGTCAGTTCAGTGTTATCACCTGAAACGTTATATTTAACTTTGCTATTTTTATCAGCAGATTGCCATTTACCATTAATCGTGACATTGATGGTGACAGGGGTTGCTGCTTTTTGGCGAGTCATATTTAAATCAGGTGTAACGGCACTGACAATAAGAGTGTCTTTTTGTCGATGAGTCATCACAATCGCAGGTTTATCAACTTTTTTTATCCATTTATCTTCAATTGAAGCAGGCTGATAAAAGGCATATCCCGTTACATTACTGAGTTTATCGAGAATAATATGAACGTCTTTATCCTTACGAAGAACCTGGTATAACCCATCGTTTTCACGGAATTTTTGTGCTATCTCTCTCATTCTTTCAGGCGTTGCATCTAAAAAGACCATATATTCATAGCTGGAATCTTTAGGTTGAACGCTATGATCAATCCATGCTGAACTGAAGTTTCCTTCTGTCGGTTGGCGATTTTTATTTTCTGCCGAAGTTTGGTGTTGTCGGCTGATATTTACTTTTTCAGCTTGAGTAATTAAATAACCATTACCATTACTATCAATTAACCAATCACCTTGTTTAAGAGTTGTTTGGTAAGGAATGGCTTCAATTTTTTGTCCATTAATCCAAAGGGTATTTAATGTTGGAGTAATGGCATGTTGGAATAAGGTGGTTTCGACATCTTTATTTTTATCACTACTATTTATATTGCTACCAATAAAAATTAAGCGATTATCAGCGGCTAATACACTTTTTTTTGCAGTGAAGTTAGGATCAAAACGCTCAAGATTGGCTGGATAAATAAGATCGAATGCCATCATGCCATATTTGCCTTCAAGGGCAGATGTTCCACTAAATCCTCGTTCTCCACGTTGCATTAGGGTATGAGGTTTAGGGCTATCTAATTCTTTAAGAGGAAGATGGATCGTCGTCGCTCCTGGCATTCGATTCCAATCCCAACCTTCTTGCTGATAGCCTTGTAAAAGTTGCGAACCATTACTTACTATTTGAGCAACACCATGACTTTGATAACGACCATAGCGGTTATCTTTGTTATAAATTTCAGATGACCAAACATTGGTGTTATAAGCTTTCAGTGTCACCATTTTATCTTGCCAACGATGAATACCAAAAGCCCCACCATTAAAGGCGTAGAAACCTTGAGGCAGAGCTGCTGGTGCAATAGTTTCTCCAAAAATAGCATCGGATTCGTTTTGTGTTTTATCACTTATTGCAAGATAAATAGATGCGAGTGTTTTATCTGGAGAAGGTTTCGCAGACATGGCAAGCCAGTAGTAACCTTGAGCAACTGATTTTAACGAAGGTGAATTAAATGGGTGCCTTCCAGCAAGAGGTAATCCGACTTCTGGAGCACTATAAATCCATGCTGAAACCATCGCTTTTTTCAGGTTATCCCAACCACTTTCACCGACTGAAAATGGGGTTCCACGAAGTAGATAAATAAGCTGAGAGGCATTTTTAAAGGCAGGGAAAGAGTAGCCCGGATAGTTGCCTTCATGTCGCCACGCAGTACCGTCAGGGCGTAAACCATCTTTACCACCCGGTGGTACTTGAGTTAATGCGCCAGTGATGTAATGGCTGAAGGTATTAATTAAGTTGATACGTTTTTGATCATCAGGTTCTAGCAGTAATAAGGCTAAGTGTTGACGAGATAGGGTATTGAAATAGTCTAAGTCAGAGCTATCTGCCCCCACTTTCATATCAAAACTACTTTTAAACTCTCGTGAATACCACAACAATGAATCATAAACTTGAGTTTGTAAGTTTGCCTCTTTTAGTGCATCAGACATGAGTAATGTGGAAATATACCACCATCGAGAACTATATCCCCAGTGATGGGTTGTGACTAATGCACTTCCTTTAACAAAGCCTTGATCTAATAAGTGCTTTGTCATTAATAAGTACATCTGCTTTAGCTGAGCCTTTTGTGTAGGATCTTTTTCCAGTACATAAGCACGGCTAATATTAAACATTAATGTAGTGTAATCACCTAAAATAACATAATTATGAAATAGTTGTTTATCTTGAGGGTTGAGATTTTCTGGTTGATAAATAATCGTTTGTTTATCTGTGATCAGGTGTCGCCCTTGTATTGTGCCATTATCTAAAGCATGAATATTAAGAGCATCAAAATCACTTTTTAACTTACCAATATTTTCTTCTAGTGCGAGATTTGTTTCTTTTTCACCGCCAACAAATTCATTTATCAAACGTTGGCGAATAAGATCAATTGCAGCTAAGTTTTCAGGTGTCACCGGTAACTGAGGTTGTACGTTATGAAACTGAATTTCGGGTTCTGATAAGCGAGTTTTGATTTGATAATCAGACCATTGGTAGCGAGCATCATCGATAGAAAACATAATGCGATCGATATAGATTTCACCTTGATCCACATTAGAGGGGGCTTTAAAGCGAATGCTGTCGACATTAGCGCCTAAAGCGCGCCCAATGCTGTCTTGAGTACCATCAGAGGAGGTATTCATCGCATTTAAGGTCATTTCACGATTTTCAAGATCGTTATTTAGCGAAACACCTACGGCTCGCCAACCAGTAAAATTAAGTTTTACTTTAAAGCCGGCTTGGGCTTCACTGGTTGTATTGAGCTTTTCGCCTAGATCAACGGTAAGATAACCATTAATCGGCTTTTCGTTATAAAGCCAAAATGATAAAACGGGCGTAGATGAACGCCCCCAAGCTTTAGAGGCTTCTTTATCTGTCGGTACAATCAGTTTTTTATGTAAAGTAAAGCTACTGCCTCCTTTCCATTTCCACAAAAGAGATTGGCTTCCCATAATGCTACGTTTATCTGATAGCGAAAGTATTGAATTTTTATCTGACGAAAAATCAGCTAATGGGTTATTTTGCGCAAAATGATAGATTTCTGACTGCATCAGATTATTAGGATCAAATGCAGGGTTGCTGGTGGCAGCAATCACATGATAGGGGGCTGATAATAGCCCCAATGTCATTGCAAGTGCAGTAAAGCGAAATATCGACATTATTTTTCTCCTTAGAAACGCTGGCTAACAGTGAAACCAATGCGTCCTTCATTAAATTTGTCATAACGCTGATAGCCGATTGTTGTGCCTAAATTTAATGATTGAGTGATATCGAGATTGGCACCTAATTCCGCACTAATAATGTCACCACCAACAGTATTTCCTTTAATATCAAAGGTCTCTCCTCCAGTATTAAAATAAGTCAAACTGTGGCGTTGATTAATATTATTGTCACCTGCGATATCTTTGAAATAACGAAGGTTAAGAGATGGGGTTAATTTTCCATAAGCAGTCTGATAGCTATTCCATAAAGCAACTGAGCCACCTAATTGATTAACAGCATAGCGTTGGCCATAAGTACGCATAGATAAGGCAGAGCCTGTTTCTTCCCAAGAGTCAATATTGAGCCATTGATATTGGTAAGTCAGCATCGGTTTAATATGGATGAAATCAAAATCAAAATGAGTTCCAGCATTAATTTGATAACCTAATTGCACACCTGAATAATCACCTTTTGCTTTGGTATTTCCTTCCCATCCAGTATTGCCACCAATATCTCGCTCACTATCGACAGTGTAATAACCAATATTTAGATTACCGCTTAGGAATAATGTGTCACTATACCAACCGGTGTAAGGCATAAATTCAAAATGGCTAATTTCTTTGCTTGCGTTACGTTGTTTTGCGTCAGCCTTGGCATAGTTATAAGCAAATGAAACACCGATAAGAGCATCTTGATTAATTTCATAATCAGTACCGATTTGAATACCAGTACGATAAGTGTTGTAACCGTTAATTCCACCTTGATTGCTTTGTGTGCCATAACCATACAGTATATTGGCCCAACTGTTCCAGCCTGCTTCTCTCTCTTCAATTGGCAATTGGTTATCATAGCGTAAATAGCGGTGTGCAATATTATTGCGCATATCTTCAACCATGATTAATCCCGCTTGAATATCACTGCCATCAGCAATAGGGGCTAAATCATTTGATAATGAGGCAATATTATTATCGTCATTTCCAGCAGCAACTAATAAACTCAAAGCCTCATCTGAAACTTGACTACGTGTATTGTTAAATTCATTTAAAACAGTTGGAATAATAAAATTAGCTGCCGCTAATCCATTTTCATTGACGCCACCACGTTCAGCAGCACTAATAAAATTATTACCACCTTCGTAGCTAATACCATAACGTGCAACTAATTGATTACCGCTAACACCACCACTAATATTAGGCGGTGTAGTCTCTAACCATGAATCTGTTTTTTCTAATAATGGAGATACATCTGGTGCTATGGCATTGGCGTCAGTAACCGTAATTCCAGCTTCATCTTTAATCGCTGAATTGGAAGAGATCAAAACAATATCTTTATTTATAATGTTATCGACACTGGTGCCTTTAAAATCTAATTTAGCTTGGCTACCTTTTTTAAAAGTAACATCACCGTCAACATGAAGAATAGTTTCATCAGTATTGGTATTATCATCAAGACGGAAAATTAACTGGCTATTTTCCTTATTCATGAAATTACCTTCCCAATGAATCGTTTTATCTTTTCCTTGGATAGTTAAATTGCCATGGTTTTCAATTAATGGAACACCCGTGATTTGATATCCATCAAATAAAGCATTTTGAGCACCACCTTGATATGCAAAATTTATTTTAGTATCTGCGTGACCATTTCCTAATATATCGCCGTGGATCTCACCATTTACATCACTTCTAAAACCTGTTTTTAGTGTTCTAAAATCAATGGCTGCAGTTTTTCCACGAATAATGGCACCGTCTCTTACATAAACGCCAGTACCTCGTTTAGGGAAATCGCCTTCAACCAATATGGCTGTACCATTTTCACTGGTTACGTTAGCGCCATTTAAGTTGATATTACTGCTAAAAGAAGCACCTTGATTTATCTTGAGGCCATTTGCACCATCACCAGTGACAGTAATATTTTTTGTAATTGCTTGAGCTTTATATTCTGTTGATGAGCCATTAAATACAACGCCATCACCTTGAGAAACAGTGACATCTTTATTTATTTGAGCCGTATTACCGTCATTAACATTAACTGTTTCACAGATATTTAAAGTGGGATCACATTCTGTCGCCCATGCCGAACCATAAATAGCTGATAAAATAGCCGCGCTCAAAAATAACAATTTTTTATTTTTCACAATATAACTCCATGAACAATTATATGATTTTAATTATTAGAATGTTGCTCGGAATGAAACTTTGAAATAATCTTGAGTCGATTTGCTACCATCATTTTTATTTTCAACTCGTTCATTATAATATTCCGTCATGACTCGCCATTGAGGTGATATTTGATAAGCCATTTGTAGGGTATAACGTGTCATATCTTTTTCGATATATACGCCTTTATTTGTTCTATCTTCTATTTTTCCAAAAATAGATTTACGCATTGATGGAGAAACTATTAATCCTATTGGTGTTGTCCAGTTCACATACATACGTAATTGTTGATTATGGTTTGTTTCTTTTGTGTCGTATTCTTCATGTCGTATTGCTTGCTTACCACCATCAAAATAAGCAACAGTAGTATTAATATTTGGGGTAACAAAATAACGTAGACCAGGTTCAATTTCCCAGCCTAAATAATCCGTATTTGTGACGCCATTGCTACGTTTATCTTCTTTCTTTTGTAAGCCAAATAAAACACTACCTGTTAAAACCCAATCTTTATTAATTGGAAATTGGTAATTGGTTTTTGATTCATAAAAATCAATAGTTAAGCGACTGCCGTTATCATAATTAGTGAGATCTTGACGGATTTTCAAACCAGGTTGGATCCAACCATTGTTTAATTTAAAACGATAACTACCTTGTAAATCATAACGTTGGTAGCGGTTTTTATTGTCATGTTCACGTTGGCGAAAGCCGACATCGAAATACCAGTTAGATTTTTCTGGATTAATATTAAAATCAACACGATAACCGGCATAGTTATTGGGTGTGTCGTAATCTGCTGTTTCCCAAGAAAACATAGCGTTGACATTAGCTGCCTGAGAATGAAAAGAAGTTAAACCTAAGCCAAGAAGAGGTAAGAAAAGAGCAATACGAAGTTTGTTCATGGTATATATCCAATTCTTTATTCGCTTTTATTAATGTCAATTTTTAGGTGTAGGACGTCTTTCCTTTTATTCTATTAAAAGGATTTTTATATAAGCGAATTGGGTTTATATATAGCGCCATAAAATAATGGCGCAGATATTTTTATTATTTTTATTTACATGTCGATATTGTTTTATTTAATTTATTGGTTGTTGCCGTAATAAATTCAGAGGCGCGCCAAGAATCTCCTGTTTTTTCCAACCAAGGGGTAAGTTCTTCTTTAATTAATTTCTCAATTAAAGGCATATTGTCTTTGGCAATATTTTTTATTTGATAAGGATCATTCACATTGTCATATAAGGTATATTTCAATGGTTGACCATCTTGTCTATCGATAACCAGTGTATGTGTTTTGGTTCTGACACCTCGTTTACCAAATGAAGGTTCTCCATAAGGAATAAAAAGATAAAGCTGTGAGTTTGCTGTGTCGCCTTTTCCTGTGACCACTCGGTCTGAAAGATCACTACCTTCGACAGAATCAGGTATCCATTCGGATAAGCCTAGTAGTCCTAAGATTGTCGGGTAAATATCAGGAGCTGACATTAGTGCATCATCAGAACCTGGTTTAATTTTACCCGGTAAACGAAACATCATAGGAATACGCATGGATTCTTCATAAGGATTATTTTTTGTTGCCTGTCCATTTGATCCTAAGCAACTACCATGATCAGAGAAGAAAACAACGAGAGTATTATCTGCAAGGCCTTGTTTTTCTAATTCATCGACGATGCGACCAAATTGTTCATCAACACCGTTGACCATTGCCATGTATTCTTTGAAATATTGAGGCCCATAGCCTTCTTGGTATTCACTTTCCCATTGTACGTTCGGGCGAGTGTTGAGCTCTTTAGATGTTTTACCTTGATAAGCATCGAGGTATTTCTTCGGTACTTGGTCATAAGGCGAATGAGGTGGATTCATTGAAACCACTAATGCAAATGGTTTTGAATTATCCCTAAATTGATTGTTTTCATTTTTGAGAAACTTGATTGCCATATCAGCTTCATGTTCAGGTCCCCATTGATCAATGTAAATTGGTTTATCACGAGGAGTATCGTTTGCCCAATACATAGGTTTTAAATGTAAATCGTAGGTGCCATAAGAATACCAAAAGTCAAAACCATGGCGTCTATCAGGAGCTGCCCATTCATTCCAATAACGACCTTCCATTGGATTATTGTAACTTTCAATAAATGGTTCGTAAGGTGCATCAAGATGCCATTTGCCAATATAGCCAGTGCTGTAATCGAGAGATTTTAAAACATCAGACCAACATTTTGCATAAGGAGATAGATCAATACCTACTTTGCCACCATAATCATGTGCATTTCCTGTAATGCCATTGCGAACAGGGTATTGCCCAGTCATAAACATGCCACGGAAAGGAGAACAAAGAGGGTAATTTGAAGCCATTTGTGTCATTACTTTGGCTTGTTTCGCAAATTTATTCAGATTTGGTGTAATTGAAGGATCTTCTCCCATAAACTGTAACGCGTGTGCTCGCATTTCATCAGGAAAAACAATTAATAGGTTAGGGGCGTTTTCCGGACGAGATTGCGTGTTAGAGACCGTGCTTCCTGAATTAGCAATAACAGGGGTAGAAACAGTCATTGCTGCACCGCTGGCTGCGAGCCCTTTGATAAAAGTTCTGCGGGAAACAGTCATTGCTTCCTCCTATTTTACGTTTACTTTCGAATTGGTGTCTTTTATCTTATTTATACTTTTGCATAAGATCAAAAAGTAAGTTAACGAAAGATCAAGAATTGAAAGGGAGATCACAGAATAGTGTCAAATTGTAAGCAATTTGACAGCTAAAATAGGAGTTGAAATATTGTTAAGAATAGATTAACTTTTTACGAATAATTTTAATTAATTGATTTATAATGATATTTATTGTTTTGTGATGATGATTGCAAAAATAGCTTAAAGTTTCTTTTTTTAGCTATAAAGTTGCATAATAGCTAGTGTAAGTTCTTTTCTTTCGTTTGTTTTCATTATCCTTTAATGACCCACCAAGATGTTCCTTTAAACTCAATATTTTTAACTATCTCCATGCCTAACTTTTGATGTGCTTTTAGTGAGCGAATATTTTCGCTATTAACAAATGCGATAGGGTGCCCGCCATGTAAAGAACAGATCTGCTGGTAGAGATCTTTTAATAATGATTTTCCTCGGTGCGATTTATCAATACAAACAGGGCCGTAAAACCAATTGTTTTGTGTTATTTCTGGGAAGCGTCGATTAATTTCTTGAGCAATAGGCGGAATTGAGAAAGATGTGACAGGGAAGCTGAAAACCACAGCAACAATATTTTCTTGATTAATTGCAATAATAGTATTTATACTATATTGGTACATTGCCTCAACTTTGTTTTGTGGGTATTCGCCATATAATCCGCCTTGTTGAGATTCTGAATTTTCCTGTAATAATGTTGCTACTGAGTTGATATCTTTATATGTCATTTTTCGAAATATATAATGCATTTTTTATTCCTTTTTATACTAAGTTATAATCTTATTATATAAAAAATAATTTATAATACAAAAATACATTAATAATTATAAAGATAAATTTATTAATTTAAGTGTGACTATTGAATTTTGACTATCTACAAAACCTCTTTTTGAAAGAAATGTAATAAAAGCAGTAATAGAATATATTTATTACTGCTTAATTAATAACATGATTTTTATTTTTTATTTATAGAAATAGAAGTAATTAGAAACCATAGGCTAATCCTCCCCCGATAATGATTTCTTGTTCACTATTTATTGAAGAATTTAATCTAAATGCAATGTCATTATTAGGTTTATATTGTATTCCCCCAGCAAAAGCTGTACCAGTTCGGTAGTTACTAATACCAATTCCTCCACTTAAGGTGTGATGGCTAAGATAAGGAATATTCGTCATTGCAACAGATGAAGCAATACCTGCAAATACTTTCTTTTCTAATGAGATGATTTTTTTATCTAAATTTGCAATTGAGTCTGTGATTTCAGCTTGTCTTTTCCTGTAATAGTGATCAAAATCATTAACATGAGTTTTGAGCTCATTAATATCTGTACTAATACTTCTTTTTAGCTGATTCATGGCATTATTTGTTGTTATTCTATTTTTTTCTACCATTTTTTTAGTTTGGATAAGATTAACGGCATCTGTATTATTTTTACCATCACTAATATTAACTAATCTCGATGTCTGCCCGTTTTCAGTGTTACCAAATGAAACCGTATTTTCTTCGGTTGCTAATGCATTATGACCAATAGCAACAGAGTGTGTATTTTTAGCTTGGCTATTGACTCCTATTGCAATTGAACCATTACCTGAAGAATTACTATTATCACCTAATGAAATACTAGGAATATTAACGATAATAGGTATTTCTTCCTTTTCTTTTATTGAATCTACATTTGAATGCGAAAATGAAGGGAATAATAGAAAGAATAAAAATAACTTTTTAAATAACATTTAATTTAACCCTTTGAAAGGAATTTTTGGCGTAAATCAATGCTAAATGATTGTTTTTTTCATCACAAATAAAACATTCTGGAAATACTCTTAAAAATAGTTTTAAATAAAATTATATTTTTTAAAATATATGATTGATTACTGCAAAAATATTCTATTAAATAATATTATATTTAATAAGTTATTAAATAAAAAACTGCATTTTCATTAAAATGCAGTTTTGGATAAGTGTTAATTAATGTTTTTTTCTAAAGGCAAAAGCAACAGAAATCGCTTGTAGCAAACACATTGTTGATGTTTGAGAGCGAAAGGTTTTTATTTGAGCTTCTTTTACCGTTAAACAAACGTCACTCAAACTTGCCAGTGGACTAATGGGACTGTCTGTAACAATAATTTGTTTAGCTTCTTTATATGTTGCCATCTCGCACATTTTTTGCATTTCATCTGAGTATGGATGGAAATGAATGCCAAAAAGTACATCCCGATATGTAATATTTCTCAATTGCTCTTTGTACATTCCTCCTAAGCTGTTTACAAAGACAGTTTCGCAAGGAATGTGCGAGAGGGCATGAAAAAAATAACTCGCAGCACTGAATGAATGATGAAATCCACAAATATAAATTGTTTCAGCATGTTCGAGTAACTGTACTGTTTTATTTAACATTTCTCTGTGAGTCTGATTTGCCAATTGTTGCAATGAATGGCTATTTGCTTGTGCAAATTCTTGCAAAACATAGGCAGGCTCATTCAGATTAGGGGGGGCCTCTTTATATTTCTGTTTATAAGTTAAATTTTCATTTTCATTTACCATTTCATTCATCAAGTGATGCTGAAATAATTGTTTCATTTCATTAAAACCATTGAAATGAAACGCATTGGCAAAACGAATTAATGTCGATGGAGGAACATTTGCTTTATCTGCAAGGATTGCAATTGTATCAAATGCCACACTGTTTTTATTATCAAGTAGATAATGTGCAACCTGCTGTAGCCTTTTACTTAATCCATTATAGCGGGAGCGAACTTGTTCCTGTAGTTCATTCAGATTTGTTGCAGTAGACATAGTGCCCTCAATAAAAATACTGCTGTAATTGTAGTGTTTTTTGAGTTGAAATTGAATGTTTTTAGCTAATAGCAATTAAAATGAAATATAGAGTTAATTAAAAGTAAATGAACAACCTAAAGGTAATTATTTGATGTTTAAAACTCTATTTTATTTATTCTTTATTGGTTTTATTATCACTTATCGAAATTAATTTTCTTTATTTGAAATTAAATGAAATTAACATTTCATTTTGTTAAGGTGGGGATAATAACAATATCGTTTCTATTTTTTCTATTTTGTTTTATTTAACCTATTTCATTTTATATTGTTGTTAATTTAACTTAGAATATTATTTTTTATTATTGGTGTTGTTGTAATTTAGAAGTTGAAGTATTTTAATATCTTTGTGCGCAATGATTGATATTCATAATACAACACTTGTTTTATTTGTTAATGATAGTAATTTATGACTATCTTAGTTTAAATATACTTATGTTGGTTGAAACTTTTATATGCAAAACGATCATCCGTGGATTAATTTATTAATGCACTATTTTCATGATCACTACTCAGAAATGATGCCTATTATTTTTTTTGTATGTATTGTGGGTATTATCTTTGGTGTTGTACGTGAAATGCGTTGGTTATCCGTTTTTTTTACTGTACCTTTAATTATCATTGTATTTTGTTTAATTAGTTCTAATTTAGGATAAGTAAAATATACAATTGTTATTAAGGTTGTACAATAGTTGTATTGACCTTATTTTTAGACATTATTTTTTTCTTATATTTTCTCCTGTTATTGAATGTTATAAATCAGCAATGTGTTTATTCTATTTTGCCCATAAGCGATGTTTCAACAATACTATTGATTAGATAATCAACTAGGTGACTAATAAGAGATTGTTACATATTGATTATTATTGATAAAGATAAGCAAATTATTTGTTGAATTATATACTAACATTTTATTCCCAATACACTAAACTAGGTAACATTGTTTTAATGAATTAAAAACTATTGGGTTTTTATTATGGAATGGCGAAATAACACTTCTCGCTACGGGTACTTGTCACTCCTTTTGCATTGGGTGTCAGCACTTACTGTCTACGGTATGTTTGCTTTAGGATTATGGATGGTGACGCTAGGTTATTATGATAATTGGTATCATTCAGCACCTGAAATACATAAAAGTATCGGTATTCTTTTATTTATCATCCTAATAGTACGTGTGATATGGCGTTGGATATCACCACCACCTAAAGCATTAGGAAGCTACAGTAAATTTACTCGCATTAGTGCTCATATCGCGCACATGCTCTTATATTTAATTTTATTTTCTATTCTCATTAGTGGTTATTTAATCTCCACTGCTGATGGTCAAGCGATATCTGTATTTGAATGGTTTTCTGTACCCGCTATTTTTACAGGGGGAGCCGAGCAAGCAGATTTAGCCGGTGATATTCATCTTTATTTAGCATGGTCAGTTATTTTGTTATCACTATTACATGTGGCTGGTGCCTTAAAACATCATTTTATTGATAAAGATGTAACGTTAAAACGCATGCTAGGAATGCGAACTAAATAGTTAAATTTATAAAACAAAATTATGGAGATAACCATGTTTAAGAAAGCTTTATTGGGTTTAACAGCTGGTGCGTTGTTATTTAATGCGAGCACTGCTTTAGCCGCAGATTATACTATTGATAAACAAGGTCAGCACGCATTTGTACAGTTTCGTATCCAACATTTAGGCTATAGCTGGTTATATGGCACATTTAAAGATTTCGATGGTACTTTTAGTTATGACAAAGAAGATCCATCAAAAGATAAAGTTGATGTTGTGATCAAAACAGGAAGTTTAGATACAAATCATGCTGAGCGCGATAAACATTTACGTAGTGCTGATTTCTTTAATGTGAGCAAATATCCTGAAGCACGATTTGTATCAACCAACGTTACTCGTGAAGGTGAGAACTATGTAGTGGTTGGTGATTTAACATTAAATGGCGTGACTAAGCCTGTATCATTAAATGCAAAATTAATTGGCGAAGGAACGGATCCTTGGAAAGGTTACCGTGCTGGTTTTGAAGCAACAGGTAAAGTAAACCTAAAAGAATTTAATATTAAATCAGATTTAGGGCCAAAATCACAAGAAGCCGAACTAATTATCTCAGTTGAAGGTGTAAAAAAAGCGTAATTGAACGTTTTTTTGTGATGCAATAAAGCCCCATATGACTTTATATGATTTTTAAACCGATACCTTAGTGTATCGGTTTTTTTATGCGCGATTGAAAATTATTGCCTTATACTTAGGTAATAGTTCTTATTTTTTCATAGGGTTAATTAAGATTTATTTTGACGCTTTACCTATTTTAGGTAAGAACAAAGAGGATCATAACAAAGGCATGTTCATATCCTTATCCCTTTATTTAACGAAAAAAGAGTCAATAATGAAAAAATTACGTCATACTTTTTTGGGTACTCTATTTATTTCTACTTTTTTAACAGCAGGTGTGTCAGAGGTTGATGCGTGTACCCGACTTGTCTACTTAGGTGATAATAATCAAGTCATTACAGCTCGTTCAATGGATTGGAAATATGACATTGGAACCAATTTATGGACATTTCCACAAGGTATGCAACGTTCAGGAGAGGCAGGTGATAATTCAATTAAATGGACATCTAAATATGGAAGTGTTGTTGCATCCGGTTATGATATTTCAACAACAGATGGTATGAATGAAAAAGGATTGGTCGCTAATTTATTATGGTTGGCGGAATCAGATTATCCAGCTTATACCAAAGAAAAACCGGCTATTTCGATTTCAGCATGGGCTCAGTATGTGCTAGATAATTTTGCTACTGTAGAAGAAGCCGTGACAGCATTAGAAAGTGAACCTTTTATTGTTTTAACAGATAAGGTACCAGGACAGGACAGAATGGCGACGTTACACCTTTCTCTTTCGGATGCTACTGGTGATAGTGCTATTATTGAATATATCAACGGCAAACAAGTCATTCATCACAGCAAAGAGTATCAAGTGATGACGAATTCACCTATTTTTTCCGAGCAGTTAGCATTAAATAGTTATTGGCAACAAATTGGTGGAACCGTGATGTTACCAGGAACGAATCGTGCATCTGATCGTTTTGCCAGAGCTTCTTTTTATGTGAATGCTATCCCTAAGGCTCAATCGAGTAAAAAATCGCTTGCTAGTGTTTTTGGTGTGATCAGAAATGTTTCTGTTCCTTATGGATTAAGCACCGCTGAGTCGCCAGAAATCTCATCTACACGCTGGAGAACTGTGGCTGATCATAAGAATCAATTATATTTTTTCGAATCAGCATTATCACCGAATACTTTTTGGGTTAACTTAAAGGAAATTGATTTTTCAAAGGAAAGCGGGAAAGTCATGGTGTTACCATTAGGTGAAGAGCAATCAATCATTTATTCAGCTAATGCAACAAGCCATTTTAAGCCAGCAGAGCCTTTTAAATTTCAAGGATTAGATAATATTCCTTTAAATAACTAGTTGAGTATTCACGATACCTAATATGAAATTATCCGTAATATTAAATGTGATAGAGACATCTAAAGTGACAAGAAAGACGATGTCTTTATTACTTATCTTGAATGGTATATTTATCATTTACTCAATTTTGTTGTCCCGTGGTATTTATCTGGATTGGGAAATACACGGCTTTTCTGCATGGCTTAAATCATTGGGTGTATTAAAGCTTCTCGATATACCTAAAGTGATGTTAGCTTGTGCGCTGATCTTGCTTTCAATATTTATGTATTTAGGTGCAAGGATCGCATGGTGTGTCTCTCTTATTTTATTAGCTACCATTGTTTTTCTTGATGTTGCGGTTTATCAGCAAATTGGTTTTCAGGCTTATTTTTCATTTGCTTTGGTAATTGGATTATTAATCAGTTGGCGAGCCTTTCCACATCATAGTTTAACGAGTGCTGGCTTTGTGGCTTTTATCTGTATCCTTTCTTTGCTGTTATTCTCAATGTTAGGAAGCCTTTATATCGGGGATGAGTTCAGGCCTCATATTACAACATTAATGGATGCATTTTATTTTTCTATTGTCTGTATGACGACATTGGGATTTGGCGATATTGTGCCAATTAGTACAAATGCACGTATATTTACACTGACTGTTGTGATCTTGGGAATAACCGTTTTTACCACATCTATTGTTTATGTCATGGGATTTCTTGCTCGTGGGACTCGTGAGATTGTTAAGAAAAGGATCGCTAAAATGCATAATCATTTTATTATTATTGGCTCTTCGGCACTGGCTTCACAATTAGAAAAGGGATTAAGAGAGCAGGGAAAACCGGTTATTGCGATTTGTACTGATAAAAGTAAAGCTGTTTATGATACGCAAGCTAACATTATTGAAGGTGATCCGACTAACCTTAAGACACTGCAATCCGCTAATATTGCTAAAGCCAGTTGGGTAGCAACTTTATCTGAAAGTGATGCTGAAAATACCTTTATCCTACTCACTATCCAAGAATGTTCTAATGTTGATGCCAAGTTAATTACCATTATTAATCAAGATGAAAATAGAGATAAGATCAGCCGATTACGTCCTGATATGTTGTTTTCTTTAGCGTCGTTAGGTAAAGAAATTATGATGAAGGTATTATGTGGAGAATCTATTTCTTCATCAGATGTGACAGATTTGCTTTTAAACAAATATTTAAAATCATAATTTTGTTCAAACTATCTTTACGAACGATAATGATTACCATAAGATGTATTTAATATGCATCTTAAGTGAGGTTGAATTATGGAACTTGTTAGTTATAAAACAATGCCAGAGTGGACACGAACATCAATTCCTTTGGCGTTATTAGAACGCCACAATACAAAAGAAGGCACTTATGCTCAAATGCGAGTCCTGCAAGGTAATATGACATTTGTTGTATTTAATGATGACGGTTCGCAAATTTCGGTGGATTGTGATACGGAAAATCAACCTCCACTCATTCAGCCTCAACAATGGCATAAAATTGATAAAGCGAGCGATGATGTACGTTGCCAGCTTTCATTTTTATGTGCGCCAGAAGATAAACTTTTTAAAGAAAATGACTTATCACTACCGCATTCTGAAGTGCGTTACATGGCAACATTGACTCAGCCTTGCAAGGTTTTGGATTTAGGTGCAGGGCGTGGACGTAATAGCTTCTATTTAGCGTCTCAAGGGTATGATGTCACTGCATTAGATATTAATGCCTCTCATATTGATGCGATTGAAACCGTTAAAGCTAAAACAGGTTTTGCAGTAAAAAGCGGTTTATACGATATAAATGAAGCTTCACTGACTGAAAAATATGACATTATTATTTCAACCGTTGTGTTGATGTTCTGCCAACGTGAACGCATTGAAAGCATTATTAAAAATATGCAAGAATGTACTAATAGTAATGGTATTAATGTGATTGTTTGTCCGGTTGAAACAGCGAATAGTGATCCTGCTGAAATTCCTTTTAAGACTTTTTTACGCCAAGGCGAATTAGCGGATTACTATAAAGACTGGGAAATTATTAAATATAATGAAAACCCTGGTCATTTACATAAAACTGATGCTAATGGTAATCGTATTGCTTTGAATTTTGCGACATTAATTGCGCGTAAAAAATAATTCAGGTCATAACATTTATTTCAAAATACCCCAATTTTTTAGTTGGGGTATTTTTTTATCTGTTAAAGTCTGTTTTATTGTTGTGGTGATTTATCACTTTTAATGTCATCAGCTTGGTCTGTTTGTTCTTTTGTTTCAGACTTTTGTAAGATGCGTTCTAATAAAACAGTATAAATAGGGCGACCACCTAATAGCTGTGCCAACATTGTCGCTCCTAAACAGGTGATTATCATTGGAAGGATAAGCTGATAATTATCTGTCATTTCTAAGACTAAAACTATTCCAGTTAGTGGTGCTCTTACTGTTGCCGCAAATAAAGCTCCCATACCAGCAATGGCAAAAGTACCAATTTGAATTTGATAATCAGGGAAAAGTAATGTTGCTATTAATCCGAATGCACTACCAAACAGAGTGCCTAATGCGAGAGTGGGGGCAAATATGCCACCTGGAGCGCCAGATGCAAAACTAATAATGGATGTGATCGTTCGTAAAATAAAGAAAAGTAACAGTGCAATAAGAGAATATTGTCCGGTACTGAGTGCTGGAATAATACTAAATCCACCGCCAGTAATTTCAGGAATGATAAGTGCCAATAGGCCACAAAGTCCACCAATAATACCGCCAGTTAAAACAAAACGTGAAGTTTTATCTTGATAAAAATGTTGGAACTGAGTTTGAACATAAAAAAGCAATTTACTGAATATAACGCCAATAACGCCGAATAACATACCTAAGACTAAATATAACCAAAGTGTGTTGAGTGGGGCTGATGAAAATTTACCAATATGAATGACACCGCCTTCACCATTAAATAGGCGAAAGACAATGCATGACATAATTACTCCAATAAAAACCGCTTTAATAGAAATAAGGTTGTATTTAAATTGAGGACGCATCTCTTCAATAATAAATAAAATACCCGCAAGAGGTGCATTGAAAGCGGCTGTTAATCCGGCAGCTGCGCCGGTTGCTAATAATGTGTGACGTGATTCTTTATCTTTTAAGCGAGAAATATCATTAACCAATTGACCAATATTGGCACCCAATTGAACCGTTGGGCCTTCACGACCTAATACCATGCCTGAACCTAATGTTCCAATACTGGCAATAAATTTTACTGGTAATACTCGCCACCAACGAACAGGGCGAATATCTATCATTGCCCCTTCAATCTCAGGGATACCAGATCCTCCTGATTCAGGTGAGAATTTTTTCACTAAATAGTAACCGAGCATGGCTAAAACAGAGGAAAATAACAATGTAATAATTACCAGAACATAAGGATTGGTGAAGGTTTTGACGAGTTCTTCTTGTCTGAAGTTTATAACCCAACTCACACTTTTTTCAAATAAAACACCCACTAATCCAGCAAGCGAACCGACTATGGCAGACAGTAGCAGGACTTTCAGTGGCGCAAGGTTGGTTTCTTGAGCTTTTCTGAATAAATTAAAACGTCGTTCATTTTGGCTATTTTGGATAGATTTACGGTTATGCATAACTTTGATTTATGTATTGTAACAATGAACATAATGATAGCGTAATTTTGTATTGAAGTGATATTTCTCACATAACGTAATCAATTTTAGAGTTAGTCGTTTTTTTTTCTAGCATATTTTCACTTTTTCATCTTTAGTGTAATTGATAACAAAAAATACATATTTATATAACATTTTGGACGAGAAAGGGTAATTTATGGATTTCATCACAAATATATTAAGCGCTATAAATAGCGTGGTATGGGGAGTGCCGATGCTTGTCGGTATTCTAGGAATTGGTCTTTTTATGCAGTTTCGGCTCGGTTTCTTACCTATCCGAAAATTAGGTACAGGATTTAAACTTCTATTTGAAAAAAATGATAAAAGAGGCGAAGGACAAATATCGCCCTTTAATGCATTGATGACGGCACTTTCAGCAACTATCGGAACAGGTAATATCGCCGGTGTTGCAACGGCAGTTGTATTAGGTGGCCCCGGTGCTTTGTTTTGGATGTGGATGACGGCATTAGTGGGGATGGCAACAAAGTATTCTGAAGCTGTATTAGCGGTGCGTTTTCGTGAAGTTGATAAATACGGGAACTATGTTGGTGGCCCAATGTATTACATCAAGAATGGTTTGGGTAAAAAGTGGGTTTGGTTAGGTACCGTTTTTGCTATTTTTGGTAGCTTTGCTGGTTTCGGTATTGGTAATACGGTGCAAGCTAACTCAGTCGCAGATGTATTACAAAGTAATTTTGGTATTTCAACTACCATTACCGCCATTGTGTTAGTTGTCTTAGTTGGCGCGGTACTCATTGGTGGGATCAAACGTATTGCCGATGTCGCGGGTAAATTAGTTCCTATCATGACTGTTGGCTATTTTGGTGCTGGTATTGTTGTTTTAGCGCTAAATGTGACAGCCATTCCTGATGCTATTGTCCTTATTGTTAAATCAGCATTTACTCCAGTTGCTGCTCAAGGTGGGTTTGCTGGTGCAGCCGTTTGGGCAGCGATCCGTTTTGGTGTAGCGCGTGGTGTTTTCTCTAACGAAGCAGGATTGGGTAGTGCACCTATTGCACACGCAACAGCTAAAACACAAAATCCTGTTCGCCAAGGTTTGATTGCGATGTTGGGGACATTTATTGATACCATAATCGTCTGTTCTGTTACGGGATTAACCATCGTTATTACAGGACAATGGCTAACAGGACAAAGTGGAGCGACATTAACTGCCGCATCATTCTCTATCGCTATTCCGGGTGGTAACTATATTGTGGCCATAGCGTTAGCCATTTTTGCATTTACTACTATTTTAGGATGGAGTTTTTATGGTGAGAAATGTGTGCAATATCTTTTTGGACCTAAAGCTATTATGCCATTTCGTATTGCATGGCTGATTGCATTACCGGTAGGGGCAACACAATCATTAGAGTTTGTGTGGTTATTGGCCGATACACTCAATGCAATGATGGCTATTCCTAACTTAATTGCATTAGCTTTATTGAGCCCAGTTGTTTATCGCTTAACAAAAGATCATATAAAAGATGTTAACGCTGATAATATTGGGTTAGATAAAGAAACTCATTCAGTGAGCAAAAAAGAAGCCGAAGCAGAGTAACTCGTTCTTACTTATTGGCTAAAAAACACAACAAAAAACCGTATGCACTTAGAATTTGGCATACGGTTTTTTTTATGGTGATAACTTAAAGTGTGAGAAATTATAGATAATAAAAAGCCTTCTGGGGAGAAGGCGAAGAGATGAGTATAGATATTATATTTATAAGAATTTAGAAAAGAGAGAAAATCTTATTCTTTCATACTGATGAAGATGTTTTTCACTTGGCTATAAGCATCTAACATCATTTTATGTGTTTCACGTCCTAAACCTGATTTCTTGTAACCCCCAAATGGTGCGTGAGCTGGGAGTTCATGATAAGTGTTAACCCACATACGACCAGTTCTTACTGCTTTTGCAACACGTAAGGCTCGGTTAATATCTTGAGTCCAAACACCACCACCAAGTCCATATTCTGAATCATTTGCCATTTCGATCACTTCATCTTCATTATCGAATGGAATAACACATAATACAGGCCCAAAAATTTCTTCTCGTGCAACGCGCATTTGGTTAGTTGCGTTAATGATGATAGTAGGACGAACAAAGAATCCATCATCGTAGCCTTCACCCGTAATACGTTCACCACCAGTTAAAACAGTTGCACCTTCTTTTTTTGCGAGTTCAACGTAGCCTAAGATAGTATCCATTTGATCTTGACTAACTTGTGTACCCATTTGTGTATTAGGATCAAGGGGATCACCGACACGAATACTCTCAAATTCAGTTTTTAATGCTTTCAAAAAGTCGTCATGAATATCTTTGTGCAAGAACAGACGTGAACCTGATTCACAAGCTTGTCCTTGGTTCATCAATATTGCCAATGCTGAATATTTGACCGCTTTTTTCATATTTGCATCAGGGAAAACAATATTGGCTGATTTTCCGCCTAATTCCAGTGTTGCTGGAACCATTTTTTTCGCTGCGGCTTCTGCTACGGTATAACCCACATTGGTAGAACCTGTAAACGCCAGTTTATCAATATCTTGGTGCTCTAAAATAGCTTGTCCTACAACAGATCCACGTCCCGTAACAATATTAATTACACCAGCTGGTAATATTTCATTTAAAATACGACCTAGCTCTAATAATGAAAGGGAAGTCAGTGTTGCTGGGTTAATTACGACAGTATCACCCGCGGCAATTGCTGGCGCCAATTTCCATGCTGCCATTAATAATGGGAAGTTCCATGGAATAATTTGTCCAACTACGCCAATGGGTTCACGAATAACAAGGCTAATGGTATTTTCGTCTAGGACGGCACTTTCATCGGTATGAGAGCGTATCACGCCTGCAAAATATCGAAAATGGTCAATAGAGGCAGGTAAATCTATGTTTTTCGACTCATTGAGTGGCTTACCATTATCTAATGATTCGATCCAAGCAAAGCGTTCTTGCTCTTGCTCTAAGCGATCTGCAATTTTTAATAAGAGGGTTTGGCGCTCTGCTGGAGATGTTTTACTCCATGTTTTGAATGCCTTACGTGCGGCAGTGACGGCGCGATCGACATCTTCGGCACTTCCTGATTGGTATTCACTTAATAATTCACCGGTTGCAGGGCTATAGGTTTTAGTTGTTTTTTGCGATGTGCTAGTTACCCATTCTCCTCCAATTAGCATTTTATAGCTTTCTAGAGGACGAAATTCTGATGGAACATTATTTAGTTTAATCATTTTTAATCTCCAATGTAGGGGTGAGCATCATTTAAACTTATAATTTCATTTCGTAATACTCGTGCTAATAACATATATCAAATGAAATAATTTGATTAGCTATTGATGCAATAGGTGATATTAACTATAAAAAATAGTAATGAATATTACTGATTTAACAAAATTGAATTAATTTAATCGTTTCATCTCTCACTCTTTATATGATTAAACAAAAAATACCCCATCAGTTATTCTTCAATATTCTTTCTCATTTTCTTATCAAAGGTGTAATGCGATTAATCAATCTGTTCAAAAAATCAGGCTTTAGATTTATGTGAAATCAAAAGATAAAAAAAAAATATTAAAAGATTTGCTAGAAATTGCGTTAGATCAAACAACATTTAAATTATTCAATATTGCACTTTCTCTCTGATAAAAATGGCGTATTCTTATGTTGCATATAGAATGCAACTTATAAAAATAAAGCGTTATCTTTTATTAGAAGGAATACGATATGTATTGTGTGCAATGTGAACAAACAATGAAAACGCCTGTAGGTAATGGTTGTGCCTATGCGCAAGGTATGTGTGGTAAAACAGCAGAAACTTCAGATCTTCAAGATTTATTGGTTGCTGTATTAGAAGGACTATCTGCCTGGGCATTAGCGGCACGTAGTGTTGATATTATTGATCATGATGTAGACAGCTTTGCGCCTCGCGCTTTTTTCTCTACGTTAACTAACGTCAACTTTGATTCTGATCGCATTGTCGGCTATGCGAAAGAAGCTATCTATTTCCGTGAAAGTCTGAAGTCTCGTACCTTAGCAAAAAATGCAGCGATTCAGGTCACTAATCCAAGAGCTGAAATTCAATTAGCTGGAAATGATTTAGACAGTTTACAAAAACAAGCCCAGCTATTTGCCTTAAATGGTGATAAAGCACAGATTGGTGATGATCTTCATGGCTTACGTATGCTGTGTTTATATGGCTTAAAAGGTGCTGCTGCTTATATGGAACATGCGCATGTCTTAGGCCAATACGATAATGAAATTTATGCAGAGTATCACCGCTATATGGCGTGGTTAGGAACTGATCCTGCTGATATGAATGAATTGTTAGAAAATGCGATGGGTATTGGTCAAATGAACTTCCGCATTATGGCAATTTTGGATAAAGGTGAAACACAAGCTTATGGTAACCCAACGCCAGTTGCGGTTAATGTGCGTCCTGTTGCAGGTAAAGCAATATTAATTTCAGGTCATGACCTGAAAGATTTACAAATGCTACTTGAGCAAACTGAAGGTAAAGGTATCAACATTTATACTCATGGTGAAATGTTACCTGCTCATGGTTACCCAGAACTTAAAAAATATAAACACTTAGTGGGTAACTATGGTAGTGGTTGGCAGAATCAGCAAATTGAATTTGCGAAATTCCCAGGTCCTGTACTAATGACATCAAACTGTATTATTGATCCTAATGTGGGTAATTACGGTGATCGTATTTGGACTCGCAGTATTGTTGGCTGGCCGGGTGTAAAACACATCACAGGTGATGATTTCTCTGAAATGATTGAACAAGCTCAATCATTAGAGGGTTTCCCATATAGTGAAATTGAGCATTTAATTACGGTTGGTTTTGGTCGTGAAACACTATTAAATGCGGCTGATACAGTGATTGATTTAGTTTCACAGAAAAAATTACGACACGTTTTCTTGGTTGGTGGTTGTGATGGTAGCCGTGGTGAACGTAGTTATTACACTGATCTAGCAAGAGAAATCCCGCAAGATTGTTTAATTATGACATTGGCGTGTGGTAAATACCGCTTTAATAAATTAGATTTTGGTACTTTAGAAGGGTTACCACGCTTACTTGATGTGGGTCAGTGTAACGATGCTTACTCTGCGATTATGCTAGCAGTTAATCTAGCTGAAAAATTAGGTTGTGGTGTCAATGATTTACCACTGTCCTTAATTTTGTCTTGGTTTGAGCAAAAAGCGATTGTTATTTTATTAACTCTGCTTTCATTAGGCGTAAAAAACATTTATACCGGCCCTACAGCACCTGCGTTCTTAACAGACAATCTGCTGGCAATCTTAAATGAGAAGTTCGGTATGCGCTCTATCACTACACCAGAACAAGATCTTAAAGAGATCCTTTCAGCTTAATCGTTTAATTCATCATCATTGCCGAGGCCTACGGGCTTCGGTAAGGAATAAATATCCATGACGATGCCAAGTTCCCTTTGCCCTAATCGTATGCAAGTTCACTCAATTGTTCAGGAAACCCCTGAAGTGTGGACATTAAATTTAATTAATCACGACTTTTATTCATACAAACCAGGCCAATTTGCATTGGTTAGTATCAATAATAGCGATGAAACAATGCGTGCTTACACCATTTCATCTTCTCCAGGATTAAGCCCTTTTGTCACTTTAACTGTTCGCCGTTTAGAAAATGGTATTGGTTCAGGTTGGTTAACATCACAAGTCAAACCAGGTGATTATCTTTGGTTATCTGATGCCCAAGGTGAATTTACTTGTGCAGGAAAAGAAGATGCTCGTTATTTAATGTTAGCCGCAGGGTGTGGTGTTACCCCTGTGATGTCGATGACACGCTGGTTGCTAAATACTCAACCTAAAGCGAATATTACAGTTATTTTTAATATTCGTGAGCAAAGCCAGTTTATCTTTGAGAAAGAGTGGATCGAATTAGCCAATGCGTATCCCTATAATCTCAATTTTATTATGATGCCTAAATTACCTGATAATAAAGGGATATTTAGTGGTCGCATTTCTCAAGAAAAATTAGCTGCATTAGTACCTGATATTGCGAGTCGCACTGTTATGTGTTGTGGCCCAAATAGTTACATGGAAGACACAGGACGTTTTGCAAGAAATCTTGGTGTACCAGCTGAGAATATCTTTATGGAACGTTTTGGTGATGAACCTGTTTGCGTTGATGAAAATGAACAATTAACCATGACTATTCGTCATCCATTATCGCAAATTAAAGT
This sequence comes from Proteus sp. fly-1067, assembly GCF_040139345.1. Classification (NCBI taxonomy): domain Bacteria; kingdom Pseudomonadati; phylum Pseudomonadota; class Gammaproteobacteria; order Enterobacterales; family Morganellaceae; genus Proteus; species Proteus sp. fly-1067. Next base: position 204,130 of record NZ_JBEEUL010000003.1, on the reverse strand, counting down.
TCCTGTTGGTGTTACTTTGTTAACGGCAATGGAAGAGAATAAAGTGCCTGTTTTTGCTGCTTGTCGTGCAGGAGTTTGTGGCAGTTGTAAAACGCGAATTATTAGTGGTGATTATGATGTTTCCAGCACTAGTACATTAACGCCTGAAGAGATTGCGCAAGGTTATGTGTTAGCGTGTAGTTGCCGTTTAAAAGGTGATGTTGAGCTAGCATAATCTCTTTTGATTAAACTCTTTCCTTCTATTTTTCTATTTTTTGCCCTGTTAATTTATTAACGGGGTTTTTTATGTCTATTCTTCCCATTAAATGTGGTATTAATCTGGAAAATACCCCCCTTTATTTTAAATTAAACTCCATTTTTATTTATTCAGAATAATAAAAGTATTGAAATGGAGGAGTTAATAAAAATATATTTTAATCAGTGTGAAGTTTCCTTATAAACATTCTGCTATTATTTAAACTATTGATTGGGTAAGGGGGGGTATATGAAAAAATTGTTAGTTATTTGTTTGTTTAGTGTCATGTTATCTGGCTGTGAAAAACCTCAACAAACCCTTGATGGCTCTAATGTAGAGTCATTACGTATGTCAATTGTTGAAATGCGTAATTCTCTCCCCCTTGATGAGCAAGCACGTTTTGACGAAGCAATAGAATTAGCGATCCTTAATGATATTAATTTTAATGATTTAGTGATTGCAGGGCGTCATAAGAATGGCGATATGATCACCCGTAAAATGTGCCAATCATTAGATGGTAAAACGGTAAAAGAGATATTTTCACAAGCAGAAGAAATAAGAGTGCAAAAATTAGCATTTAAATAATCAATTAATAAACAAATTACCTCTGATTTATGCGATTTTTACTTTCGTAGAAGAGGTTTATTTCTTTTTATATATTAGTTCAAAATGAAATTATGTTATTTAATTGCCTGATGAATATTCTTGGCATCATTTTCAATAGAACTTAAACAAAATCGTTATCGTGCTTTCCATTATAATGTGAGTGGTTATAATGCGCGCCGCATTCGCAAGAAAATGGCAGTATCTCGTTAGGCGAGGCTCCTATACAAACACAGGTTACTGATCTGACGACGTCGAGAGACGCCCAAGATTAGGACAGGATATATCGACCGAAGGTATATCCCCATGTAACTTCCAGTATTCATCGGATACGTTGTATAGTGCTAAAACCGAGACGTGTAGATAGCTTTTGCATTCTCGCTTCTGGTTTCGCCCCTATGGAGAACTGATTTGCTAAACACAAACAGTAATAGGGAACCACAAAAATGACTTTCAATACTCAAAACAAAATGGATGCTGTATTAGTTGCAGATGCATCCTTAAACACACCGCAAAACAACTCAACTCAAGACCAATATAATCGTTTAAAAGATGATGCAACCGTTAGTGCTTATATGAGCCAGTCTTATATTGCAGTTTCTGTCGCTGATTCTGTTGAAAATGTGAAAGCTCAATTGGTTAATGATTTAAAAGATGAATTAATTCCAACCTATTTATATGTGGTGGATAAAGATAATTATCTTAATGGGATTTTACCTGTTAAATCATTATTAACCGCGGCAAATGATCTGTTTGTGTCTGATGTTATGCGTCAAACTTTTTTCTCTGTATCACCTGAGCAGAATCGACATGATGTATATCAATTGATTAGCCATAGCGGTTTAGACAGTGTACCTGTGATGCATTTTGGAAAATTAGTGGGTGTGTTACGTCCTCAAGATATTGCGGAATTGATTGAAGATGAAAATACCCTTGACGCACAGATGCAAGGGGCAACGTCACCATTAGAGCAGCCTTATTTAGAAACCAGTCCAGTGACATTATGGCGTAAACGTGTTGTATGGTTATTGATGCTGTTTGTGGCAGAAGCGTATACCAGTACGGTATTACATGCTTTTGAAGATAGACTAGAAGCCGCCATTTCATTGGCATTCTTTATTCCATTACTGATTGGTACTGGGGGAAATAGCGGAACGCAAATTACCTCAACGCTTGTTCGTGCTATGGCGTTAGGAGAAGTTAGCTTACGCAATGTGTGGTCTGTTTTAAGAAAAGAGATAACAACATCCATCATGGTTGCGTTAACCATGGGGATCGCGGGTTTTGTACGAGCTTGGTTCTTAGGCGTTGGAATGGAAGTGATGATTGTTGTTGGATTAACACTTGTTTCCATTACCGTTTGGAGTGCAATTGTTTCGTCTGTTATTCCAATGGTATTAAAGCGTTTAGGTATTGATCCAGCTGTTGTGTCAGCACCGTTTATCGCAACGTTAATTGATGGTACAGGTCTTATTATTTACTTTGAAATCGCATCTCATGTGATGAGCGAGTTTGCCTAAGACAATCCCACATATTTATTCTCAAGATAAAGCCGATGTGATTTTACTAACATATCGGCTTTATTTTTTGCTAAATTTTATTCGAATTAAATGCATTTTAGGCAAGGCTGAGATCTGCTACCTAGTGAATTAGGCTAGAATTTCGATTGTTCTATAAATTGCAAAATTGATTGACAATGACGGCAACGATATTGATTTTCACCACGTAACACCTTGTTATGACGGCGGATTGTAAGTTGATGTTCTTCTTCACATTGGCAAGCATAACGAAAGGTTTTGGCTTTAACAGTACTAACATCAAAATGATGGGTACGTTTAGCTGAAACGCCTAATACTGTTTCCATCATCCATTTCCACTCTTTTCCATGAGGCGCTGCGCGACCGAAATGTCGATTAACTAATAAGTGCGCTAGTTCATGGGGAATAACTTCCTCAATAAAATTCTGTTTATTTTCAATCAATAATGTAGGATTAATACGGATCTCCCAATTTGCATAATAGGCACTGCCTGCAATAGTCCCTCTCTGATTATAATGTAGAGTAGGTTCTGGGTAATTTGTATTAAGATAAAGATTAGCCTGCTGCAATTTTTCACGCAGTGTTCGCATAACGCTTTGCACTAAGGCGATGGGGACTCTTACCGTTTTCATGTTACAGAGCATATAGCGCCTTATACAAACACGCAATAAAAAGAAAACTTGCACAATATATAAATTAACATATTATTAAAAAGTATATTGATTATGGAGTTTACCATGACACAACGAGTTCAACCTGATTTATTAGATGCAATGAAATCGGCGGCTAATGAAGCGTCTAGCATGCTTAAGACGCTAGGAAATGGCGATCGCCTTTTATTATTGTGCCAATTAAGTCAGGGTGAAAAAAGTGTGAGTGAATTAGAAGAAAGTTTAGGTATACGTCAACCTACACTTTCTCAACAACTGACTGTTTTACGCAATGAAGGATTAGTGAATACTCGTCGTGATGGGAAACGTATCTTTTATTCTATTGCTGATGAAAAAGTATTAGTGCTTCTTAATACGCTTTATCAGCTTTATTGCCCTATAGCAGGTTAAGTTATGAATATAGATTGGGTTCACTTTACGCCTTTAAGTGCAGCAATAGGTGGACTAATGATAGGTGCGGCTGCCGCTATTTTATTGTTATTTAATGGCCGCATCGCAGGAATAAGTGGAATTTTAGGTGGTATTTTATCAATAAAACAGCAAGGGAATGGCTGGCGTTGGGCATTCTTAATTGGCATGTTAATAGCACCTACACTGTTTTATTTTTTTGATAAACCTTTAGCGCCAGTGATTGAAACATCACCTTGGATGTTGATCATAGCAGGTGTGCTGGTGGGAGCAGGTACACGTTTAGGTAATGGTTGTACTAGCGGTCATGGTATTTGTGGATTAGCTCGATTATCGCGTCGTTCTATCGTTGCTGTGATAGTGTTTATGGTGACCGCTTTTATCACTGTTTATATTCAACGGCATGTAATGGGAGGATAATAAAATGACAAAGTTTGTTGCTTTTCTTTGTGGCCTTCTATTTAGTGCAGGGTTGATCGTGGGTGGAATGAGTAACCCACAAAAAATCTTAGGGTTTTTGGATATTACAGGAAACTGGGATCCTTCTTTATTGGTAATCATGGGGGCAGGTCTTGTTGTCAGCATTATTGGCTACCAATTAACACGCCGTAGACAACAAAGTATATTAGCGTGCCCTTTAAATATTCCAACCAATAAGATTATTGATAAACCTCTCGTGTTGGGGAGTGTGTTATTTGGTATTGGCTGGGGATTAGCTGGGATTTGCCCGGGCCCAGGTTTGGTATTAGCAGGGGCGGGATTTTATCAAGGTATTTTATTTGTTCTTGCCATGATTACAGGTTGGTTATTAGTCGGCTTTTTGCGTAAAGCACCGTAATGGCAATGTAATCTGCTTATATTTGTAGAAATATTAAACGGGAAGCTCTAGGCTTCCCGTTTGTGTCTGACGAGTTGAACATTATTTAAAGTCAGCGTAAGGGATCAGAGGATTTGGCGGTAAATCTAAATCTCCGTTCCAGCCATCAAATGAATAACGTAAATACATTAATGCATGGCTAGGGGTATAGTTTTTAGCTTGTTGAATATCGATAGCTGCGCCAATAAACCAATGCGGTGTAATGCGATGTTCAACTAATGCTCTTGCGGTATAGCCAATGCCAGTACCCGAGTCACCTTCATCAACCGCATTACGCTCTTGATAATAAAGTTTCATCATTTCTTCTCGATCTTCAGGACTAAGTTCATTCATATAGCGATTAAACTTATCGACGGAGACGAGATTTTGTAAGGGGTAGCGTTTTCTGTCATCAGTTTGGGAGTAAGACCAAGAAACTGAGCCTGATAATTCCCAAGACCAGTTTTCAGTGCGTTCACGATAATTAATCGGTATTCCTAAAGAAACATATTTTTGAGGACTATAATAACCACCTTGACCTAAGGTATAACCACTTAAATCTTTATCGTAATGCCAAAGCATCGAACTTAATCCTACGGAAACCCGACGATTATTTTCATTGATAATTTTATAATAGTAGCCGCCCATTCCTCGGATACTACTATTATCTTCAACGTTTTTACCCGTGAGTTTATCAATAGAAACTTCCCCCCAGTAACCGTCTTTTCCGCCAAGATCATAACTTCCACTCAAACGGATACCTGTTCTCCTTACACCTCCCCACGTTTGGTTTGTCCAAATATCTCGTTGTCCACCAAAAGCAAGTAAAGAGCTATTAACCGGGCGACGATGAATATCAAGTGTCCAACCCACATTAAAAAGATCATGACTATAGGCAATTTTACCAACCCAGTCTGTCACTTCAAAACCTAATGGTGTTGTACCCAGATCCCACTGCCATTGTCCATTTTCCCAACCAATTGCAGGGCTAACACCAAAGGCTTTTTGTTCCAGAGGAGAACAGCCTGTACGGTAACAAGTTCCAAATTTAGAGTCATAAGGTGATGTACCAAGTTTACCACTATTGAGATTGACTAAATCTGCCCGCCAAAAAAAACGGCCATCATAAACAGGATGATCAAGTTGTAACATCGTAGTGTGAGCACGTAATTTTGAATAACCTTCACTTCCACTAGAGCCCCAATAATCATGTTCTAGTGTAAAACGCCATTCTTGCTGACGATAGAGTGATTCAGCATCGGCACGTAAGCTTCGAGATAACCAATTATCTTTTTCGTCATTACGCATTAATGTGGTGTATTCACTATTATCGTTGGGCAATCTATCTGTTATTCCGTCTTTGATCATGGCTTGTTGATAATAATAGTGGGCTTGCTGACGGTGTTGTCCATCACGCTGAAAACGTGCAATATCGCGTAACACTAAAGCGTCAGCACTCTCCGGCTCTTTCTCAATTTGTTGAGTTAAATACGCAAAGTAATGTTGTGCTTTTTCTGTATTACCCACCTCTTTTTCTGCATTAGCAACACGTCTAAGAGAATTACTATTAAATTGGTTGGGTGAAAGGGTTTCAATTTTAGCAAGATAATATTTTGCCTGTGCTTTCTTTCCTTGCTCTAAGGCAATATCTGTTGCGCCCAACAATGCAATTTCATTGTTGGGCTCTAAATTGAGTGCGGTATGATAATAACTTAAGGCTTGTTCAAGGTTATTTCGTTCTTCAGCCCAATTTGCTAATAGTAAATAAGTTTGAATTTTTTGCTCTGGTGGAATATGAGCAAAAAGATAATCAACGGCTTGTTGTTCTTGTCCTTTTGCTCGTAAAGATTCAGCATGTGCAAATATTTCACCAGAACGTAATCGGCTATCTAACGCTTTCATACTTTCACTACGTTGAGATAAAGGGATTGTTTTTAGCGTATCAAGAGCCTGTGTTTCTCGGCCTGTTTTGTTCAGGTATAGCGCATAAGCATAAAGGCGAGATGCATCATTAGGGAGACGACGATTTAATTGATTAAAATATTCTTCAGCTACAGTGGCTTGCTGTGTCATTAATAAATCATCAGCAAGACGATAAATATTCCAAACATCACTAGGATAATCTTTAGCTATTGCTTTACGTTTTTCAATGGCACTTAGATATTGCTCTTTATGCTCATCGTCAGCAGCTAAATCTTGTCTGATACCTGAAATGATATAGCTATAATCTTCTGCCAAATTTTTATATTGTCTTGGCGTTAACTGGGAAATAAATTGTTGTGCCTTTTCATGAGACTGTTGGCGATAAAGTTTCGCTAAACTATGTAAAGTGGCGGGATGATTGGGTTGATATTTTAATGCCTGTAAATAATGTTTTTCCGCTACCTCTAATTGGTGTTGCGCAATAGCGATATCACCTAAGCCAAGATAAGGTTCACTTTTATAAGGGCTTAATTTATTAAGTTGATTGAAATAGCGCTCCGCTGTTTCATAATCTTGTATTAATAGGGCATCATCAGCTTTGGAAACCAAATACCAATATTGATTAGATTGCAACATTGTTTGCCATTGACCACTATTATCATGATTTGGTGCTAATTTTAACGCCTGAGAAAGATAATAAATTGCGGCACCACGTTGATTAGCACGAGAATAGCGGATACCTAAGGCACCTACAATATCAGCATTATCAGGCTGTTGGCGTACTTTTTGCTTCAATGTAACAAGAGGCAATGACGAAACATCAGATTTAGGCTTTATGCTTGCCATACTACTTGTTGTTGCCATTATTGTTTGTTGCTGATAAATACTCGCTATTTTTTCATTTTGAGAGTATTGACGATAAACATGATTAAGTCGGTCTATTTTATCCTCGTGTGAGGATTGCATTAGCACTTGGATATACTCTAGCGCTAAGGTTTCATCAGGTGGCATTCCCCGATAGATTTCATCGTATAAAGTTAAGGCATCATCATAACGTCCAGCGGTGCGATAAAGCTGAGCTCTTTGTAGTTTTTGCCGATTTTCATCTGTTGTTAATGATAACGTTTTTATTGCACGCTGATATTGCTCTGATTGTGGAAATTGAGTGCCTAATTGAGTAAATAACAGTTGTGCTTTTGCACTATCTTTCTGTTTTACAGCAAACTGAATTTGCATTAATAAGATATTAGGATCATTGGGTTTTATTAAAGATAAACGATGTAGCGATTGAGCCACTAAAGCTTTATTTCCTGTAGATGTCCCTAATCTCACTTGCTCTTGCAAAAAGGCTTCAGTTGTTTCTTCACTGGCTTGTGTGACAGGCAAGAAGCCTGTCAGCACAAAAAGAGCAATAATAGATCGTCGATGCGAGTGACCAAAATGCCACATAGCCTTAGTCCTTAGCCACTAAACGACGTTGGCTTCTTATTTTCATTGCTCGCCAAATAAGAAGAGAGACAAGAATAATACCAATGATTGCTGCTAAACCAAGCCAGACTGGATGAGAAGCAAAGACATACCAAACTTCCTCCCACCAAGGTAAGTAACCTACATAATAAGTATCACCAACACGTAAGCTATTAACACCAGATTCTCTGACTAATACCACGGAGCCATGCATTGCATCACGTTTACCACTATCGCTGATAGCTTCATTTAATAGCTTGTAACCTTGTGTACTATCAGCTAATAGAGCGACTACGCTACGTTGTGAAAAGAATGGTGATTGGAATCCGATAATGGCTCCCATTGAGCCCTTAGAAGTTAAGGAGATCCGACTATCTGGACGTTTATCTGTAGGTTGATAGCTAGTATGGCTAAATATGCTGATTTCACGAGAAGGCAATGTAATTTCACTACGTGCCTTATCAATCAATACATTCATCTGTTTGTCATTATTTAATGCGGGTGGAATAGTCCCTATGAGAAGTAGGTCCGCATCTTTTTTTTGTAGCTCTTCTAATGAATCAGTTAGTGAAACATTAAGCGCTGGGTAGCCTGTTTGAGCACCAATATTCCCTGTAGAGATCAAAAGAGTTGATAACTGAGTCGGAGACGGTTGCTGATTGACAAAAATGAGTGTTTCAGAAAGGTCGGCATAACGGCTAAATGGAAAACCTGCATGGCTGTAAACACGTAAATCAGGTAAAGCGATATAATGTCGATAATCACCTGTAAAATTGAAACTGGATAAATCATCAATAGCAACAGCGTTTGGAACAGGTTGATAAGTAATACATTGCTCAGTTGAACCTCCCGGTATTGGATTAGTGTAATCAAATGCAAATGTAATTTGGTTACGTTCACCTAATTTTACTGCAGGGATATTTAATAAATTTTTATGCTCAATCCAGCCTTGAATAAGTGGTAAGTAAGCAATAACAAGATTGTCTTTTTTATCTTTTTCGAGAGGATAGGACTTAATGAAATGGTCATTTACTGAAATAGACATACGTGAATTATCTTGAAATGCAGGCGTGGTATAGCGATAACGCAATTGCATTTGTAATCCCGTATTATTAAACATAAAGAGATCAGGAGGTAAGGTCATATTTAACGTAATAGGATTAGGTTTTAATCCTCGTGATTGCAATTGACCTTCATAATCTTGTAACGTATTAAAATAAATAGGTTTATTTAATTGAACCCATTTTGGTGCATCGTAAGGTTCGCGAGGAATAAGCTTTTCTACTTCATTGATAGTGACAACATTTCCTCTGAAAATAACTTGCCCACGAGCAATACCATTTACTGCAGTGATCAAATCATTATCATCACGTCCCATAATCAGAAGTAATTTGATATAAGGATTTGTTGGATGAGTCAGCATTTCGATAGTGGGAGCATTAACATCAGCATGCTGTTTTAAAAATTCAGGTTTTTGTTTATTGGTCGCAAAAACAATACTGTGTTGATTTGGTAATGCATCATAAAACACAGGATAATTTTGCTGACGCCAATCGACTTGAGTACCAAACCAAGAGGTGAGTATTGCAGCCGCTTTTTGTTGAGTGAGGTTAGGTGATTGGCTGAAAACCATCGGCAGAGTTATTGAACCGAAATCACGGCTATCAAAGAATGGCTCAGGAAAATGAGCTAATTCATTACTTAAACGGAGCGACTGGAAGGTCAGATTTAATTGGCTACTTTTACTGACGTCAAGCCAAAGCGTGGTATTAGCTTGATTTTCACAAATCTCACGATAGTGACCAATAAAAGAGAGTTTTATATGGTTAAAATCTTGAATGAAAAGCGGATCAATCGGTAGGGTGGTTTGATTTTTCTTACCTAAATCTTCTGGTTTTAGAGTAATAACACCCATCATTTCATCGTTTAAATAGACATTAAGATGAGATTCGACAGGAAGCAACGATGGTGAAGGCGTAAATTCTAAATCTAGGGTTGCTTTTGAAACATATTCATCACTCCGTACACCAAATTCTAAATAGCCATCTGGGCTGACCCCAGTTAAATGAATAGCGCCATAGCTAGGGGCTGTATTTGCAAATTTCAGTGTTTTTTGACGCACAGAAGGCGCTATATCACCAGATGACAAGGGTGTATTTGTTGGCTCTGCTTGAGAAATAACTTCAGATGCTGCTCCAGTTATTGTGACCGGTGGCACTGAAGTATTCGTTTGCACTTCTTGCGTTTCATCTCCATGGACTGAAGAAGTCAGCATAAATAAGGCAAGTATGAGAAAACGTTTTTTCATTATTGTTACCCAATGATCTTATTGTTTATTAATAAATTCCCAAAAAACGGAGTTTTTCCTTTAAGACTGATGAAATATTTTTGAAACATTAACGTGTTGAGGGAGTAAAGATGAAAGCCACAGCAAAAAGAGGCCGAGTAGGCGGAAAGTGGCATAAATAAAGTAAGGTGCCCGTTTTAACAAGGTGTTATAGCCTTGCATACTGATGAAAATAATATTTTTGAGACTATTTAAAGGTTTATCTATAGGAAGATCGTGTTGCCAATCAGCCCAGATATCAGCTCTATCAAAGGTACAAGCTGTAAAATCAATGGCTTTTTGCGTAGTCATTTCAAGTAGTTGCAACCCAATAATTTGTCCATCAATACGTGAAATACTGGCTTTAAAAGCATGCTCTCGCTGATTTTGGCTCAAGAGTAGGGTGATATTTTCATTTTGAGGTAAAGAGAGAGTGACATTATTAGGCAATAAAATTGCGCAGCTATTATCAGAGAAATCATAAAGATAGCATCTATAGAGAGCACCGTTGTTTAACAACAACATAGCCGGAACTTTGACTCTAACGCGAGGAAAACGACGTTGTTGTTTAGTTTCAACAGAAACTGCAATTGCAACACCCAGTAAGACAAGGTTATAGCAAACCCATATTAGACACATAACAGTCGCCCAAACTTCGTCAGGGTCGCCAGTTGCTATACGCCAAAAAGCAAACAAAATACCTAATAAATTCAGATTGAAAAAGATTAAGTAAGGGCGGTTAATATTCCAATCAACAAACCCTTCTTCCATCACTCCGCCTTTTTCAGTAACGTTAAATTTGCCTTTATATGGGGAAAAGAGGGTGCTTAATACAGGTCGAGTGGTGTACCACGCTAAAATCGTTTCATAGACTTCACCCCAAAATGAATGGCGGTAAGCACCTTGTAATTTCGCACTTGCCAGAGATATGTGGATCAAATACGGCACAACATACAAGGCGATAGCGATGGCGGGTGCATAAATGATGTAGGCGTGAAAAATAAGAAATGTCAGGGGGGCTAGTAAGAAAATCATACGAGGAATGCCTGAGAAAAAATGCAACATGGCATTTAAATAACAGAGGCGCTGTGGAATGCTTAGTCCTTTACCAAATAGAGGATTATCAAGGCGGAATATTTGTACCATGCCTTTTGCCCACCGAATACGTTGTCCGATATGTGCCGATAATGATTCAGTTGCTAGCCCAGCAGCTTGTGGTATACGGATATAGGCAGATCGCCAACCATGGCGATGTAAACGTAATGAGGTATGTGCATCTTCGGTGACAGTTTCAACGGCAATACCGCCAATTTCATCTAGTGCTGTGCGGCGTATAACTGCACAAGAACCACAGAAAAACGTAGCATTCCAAGTATCATTTCCATCTTGAACTAACCCATAAAATAGTGTGCCTTCATTTGGTGTTTCACGGAAATTCCCTAAGTTACGTTCAAATGGGTCAGGCGAGAAAAAATGGTGAGGTGTTTGTACTAACGCCATTTTTTCGTCTTTTAAAAACCAACCCATCGTAAATTGTAAAAATGAACGTGTTGGAACATGGTCACAGTCAAAGATAGCGACAAACTCACCCGTTGCTTGTGTTAATGCATGATTGATATTACCGGCTTTGGCAAAGTCATGTTTTTCACGCGCGATATAACGAATACCTACTTCTTGTGCAAATGCTTTAAATTCGGGACGATTACCATCATCAAGTAGATAAATAGAGAGTTTATCTTTAGGCCAATCTAAATTTAAGCTGGCATAAATAGTGGGTTTAACTACTTGCAGATCTTCGTTATAAGTGGGGATAAAAATATCGACACTTTGCCATTTTGTAATATCTTCAGGCATGGAAACGGGGTTTCTATGCAGTGGCCAAATACATTGCATAAAGCTGAGAAATAGCACACACCATGCGTAAGTTTCAGCAAGTAACAGCAGTAAACCGCAAAAAAGACTAAAATTATCAACCCAATACAGCGTAGATTGATAACGCCACCAGATATATCGACATGCAATGGTAAGTGCCAACATAATCATGGCAATGGAGGCAAAACGGCCAGGGATCTCACGGATCGCTAAAGCTACTAACCAAAGAACAACTACAAAAACAAATTGGAAAGTGAGATCAAATGGTTGAGTAATGCTTAGTAAAATAAAGAAAATAGCTAAAACAGCAATGGCAGAGTAAAGCAGATATTGCCAAATGGAGGTGTTCTTTTTCTTGTGTTGAATGATTTCAATTGCAATAGGTGAAACCTGAACAAAGAAATTTTTGTACAGATTTCGGATATGGGAAATAAATTGGGTTGGTTTTTTCACCAATAAATACCCAATGTAATGACATGTTAACCAAATGCTTTGTAATAAATAGCGCAAAGGATCGAAAATTTTAGGGCAACGAGGATTAATATGAGGAAATAACTCACGCTGTTTTTTGGCTATTTTTCGCCAAAAAGATGATTCCATTCGTAAAAAAATCCACATAATGCCGATAAATAGCTCATTAACAATGGCTGCGCTACGAGAGGCTCCGTTATGGCGATAGAACTTGTAATAACGAATAAGAATGTGTCGTGGCACATTATTTTCTGTTTTTTTCTTGGCATCGAAAGATGATGGCATTATGGCTGTCCTTCTTTCCTCGCTAATAACGGAATACACCATTGGGTTAGTTGTGTGATTTCTTCAACTAACATGCAATTGGCTCGATAATCATATAAAGGTAAACGTGAGGCACACGCTTCTAATGACGCTTCATCTCGATGAAGAACCGCAGGGCATAAGGGAAAAGAAGTAGTTTGCCAAAATTGATAAAAATCTTGGTGAACTTGGCTAGTTGCTCGAAATTGATTAATGAGTATGTACTCATTTTTACCAAATTCATGTTGATTTAGGCGGATATGGCAGTTGCTTTCAGCCATTGCAACAGTGAAAAAAATAGCCGCTTTTTCTATCCAAGGGGTAAATAACGTATCTTGTGTATGTTGCAAGTCCATTAAAATAATGGCGTCTGGATGCAGTTGAATAAAGGATGATAAAAAGTGATTGAAATGCTGTTTTGCTGAAAATGATAACTGTAAGAGTAAATTATCCTTCGTGTTAACCAAACCAAAAGGTAAAACTTGATAGTGTGGCCGATAGTTAAAAATACACTCCTCTATGGGGGTTTGTGCCAATAATGCCTGACTTAATGTAGTCATTTTTTGCTGTGCAGGGAAATAAAAAGACAAAATACTTTCAGTGCAATTATCAATAATAAGCACTTTTTTATTTTGTTGATTAAATTGCCGAGCAAGAGCAATTGCAGTGGATGTTGTACCCACTCCGCCTCGTATCCCTTTTAATACAATAAGTGGCATAGTTAGCCTCATTTAGTCATGTAATGAAATGCATTGAGTAATGGCCATCGATAAATAAGCACACTATTTTCTTCTTCTTTATTAATATCCTGATAGTGATAGTTATTTAATGAAAATAAATTTTTTAATTTATCGATGTCAGTATTTAGATTATTTTTTTCTATTTTTATATTTAAGTTAATAAAAGTTTCATTTTTCATTTTAATAACCTCCAAATAAAAACAAAATAAATTCTTTCCAGGGTTAAATTCCCGGAAAAAAGAATGTTTAATTAATATTTCTTGCTAATTATTTAAAGTTTCCATTTTAGAATATGCTTTAAAAGTAATTATTTCAATTACGTAAAAATACATAAAATAGATATCTATTATCTTTTTTTGTAATAGCGGTTATTGGTTTTTCTTTTTAATTCGTATTTTTTTGAATAATTAATTTTTCAAATAATGATAAAATGAGTTTAACTGCAAAATAAGGTAAATAAAAAGAATTGTAAATTAGTTGATTATAACAACACATTAAATTATTTAATTATGACGATCATTATTGTATATTGATCTTAATCATTTTTAACCACAAAACCTTTGTATAATAATCATTTTTTGATTGTTTTTGTTTTTATATTAAAGAGTTTATTTCTTTGTTGTAGCGGTTGTTTTTAAATTGTTATTAATTGTTGTTTATATGTTGTTTGTTTTGTTTTTATTTCGAAATATAAAAATAAGATAACTCTGTCTTTTATTAATCAATGAAAATAATGCATCATTTTTAAAAATAGTGACTATTATATAAATAGAAGCTTGAGTGTTTTCTTTTAAATTCCGACCTAAATAAGTTGGTTTTTATTATTATATTTCTTTTATATAAGAGACCAGCATTTGTCTGGTTAATTTATTTTTTCTTTTTTATTTAGGGGTTTTTACTAAGTGGTTAAATAAATATTCTCTTATAACATTATTTAGTAGTTAATTTAATATCAGAAGTAATAAAAAGACAGATATGAATCATCATATAACTGTCGAGTTGGATTTATTTATACTAATAAGTAGGAAATCAAAATGAACAAATCTAATTCAACCCAATTCGATTTTTTACATTACTGGCATGGGTTGGGAGCATGGAATTTCTATTTTTTACTAAAGTTTGTTTTACTTTGGTATGGTTATTTAAATTTTGATGCTTTTAGTAATCTAATTTTCCTCGCATTTTTATTGTTTCCATTACCTAAAAACATTTGGCATAAAATGCGTAATTGGATTGCTATCCCTATCGGAGTCATTTTATTTTATCATGATACATGGTTGCCCAGTTTTTCAACAGTATTGGCGCAAGGTGGTCAACTTAAGCAGTTTTCGTTTGATTATCTTGTCGAATTATCCGTTAATTTTATCAACATTAAAATGATAGGTGTTGCCTTTATTTTACTGGTGGCTTACCTGTTTATTGAGCAGTGGGTAAGGGTTTCTGTTTTTATCATTGCGGGGGTGCTTTGGTTAAATATTGGGGGATTCACTCATTTTTCACAAGGTATGGTGCCTGCTGTTTCAGCAAATAGTTTTACCCAAGAAAATAGTGTCAATAATGAGATAAGTAGTGAACAGGCCAGCGAAATTGAAGTGTTACCCGCAACCGTTGGATCTCCAATTTCCACGCCTGTGGCGCCTGAAGTTATTACGAAACAGGTAGAAAAAACAGCAATGGGAACGCTTTATCCTCCCCAAAAACATCAGTTTAATAATAAAGTATTAAATGATTGGTTAACTCAATTTTATAGCTATGAGAAAAAACGCATAACACCATTCCCAGTGCAGTTGTCTGCAGATGCTCAACCTTTTGATATCTTAATTATTAATATTTGTTCACTTTCAACAGCGGATGCCGCTGCTGTAGGCCTACAAGAGCATCCTATTTGGGGAAATTTTGATGTGCTATTTAGTCACTTTAATACCGTCTCTTCTTATAGTGGCCCTGCATCATTAAGATTATTACGAGCTAGTTGTGGTCAGACTCACCATTCCGATTTATATGATCCGACCGATACACAATGCTTGTTAATGGACAATTTATCTTCGTTAGGATTTGCAAAGAAATTAGTACTCGATCATAACGGGAAGTTTGGTCATTATCTTCAAGAAATTCAGCAGCTTGGTAATCTTAATGTCGCTTTGCAAGATCAAAAAAATCTTTCTCATCAAATAACAGCCTTTGACGGCACTAAAATTTATAATGATAAAGAGACGTTGATGCGTTGGTTGCAAGGGCGTGAACAATCAAATGAGAGTCGTAGTGTGACATTTGTGAATTTAGTGTCATTACATGATGGTAATCGTTTTGTAGGGGAAAATAACACCGCTGATTATGGTAAGCGAGCCAGCACTTTATTAGACAGTTTAGATAACTTTATGAATGAGTTAGATAAAAAAGGAAGAAAAGTGATGGTAGTCATTGTGCCGGAACATGGTGCCGCTTTACAAGGTGATAAAACACAGATGTCAGGTTTAAGAGACATTCCTAGCCAAAGTATTACTACAGTACCTGTCGGTATTCGTTTTACAGGGATCAAAGATAGAGCACAATTTTATCCACCTGTAATTGTTGAAGAGCCAAGTAGCTATTTGGCCTTGTCTGAATTTATCTCTCGTAATGTTAATGGTGATGTTTTTAATCAATCTTCTATTGATTGGAATGCATTAGCCAGTGAATTACCTCAAACAGCCAATGTTGCAGAAAACCAAGCTACCATTGTGGTTGATTATCAAGGTCAGTCTTATATCAAGTTAAATGGAGGTGAGTGGATTAATTACCCTAACTAGCTTGTTATAGAAAATCATTTCATTATAAGTCTATGTTCTCGTTTTCTCCTTTTGAGATCCCCGTGTTGATTGCGGGGTTTTTTTTATGGATTTAGAAATAAAGAGTAATAAAAAACCACATCTCAAAGATGTGGTTTTATCAAGCAGTTAATAGCGTGATGTTATTGGCAGAGGATTATTTTAAACCTGCGGCTTCACGTAAGATTTCTGCTTTATCTGTTGCTTCCCACGGGAATTCAGGGCGACCAAAATGGCCATAAGCCGCAGTTTTTTGGTAGATTGGGTGCAGTAAATCTAGCATTTGAATTAATCCGTAAGGACGTAAGTCAAAGAATTCACGCACTAACAGAATAAGTTGTGTTGTTGGGACTTTTTCAGTACCAAATGTTTCTACCATAATTGATGTTGGCTCTGCCACACCGATTGCGTAAGAAACTTGAATTTCACAACGATCTGCTAAACCAGCAGCAACGATATTTTTAGCAACGTAACGTGCAGCATAAGCTGCTGAGCGGTCTACTTTAGATGGATCTTTACCAGAGAAAGCACCGCCACCGTGACGCGCCATACCGCCGTAAGTATCGACAATGATTTTACGACCCGTTAAACCACAGTCACCCATTGGGCCACCGATAACAAAACGACCCGTAGGGTTGATGAAATATTTAGTTTGCTCATTTAACCATTCTGCTGGCAGAACAGGTTTGATGATCTCTTCCATCACCGCTTCATGCAGGTCTTTTTGTGAAATATCTTCAGAATGCTGAGTTGATAATACAACCGCATCAATACCAACAACTTTATTGTTGTCATATTGGAAGGTAACTTGGCTTTTCGCATCAGGACGTAACCAAGGTAAAGTGCCACTTTTACGTACTTGTGCTTGACGCTGAACTAAGCGGTGAGCATAAGTAATGGGTGCAGGCATTAATACGTCAGTTTCGTTA
This sequence comes from Proteus sp. fly-1067, assembly GCF_040139345.1. Taxonomy (NCBI): domain Bacteria; kingdom Pseudomonadati; phylum Pseudomonadota; class Gammaproteobacteria; order Enterobacterales; family Morganellaceae; genus Proteus; species Proteus sp. fly-1067. The sequence goes on along the minus strand of NZ_JBEEUL010000003.1, from coordinate 186,981 downwards.
GTCGCATAACCAAACATTAAACCTTGGTCACCGGCACCTTGTTCTAAAGGATCTGCTCGGTCAACACCTTGGTTGATATCTGGTGATTGTTTACCAATCGCACTGATAACTGCGCAGGAATTAGCATCAAAGCCCATATCGGAACTGGTATAACCGATTTCACGAACGGTATTACGTGTAATTTCTTCGATATCGACCCAAGCTTTGGTGGTAATTTCTCCGCCTACCATAACCATGCCTGTCTTAACGTAAGTTTCGCAGGCAACGCGCGCTTTTGGATCTTGTTCTAAAATTGCATCCAGAACAGCATCAGAAATCTGATCTGCAATTTTATCTGGATGACCTTCTGAGACTGATTCAGAAGTAAATAGGTGTGTAGTCATTATATCTCGTTACCTTAATACAAACGGTTTAAGGATGGATGTTTTAACATCTAGACGTCTATTTTATGACTCTTCTCTCTTTAATTCCAGCTTTTTTTAATCAAATATAGGGATAAAATAGAATCAAACAGTTAATCTTATTTTTTATTGCGTGCTATTTACTGATGATAAAAGATCGAAAATAAGAAAAAAAAGGTTTTTGTGCATTTTGCTTTTGCATTTTATGTTAACTACAGGTATAAACTCGCGGTTACTGTGAAATCTGAACACAGTGTAAACCGCAGAATTTCTAATTCTGTTTCTCTGTTAGGGAAATGGCTTATAGGTTTAAGCCATGTGTGGAGTGAATGGGTAATGATCCATTGTCTACAGGTTAGTCTTTTCAAAAACCAAAACAGCACTCGCCAATACTATACTCGTAGTATATCTAGAGTGATTTCCTCTCTGAGCTCTTTCTCTTTAGAGCGAAGTTGTCTGTTACTTGCCAATAGGTGATTGTGTTAACTGATTAAAGGTTAACTCAAGAACTTTCTACTATTATGTCCTGCGAATAGCTGGATAATCATATAAAAATATATATAGAGTCATTACTTCCAACTGTTATTTATCAGTCGTTTCAGATTTTTGTCAGATAATTGACTACTATAGTGACAGGCAAGGTATAAACTCATACTCCCTAAGGAGAATGTCATGAATGATAACATCGCTCGTAAGATGCAGCAGACCTATAACATTGCATATTGGGGGGGCGGTTACTATTTAGCGAACAATCGGGGAAATATTAGTGTTTGCCCTAATCCTGATGTTCCTGATGCCACTTTTGATTTAACCGAGTTGGTTAAACGTGTTCAAGAAGAGCAAGAGCACTTGCGCTTACCCGCGCTTTTTTGCTTTCCTCAAATATTACAGCATCGTTTACGTTCGATTAATGCGGCGTTTCATCGTGCGCGTGAATCTTATGGTTATAAAGGTGACTATTTTTTAGTTTACCCAATCAAAGTAAACCAACAACGTCGTGTTATTGAGTCATTAGTTAATGCAGGAGAGCCTTTAGGTTTAGAAGCAGGTTCTAAAGCTGAATTAATGGCCGTGCTTGCTCATGCCAATATGACAAGCTCTGTGATTGTGTGTAATGGTTATAAAGATCGTGAGTATATTCGCTTAGCACTTACAGGCGAAAAGCTTGGGCATAAAGTTTTCTTAGTGATTGAGAAAATGTCTGAGATAAAAATGGTACTCGAAGAAGCTGAACGTTTAGAAGTTATTCCACGTTTAGGCGTTCGCGCTCGTCTTGCTTCTCAAGGATCGGGTAAATGGCAGGCAAGTGGTGGTGAAAAATCAAAATTTGGTTTAGCTGCGACGCAAGTTCTGCAATTAATTGATATGTTACGCCAAGCTGATCGCTTAGAGAGTCTGCAATTACTGCATTTCCATTTAGGTTCACAGATGGCGAATATCCGTGATATCGCAACCGGTGTTCGTGAGTCAGCGCGTTTCTATGTTGAGTTGCACAAATTAGGCGTCAATATTCAATATTTTGATGTTGGTGGCGGTTTAGGTGTGGACTATGAAGGTACTCGTTCACAATCTGATTGCTCGGTTAACTATGGCCTTAATGAATATGCAAATAATGTTATTTGGGCAATTGGCGATGCGTGTGATGAAAATGATTTACCGCATCCAACTGTGATCACCGAATCAGGTCGTGCGTTAACTGCACATCATACTGTATTGATTTCTAATGTCATTGGTGTTGAGCGTAATGAATTTACCGCGATTACGCCACCTGAGGAAGATGCAGCAAGACCAATCGCTAGCCTTTGGGAAACATGGGAAGAGATGCAAACCAAAGGGCATAGTCGTTCATTACGTGAATGGTTGCATGATAGCCAATTAGACTTGCATGATGTGCATACTCAATATGTTCATGGCATGTTAAGCCTGACAGAGCGTGCATGGGCAGAAGAGTTATATTTAAATATCTGTCGTCGTATCCAATACGATTTAGATCCAAGTAATCGTGCTCATCGCCCAATTATCGATGAGTTACAAGAACGTATGTCAGATAAGTTCTATGTTAATTTCTCATTATTTCAATCTTTGCCGGATGCATGGGGTATTGATCAATTATTTCCTGTATTACCGATTGAAGGATTAGATAAACCACTAGATCGTCGTGCGGTACTACTCGATATTACGTGTGACTCAGATGGTATTATTGACCATTATGTTGATGGTGATGGTGTTGAAACAACGATGCCTATGCCAGCTTATGATCCTGAATACCCACCTATGATTGGCTTCTTTATGGTTGGGGCTTATCAGGAAATTTTAGGCAACATGCATAATTTATTTGGTGATACTGCTGCTGTTGACGTTTATCTTGATGACAAAGGGGATCTTACTTACGTCCAAAGCGAAGAGGGCGATACCGTTGCCGATATGCTTCAGTACGTTAAGTTAAATCCAACGGTGTTGTTAGATCGTTTCCGTACTCAAGTAAAAAATGCACAGTTAGATGAAGCGTTGCAAGAACAATTCCTGACTGAATTTGAAAGTGGTTTATACGGTTATACGTATCTGGAAGAAGAAGAGTAATTCTTAACTTTCCAATGCAGGAGTGATGTTATTAAACATCACTCTTTATCTATCATATTGATTTGTATGTTACTTATTTAAAATAAGTGACAGAGGTAATAGCATGAAAAATAGTACGTTAGGTAATGAGACTGATAATTCATTGATCTCTAATGCATTTGGTTTTTTACGTTTTCCACTGAATTTTCAGCCTTATAGCAGTGATGCGGATTGGGTTATTACGGGTGTGCCTTTTGATATGGCAACATCAGGTCGTGCGGGAACCCGTCACGGACCGGGTGCTATTCGTCAAATTTCAACGAATTTAGCGTGGGAAGGTAACCGCTGGCCGTGGGATTTCGATATGCGTGAGCGCTTAAATGTTGTCGATTGTGGTGACTTAGTTTTTAACTTCGGTGATGCACAGGATATGAGCGATAAACTACAAGCTCATACAGAGAAGTTATTAGCCGCAGGCAAAAAGTGTTTAACCTTTGGTGGTGACCACTTTGTCACATTACCTTTATTACGAGCTCATGCTAAACATTTTGGCAAAATGGCATTAGTCCATTTTGATGCGCATACAGATACTTATGGTAATGGAAGTAAATTTGATCACGGTACCATGTTTTTCCATGCACCAAATGAAGGATTAATCGATCCTAATCACTCTGTTCAAATTGGTATTCGTACCGAGCATGACAGTGATAACGGCTTTACCGTGTTAGATGCAGCACAAGTTAATGATCGTGGTGTAGCTGATCTTGTTGATCAGATCAAAGGTATTGTTGGCGACTTACCTGTTTACCTGACTTTTGATATTGATTGTCTTGATCCTGCCTTTGCACCAGGAACAGGAACACCGGTTGTCGGTGGATTAACAACAGATAAAGCACTGAAGATCTTACGTGCATTGCAACCGTTAAATATTGTTGGTATGGATTTAGTTGAAGTTTCTCCTGCTTACGATCAATCTGATATTACAGCGCTTGCTGGGGCTACAATTGCACTTGATATGTTATATCTGCAAGCAACAAAAAAATAATTTCTATTAACCCCCAGAAAATAAAGACAAGGCGATATCTTTTTAGGTGTCGCTTTTTTATTTTTCTTCTATCTATGAATAAGTTAAGCATTTTTTGCTAATAAATAAATTCACATCCTCAAATGTCTTTTCTGCTTTTTTTAGCGCTTATTTTATCATTTGTTAAACGCTTATTCTAAATGATAATCATTTATAGAGTGTTTAGTTGCTATTATTGAGTTTATTAGCGAATAATTGTTATTTTGTCATCCGCCTGTTTAATTGCTACTGTTAATCTATTAACAAAGTTCTTTTTTAGAAGAGCTTTTTCATCTGTAAATATTCAGGAGAAAGACAATGGCTTTGAATGGTAAAGTAATTTTAGTTACAGGTGCTGCTCAGGGAATTGGCCGTGGCATTGCATTGCGTTTAGCGAAAGATGGTGCTGATATTGCTCTGGTTGACTTGAAAGCAGATAAGTTAGCAGATGTTGCAAAAGAAATTGAAGCATTAGGGCGTAAAACAACCATTTTTGCTGCAGATATTAGTCATCGTGATGAAGTTTTTGCTGCTGTTGAGCACGCTGAAAAGACATTAGGTGGCTTTGATGTCATGATCAATAACGCGGGTATTGCACAAGTAAAACCTCTGGCTGATGTTACACCTGAAGATATGGATAAAATCTTCAAAATTAACGTAAATGGGACTATGTGGGGTATCCAAGCAGCCGCAGAAAAATTTAAGGCTCTGGATCATAAAGGTAAAATTATTAACGCTTCATCCATTGCTGGGCATGATGGTTTTGCAATGTTAGGCGTTTATTCAGCAACTAAATTTGCTGTACGTGCACTGACACAAGCAGCTGCAAAAGAGTATGCTAGTGCTGGTATTACGGTAAATGCTTATTGCCCAGGTATTGTAGGTACTGATATGTGGGTTGAGATTGATGAGCGCTTTGCTGAGATAACAGGGGCACCAAAAGGTGAGACTTATAAGAAATATGTTGAAGGTATTGCTCTGGGGCGTGCTCAAACACCTAATGATGTCGCAGCCCTTGTTGCCTTTCTATCAAGTGATGACTCTGACTATATTACAGGCCAAGCAATTTTAACTGATGGCGGTATTGTTTATCGTTAATCACTAATCGAGATTATTTACCAATACCCTGTGTGATTTAGCGTAGTAGCACAGGGTATTTTATAGCTGAAAATAACGAGCCAGTAGTGGGGCTGTAAAATTCTTTTTCAAATAAAAGCCTCTGGGCAATGTCATAATACTCTGCCCATTTTCTCCAATTGCTTCCGTTAATGCTTTGCTGTTTGCTGCTTTAGGACGAATTTGTAAGACTTGCCCATGACGCGCAGTAATACTTTCTACTTTGCCCAGTACAATCATGTCCATTAACTCTTCCCAATCATGGCGTAATAATTCTTCTTCTGTATGATTTGGGCTCCAAAGTAGTGGAGAGGCAACACGACGTTGCGCTAATGGAATATCTCTTTCACCTTCAACAGGAACCCATAAAACTCTAGAAAGTTTACGTTTTACATGGCTGTTTTCCCATGTAATACCACTATTACCTGTTAATGCTGCAACACAGACAAAGGTGGTTTCTAAAGGCATGCCTAGTCTATCAATCGGGATCGTTTTAAGTTCAATACCCAACTCACTGAAATCTTGTTCAGGTTTACTGCCTGCACTTGCACCTAAATAATACTCTAACAACATTCCTACCCAGCCTTTATCTCTTTTTAGGTTGGCAGGAATAGGTAATTGTGCACAAGCAGCAAGTTCACCAAATGTATAACCTGCTAGGGCTTTTGCTCGTTCAAATAAAATCTGCTCATTTTCAGGTGCTACAGGTGGTGTAAACATAGTTATGATCTTCTTGCTTAAAAAATAGACAGAAAAAAAGGTTGTTGATAATGTATTTCACTTTATTTCATTTAAATCATAATAGCATGATATATCATCATTTTTTTGAGTTAATTCTTCAATTGAAATTTATAATATCAAGTTGTGCACGGTTATCCTGAAATCATAAACAGGCTTTTACACTAGGTTATCCACAGCTTTATGGGATAACTCACAGAAAGTGAGATCACTGTTCTGATTTACAGCCTTGACTTTTGCAGATATTCCTCAAAATTATCCTATTTTGTCTAACTAATCGGCATAACCTGTGGATAAAACACTCTGTGGTTATTTTTTGTACGATTTGAGGCGGTGAGTCTTTTAATTGTTTTATCCAATCGACGAAATAGGCATTTAAAACTAGCTACTAATTTGAATTATAAGTGATATTTTAAAATTTATATCAACAGTTTTTTTTAGGATATAAAAACTATACCCTGATTATCTCACTCTTTTTCACATAGATATCCACAGAAAAAGTGAATAAATCCCCTAAGCATTTATGTGGGTGTTTATAACTTTTAAGTTTTCTGTGAATTAACTTAAATCGTCACAATCATGACGATGAAAAAGTTCGTTATTTCTTATTCTGGTTGTTGTGGTTCAATATCGGGTGTGAACCATGCTGATTTGAAATCAAACCAACCAAAAGTATTCATTTTGACACCACGTATGGTTCTTTGTCCTTGTAACTCAAGCAAATGGTGAAATAAAGGATAAAGCCAAATATCGTGTGTTAACTGATGGCACCACTCTTCTAGTGGTAGCTTTTTTTGATGCCATAAAGAGAGATCGTGTGTAAATGATCGCCCTAAACAGTGATGAAAAAGAGGTAATTCATAGAGAGTAGCGAAAATAGAAAACGCTAAGGGTTTATAGAAATTTACCGTTGCTAACCAGATATCACTTTCTGCTTTACCGTAATACCATTGTTCATAATCGATGACTTGAATAGTGAGCTCAATATCATACAGAGATAAAATATTTTTGATGAGTTCAGCGATAGTGCTGTATTCATGATGCTCTTTATATAGTGTGACTGTCAGTTTGGTTAACGATGCAGGTTTGGGATGTTGGCGTATTAATTTACTGTGATGCCAATGAAGTAGTAAACCATAAGCAGGAGACCAATGACGTTGATAGAAAGGATCACAATGTGTCAGCATATTAACGGGAGTTAATACACTGCTTAACCACTCCCTTATTTCTATTTGCTGGCATTGTGCTGAGCGACTATCATAAAGTAAAAAATAACATCCTTCCTCTTTACGACTTTCCAATGAATCTTTGTTTGTATCATCATCTGTTAAATGAATGGTTGAACAGACCATTTTTTTATTCAGTTCTGGTACAACCCATATATCAATTTCATCTAATAATGCACGTAGCCCAAAATAGCGATTAAAGGCTTTTATTTGCAGTTTATGTTGATCATTAGCCATGATTTGATAAGCACCAGTGCCTATTGGGTGCTGTGCAAAAGCTGGGAGTGATGCCCATTCTTGTGGCAAAATAACGGCTTGAGGGCTTCCTAATAACGTTGCAAATTGTTTATCCGCTTCGTTTAAGAAAATATCAAGCACATAAGGTTGAGGTGAGGAAATACGTTCTATATGTGCATAAAGTGGATTGCATCGCTTCATACGCATTAAAGAAGTGCTGATGTCTTCAAAAGTAAGCTCGCGACCATGATGGAAATAGATAGAAGGACGTAAATAAAATCGCCAATGTTGCTCTGTGATCATTTGCCAATGGTGAGCTAATTCTGCTTCGACTTCCCCATTTTCCTCTTTTAAATGCACCAAAGAATTAAATATTTGGCTCATTAAATGTAATTCAGATCGTCTTAAAGGCGTTCCTGGCAATAAATTTCTAAAAGGGCGATAGTAAATAATCCGAAGTAACTGTTGACCAGGATGAAAACTTTTCTCAATTTGAGAGAGCACCATTTGACGTACAGAATCTTTATCTCCCATTAGTGCAACAAGCTTTTCAATATCGTTCTCTTCTATTAATCGCTCAGCACGATTTTGTTGAATTTCCTGCGCATTAGATTGAAAACTTAGTGTGGATTTTTTGCCTCTACCTACTTCTGCTTGCCAATTTATCCAGCCTATTTCTTGCATTTTATTCAATAAAGAGCGGACATGACGGCGCGTACAATGTAGCGTTTGTGCTAATTCTTGTAAGGTGGTTTCAGATGTTTTTCCCTGAAATGCTTGCCATAGGCGAATAAATTGTAACTCTAAGCGGGGTGTGGACATAAAAGAGGAAATCCCTTAATAAAGTGATCAATTTTAATTTCCTTATATTAGACCGATAATGCTTGTGTTTAAAGTTAGCTCTCATGTTAGTTATCACAAATTATGAATACTGACAGACTCCCCCATTTGAGCATTCGGTGATTGCCGGCCAGTGATAATTGATCACTGGCTTTTTTATTGGCTATTTATGGAAATAGTTTCATTGAGGCAAAAAAAAACCGTAAACGAATTTACGGTAAGAATGACAAAGTAAACATCACAGAAAGTAGTAGAAGAAGGTAAGAAATTGTCTTTATTAGCGCATAAAGGCTGGTTGATTTGCCTCGTAAGCGCTAATGTCATCTTGGTGTTGCAGCGTTAATCCAATACTGTCTAATCCTTCAATCATGCAATGACGGCGAAATGAATCGATTTCAAAAGAGAAACATAATTCACCGGCTCTGACTTCTTGTGCAACTAAATCGACAGTAATCGGGGAGCCTGAGTGTTGTTTCACCCAATCAAATAATTGTGAAACTTCATCGTCACTTAATTTGATTGGCAATAATTGGTTATTAAATGAATTACCGTAAAAAATATCAGCAAAACTAGGGGCGATAACGGCGTGAAAACCATAATCTGTTAATGCCCAAGGTGCGTGTTCACGAGATGATCCACATCCAAAGTTTTCTCGTGCTAATAAAATAGAAGCGCCTTGGTAAATAGGCTGATTCAAAATAAAATCTGGATTAGGCTGAGTACCTTCATCATCTAAGAATCGCCAATCATGAAACAGGTGCTTACCAAAGCCAGTACGAGTGACTTTTTGCAAAAATTGCTTAGGAATAATGGCATCGGTATCAATGTTTGCTGCATCTAAAGGAACCGCAATACCGGTATGTTGAGTAAATTTATTCATCATGTTCTCCTTTAAGATGCCGCTGCAAATGTACGAATATCTGCAAAATGGCCATTAATCGCAGCAGCTGCCGCCATTGCCGGACTGACTAAGTGAGTTCGACCTCCACGACCTTGACGACCTTCAAAGTTACGGTTGCTGGTGGATGCACAACGTTCACCTGGATTTAATCGGTCGTTATTCATTGCTAAACACATTGAACAACCCGGTAATCGCCATTCAAAACCTGCTTCAATAAAGATTTTATCTAAACCTTCAGCTTCAGCTTGTGCTTTAACTGGTCCTGATCCTGGAACAACAATGGCTTGAACATGGGATGCAACTTTATGGCCTTTTGCGATTTCAGCAGCAGCACGTAAATCTTCAATACGTGAGTTTGTACAAGAGCCAATAAAAACTTTATCAATAGCGACGTCTGTTAAGTTGACGCCCTCACTTAATCCCATATATGCCAAGGCTTTTTCAGCAGAAGCGCGTTCAACAGGATCATTAAAGCTATCTAATAACGGTACTATTTGATCAATAGCAATAACTTGTCCTGGGTTGGTACCCCATGTAACTTGTGGTGCAATATCGGCAGCATTAATCGTGACAGTGGCATCGAAAGTTGCATCATCATCAGACTTTAAGGTTTTCCAATAAGCAACAGCTTCATCCCATGATTGACTTTTAGGGGCAAATTGACGACCTTTCAAATAAGCAAAAGTGGTGTCATCAGGCGCAACTAAGCCCGCTTTAGCTCCCATTTCAATCGCCATATTGCATAAAGTCATTCGACCTTCCATGCTTAAGGCTTCAATCGCTTCACCTGCAAATTCAACGATGTAGCCAGTACCTCCTGCACTACCTAATTTGCCGATAATGGCTAATACGATATCTTTTGCGGTGATCCCAATGGCAGTCTTGCCTTGAACTTCAATTTTTAATGTTTTAGCTCGTGATTGTTTTAATGTCTGAGTTGCTAAAACGTGTTCAACCTCAGATGTGCCGATCCCAAAAGCTAATGAGCCAAAAGCGCCATGAGTTGCAGTATGTGAATCACCGCAAACAATCGTCATTCCGGGCAACGTTAAGCCTTGTTCTGGGCCCATTACGTGGACTATTCCTTGATAAGGATGGTTTAAGTCATACAGCGTAACGCCAAATTCTTGGCAGTTTTTTATTAACTCTTGCATTTGAATTCTCGCCATATCACCACAAGCATTAATATTTTTAGTCTGTGTTGATACGTTGTGATCCATCGTTGCAAAGGTTTTATTGGGTTGACGAACAGGACGACCTTTTGTTCTTAATCCATCAAAGGCTTGAGGTGATGTCACTTCATGCACTAAATGGCGATCGATATATAAAATCGGTGTTTCATCACTCACTTCTCTGACAACATGTGCGTCATAGATTTTTTGATATAATGTTTTACCCATGTTATGCCCCTCCACGAATATACTGAGCGATACGATCACCCATTTCGGCGGTTGTGATTGCGTTACCATCTCCCGCTAAGTCTGCGGTACGATAGCCTTCTGCTAATACTTGAGTGATAGCATCTTCAATGGCTTGGGCCGCCTTGTCTTCATTAAAGCTGTAACGCAGTAATAAGGCAGCAGATAAAATTTGTGCAATAGGGTTAGCGATATTTTTACCTGCAATATCAGGGGCTGAGCCACCGGCTGGTTCATATAAACCAAAGCGTTCTTCATTAACGCTTGCGGATGGCAACATTCCCATTGAGCCGGTGATCATGGCGCATTCATCAGATAAAATATCGCCAAATATATTGGAGCACAGTAATACATCAAACTGAGATGGATCTTTAATTAACTGCATTGTCGCGTTATCGATATACATATGCTGAATTTCAACATCTGGGTATTCTTTGGCAATACCGGTTACAACTTCACGCCATAAAATAGAACTTTGTAAAACGTTCGCTTTATCAATAGACGTTACTTTATGGCGACGTTTACGCGCTGATTCAAATGCAAAGCGGGCAATACGCTCGATTTCGTAACGATGATAAACTTCAGTATCAAAAGCGCGTTCTTGAGCGCCTTCACCTTCACGGCCTTTGGGTTGACCAAAATAGATACCGCCAGTTAATTCACGTACACATAAAATATCGAAGCCACGCTGTGCAATGTCAGCACGTAATGGGCAATAAGCTTCTAAACCTTCATATAAGCGAGCAGGGCGTAAATTACAGAACAATTTAAAATATTTGCGTAAAGGTAATAACGCACCACGTTCAGGTTGTTCATTAGCCGGTAAATGCTCCCATTTAGGGCCACCGACAGAGCCAAATAAAATAGCATCGGCTTGCTCGCAACCCGCTAAGGTATTTGCTGGCAATGGTGTGCCATGCTTATCGATGGCAATACCACCGATGTCATATTCTTTTGTAGTGATATTGAGTGAGAAACGCTCACTTATGGCATCCATCACTTTGTGCGCTTGAGCCATCACTTCAGGACCAATACCATCTCCGGGTAATACTGCAATATGATAATTTTTTGACATAATTAAACCGCTTCTTGTGTTGTATGTTGTTTGCGTTTTTCTATTTCGACTTGCTCTGATCGCCAAATGCTATTAATAACGTGGATCATGGCATTTGCTGATGAACCGACAATGTCAGTTTCTAAACCCATTCCGTGAAATTTACGACCTTGATATTCAACGACAATATCAACTTGCCCTAAGGCGTCTCTGCCTTCGCCTTTAGCTGTTAATTGGTAAGTGACTAACTTCAATGGATAACCTGTTGCGCGAGAGATGGCTTGATATACTGCATCGACAGGACCATTACCGGTTGCTGCTTCAGTAATTTCTTTATCACCATGTGTAATGCTGACACTGGCAGTGGCAACGGTAGATGAACCAGACTGAGTATTAAAATAATTCATCACAAACTCATCTGGCTCTTGTTGTTGCTGACCAATAAATGCTAATGCCTCTAAGTCATAATCAAAGACTTGGCCTTTTTTATCGGCTAAACGCAAGAAGGCTGCATATAAATTATCTAAGTTATAATCTGTTTCGCGATAACCCATCTCTTCCATACGGTGTTTAACTGCGGCACGGCCAGAACGAGAAGTTAAATTCAATTGTACTTCTTTTAATCCAATTGATTCGGGTGTCATAATTTCGTAGGTTTCACGGTTTTTCAGTACGCCATCTTGGTGAATACCTGATGAATGGGCGAATGCATTGGAGCCAACAACCGATTTATTAGCATGAATAGGTGTATTACATAATTGGCTGACTAACTGGCTGGTACGATAAATTTCTTTGTGATTAATATGTGTTTGAACATTCATCATTTGTTCACGAACTTTTATTGCCATGATGACTTCTTCTAATGCACAGTTGCCTGCGCGTTCGCCTAACCCATTAATTGTGCCTTCAACTTGTCTTGCACCTGCTTGTACCGCGGTAATGGAGTTAGCGACCGCCATGCCTAAATCGTCATGACAATGGACAGAAATAATGGCTTTATCAATATTGGGTACACGCTCAAACAAGTTGGTGATAATGCCACCGAACTGATAAGGTGTTGTATAACCAACGGTATCTGGAATATTAATGGTGGTTGCACCAGCATTAATTGCACTTTCAACAATTCGACATAAATTATCGATATGAGTACGGCCTGCATCTTCGCAAGAAAACTCCACATCATCGGTATAACGGCGAGCACGTTTTATGGAACTCACCCCCATTTCAATAATGTCTTCAAAAGATTTTTTTAATTTATGTTCAGCATGTAATGCCGATGTTGCCAAAAAGACGTGAATACGAAAAGCGTCTGCGGCTTTTAAAGATTCTGCGGCAACATCAATGTCGTTATCAACACAGCGTGCTAATGCACAAATACGGCTATTTTTGATTTCACGTGCAATAGTTTGCACGGATTCAAAATCACCAGGAGAAGAAACAGGAAAGCCCGCTTCAATGATATCCACACCTAATCGTTCTAAGGCATAAGCAATTTGCAACTTTTCCTTTACGCTTAAGCTTGCTTGCAACGCCTGTTCGCCATCTCTCAATGTGGTATCAAAAATAATCACGTTGTTGCTCATAATCTGTTCCTTTCTCTTTTTATTTGCTATTTGCGCTCTCCCAGGTATAAAAAAACCCGCGACTAGCGCGGGTTTTCTCTTTAAGGGTAGATGTGTTTCATTTTTTACCCATAAGCCGACCGCGCATAAAAGTTGCGAGTAGTAGTAGGCTTGATAGTAAAATTGCGTTTAACATGAAACACCCTTAAGTAAGTTCTCAATAATCTTTATTTATTGATACCTAATACCAATAAAGATGTCAAGCATTGGAATTTATAAAATCATTTGGCCGTGTTATTTATAAATTTTTTACAGTGGTTCTGACTAATATCTAAATTTTTACTAATGATTATGACTATCAGCAAATCATTGATTGGGTTAATGTTCCATACATTGTTTAAAAAAAGAGTGAAATGAAAAATCAAACAATTGTTTGCTTTTTTTTTAATCAGCTAAATGATATGGAAAGAGAGTATCAATGAGATAGTAAGGATTGATAAATGTAAGCAAGGTTTTGAATGTAAGCATAAAAATCATTGTATTATTAGAGTTGATGACTCTTGAATTCTTATTTTAGGAATGAAAATACATCATTTTATTATGATTTTTATCATACTTTGTTTTATTATTTGCAAGGCAGAAGGTAAAACAGGTTGTAATATATATTGATATAATCATTTTATATACATGTAATTTTAATATCAAATTTTAATCTTTATATGAAAATGCTTTTTTATTGATATGAAACTAATATGTTTAGTTATATGCATGGACGATGAATAATAAATTTTAATAAATAGTTAAAGTAATGGTTAAGACATATCTATTATTAATAATATCTTTTTTAATAATAGTTAATTAACTATTATAATAACATAGTGGAGTAAGAAATGACGGATTACACATCAGCAACAGTTACCAGTAAAGAATCAGCAGATATGCATTTACGTAATGTTGATCTTAATTTATTAACGGTATTTGATGCTGTTATGCAAATGCAAAATGTCACCCGAGCCGCACAGGTTCTTGGCATGTCACAACCCGCAGTTAGCAATGCAGTATCTCGACTTAAAGTAATGTTTAATGATGAATTATTTGTTCGTTATGGTCGTGGTATTCAGCCTACATTAAGAGCAAAACAACTTTTTGGTCCTGTTAGACAAGCATTGCAATTAGTACATAATGAACTTCCAGGGGCTGGGTTCGAACCAGAGCAAAGTGAACGTATATTTAATTTATCTATTTGTAGCCCGCTAGATATTAAATTAGCGCCAAAAATAGTTGAACAAATTAAAAATAAAACACCTAACATTAATGTTAATATTAAGTCTTACTTAAATAGTAATATAGAGCACCAATTAAAATATCAAGACATCGAATTTTTTATTAATTATAAACAATTTGATAGAGCAGAATTCCATTCACAGCCATTGTTTAATGATGAGCTTGTTTTAGTTGTTTCTAATAAGCATCCTCGCATTAAAGAAAGTGTGACACAAGAGATGTTATTAAATGAACAACATTCAATTGTTTCTTTAGATGATGTTGGTTCATTTAGTGCTCCTTATTATAAAGATACTCATTTAGAAGATCTTATCACTTATCAGGGAACTGATTTAAACAGCGTATTAAATATTGTCTCTAGAACCTATTTAGTTGCTATTGCACCAAAATGGTTAGTGGAATGCAATGCCGAGCAATTAGATATCAAAGCCATTTCGTTACCTTGGGAAAATACACTGCGTCCATGCTATTTAATCTGGCATGAATCAACCGCGCGTGACAAAGGTCACTTATGGATGAAAAATTTACTTAGTGAAGTTTGTCAGAATTAGAGTGTTTTCGCTCATAATTAGTTTTTATTTCTAATTATGCAGAAATAGTGGCAGATAACATTAGTTGTTAGACTAATGACCAATATGGGTTTTTATGCAGTTAGATAAAATAAATTGGATTGCTGTCACTATTTTTGCCCTTTATTTATTACAATGACTATTATTCGCATTTTCCCTCGTTCAACGGTGATTTTATACACCAATACTCTTTTCTATATATTGTCACTGATTACGTTATAACAGTTACTTGTTGTTATTCATCTATTTTTCTTTTTTATCTTCCATAAAAAAATAGGATTATAATATCAAACTCCCTCACTGACGTGAGATAGCGTCTTTTGACAAAACTTTTCATAACTCACAATTTTACAAATTTATGTAAAATTGAATTCCTTTATTTTGGTGGATCACTTAGACTTTTATCCAAGTCAGCGAACATGTGTAAGCTGAAATTGTAAGTGGCGTATTTTATCCATTTCAATTTGATAACACGGTCGCTTTTCCATAAATAGCAGGAAAATTATGATAACTAATAATAATCTTTACGATTATCATATAATTAGAAGATTGCAGATGCGTTTTTTGCACAGCGGGAATAATATTGCTTATCGTCAGTGGGATGCTAAGTGCAATATCGAAATGTCATGGAAAGAGGTTGAAAAGAAAACACGCGCGCTCTCAAATGCATTATTAGAAATGAGTGTGAGTGTTCAAGAAAATATTGGGATTTTTTCTCAAAATACCATTGATTGGTCTTTGGCTGATATTGCTTCTTTGCAACTACGTGCGGTAACCGTCCCTCTTTATGCAACCAGTAGTGTTGAACAAGCCGCTTATATTTTAAATGATGCAAATATTCGCATTCTTTTTGTTGGCGACCAAAAGCAATACGATATTGCTTCTGAATTATTAGCGTTATGTCCTCAACTTGAACATATCATTGTGTTTAACTCTGATGTCGCATTAAACACAAATACACCTTCATGCTATATCGAGAGTTTAATTAATAACACTCAATATCAGTATGATGATGTGTTAGCACAACGCATTAATGAGTGTAATTTAGATGATCTGTTTACCTTGATTTATACATCAGGAACAACGGGTGAACCTAAAGGTGTAATGCTTGATTACACGAGCCTAGCCTCTCAACTTTATCTGCATGACGAACGTCTCTCATTATCAGATAAAGACGTTTCATTATGTTTCTTACCTCTTTCTCATGTTTTTGAACGTGCGTGGAGCTTCTATGTTATGCACACGGGAGCGGTTAATGTGTATTTAACGGATACACATGCTGTTAGAGAAGCAATGAGCGACATTAAGCCTACCGTTATGTGTGCTGTTCCACGTTTCTATGAAAAAGTTTATAGCGCAATTCAAGACAAAGTGTCTCAGGCTTCAGTATTACGTCGATTCATCTTTAAATGGGCAATCAAACAAGGTGAAAAACAGCGTGAAGCACAACTTAATCAGCGTAATCTTGGTTTCGTTTCCCGTTTATGTTATCGCTTTGCTGATAAGAAGGTTTTAAAACCATTACGCCAAATCTTAGGTGGACGAGTTCGCTTTTTACCAGCAGCTGGTGCGCGTTTAGATGATGCTGTTATTCGTTTCTTTTTAGCAACAGGCATTAATATTAAATACGGTTATGGTATGACAGAAACCTGTGCCACCGTTTCATGCTGGGAAGAAAATAAATATAAATTAGGCTCTATTGGTACACCATTACCTGGTGTTGAAGTTCGTATTGGGGCTGAAAATGAAATTCAAGTCCGTGGTAGCATTGTCATGAAAGGATACTTCAATAAACCAGAAGATACTGCGGCTGCTTTTACAGAAGACGGTTGGTTACGTACTGGTGATGCTGGTGCTCTTGATAGTGATGGAGCACTATTTATCACTGAACGTTTAAAAGACTTAATGAAAACGTCGAATGGTAAATATATTGCACCACAAATGATTGAAGGTACTTTAGGGCAAGACCGTTTTATTGAGCATATTGCGGTGATTGCGGATACACGTAAATTTGTTTCTGCGTTGATTGTGCCTTGTTTTGATGCACTTGAAGAACATGCCCGTGTGTTAAATCTAAAATATCATGATCGCATCGAATTATTACGTCATACTAAAATTAAAGAGCTATTTGATGAGCGTTTACGAGAAATGCAAAAAAACTTTTCGAGTTTTCATCAGGTTAAGCGCTTTACATTGCTTGCTGAAGGTTTTTCAATGGAATCAGGTGAGTTAACACCGACATTAAAACTTCGCCGTAAAATTATTTCAGAACGTTATCGAAATGAAATTGAATTGATGTATCAAGATTAAATTTAAGCGAGAAAAAGCACCTTTAAGGTGCTTTTTTCTTGTGAAATGACTGATTAATAGATAATGATGATTGAAATAATTGATAAAAGGCATTAACGGAAACGTTGACGCATACGGTTTTATCAGTAAATTGTGTTAAAATGCAAAATCAGATCAGCATAATGACTGAAGTTCATAGCAATATGTAATAAATAACACATTTAATAATTAAAAGAGGCTAATGTGAAACTGGATGAAATCGCCCGCTTGGCTGGTGTTTCACGAACAACAGCAAGTTATGTCATTAATGGTAAGGCGAAACAGTACCGTGTAAGTGACAAGACTGTTGAAAAAGTGATGGCGGTGGTCAGAGAGCATAATTACCACCCGAACGCTGTTGCCGCGGGATTACGTGCTGGTCGTACGCGTTCTATTGGTTTGGTTATTCCTGATTTGGAAAACACCAGTTATACCAGGATCGCAAATTACCTTGAACGACAAGCACGCCAACGTGGTTATCAGTTGCTAATTGCGTGTTCAGAAGACCAACCTGACAACGAAATTCGTTGTGTTGAGCATTTATTACAACGTCAAGTTGATGCCATTATTGTTTCAACGGCATTGCCACCAGAACACCCTTTTTATCAGCGTTGGGCTAATCGCTCATTACCGATTATCGCGCTGGATAGGGCATTAGAAAGTGAGCATTTTATCAGCGTTGTTGGTGACGACTTAGAAGACGCCAAAATGTTGGCAACTGAACTGAAAGCTTTTCCTTCGCAATCTGTACTTTACTTAGGAGCCCTTCCTGAACTCTCTGTGAGTTTTTTACGTGAACAAGGTTTCCGTAGTGTTTGGAAAGATGATCCTCGTGAAGTAACCTACCTTTACGCTAATAGCTATGAACGAGAAGCCGCAGCTGCTGCTTTCTCAGAATGGCTAAACAATAATCCAATGCCAGATGCATTATTCACAACTTCGTTTGCTTTATTGCAAGGGGTTATGGATGTGACATTACAACGAAGTGGCCGTTTACCAACACAGTTGGTTATTGCGACTTTCGGTGATCATGAGTTATTGGATTTCCTTGAATGTCCTGTTTTATCTGTCGCTCAACGACATCGTGATATTGCAGAACGTGTATTAGAACTTGTTCTTGCCAGTCTTGAAGAAGAACAAAAACCGCAAGCGGGAATTACACGTATTCGTCGTGATTTATGTCGCCGAGGCAGTTTAGGACGCGCACGTTAATTTGATATTGCTTTGTCATAATTATCTGCATTTATACTCATCC
The DNA here is from genome assembly GCF_040139345.1 of Proteus sp. fly-1067. Classification (NCBI taxonomy): domain Bacteria; kingdom Pseudomonadati; phylum Pseudomonadota; class Gammaproteobacteria; order Enterobacterales; family Morganellaceae; genus Proteus; species Proteus sp. fly-1067. Next base: position 168,430 of record NZ_JBEEUL010000003.1, on the reverse strand, counting down.
CTGTTTTATTAAATTAAAACGGGGATGCTTTATTTGATTAAAGAATGTCGAATAGCTTAGAGAATATTAAATTTGAGATTAATCTTAAGCCTTTTTTTACTATTTCCCTCATTTTCATAAGTTTTTAGATTAAATTTTGACATGCATATAAGTGATATTGCTTAACTTTAATAAATAACAGATTTTACTTTAGAGAAAGTGAGAAGAAAATAAATAACTATCTGCATGATATTGAAATATTTTTTTAAGCCTTTCTATTTTTATTTATACAAAAGCACCCTCAAATGATTATGTTGGCTAAAGGTAAATGAACTGCAATAAATTAGTTTTTTATCATTAAAATTATCATTTACTCATTATGATTTCTTTATCTGGTTTTCTTCCTTGTAATCGTTATAAATAATTACTTTTCGTGATTAAAAATATAAAGTGAAAAATAACCGCTATTAATCATAGTGTTAATAATCCTTATTTCTTTTTTGTTGATAATTTAAACATTTCGGTGTGCTCATCATATTACTGTAAATATAAATAAAGCTTCCTACATCTGGCTTGACAACGTTTTCATACCATCCGTAAACTCTATTTGTGGGGATTTGTGGGATAATGTGGTGTAAATTATAAAGCTGAGGGTAATGAGGATGTTTCGTGGAGCAACACTCGTTAATCTTGACAGCAAAGGGCGAATAACAGTTCCTTCCCGTTATCGAACAACGCTGAGTGAGATTTCTGAAGGTCAAATGGTTTGTACCATTGATCTCAATCAGCCGTGTTTATTGCTTTATACACTTCCTGAATGGGAAAAGATTGAGTTAAAATTAGCGGCTTTGTCTTCCATGAACCCGGCCGAACGTCGAGTACAACGTCTGTTATTAGGACATGCCAGCGAATGCCAAATGGATAGTGCAGGACGTCTTTTGCTAGCTAGCACGCTAAGACAGCATGCGGGGCTAACCAAAGAGGTCATGTTAGTCGGTCAATTCAATAAATTTGAATTGTGGGATGAACAGGTCTGGTATAGCCAGATTGAAAAAGACATTGTTGCCGAGCAAACCTCACAGGAACCGTTATCGACACGACTATTGGATTTATCACTTTAAATAATGACAACAAATAATTTTAGCCATACCAGTGTACTACTGGATGAAGCAGTGAATGGCCTGAACATTAAGTCTTCAGGTATCTATATCGACGGAACATTTGGTCGCGGAGGCCACTCCCGTTTAATTTTATCGCAATTAGGTGAACAAGGTCGCTTGATAGCGATAGACAGAGATCCACAAGCTATTGCAGTTGCCAATGAAATAGATGATGCACGATTTTCTATCGTTCATGGACCTTTTTCAAATATTGAACAGTATGTCAATGAGTTAGGTTTAGCTGGGAAGATTGATGGTGTTTTGCTGGATTTGGGCGTTTCTTCTCCTCAGCTTGATGATCCTGAACGTGGTTTTTCTTTTATGCGAGACGGACCACTTGATATGCGTATGGATCCCACTTCAGGGCAATCTGCTGCGCAATGGCTAATGACAGCTGCAGAAGATGACATTACTTGGGTACTGAAAACATTTGGTGAAGAACGTTTCGCTAAACGTATTGCGCGTGCCATTGTTGCTCGTAATAAAACAGAAGAGCCGTTGACTCGAACTAAGCAGTTAGCTGATTTAATTAGTGAAGCAAGCCCAGTAAAAGAACGTCATAAGCATCCAGCAACACGAAGCTTTCAAGCAATTCGAATCTATATTAACAGCGAATTAGATGAAATTGAAAAAGCATTAAAAGGTGCAGTCTCCGTTTTAGCGCCAGAAGGGCGTTTATCTGTGATTAGCTTCCACTCATTAGAAGACCGATTAGTAAAACGGTTTATTCGTGATGAGAGCAAAGGGCCAGTTGTCCCTGCGGGTATTCCACTCACAGAAGCTCAGATAAAAGAGTTAGGAAGTGCTCGCTTATCAAGTATTCACAAGATGAAACCGACAGGTATAGAGGTGGAAGAGAACCCACGGGCACGAAGCTCTGTATTACGTGTAGCACAACGTATTGAGGAATAAATGTCTACAGAACGACACACACTACCTGGAGTTATAGGGCAGGATTTACTGCGTCATGGCAAGTTACCTGTATGTTTACTGATAGCCGTGATTATTTCTGCGGTGTATGTCGTGACGACAGCACACAAAACACGTTTATTGACAGCAGAAAAAGAGCGTTTAGTGCTGGAAAAAAATGTATTGGATATCGAATGGCGCAACCTCATTCTTGAAGAAAATGCACTGGCCGATCATAGCCGAGTAGAGCGTTTTTCAAGTGATAGTTTGGGGATGGTTCATGTTGATCCAACAAAAGAGAACATTGTGGTTACTAAATAATTAAGGCACGTATGAAATTTTCACGTTCGGCAAAAGCGAAAGCAAAGACCAAGTCAAATGCCAAACTGCGCAAGCCTGAAGAAAAAACAGGATTTGTGAGTTGGCGTTTTGCGTTGCTTTGCACAGGTATTGGTATCGCTTTAGCCGCGCTATTAATCCGTGTTGCCTATTTACAAATTATTAATCCAGATCCCCTTATTCGTGAAGGGGATATGCGTTCTTTACGTGTACAAAAAGTCCCAACTGCAAGAGGAATGATCAGCGATAGAATGGGAAGACCTCTTGCTGTCAGTGTGCCTGTGTATGCTATTTGGGCAGATCCTAAAGTTGTATTAGATGCCAATCCAGATATGACTGACTCTCGTTGGTTAGCGCTTGCTGACGCACTAAAAATCTCCGTCAGCCAAATCGAACAGAAAATTTCTACCGCACCTTCTGCTCGTTTTATCTATCTCGCTCGCCAAGTTAATCCTGAAATTAGTGATTATATTAGTAAATTGAAAATTACTGGGATTAACATGCGCCAAGAATCAAAACGTTATTATCCATCGGGTGAAGTAACTGCTCACATTATTGGTGTAACGAATATTGATGGTGATGGCATTGAAGGTGTCGAAAAAAGTTTTAACCAATGGCTAACCGGTGCTCCTGGTGAACGTGTCGTTCGTAAAGATGGCTTCAACCGTGTCATTGAAAATATTGCTCAAACAGATAGCCAAGCTGCTCATAACTTGATGTTAAGTATTGATGAACGCCTACAATCCGTGGTTTATCGAGAATTAACCAATGCCGTTATCAAGAATAAAGCAGAATCTGGAACTGCTGTTTTAGTTGACGTCAATACAGGCGAAGTATTAGCAATGGCGAATAGCCCATCTTATAACCCGAATAATTTAGCGGGAACGCCTAAAGATGCGATGCGTAATCGTGCTATCACCGATATTTTTGAACCAGGCTCTACAGTAAAACCAATGGTTGTGATGAGTGCACTGAACAATCATATCATTAAAGAAAATAGTGTTATTAATACAATTCCTTATCGCCTTAACGGACATCAAATAAAAGATGTAGCGCTATATCATGAGCTAACGATAACAGGAATATTACAGAAATCGAGTAACGTTGGTGTTTCAAGACTAGCGTTAGCGATGCCTGCATCTGAACTTGTGGATGTTTATTCACGTTTTGGATTCGGGAAGCCAACTAACTTGGGGCTAGTTGGTGAAAGTAGTGGCATATTTCCAATAAAAAAACAACGGTGGTCCGATCTTGAAAGGGCCACCTTCTCATTCGGATATGGGCTAATGGTAACGCCGTTACAACTAGCGCGTGTCTATGCAACGATTGGTAGTTTTGGTATTTACCGTCCTCTTTCAATTACAAAAGTTGATCCTCCTGTACCAGGAACGCGTGTCTTCCCTGAGCCAGTAATGAAAACCGTCGTGCATATGATGGAAAGTGTTGCATTGCCTGGTGGTGGTGGTGTAAGTGCGGCTATAAAAGGGTATCGCATTGCGATTAAAACAGGTACGGCGAAAAAAGTAGGGCCAGACGGAAAGTATATCAATCAATATATCTCTTATGCGGCGGGTGTTGCGCCTGCGAGTCGTCCACGTTTTGCGTTGGTTGTGATAATCAACGAACCTAAAGCGGGTAAATATTACGGGGGCGCAGTATCTGCACCGGTGTTTGGCACAATCATGGGCGCGGTTTTACGAACAATGAACGTAGAACCAGATGCATTGATGCCAGATGATAAAAATGAATTTGTAATTAAAAAAGAAGAGGATACAAGTGGCCGATCCTAACTTAAGTGACCTATTAGGGGCACTCGGGATACAAGCACCGTCATTGATGCTCAAAGACATGACACTCGACAGCCGAAAAGCGGCAAGCGGTGATCTTTTTATCGCCATTAAGGGTCATGAAACTGATGGTAGACGCTATATTCCTCAAGCAATTGCTCAAGGTGTTTCAGCGGTATTAGCGGAAGCACAAGATGTCGCAACGCATGGTGAAATTCGTGAAAGCCACGGCATACCTGTTATTTATATTGATAATCTCAATGCTGAGTTATCAAAATTAGCAGGATATTTTTATCATAAGCCTGCTGAAAAACTGAAATTAATTGGTGTTACTGGGACTAACGGAAAAACAACAACAACACAATTGTTAGCGCAGTGGGCACAAGGTTTAGGCGAAACCAGTGCTGTGATGGGAACGGTAGGTAACGGACTATTAGGTCACGTTGTTCCAGCCATGAACACCACAGGCTCTGCGGTTGATATTCAATTAGAGTTACAACAACTATTAAATAAAGGCGCGACATTTACAGCGATGGAAGTCTCTTCTCATGGCTTAGTGCAAGGTCGCGTTAGCGCTTTACCTTTTGTGGCGAGTGTGTTTACCAATTTAAGTCGTGATCATCTTGATTACCATGGTGATATGGCAAATTACGAAGAGGCAAAATGGTTACTGTTCTCCACACATCATAGTGGTGAAAAAATCATTAATGCTGATGATACTGTTGGTCAAAAATGGCTATCACGTTTGCCAGACGCTGTTGCAGTGACAATGGATAATAAATTGCCAGTAAATTGGCAAGGCCGCTTTGTTAAAACAACAGACATTAATTACCACGATGAAGGCGCGACTATTCGCTTTAGCTCAAGCTGGGGTGAAGGAGAAATTGAAAGTCCATTAATGGGGGCATTTAATGTCAGTAATCTATTATGTGCTTTAGCGACATTGTTAGCGCTGGAATATCCATTAGATGCTGTGATTAAGGCATCATCTGCACTCACTCCTGTTTGTGGTCGAATGGAAGTGTTTAGTGCTGATAATCGACCTACTGTTATTGTCGATTATGCTCATACTCCTGATGCGCTAGAAAAAGCACTCCAAGCCACTCGTTTACACTGCTCTGGTAAATTGTGGTGTGTGTTTGGTTGTGGTGGTGATAGAGATAAAGGTAAGCGCCCACTAATGGGTGCAGTTGCTGAAGAATTAGCAGATAAAGTTGTTATCACTGATGACAATCCACGTAGTGAAGAGCCACAAGCCATTATTCAAGATATTCTTTCTGGTTTAATGGATCCTGGTCGTGCAATTGCTATTGAAGGTCGAGCAGAAGCAGTGACTAACGTGATTATGCAAGCCGACGCTAATGATATGATTTTAGTCGCGGGTAAAGGGCATGAAGATTACCAGTTAGTCGGTTCACGTCGCCTTGATTATTCGGATAGATTAACCGTTGCACGGTTATTGGGGGTGATAGCATGATCCCTTTATCACTCGAAATCATTGCACAAGTCACTGATGGTAAGTTGAGTCATATTGCTCAAAGCCAAGCTAATCAGCTAACGATTAAGTCAATTTCCACAGATAGTCGCAATATCGATGAATATTGCCTCTTTATTGCATTAGCGGGTGAGCGTTTTGATGCGCATAACTTTATCGCTGATGTTAAAGAAAAAGGCGCTGTTGCTGTATTGGTCAGTCGTGAAATTGATATTGATTGTCCGCAAATCATTGTGAAAGACACTCGTTTGGCAATGGGGGCGGTTGCTACTCATATCCGTTCACTGAGCAATGCTAAAATTGTGGCATTAACAGGCTCTTCAGGAAAAACATCCGTCAAAGAAATGACGGCTTCAATTTTGCGTCATTGTGGTGAAACTTTATATACCCACGGTAATTTAAATAACGATATTGGTGTGCCACTAACACTGTTTCGTTTAACACCAGAGCATCGTTTTGCTGTTATTGAGCTAGGTGCAAACCATATTGGTGAAATTGCCTATACCGTGGATATGGTTAAACCAGATAGCGCCTTGGTAAATAATCTCTTTTCTGCTCATATTGAAGGTTTTGGCTCACTTGAAGGCATTGCCCAAGCAAAAGGCGAAATCTTTACTCATCTAAAAGAGCAAGGTACAGCCATTATTAATCTTGATAGTAATGGCTTACCTCTATGGAAACGCCATTTTAATGCGCGTCAAACGCAATGGTCTTTCTCTTTATCAGCTCAAAGCAATGCGGATTTTTATCCGACGGATATCGCTGTTAAGCAATTCACCACTAACTTCACCTTACATACACCAGAAGGTTGTGTTGAAGTCACTCTTCCATTGCCAGGGCGTCATAATATTGCCAATGCTTTAGCTGCCAGTGCACTGGCACTTTCAGCAGGTGCAACGCTTGATGCGGTTCGTCTTGGATTATCGACATTAAAAGCGGTACCAGGAAGATTGTACCCTGTGGAGTTAACCACAGGAAAAATGGTGCTAGATGATACTTATAATGCGAACGATGGTTCGATGATCGCGGGCTTACAAGTTTTATCACAATTGCCGGGATATAAGATTTTTGTTGCAGGAGATATGGCTGAGTTAGGTAAAGACTCAGAGAAATGTCACCGCGATGTGGGGCGTTTTGCACACAATGCAGGGATTGATAGTGTATTTACTGTAGGGGATCACAGTCACTTTATTAGTGATGAAAACCAAGGTGGTCAGCATTTTACATTTAAAGCCGACTTACTTGCTCAATTAATTCCATTATTACAGCAGCATGATGTTGTTTCAGTTTTAGTAAAAGGTTCACGAAGCTCCGCGATGGAAGATATCGTGAACGCATTAAAGGAGTGCTTTGAATGTTAGTTTGGCTAGCCGAATATTTGGTTAAATACCATACATTTTTTAATGTGTTTTCTTATCTGACATTCAGGGCGATTGTTGGTTTATTGACGGCATTAATTATTGCTTTGTGGATGGGGCCTCACCTCATCGCTTGGTTACAAAAAATGCAAATTGGGCAAGTGGTTCGTAGTGAAGGGCCAGAGTCTCACTTTAGCAAACGTGGTACACCAACAATGGGCGGGATTATGATCCTGTTCTCTATCTCCATTTCCACACTACTATGGGCAAGATTAGACAACCCCTATGTTTGGTGTGTGCTGCTGGTTTTAATTGGTTATGGCGTCATCGGCTTTGTTGATGATTATCGCAAAGTCGTTCGTAAAGATACCAAAGGCTTGATCGCACGTTGGAAATATTTCTGGCAATCCGTGTTGGCGTTAGTCGTTGCATTTAGTATGTATGCTATTGGTAAAGATACACCTGCAACACAGCTAGTCGTTCCATTCTTTAAAGATGTTATGCCTCAATTAGGCATGCTTTATATTTTATTGGCGTATTTTGTCATTGTAGGAACCAGTAACGCCGTTAACTTAACGGATGGTTTAGACGGCTTAGCTATAATGCCAACCGTTTTTGTGGCAGCCGGATTTGCTTTGGTTGCATGGGCGACTGGTAACGTTAATTTTGCAAGCTACTTGAAAATTCCTTATTTAATGCATGCTGGCGAATTAGTGATTGTCTGTACCGCCATCGTCGGTGCGGGTTTAGGTTTCCTTTGGTTTAATACTTACCCAGCGCAAGTCTTTATGGGAGATGTTGGTTCTCTCGCATTGGGTGGCGCGCTAGGTACGATTGCTGTGTTATTACGTCAAGAATTCTTATTAGTGATTATGGGCGGTGTGTTTGTTGTTGAAACACTCTCCGTTATTTTGCAAGTCGGTTCATTTAAATTACGTGGTCAACGTATTTTCCGCATGGCCCCAATTCATCACCATTATGAATTAAAAGGCTGGCCTGAACCTCGTGTTATTGTCCGCTTCTGGATTATTTCGCTGATGTTAGTACTTATTGGTCTGGCGACGTTAAAGGTACGTTAAGATGGCAAATTATCAGGGAAAAAAAGTTGTTGTTGTTGGGCTTGGAATAACAGGTCTTTCGTGCGTTGACTTTTTTATCCGTCAAGGTGTTACACCTAAAGTGATTGACACGCGCCAAAAACCAGGAGGCTTAGATAAGCTTCCTATTGATGTTGAATATCATACAGGCAGTTTTCACCAAGCATGGCTTAACGATGCAGATTTAATTATCTCAAGTCCTGGTATTGCCCTTTCAACACCTGAGCTTGTTGAAGCTGCAAGTTATGGTGTCGAAATTGTGGGGGATATTGAACTATTTTGCCGCGAAGCAAAAGCACCTATTGTGGCTATCACAGGCTCTAACGGTAAAAGCACAGTCACAATGCTTGTGGGTGAAATGGCAAAAGCGGATGGCATTCGTGTTGGTGTTGGGGGGAATATAGGTGTTCCTGCACTGACTTTACTAACTGAGCCTCATGATCTTTATGTATTAGAACTATCAAGTTTTCAACTAGAAACCACATATAGTTTAAAAGCGGCAGCGGCAACAGTCTTAAATATTAGCGAAGATCATATGAATCGCTATCCATTAGGATTGGAACAATACCGTGAAGCGAAATTACGTATCTATGATAATGCCAATACCTGCGTTTATAACCAAGATGACACACTCACATTACCTTTAGCGGGTAAAGATGGCCGTTGTGTCAGCTTTGGTGTAGGACAAGGCGATTATCAGCTTGATAACACGAACCGCGTCTTAAAAGTAAAAGGTGAAAAAGTTCTTTCAACGTCCGAAATGTATCTTTCAGGACAGCATAATTATACCAATGGACTTGCAGCATTGGCACTTGCTGATGCGGTAGGGATCACACGTAAAGCGGGATTGGGAGTACTGAAAAACTATCACGGCTTGGCTCACCGTTTTCAATTAGTTTATTCACATCAAAATGTACGTTGGATAAACGATTCTAAAGCAACTAATGTCGGTAGCACAGAAGCAGCCCTTCGTGGCTTAGACGTCGAAGGTACATTGCATCTTTTATTAGGAGGCGATGGAAAATCAGCCGATTTCACTGCTTTATTGCCTTATATCAGTGGCGGCAATATTCGTCTCTATTGCTTTGGACAAGACGGGCAAGCCCTAGCAAGTTTACGGCCAGATGTCTCTTTATTAACTGTGACAATGGAAGAGGCAATGCGTGCATTAGCCCCTACTGTTAAACCCGGGGATATGGTGTTGCTTTCACCTGCTTGCGCAAGTTTAGATCAATTTAAATGTTTTGAGCAACGTGGCGATGAATTTGCACGCTTGGCAAGGGAGCTTGGCTGATGAGCATATTCGCAATGCGAAGACTAAAACAGTGGTTAGTGGGCAGTTATCAAACTGAGAATACGGCGTTTGTACCGTATGATCGCACTTTGCTCTGGTTTACTTTCGGATTAGCGGTTATCGGTTTTGTCATGGTGACATCAGCTTCAATGCCAGTTGGTCAACGACTTGCAGAAGATCCTTTCTTATTTGCAAAGCGTGATGGGATTTACCTTATTGTGGCGTTTTGTATTGCGTTAGTCACTATGCGTATTCCTATGGCAATTTGGCAACGTTATAGCAGTTTAATGCTGTTTGGTTCAATACTACTTTTATTAGTGGTATTGGGCGTCGGAAGTTCGGTTAATGGTGCTTCACGTTGGATTGCTGTGGGTCCCTTAAACTTTCAACCTGCTGAATTATCAAAACTGGCTTTATTTTGTTACTTATCTAGCTACTTAGTTCGAAAAGTTGAAGAGGTCAGAAACAACTTTTGGGGTTTCTGTAAACCTATGGGTGTTATGTTAGTGCTGGCTGTTTTACTGTTATTGCAGCCAGACTTAGGTACCGTGGTCGTGTTGTTTGTTACCACATTGGCACTTTTATTTTTGGCGGGTGCTAAAATTTGGCAATTTTTAGCGATTATCGGCTCAGGTATTGCCGCTGTGGTTATGCTTATCATTGTTGAACCTTATCGTGTTCGCCGGATCACTTCTTTCTTAGAGCCTTGGGAAGATCCATTTGGTAGTGGTTATCAATTAACGCAATCTTTGATGGCATTTGGCCGAGGCGATTTGCTTGGGCAAGGTTTAGGAAACTCCGTACAAAAACTGGAATATTTACCAGAAGCACATACCGACTTTATTTTCTCCATTTTGGCAGAAGAACTTGGTTATATCGGTGTGGTTTTAGTGCTTTTAATGGTATTCTTCATCGCTTTTCGCGCGATGCAAATTGGGCGACGTGCATTGATGCTCGATCAACGCTTTTCAGGCTTTTTAGCGTGTTCAATCGGGATCTGGTTTACATTCCAATCATTGGTCAATGTAGGCGCGGCAGCAGGCATGTTACCAACGAAGGGATTAACTCTTCCTCTTATTAGTTACGGTGGTTCAAGTTTGATTATTATGTCAACAGCCATCGTGATGTTGTTACGAATAGATTATGAAACACGTCTAGCACAAGCTCAGGCGTTTGTAAGGAGCCCAAAATGAGCGAGCGTAGACGCCGTTTAATGGTAATGGCTGGTGGCACGGGCGGACACGTATTCCCCGGGCTAGCTGTTGCTCATTATCTACAATCCCAAGGTTGGGAAATCCGATGGTTAGGAACGGCGGATAGAATGGAAGCTGATTTAGTACCCAAACACGGTATTGATATTGAATTTATTCGCATTTCTGGCTTACGTGGTAAAGGTATTAAAGCATTAATAGCAGCGCCAATTCGTATTATTAAAGCTATTTTTCAGGCGCGTACCATTATGAAACGTTATCAACCTGATGCTGTACTTGGTATGGGCGGTTATGTTTCTGGCCCAGGTGGTGTAGCAGCTTGGATGTGTGGCATTCCTGTTATTTTACATGAACAAAATGGGATTGCTGGATTAACCAATCGTTGGCTATCCAAGATTGCTAAACGTGTATTGCAGGCTTTTCCTGGTGCATTTCCTAAAGCGCCTATTGTTGGGAATCCTGTACGTGAAGATGTGTTAGCGCTTGAAGCGCCATCGGTACGATTAAAAGAAAGATCCGGTCCCATTCGTGTGTTGATTATTGGTGGTAGCCAAGGCGCTCGAATTTTAAATCATACCTTGCCGGTGGTCGCTGGTTTGCTTGGTGAACATGTTACAATCTGGCATCAAGCTGGAAAAGGTGGCGAAAGTGATACAAAAACACGCTATCAGAATGAATTAGCAAAAAATTCAGTTAAATCTGAATATAAAGTTACTGAATTTATTGATGATATAGCGCAAGCTTACCAATGGGCTGATGTTGTTGTATGCCGTTCAGGTGCATTAACCGTCAGTGAAATTGCCGCTGCGGGATTACCCGCTATTTTTGTTCCCTTCCAGCACAAAGATAGGCAGCAATATTGGAATGCCCTGCCATTAGAAAAAGCAGGGGCTGCACGGATTATCGAGCAAAATGATTTAACTCCAGAAGTCATTGCACAAACCCTGAAGCAGTGGGATAGAGAAACATTGCTAGCGATGGCAGAAAAAGCAAAAAGTGTTGCGATTACGGATGCCACAGAGCGTGTAGCGAATGTGATAATCGAAGTGGCAAAAAAATAAACGTAACCTGTAACCATTAACTTAGAGTGAAGAAGTAAATAGTGAATACACAACAACTGGCAAAATTAAGATCGTTTGTGCCTGAAATGAGAAAAGTTAAGCATATTCACTTTATTGGCATCGGTGGTGCTGGTATGGGTGGGATTGCCGAAGTGCTAGCGAATGAAGGCTATGAAATCAGTGGTTCTGATTTAGCGCCGAATGCCGTTACACAACAGCTCGTTGCTTTGGGCGCAACTGTTTATTTTAATCACCGCCCTGAAAATATTCGTGGCGCTAGTGTTGTTGTGGTCTCGACTGCAATCAGTGCTGAGAATCCTGAAATTATTGCCGCGAGAGAGGCACGTATTCCAGTTATTCGTCGTGCTGAGATGTTGGCTGAATTAATGCGTTATCGTCATGGTGTGGCGATTGCAGGAACTCATGGTAAAACCACCACGACAGCAATGATTTCAAATATTTATGCACAAGCAGGATTAGATCCTACTTTTGTGAATGGCGGATTAGTTAAATCAGCAGGTACGCATGCTCGTTTAGGATGTAGCCGTTATTTAATCGCCGAAGCTGACGAAAGTGATGCGTCGTTTTTACATTTACAACCTATGGTGGCTGTCGTTACGAATATAGAAGCAGACCATATGGATACATATCACGGTAATTTTGACAATTTAAAAGAGACGTTTATTACCTTTTTGCACAATTTACCGTTTTATGGTCGTGCAGTGATGTGTCTTGATGATGATGTTATCCGTTCTATCATCCCTAAAGTTGGTCGTTATATTACGACTTACGGGTTTAGTGAAGATGCAGACGTTCGAATTACACATTATGAACAAAAAGGTGCTCAAGGCTTCTTCACTATTTCTCGTGAAGATATGCCTGATTTACAAGTTGTATTAAATGCGCCTGGTCGTCATAACGCATTAAATGCCACTGCAGCTGTGGCGGTTGCTACTGAAGAAGGTATTGCTGACGAACATATTTTAGCAGCATTACTTAACTTCCAAGGTACGGGGCGCCGTTTCGACTTCTTAGGTAATTACGGCCTTGAACATGTTAATGGTCAAGAAGGTGAGGTGATGTTAGTCGATGATTATGGCCATCACCCAACAGAAGTTGACGCAACGATTAAAGCAGCGAGAGCTGGTTGGCCAGATAAACGTCTAGTCATGATTTTCCAACCGCATCGTTATACGCGTACACGTGATTTGTATGAGGACTTTGCTACGGTTCTCAACCAAGTTGATATTTTATTATTAACAGATGTTTATTCTGCCGGAGAAACTCCGATTGCAGGTGCAGATAGTCGCTCACTTTGTCGAACAATTCGCCAGCGTGGCAAGCTAGATCCTATCTGGGTATCTGATGTCGATAATATTTCATCAATATTAGCGGGTGTATTAACAGATAATGATCTTGTTTTAGTTCAAGGTGCTGGAAATATTGGTAAAATAGCGCGTCGCTTAGCAGATACGAAACTACAGCCATCTTTAAGCGAGGATTAAGACGGATGTTTGAGCAAGTGAGCATCATTTATGGTGAAATAGGTAATCAACTCGCTGTAATGATGAGGTGTTATGAGAAAAATAGCACTGTATTGGCGAAAAAAATAAATGAGAATTCGCTTGCTCAAAACCATGTTGAGAAAAAATTTCAGTTAAAAAGTAAGAAAAATGCAGAAAAATTCGCAATTTCTTCTTTTAAAGTAAATAATTCTCAACAGATTGAACAATTTAGTGATTTAATTATCAAACCTAAAGGTGTTCATAAAGTATATATATGTAGGAAAAGTATTAATCGAAGGAACATCGGACAAAAGGATGGGCGATTCTCTGGTTTAAACGTTGCTCAGGAGTTAGTGGGTTAATATGTCACAAGCAGCGCTAAATATAAAAGAACACAAAGAGAAACAGCATTCTGACAGACCGAGTAATGGTACTTATTTATCAGGATTAATTTTTTTCTTATGTGTGATTGCCACTATTGTTTGGGGTGGAATACAAGTAGTTAACTGGATGAAAGATGCAAATCGTCTTCCTATCTCAAAACTTGTATTAACCGGTGAGAGGCATTACACAACAAATGATGATGTGCGTCAGGCGATTTTATCTTTAGGGCAGCCAGGCACATTTATGACACAGGATGTGAATATCATTCAGCAACAAATTGAGCGTATGCCATGGATTAGGCAAGTCACTGTGCGTAAACAGTGGCCTGATGAGCTTAAAATCCATCTGGTAGAGTATGTTCCCTTTACTCGCTGGAATGATACTTACTTTCTTGATAAAGAAGGGCGTGTTTTCAGCTTGCCAACGCAATTGGAAACCAAAGGTAATTACCCTTTGTTATATGGCCCTCAAGGAAGTGAAAAAATGGTGTTATCAGGTTATGTGGCAATGAGAGATCAACTTCTTGCAAGTAATCTGAATTTAAAAGCAGCGTCAATGTCTGCACGTCAAGGATGGCAATTAGTTTTAGACAATGATGTCCGATTGGAGTTAGGTCGTAAGGATAACGAAAAACGGATCGCTCGCTTTATTGAGTTGTATCCGATACTGCAACAAGAAACAGATAAACGAGTTGATTATGTTGATCTGCGTTATGACAGTGGTGGTGCAGTCGGATGGGCTCCTTTATTACTTGAGAATGAATAAACAAGACGTGGCAGATGACACGATGAAGGCGAAGGCAGAACAATAATGATCAAAGCGACGGACAGAAAATTAGTAGTTGGTCTTGAGATTGGTACGGCCAAAGTAGCCACCCTTGTCGGTGAGATCCTGCCTGATGGTGTTGTAAATATTATTGGGGTAGGAAGTTGTCCATCTCGAGGCATGGATAAAGGTGGCGTTAACGATCTTGAATCCGTCGTAAAATGTGTGCAACGGGCGGTAGATCAGGCTGAATTGATGGCTGACTGTCAAATATCTTCAGTATATTTGGCGTTATCAGGCAAGCATATCAGTTGCCAAAATGAGATTGGTATGGTGCCAATTTCAGAAGAAGAAGTGACTCAAGATGATGTTGATAGCGTGGTTCATACTGCGAAATCCGTCAAAGTAAAAGATGAACATCGGGTTTTACATGTTATACCGCAAGAGTATGCCATTGATTATCAAGAAGGGATCAAAAACCCTGTTGGATTGTCGGGTGTACGTATGCAAGCTAAAGTTCATTTAATTACCTGCCATAACGATATGGCAAAGAATATTGTAAAAGCAGTTGAACGCTGTGGATTAAAAGTGGATCAACTGATTTTTGCGGGACTAGCTTCAAGTTTCGCTGTATTGACAGAAGATGAACGTGAACTTGGTGTGTGTGTTGTTGATATTGGTGGCGGTACGATGGACATCGCCATTTATACTGGTGGAGCATTAAGACACACTCGCGTTATTCCTTATGCTGGCAATGTGGTAACAAGTGATATCGCTTATGCGTTTGGTACACCCCCAAATGACGCTGAAGCTATCAAAGTTCGCCATGGTTGTGCATTAGGCTCTTTAGTTGGTAAAGATGAAAATGTCGAAGTTCCTAGTGTCGGAGGCAGGCCACCAAGAAGTCTGCAACGACAAACTCTTGCTGAGGTGATTGAGCCTCGTTATACCGAATTGCTCAATCTTGTTAATGAAGAGATTTTAAAAGTTCAAGAACAATTACGCCAGCAAGGGATTAAGCATCATTTAGCTGCAGGTATTGTGCTAACAGGTGGTGCTGCACAGATTGATGGACTTGTTGAATGTGCTCAACGTGTTTTTCACACGCAAGTACGGATCGGTAAACCGTTAAATATTACCGGGCTAACAGATTATGCGCAGGATCCCTACTACTCAACAGCGGTTGGGCTTTTGCATTACGGTAAAGAATCCCACTTTGGTGAGGAAACAGAAACCGAAAAACGCTCTGCTGTCAGTGGTTTGTTTAAGAAACTTACCGGCTGGCTGAAAAGAGAGTTTTAATAATCAGACAAATTTAAAAAGAGGTCGTTTGAGCAAGCGACTCTGAGAAGGCACAAAACGGAGAGAAATTATGTTTGAACCTATGGAATTAACCAACGATGCGGTGATCAAAGTCATCGGCGTTGGTGGCGGCGGCGGTAATGCGGTTGAGCACATGGTTCGTGAACGTATTGAAGGCGTAGATTTCTTTGCAGTCAATACGGATGCTCAAGCGCTACGTAAAACAGCGGTCGGACAAACTATCCAAATTGGTAATGCCATTACGAAAGGCTTAGGTGCAGGTGCAAACCCTGAAGTGGGTCGTAATGCCGCAGAAGAAGACCGTGAAGCGTTGCGTGCAGCGCTTGAAGGTGCCGATATGGTCTTTATCGCAGCAGGTATGGGTGGTGGTACGGGTACAGGTGCCGCACCAGTTGTTGCTGAAGTTGCTAAAGAGTTAGGCATTTTGACCGTTGCTGTAGTAACTAAGCCTTTTAATTTTGAAGGCAAAAAACGTATGGCATTTGCGGAACAAGGTATTACTGAGCTATCAAAGCATGTTGACTCATTAATCACTATTCCTAATGACAAATTATTAAAAGTATTGGGTCGTGGAATTTCATTATTAGATGCGTTTGGCGCGGCTAATGATGTCTTAAAAGGTGCAGTTCAAGGTATCGCTGAGCTAATCACCCGCCCAGGTTTAATGAACGTTGACTTTGCTGACGTAAGAACCGTGATGTCTGAAATGGGTTATGCCATGATGGGCTCAGGTGCTGCTAAAGGTGAAGATCGCGCTGAAGAAGCTGCAGAAATGGCGATTTCAAGCCCATTATTGGAAGATATCGACCTGTCTGGTGCGCGTGGTGTGTTAGTCAACATTACCGCTGGCTTTGACTTGCGTCTTGATGAATTTGAAACAGTGGGTAATACCATTCGTGCATTTGCATCAGATAACGCGACTGTGGTTATTGGTACATCCCTTGACCCAGAAATGAATGATGAACTGCGTGTAACTGTCGTTGCAACAGGTATCGGCATGGACAAACGTCCAGAAATTACGCTGGTAACGAATAAGCAAAATCAGCAAAGCGCAATGGAGAATCGTTATCAGCAAATGCAAAATAGCATGTCTTCTTTTACTGCTGTAGAAGAAAGCAAGCCAGCAGCAAAAGCAGTTAACGAACAATCTACTCAGGCGAATAAAGAGCCCGATTATTTAGATATCCCTGCGTTCCTGAGAAAACAGGCTGATTAATCGCCAAAAAGATTGGCATCTCCGCTTTTTGTGCTAAACTGTCCTGCCAATTATAAGTATAATAATTGGTAGGACGGATAACATTGCGAGATAAAATGATGATCAAACAACGGACATTAAAACGAATTGTACAAGCAACTGGTGTGGGTCTTCACACGGGTAAAAAAGTTACGCTTACAATGCGTCCGGCGCCAGCAAATACTGGGGTCATCTACCGTCGTACTGATTTAAATCCACCGGTGGATTTTCCAGCAGACGCAAAATCAGTTCGTGACACTATGCTATGTACTTGCTTAGTTAACGAAGATGATGTGCGTATATCAACCGTTGAGCATTTAAACGCAGCACTGGCTGGTTTAGGCATTGATAATATCGTAATTGAAGTGAATGCACCTGAAATTCCAATTATGGATGGAAGTGCAGCACCTTTTGTTTTCTTGTTACTTGATGCGGGTATTGAAGAACTTCGTACTGCGAAGAAATTCATTCGTATCAAAGAAACAGTACGTGTAGAAGATGGTGATAAATGGGCAGAAATGCGTCCATACAATGGATTTAAATTAGATTTTACTATCGATTTTAATCATCCAGCCATTGATGCAAGTACACAGCGTTATAAATTAGATTTCTCTGCTGAATCCTTCATGAGCCAAATTAGTCGTGCTCGTACTTTTGGATTTATGCGTGATATTGAATATCTGCAATCTAAAGGATTGTGTTTAGGCGGAAGCTTCGATTGTGCGATTGTGGTTGATGACTATCGTGTTCTCAACGATGATGGACTGCGTTTTGAAGATGAATTTGTTCGTCACAAAATGTTGGATGCAATCGGTGATTTATTTATGTGTGGCTATAACATTATCGGTGAATTCACCGCGTTTAAATCAGGTCACGCATTAAACAATAAATTACTCCAAGCTGTATTAGCAAAAGAATCTGCATGGGAATTCGTCACATTTGAAGACGAAGCACAAATGCCAGTGGCATTTAAAGCTCCCTCAATGGTTTTTGCTTAATTTCAGCGATGGAAAGCACGTTAATTATCTCTAATTAACGTTCATCTTTGGTTGCACTTGTACTCTCTCCGGCAAGTGCAGCCAACCGCTCTAATTTCTCTCTTAACTTCTTCGGACTTTTCTGCGCCAAATACTTTAATGATTGAGCACTTTCTAAACTCAAGTGACGTTTCTTTGTAGGCTCTTGTTCTTTTAATGATGATATTAAAGATCTTTTTTCCGGTTTTATTCCTAAAGTCGGATTAATTTTGATGTCTATTGAGGATAAGGATGGTAAAATTTCTTGTCTTAATGCAGAAAGTAATGATGGAGTTTCATAACGTAATCGTGTTAACCAACTTGCGTTTGCTACTTCAATAATTAAAATAGCATTGCGATAATTTGCGACACGGCATTTATCTTGTAAAGGAACAGGCAAAAGAGCCATGACGGCGCGATTTAATTTTAGTAAAATCGTTGCACGCTGTTGTATGAGTTGTAATGTATTCTTATTGGAACCTTCAAGTTCTATGAAGATTTTTTCCAATGATTGTGGGTAACTATCCCGCATAGATTTTGACTCCACAAAATAAAAATTAATGAGCAACAAAGGTTAATGAGCATTATAAGTTTTTGGCGACAGTTTGGCAGGCGATATTTTTGGTCGCATCTGCTTTTAGGGATGGTAGCAGCAGGTATCGGAATACCTTCGCTGTTGTCTGCTCATGCCGAAAATCCACAGCAAACAGATACACCTTCTTCTCAAAATCGTCAAAGTCAGGCACTCATTGCGTTTGACAATTTATTCTTACGTCAAAGTGTACAGAATCCTGCCTCATCCTTCACCTTTAATTACTGGCAACAGCATGCAGTAAAAAATGTTATTAAACAGCTTTCTTTTGCGTTCACCATTAATTCTCCTGAATTGATGGTCAAAGCCAAAGATGAGCCGTCTCCGGTTTCCAATGTTGCAGAGGTCATGCTTGATACTCTGTATGCGTTATTAACAGACACATCATCAACCGCATTAACTCATTTGCCGCTTTCTGGCTATGCTTTAGCACAGAATACCACTTCTTATCATACCGGATTGTGGCTTGCACAAATCCGTGGGATCCGCGCTGGACCTTACCTAACCGCTTAATTGAGTCACTTAATCTAATAAGATTATGATTATCTCTGTGAATACATAAAACAGAGGCTTTTTTCGGCGTTTTCACGCCATAAATGAGAATAAAGATTTATGTTAGGTAAAATTGTAACCAAAATTTTTGGTAGCCGTAATGATCGTTCTATCCGCCGTATGCGCAAAGTCGTCGTTGAAATTAATAAACTAGAGCCTGAATTTGAAAAACTGACTGATGATGAGTTAAAAGCAAAAACAGATGAGTTTCGTGAGCGCTTAAAAAAGGGTGAAAAAGAGGAAGATATTTTACCCGAAGCGTTTGCAACTGTTCGTGAAGCAAGTAAACGTGTCTTTGGTATGCGCCATTTCGATGTGCAGCTAATCGGTGGCATGGTGCTAAATGAACGTTGTATTGCTGAGATGCGCACAGGTGAAGGTAAAACATTAACTGCAACATTACCGGCGTATTTAAATGCGTTATCAGGTAAAGGAGTTCACGTTGTTACCGTCAATGACTACTTGGCACAACGTGACGCTGAAAATAACCGTCCTTTATTTGAATTCTTAGGATTAAGCGTTGGCATCAACCTACCGAATATGGCACCACCAGTAAAACGTGAAGCCTATAACGCAGACATCACTTACGGTACTAACAACGAATTTGGTTTTGACTATCTACGTGACAACATGGCGTTTAGCCCACAAGAGCGTGTTCAACGTAAATTACACTACGCATTAGTGGATGAGGTTGACTCAATCTTAATCGATGAAGCGCGTACACCTCTGATCATTTCAGGCCCAGCAGAAGACAGCTCTGAGCTTTATATCCAAATGAACAAAGTGATCCCTCATTTGGTTTCTCAAGAAAAAGAAGATTCAGATACTTTCCAAGGCGAAGGTGATTACTCTGTTGATGAAAAAACGCGTCAAGTGAATATCACAGAACGTGGTTTGGTTAAGATTGAAGGATTATTAGCAGATGCGGGCATGATGAAAGAAGGCGAGTCTTTATACTCACCAGCTAATATTATGTTAATGCACCATGTGACAGCAGCATTGCGTGCTCATGCTCTGTTTACCAAAGACGTTGACTACATTGTTAAAGATGGTGAAGTTATCATTGTTGACGAACATACTGGTCGTACAATGCAAGGTCGTCGTTGGTCCGATGGTTTACACCAAGCGGTTGAAGCAAAAGAAGGTGTGAAGATCCAAAATGAGAACCAAACATTAGCATCAATCACATTCCAGAACTATTTCCGTTTATACGAAAAATTAGCAGGGATGACGGGTACTGCGGATACTGAAGCGTTTGAGTTTAACTCTATCTATCGTTTAGAAACGATTGTTATTCCAACTAACCGCCCAATGGTGCGTAAAGATCTACCTGACTTAGTTTATATGAATGAACAAGGTAAATTTGCAGCTATTATCGAAGATATTCGTGAGCGCACCAAGAATGGCCAACCTGTACTTGTTGGTACTATCTCAATTGAAAAGTCAGAAGAAATCTCTAATGCATTAACGAAGGCGAATGTTCACCATAACGTGCTGAATGCGAAATTCCACGCAATGGAAGCGGATATTATTGCTAACGCAGGTTTACCTTCAGCGGTAACTATCGCAACTAACATGGCAGGTCGTGGTACTGATATCGTGTTAGGGGGAAGCTGGCAAACTGAAGTGGCTAAACTTGAAGAGCCAACTGAAGAGCAAATTGAAGAAATCAAAGCCAAATGGAAAGAGCGCCATGACGCAGTATTAGCTTCAGGTGGTTTACATATCATTGGTACTGAACGTCACGAATCTCGTCGTATTGATAACCAGTTACGTGGTCGTGCGGGTCGTCAAGGTGATGAAGGTTCTTCTCGTTTCTATTTATCTATGGAAGACTCCTTAATGCGTATTTTTGCTTCAGATAAAGTATCTGGCATGATGCGTAAATTAGGTATGAATGAAACCGAAGCGATTGAGCATCCTTGGGTAACTAAAGCAATTGCAAATGCGCAACGTAAAGTAGAAAACCGCAACTTTGATATTCGTAAGCAATTGCTTGAATATGATGATGTAGCTAATGACCAACGTCGTGCAATCTACACTCAACGTAACGAATTACTGGATGTGGCAGACGTAAGCGAAACTATTGACAGCATTCGTCAAGATGTCTTCACTACAATGATCGACAACTACATTCCACCTCAATCATTGGAAGAAATGTGGGATATCGAAGGTTTAACGGCATGTCTACAAAAAGACTTTGATTTAAATTTACCAATCAAAGAATGGTTAGATAAAGAGCCTGAGTTACACGAAGAAACATTACGTGAACGTATTTTAGAAAAATCTATCGAAGTCTATAAAGCGAAAGAAGAAATCGTTAGTGCTGAAATGATGCGTAACTTTGAAAAAGGCGTGATGTTACAAACGCTAGATTCATTGTGGAAAGAACACTTGGCAGCGATGGATTACTTGCGTCAAGGTATCCACTTACGTGGTTATGCACAAAAAGATCCAAAACAAGAGTACAAACGTGAATCGTTCGCAATGTTTGCTAATATGCTGGAATCACTAAAATATGAAGTGATTAGCACACTAAGCAAAGTCCAAGTTCGTTTACCAGAAGAAGTTGAAGAGTTAGAACGTCGCCGTCGTGAAGAAGCAGAACGTCTGGCAAAACAACAGCAGTTAAGCCATGAAGTGACAAAAGAATCTCAAATGTCAGCGGTTGATGGTCAAGTGGCTGCAGGTAAAAAAGTGGGTCGTAATGAACCATGTCCTTGTGGATCAGGTAAGAAATTTAAACATTGTCATGGTCAATTAGGTTAATTGACGTATTGATAATAATAGCTATTTAATCTAGCTTTTAATAAGAAATCCCGCTGAGTTGGACTGGAGTAAGTTCATAATAAGCGGGATTTTTTTATCATAAATAAATTAGATTGAAGAACGAAGGTGAGAGAGATGGCTTTTGGTTGTGCCCTTTTCAGATGTCGCTTTGGGTGCTGCTAATCCTGCAATAATCGGGCAATCTGGATTATTGTCACCTTGGCAATCTTTTGCTAAATGTTCTAGTGTTTGTGTCATCTGCTGAAGTTCAGCTATTTTACGGTTAAGCTCTTCAATATGAGAAATGGCTATGGATTTCACATCTGCGCTAGCTCGTTCTCTGTTGTTCCATAAAACTAATAACGTTGATATTTGTTCGGTTGAAAAGCCAAGTGCCCGTGAATGGCGAATAAAACGAAAGCAAGCCACATCAGCTTCACTGTAATCTCGATAACCCGCATCAGTACGAATGGCTTTGGGAATTAAACCAATTTGTTCATAATAACGGATCATTTTGCTGGAAATACCGGATTTTTTTGCTGCTTGACCAATATTCATCATGTTTTCCTTATTAGAATAATGAAGCGTGCTTTTATAAGTAAAGGATAGTCGCTTTATATTATTGAGCCAGACTCGTATTGAGTCTGGCTATAGAGATAATCTATCTATTAATGATTTTTTATTGGTGCTTGAAAGCGTTTTAGTCTTAGTGCGTTACCTAATACAAACACACTGGAAAGTGCCATAGCACCGGCAGCAATAATTGGTGAAAGCAGCATGCCATTAATAGGGTAAAGCATGCCTGCTGCTACTGGAATTAATAATGCGTTATAGGCAAATGCCCAGAATAAATTTTGTTTGATATTACGAATGGTTGCTTGGCTTAAGGCAATGGCATCAACTACACCTCGTAAATCACCAGACATTAGCACCACATCAGCAGCTTCAATGGCAACATCGGTTCCTGTGCCAATTGCCAATCCAACGTCAGCTTGTGCTAGAGCAGGAGCATCATTGATACCATCACCAACAAAAGCAACTTTGGCACCTTTAAGACTAAATTGTTTTAATGCTTCCACTTTTCCATCAGGAAGCACTTCAGCGGCTATCTCATCAATATCTAACTGTTTTGCAATCGCTATTGCTGTTGCTTTATTATCACCGGTGATCATTGCGACTCTAAGGCCTAAGTCATGTAAGGCTTTAATGGCTTCTGGCGTTGTCTCTTTGATTGGGTCGGCAACGGCAATAATTGCAGCAAGGCGCCCATCAATCGCTGTATACAGCGGGCTTTTACCTTGTTCACCTAACTTTTGGGCTGATGAAATAAAGTGACTGACATCTAATCCAAGTTGCTTCATAAAACGATCAGCCCCTACAGATACCGTTCTTCCTCCCACTTTTGCACTGACACCAAAGCCAGGTACTGCTTCAAAGTTTTCAACTGTTTTGAGTGTTAACTCAGCCTCTTTAGCTGCATTTACAATCGCTTCTGCTATTGGATGTTCGGAATATGTTTCAATTGCTGCGACCAAACTTAAGACTTCGTTATATTCAAAACCTTCAGCTGGAATTAAATCTGTCAACTCAGGTTTGCCTTTGGTTAATGTGCCTGTTTTATCAAGTGCGACAACATTGACATCACGTAAGGCTTGTAAGGCTTCACCTTTACGGAAAAGAATACCCATTTCAGCCGCCCGACCTGTCCCAACCATAATGGATGTGGGGGTTGCTAAGCCCATTGCGCATGGACAGGCAATAATTAATACAGCAACGGCATTAATTAGCGCGAAAGTTAATGCAGGCTCTGGGCCAAAAGCTAACCAAATAAAGAATGTAATTGTGGCAATTAACATCACTGCAGGCACAAACCACATAGTGACTTTATCGACAAGTGCTTGAATAGGAAGTTTAGAACCTTGTGCTTCTTCCACTAAGCGAATAATTTGAGCCAAAACAGTATTTGAGCCAACTTTGGTTACTTTAAAACTAAAAGCACCTGTTTTATTAATCGTGCCACCAACAACGTCAGAGCCAATCTCTTTCGATACAGGAATGGGTTCACCAGTTATCATGCTTTCATCAACGTAAGAATTACCTTCAACAATTTCACCATCAACGGGTATTTTTTCTCCGGGGCGGACAAAAACGATATCACCCATTACAACCTGATCGAGTGGAATTTCTAAGGTTTGATTGTTACGAGATACACGCGCTGTTTTTGCTTGTAGACCCACTAAACGTTTAATTGCTTGGGAAGTATTTCCTTTTGCTTTAGCCTCAAGTGTACGACCTAATAAGATCAAGGTCACAATGACTACGGCTGCTTCAAAATAGATATTTGCTGTACCTGCGGGTAAAACTTGAGGAATAAAGGTTGATACCACAGAATATCCGTAAGCGGCTGCTGTACCGACAGATACCAATGAGTTCATATCTGGAGCACCACGTAATAATGCAGGTATTCCTTTTTGGAAAAAGCGTAAGCCGGGGCCAAACATAACAATGGTGGCAAGGATAAATTGAATATACCAATTTAATTGTTGGCCAAGTATTTGTGTCACCCAACCATGTACACCAGGAATAAAATGCGATCCCATTTCAATGATAAAAACGGGTAGGGTGAATATTGTGGCAATAAGTAATGCACGACGTAATGAGCGCTCTTCTTTTTGGCGACGCTCCTCACTGATATCACGAATATTATCTCGATTATCTGATAAACGACGTGGTTTATATCCAGCATGTACAACAGCGGCTTCTAAATCAGTGATAGATACTACACCAGATAAATGACGTACACGAGCACGCTCTGTGGCAAGATTAACGGTGGCTTCTAATACACCAGAAACTTGCGATAATGCTTTTTCAACACGACCAACACAAGAAGCGCAGGTCATTTCTTCAATCGCCAATTCGGTAATTTCTTCTGGTACTTTATAACCAGAATGCTCAATGGCAGTAACGGCAATGATAGGATTTGGCGTGTTAGTAAATGTGATATCAGCACGTTCAGTGGCTAGATTCACAACGGCATCTTGTATTTCAGGCACCGCTTTTAATGCTCGTTCAACACGACCAACACATGAAGCACATGTCATGCCTTCCACAGGTAAGCTCAGCCGATTGGCAGAGGATAACGTTGTCTTCGTATTCATTAAAATTCCCCTCTTAAATATGGTATGAAATAAAGCTTAGGCTTTACCATTAGGGGAAGGTCAAGGGTTGTATGTTAATTTGTTTTTTACAGTTTTGAACAATATTTTATTTTTAATTCAAATAATTATGTTTTCAAAGACTTTTGGAATATTAGAAAATGCAATTTTATAGGGGGAGAAAGGGCTAAAATGCAGAGAGATAAAAACCCCGCTTATTGTAATAACAAGCGGGGTTGGCTTACAAAAGAATAGGCATTACTCTTTTATCAGGTATCTATTACTTTTCAGAAATAGATGATTTTGTGTTTACAGTCTCATTGACTTTAACGGGGGATTTTAATGATAAGTCACCACCTGCAAGTTGTTTCACTAAATCAACGGCTGATGATTTAAGATCAAGATCTGCACCCGCTTCATAATGATGGCCTTCAATATTATTTAATTGAACGTTGCTACCACCTAAATCAACTTGTCCTTGCTCGCTTTTCACTTCAGCACCTGTAAGTTTAGTTGTGCCACTTACATTTAATGAAATGTCATTTTTGCTTGTTAAGGTTGAAGTTTGGGCAACTGCATCATTATCAATATGAGAAACTTTGATATCGGCATTAGCGGTATGACCTTCTGCGCCAGTAACGATATTTTTGATACTGTTACCTATTGTACCAACACCTTTATCAATTTTTTCTTTTGTCTCACCACTGATACCGGTTTTATCTGCAATAGTGGAAGAAAGAGAATTGTATTTATCAGAAATAACATCTGTTGCAGATTTAATTCCTGAATCAATAGTTTCTTTGATCGTATTTTCTAACAAGGATCCACCAGCTTTTGCTGTTTTATCAACTTGGCTAGATTTAGGATCATTGTTGTGGTTGTAACCCACATTTACATCAACATTAACATGACGGTTGCTATCTTTTTGGCTAGTCACTGTAAAGTCACCACCAATATTGCCCGTTACATTATCTGCAGAAACATTTGCACCAGAAAGAGCGAGGTTTTTATCGCTATTTACAGTTAATGTGCCTGTTTCTACGGAGGCATTTTGGTGAGTAGATTTTTGTTGATCTTCAACGTTTACTAAAACTTTGCCACCAATATCATGGATTGAGGTGGCTGGATTTTCTTCTGTCACTTCTTTTGGCGTGGTATTGGTTTGTTTACCATTTAAAGAAATATCAGTACCCCAATTGTTTTTGTAATCAGTTGATTGTGCTGATGTGAGTGTCGTATCTCCAGATTGAGACGTTAATTGTGTATCTTTGCTATTAACTTTAGTGCCTTGAAGACTAACTGAACTACCATTAACAGTTAAATTACCTTGGTTAGCGATTGTGCCACCTTCACGCGAGACGGTTTTTTCATCTTGCTTACCAATAGCAAATTCAGCGCCACCTAATCCATTGACAGAAGACGATTTTTCTTCCATTTTTTGGCCAAATCCTGCTTGTAATCCACCAGATAAGTTCTTACCTGTTTCAGTACGTTGAGATTCGGTAGCTTGGAAATCAACTTTGTTAGTTGCAGTCAGAGCAACATCATTTTCGCTGGTTAAATGAGTACCTTGTAAAGTCAGATTATGACCTGAATTTAACTCAATACCCTGAGAGCCATTTACTGAACCTGCTTTCGCTGTTGTCTGATCTTTTTGATGATTAGCACCACCTGCATTAAAGCCACCACCGTAATCTTTACTGTCTGGTGTTGTACCTACTTTCAGGTTTGCACTACCATTCACGTTATGTTGACTTTCAGAATGAGTATCTGTTGCTTGTGCAAGCGTTAAATCACCGCTAGCATTAATAACAGTTTTGCCATCTTGAGCATCAAACTTAGTGCCTTCATAATGTGCATCTTCGCGTACATTAATATTGATATTGCCAGCAGAGTTAAACTGGCTACCATCAGCTTTCGTTGTGGTTAGGCTTGTGTCAGAGGTTTTACCTTCACCTTTAATCGCTACGGTAATGTCGTTGCCAGTTTTTGTGCTGACGCCAACTTGACCTCCTCCCGTTGTTTCGTGGAAGGACTCTTGATGTTTATTTTGTGTCGCTTCACTGGTGTGAGTGTTAGCCGTTAGTGCAATATCACCTTGGGTAGATTGATAATGAGTTCCTTGATCATGTAACGTTTTATTGCTGTCAGTATTAATTTTACCCGCAGTAATTGATGTTGAAACCGCTTGGCTATCGTTTTGTGATTTTTGACTACCACCACCTTTAATACCGACTTCAACACCGACATTAGGTGCTTCTAAGTTACTTAAGTTAGCAAGATTACCAATGGCATCTTTAAAGGTAATTTTTTTATCTAAGTCGGTATTATTACCGGGTTTAGCTGTATCAATGCCATCTTCAACCGCTTTTTTAATTGGTTGAGTAACACCACTGTAATCAAGATTAACACCTACATCGACACCGATATTTAAGGTATCTGTTTTAGATGTTGCACTGTCATTTACAGCAAGGTGATTGATATTTTCACCTGATTCTTTATACACACCGTCAACTTTGTGTGATGCGCCTTGATGCGTCACATCATTATTTGCAGTAATGGTTAAATCACCTGCAACTTGAGTTTCGCTACCTTTATTTTTGGTGATCTCAGTTGTTGTATGCTGTTTATCATATTGGAAATCAGCTTTACTACCGATTTTATCAACACCACCAGTGTAGCTAAAACCACCTGAAATGGTTCTATCTGTACTGTCTGTTTCTTTTTTGTTTTCTGTTGAAACAAAAGCAATATTGTCACCAGAAACAGTGGCATTACCTGCAGTTGTTTTTAAATCAGAGCCTGCAAAAGTAACATCTTTATCTGCTTGAACTTTAACACTGCCACCACTAATAGTAGATCCTACTTGTTCAGTTTCAGTGCTGTTGTTTTTATTGGATGTATGAGTGATATGAAAACCTGCGCTATATTGCTTGTCTTCAACTTCTTTAGCATGACCGGTGATCTCTAATGATGTTTTTTCATCATTGATTTTTGTGATTTGCTGTGCAGATTTAACGTTGATGTCACCTAAAGACTCAATACCTAATTCATCGGCACTTTTAATTAAGCTACCAATTACATTAACATCTTTGCCACTGACCACAGTTAATTCTGCATCAGAAACTAATTCACTACCGGTTGAATGCTGTTGGTTAGTTTCATTCTTGTGGGAGTTTTTAGTGATGTTAAATGCAGTACCTGTACGTTCATCTGTTTTAGTGATGGTTTCGCTAATCGCATTATCAATAATAACATCACCTTGAGTCGTTTTAACAAAGGCACCTTGATTGCCCTTTACTTGACTACCTGTGACTTTGACACTGTTATCTGCTGCAAGTAACAGTTGTCCGTCAGCCGTTAATTGTGTTGAATGGCTGACTTCTTGTTTGTTGTTATTATTCTTATTATTACCACCGCCGATACCACCCCAAACAACATGATTGTCGGTTACTGTTTTATCATTGTTAGTCTTTTGAACATTAAGATTGATGTTCTCTTTAGCATTAACGACAACATTCTCATTAGAATGTAATTTTGCACCTTGAGCGGTAACTGAGCCTTCAGCATTTAAGCCTAGCGTTTTACCTGCGGTCAGTTCGCTGGCTTTTAAGGTTTCTGTTTGATGGCTATTGCTCCAACTACCTGTCTCTAGACGAGAAGTGTGGTTACGTTTATAACCATTTTCACTGCGATTTTCTTTTTCAACTAATCCATTGATATTAATATCTTTATTAGCATTAATTGCCAGAGTGTTACCTGCATTAACTTTTGCACCTTCAAGAGTGACATCACCTTGAGTTGCAGTTAGTGTGGCATTGTTCTTAGCATCAATATGGCTACCAGCTTGTTGTACCAATTCTTTTTCTTTAGTGACATCATACTGCCAAGAATAGAACCAGCGATTGTCGGTATCAGTCTCTTTTTGTTGTAGCTGTTTGCCATCAACAGTTAAATGAGCGCCTTGTAATAAAATATCATCACCCATTAAATCAGAGGCTTTGATTTGGTTTTTATTATCAGCAATTAATGTGATGTTTTTACCTTTTAACTCTGTTTTTGTCAGAGTTTGGCTTGAACCACTGTTATTAACTGCGATACCACCACGGTAATTTTGGTAGTTTTCACTGCCATCTTTGTCGAAATTATCGTAACGAACCTGACTATCCGTTTGAATATTATCAGCTTTTACGCTTAATTCATTATCAGAAACGAATTTACCTGTTAACTTAACACCACTTCCTTCTGCGGTATTAATAATACGAATACGACCAGATTGCATGCTTCCGAAGAAATAGCTATCTAGTGCAGAAGTTGGTTTTTGGGATGAAAGAATATCAAAACGTTGAGAGAAAGTATTTTGTCCTGTTAACGCTGAAATTTCAGCAGCAGTTATTTTTCCTTTACTATCAATACGTGGTGCAATTAAATCTAAAAGACCCGGAGCATATAAACCGTTTTTACCAATAGAAAGTAAATTGGTGTTATTAAGTGTGCTATATCCTTTTAACTCACCATTTTCAAATAGTGGATTACCCACGACTAAAGAAGAACGGCTTGTATTGATAAAACCACAACCATCACAAGTAATGCCATTTGGGTTAGATAAAACATATTCCGCAGCAATACCAAAGACTTCTTGCTGACCTAATAAGAATGATGGGTTACGACTAACAACCTCATTTAAAATTAAAGAAGCGGCTTGCCCATTTAAATTACTGTTGGCATTTAATTGCCCAGCAAGTTGTGATTGCCCAGCTTCTAAGGCGTTGTTAAATACTGCACCAGGTTTGCCTACATTAAAATCTTGATATTGGTTGTGAGAAATACCTTCACTATTTGGTGTAACGATATTAATGACTTGAGTACCACCATTGACTGATGAAACATTCGGTCCTTGAGTGCCCGAATCAGGAACAATACCGCCAGCATATGCATTTAATGATACGAAAATAATCGCTAAAGATGCAGCAAGCCTACCCGAAGGAGAGAGCTTGAAATTTTTTGAGTTCATAGAGTTTTCTCCGTTTATTGCTATGAGTGTGAATCAAAATAAATATGAAAATCTAACTAACACTTGAGTAGGGTCTTTGGTTTTATTGGAATTCGTTTGGTTGTAAAGCAAATGCCCCTTAGCGACTTCGATATCGAATTGTGCTTTTTGATATTGAAGATTTAAGCCTGAACTTAGTCCATAACCACTACGCCATCCTTCATAGTTGCCATGTTGTTGAACACGACCTGCATCTAGGCCAATTCGAGGGGTGATTGAAAAGGTATTTATTCGATAAGGATAAGAAAGGGTATTACGTAAATATCCTCCGTTATCACCAGAAAGTGTGCTTTGGTCAAAACCACGGATTGCATTTTTATCAGTTAAACTGAGCCATTCAACTCCGGGTAAGGTGTCAGGGCTGTATTGACCAATGAAAGCGCTATTGAATAAAAATGTAGGATCTGATAATGAAAAACGATGTTGCCAATTGGCAAAAAGCTTAACTTTTGTAAAGCGATAGTCATTACCACTCCCATTAGCAACATGAGGTGATCCGTCTGCACCAAACCAACCAATGGCTTTTTCTGCACTTAAATTCACACTCACAACGCCGTTGGAAATAATGTGTAAATGGTTGATGCCTAGCTCTACGGTAGTGAGTGCTGGGCTACTTAAATCTAAGCGGATTTGGCTGAAATAGTTACGTATTCGTTTATGTGTTACCTGCATGTTTAAGGTATCTATCTGTTTTTGACTACGATAAAAAGCGTAATCCCCCCTTAAACCTATTTGTGTGGTATTCCCGGATAAACGTACTGTACGTGTCTGTAATGATTGATGAAATTCGTACTCCGAATAGCTACCAAAAGTACTGAATGTCAATGCACCATAAGGTAAAGAATAGAGTAGGGTGTAAGCACGATTAAAACGTGTATTTGGGTTGTCTGTGGTGATGCTAGCATTTAAGCTGACAAAATCGGATAGCCCCAAGGGACTGTCTAAGCTTGCATTTGTTCGAACTAACCAGCGTCCTGAGTTTTTTTGCCCATAGTTATCACTTGAAATATTCAAGTGCCAAGGCGCTTGGCGCTGATTGGTGAGCTGAATAATTGAGCCACCTAATTGCCTACCCGGTAATATATCGAGTTTGACTTTATTGGATTGTAAACGGTTCGCTTGATCAAGCCCCTGATCAAGCTTTGACAGTTTTAACGGTTCTCCTTCAACATGAGGAAAAAGTAAAGCTGTGTTAACGCCTCGATCACTGCCCTGTATTTTTTCAATAAAGCCTTCAATAACATATAACCCAAGCTGTTGTTCTTCATTAGGTCGTAAAAATTGGATCCTAGCAGTGATATAGCCATGTTGAAGGTAGCGTTGAGTTAACTCTTTGACTAATCGGTTAACGTCAGCACTTTTTATACATTGCTCTGGTAATGGTGTTAATGAATCAAGATCTTTTTCATTGAGTAAGGTAATTCCTTGAACATAAACACCATTAATAGGCAAACAATGTTCTGATTCAGTAATAAATGTGGGGGTAGGTGAAACCTCTAATGCATTTTCTTGAAGTTGTTGATAGCGATTTTGTTCAATAAGTTGATTTATTTCACGTTGGCTATCTTGTAATGCGCGCCTCGATTCTCCCATCGAGCCTAAATAACCGGCGTCATTCGCTGTTAATCCACTGGTTGAAAATCCACTTAATAGTGTTAATAAAATAACTTTTTTTCTCATTTTACCTCAATATAAAGGTATTAATTCAAATATAAATAATATGACTTAAAAATAGTAAGATAATAATTAATGTTTTTATATTATCTTTAATTTAAAAATAATAAACACCACGCACTCTCAATATGAAAATAAATTTAAAATCGACGAAATAAAGATAAATTTTTATTTCTTCCAATATAAAATATCGACATAACTAATATGATTGATATCACCAAAAGAATTAATCAAACAAATGATTTAATTGAATGTTGTCTATGGTATTGATTTTCATGGTTATAATCTACCGTGTTATTTTTCTCTCTGTTTAACTTAACATCGATTTTTCTGTGTTAATTAATAAAATTTTATTTTTTCTTAAGAGATTATAAATAATGAGAGGATGTTCTAGTAAATGAAGTAATTTAAAGTAATCACTTTTCATTTGTTATTTTTAAGTTTATTAATGTTGCATTATGAAATAAAAATTCCATGAATTATTATTTCATTTTAATGAATAAAATAGGATTTATAAAAGTAAAGATATCATGTTTTTATTGTTAAATAATTAATCATGATTAAAAGTAAGGTTGTTGGGATTTTATTTTAATATTATGAAAGTGTAATATGAATACATGTATTACAACTTAATGATGCCAATAAAAATTTAAACTATAAAAAATAGTTTATTAAAATTTGAAGTAAGTGATAGTGATCACGTTAATATATTATTTGTCATAAATAGTGTGATAAATATCCAAAATATACTATTGTTATATTACTAATCGTGTTTAACTGTTATATAAATTAGCATGTAAATTGTACTATTTCCTGACTATAAGGGTTAAAGTATGTTCTCATCATTTAATGTTTTGATAATATTAAGAGGTTTCTTCAGATTGAAGAAATGGTTTAATATTGATTCTGAACTCGCCTTCTTCTTTCCTGAAAAATAATCCTTTTTTATATCCATATAAAATAATTTAATACTCTTTTTCCGTTTAATTTAAATGGGAAGATTATTTTATTTATTCGTAACTTTATAATTTAATATATATTAAAGGTATTATCATGGCTAAAAGAATTGTAGAACCATTCCGCATTAAAATGGTAGAAAAAATCCGTGTTCCTTCAAGAGAAGAACGTGAAGCTGCATTAAAAGAAGCTGGTTATAACCCATTCTTATTACCAAGTCATGCCGTTTATATAGATTTATTAACAGACTCTGGTACTAACGCAATGAGTGATCATCAATGGGCTGCGATGATAACAGGTGATGAAGCTTATGCCGGTTCAAGAAACTATTATGATTTAAAAGACAAAGCCAAAGAGCTATTTAATTACGATTATATTATTCCTGCTCACCAAGGTCGTGGTGCTGAAAATATTCTTTTCCCAGTATTATTAAAATATAAACAAAAAGATGGAAAAGCGAAAAATCCTGTTTTCATTTCTAACTTCCATTTTGACACAACAGCAGCTCACGTCGAATTAAATGGCTGTAAAGCAATTAATATTGTTACTGAAAAAGCATTTGATTCAGAAACCTATGATGATTGGAAAGGCAATTTTGATATTGCTAAATTAAAAGAAAATATTGCTAAGCATGGTGCTGATAACGTTGTTGCGATTGTTTCAACTGTAACTTGTAATAGTGCTGGTGGTCAGCCTGTTTCAATGGATAATTTAAAAGAAGTTTATGAAATCGCCAAACAACACGGTATTTTTGTTGTGATGGATTCAGCTCGTTACTGTGAAAATGCGTATTTTATTAAACAGCGTGATCCGAAATATAAAAATGCCACAATTAAAGAAATTATTTTAGACATGTATAAATATGCTGATGCATTAACCATGTCAGCGAAGAAAGATCCATTGTTAAATATCGGTGGTTTAGTCTCTATTCGTGATAATGAAGAAGTCTTTACATTAGCGAGACAGCGTTGTGTACCGATGGAAGGTTTTGTCACCTATGGTGGTTTAGCGGGTCGTGATATGGCTGCTATGGTACAAGGTTTAGAAGAGGGTACAGAGGAAGAATATCTGCACTATCGTATTGGTCAGGTACAATACTTGGGTGATCGTCTACGTGAAGCAGGTATTCCAATTCAATATCCTACTGGCGGACATGCTGTTTTCGTTGACTGTAAAAAGCTAGTACCGCATATCCCTGGTGACCAATTCCCTGCTCAAGCGGTCATTAATGCCCTTTATTTAGAATCTGGTGTTCGTGCAGTTGAAATTGGCTCATTCTTATTGGGTCGTGACCCTGCAACAGGTGAACAAAAACATGCAGATATGGAGTTTATGCGTTTAACCATTGCTCGTCGTGTCTATACTAACGACCATATGGATTATATTGCTGATGCACTTATTGGCTTAAAAGAGAAGTTTGCAACGCTTAAAGGTCTTGAGTTCGAATATGAACCACCTGTATTAAGACACTTTACTGCTAGATTAAAACCTATCAAATAAATAATACTCCACAATAATAATGGCTCTCGTGCAATGCGAGAGCCCTATCCTTATTTCAGTAAGGACTAAAAAATGGAAAATAAGTCGGTAAATAAAGAACCCTCAATTATTGTAGGGGGATTTGTGTTGGGCGGCGCTATGATCGGTGCGGGAATGTTTAGCCTCCCAACAATAATGTCTGGCGCTTGGTTTATTAACTCACTCTTTATATTGTTTATTGTTTGTTTTTTTATGTTTCACTCAGGAATATATATTCTTGAATGTATTTCAAAATATGGGGCGGGAACAAACTACTTTCATATATCAAAAGAGTTATTGCCAAAATGGGCCTGTTATCTTGCTAATGCATCTTTAATATTTGTATTATATATATTAATTTATGCTTATATTTCTGCTGCGGGTTCGATTATTTATGAGGCGTCATCATTATATGGCATTAATCTAAACCTGAGAGCAATATTTTTTGTATTTACTATCGTGCTTGGAGCAACAATATGGTGGGGAGGCGCTTGTGCGAGTCGCTTAACTTCCATTTTTTTATTCATTAAAATTGTTCTATTTGTATTGGCTTTTTCTGGATTGTTTTTTAAAGCAAGTGGCGACTTATTATTTAGCGCAACTTTTGAAGGGAAAAGCCAGTTATATCTTTATCCATTTATTTTTATCATTATTCCTTATGCGATAACTTCATTTGGATATCATGGAAATGTTTGTAGTCTTTATAAGCTTTATCATGAAAATGAAAGAAAGGTTGTTAAGAGTTGTGTGATTGGTTGTGTTTTAGCACTAGCCATTTATTTACTTTGGATGATTGGTACTATGGGGAATCTACCCCGTGAACAATTTATTACCATTATTCAAAAAGGCGGTAACTTAGATGCCTTTATTGATTCGTTATATACCGTCTTGAATAGTAAATATATTGAAGGTTTTTTATTATGGTTCTCAATTAGTGCCGTATTCTGTTCATTCTTAGGGGTAGCGATTGGTTTGTTTGACTATATTTTAGCATCACTAAAATTTGAAGATAACAAAACCGGACGCTTAAAGTCGGGTGTTTTATGTTTCACACCACCTTTATTGCTCTGTTTGCTTTTCCCTAATGGTTTTTTAATTGCAATTGCGTATGCAGGTACGGCGGCTTGTGTCTGGGCAATTATTTGTCCTGCAGTTATGGCACTGAAAGCGCGAGAAAAATTTCCCAACTCAGGTTTTAAAGTGTGGGGCGGTAAAGGGTTAATTTATTCTGTTATCGCTTTTGGTGCTGTAGGCATTATTTGCCAAACATTAGCACAGCTTGGTTTCTTGCCTATTTATCGTTAATTAATCGATATAATCAAGGAAAGAAAACCAGAGTAGCGCCATTGGATATACGTTATAATAACGTTAAGTTGTTATAATAACTGGACTATTCAATAGGTTGTCTATAATGGATAAAAAAAAGCTACATATTGCTGCGGGTATTATTTGTGATCAAAACAATAATGTCTTTATCACCCAACGCCCCCTAAAATCACATATGGGGGGATTTTGGGAATTTCCGGGAGGGAAATTAGAAGATGAAGAAACTCCTGAGCAGGCATTAGTGCGTGAGTTACAAGAGGAAATTGGTATTGATGTAACCCAGTGCTCGCTTTTTGAAACGGTAGAGCATGATTTTCCAGATAGACATATTACATTATCTTTTTTCTTAGTAACTCAATGGGATAATGAGCCATACGGTAAAGAAGGGCAAGATTCAAAATGGACTTCTATCGCATCATTAAATGCTGATGATTTTCCACCGGCTAACCGCACAATTGTGGCATTGTTACAAAATAAAAGTAGATAAACGAATATAGTAATAAATAAAATAGCCACTCCAATGAGTGGCTATTTTTTATATTCTTAATCGGAATATTAAAAATCTTTAATCTCAGGTTGTGGAGATTCACTCCAGTCGTCACTGTCATTAATATCGCTTTGGCTTGGAATACGTTTTGATTCGTCAGCCCATTCACCTAAATCAATAAGTTGGCAACGTTTGCTACAAAAAGGGCGATAAGGGCTACTTTCATTCCAAATAACTTCTGTTTGGCAGGTTGGACATTTCACAATTAATTCTTCGCTCATTATCTCTCCTAGATTTCATTGGCGCGATAGGTGTTCATGGTGATCAACACAATGTTAGCAACAAGCAATCTCAAAGGGTAGTTCTAGCGGTATTGTTCCATTTTCACTATCAAGTGGTAAGAATCGGATCGCGTAACGATTTTTATGGCCAGATACTTGAGGGTAGATCTGGTGGTCAATGGCGATTTTAAGACGTAGTAGTTCACCTTCTTCAGCACTATCTTGGTAAAAACCACGATGACTTAACGCGGGTTTAAAAGTATCTGATTGGCGAATAAGCGTTAGTAAGCTATTCAATGCATTTTGTAATGGTAACAAGCCTGTCATCCAGTTTTGTAATCTTTCATCACGGATGGTTTGAGGCAAACTTAACCATAAATGCAATGCAGGTACATCAAAATTACAGCATCCTCCTGGGATACTTAGGCGCTGTTTGACTAAACTTATTACTTTATCTTGTTTTAAATGCTGCCCAATTCGCGGAGCTTGACTTAATACCGATGCATTTTCGGCTAGTTCATTAATAATTTGTGTGACAATTTCTTTATCAACATTAGGGAATGATAGCCATTGTTGTAATTTTTTTTGTCTTTTTTCTAATTCTTTGAGTAATTCAGCACGAATTTCACCACGATCAAGCACTTCAATAAATTCTGATATCGCGCGGAAAAAAGAGAGTGCGGTGGGTAACGAATCGATTGTACGAAAACTATTAATTTGAATTAATGAGTTTTCAATTCTAAGCCATGAACGCATTTTTTCATTTAGGGGATGTTCGAAGATGATAGTTGTGATGTCATCACTCATGGCTGTTGTCCTGTAACGCTTGTTGAGCTAATTCTAAGTAATGCTGATGGAGTTGCTTAACTTTGCCAATTATATTTTGGCTATTATCGTGATTTTCAATAATATCATCAGCGGCGGCTAATCGTTCTTGTCTTTGAGCTTGTGCCTTTAAAATATTGAGCACTTGTTCTCGGCTTACGCCATCTCGTTTCATTGTTCTTGCTATTTGTTCTTCTTGTGTAACATCAACGACAAGAACACGAGAGGCTAAGTGAGTTAATTTATTTTCAATTAATAAAGGAACAACCCAAATAAAATAAGGGGTTTTAATTTGTTGTATTTGTCTTTGAGTCTCTTGCTGTATCAGGGGGTGAAGAAGATTATTGACCCAGTTTTTTTCTTCATCATGTTGAAAAATAATCTGGCGTAGCTGAGCTCGGTTTAATGAACCATCAGGCAATAAAATGCTGTCACCAAAATGTTGATGTAACGCATTTAGCCCAAAGGAATGAGGTTCTACCACTAATCGAGCAATAACATCAGCATCAACAAGAGGTACACCTAATGAGGCAAAAGCATTAGCAATAGTGGTTTTACCACTACCTATTCCGCCTGTAAGAGCAACCGTATAAGCCATTGTGTTTATCTATTTTTAATGAATTAAAATTTGCTATTAGTTTGGATATTCTAAAGCCTAATTTTGTTTTTATCACAAGATAATAACCGCAATATTTAGGTTTTATTCGGTTATTATGATAGGTGATTTTCTGCTACCCTAACATCCTACCTCATAATCAGTAATAGAATTATCATCAATCAATTACTTAGCGAGAAAGATCACAATAGCATATTACTCATAAAATTTGTGATTCATTGTATAGTATCACCTAACTGTAATATAGGAAGATACATAGCCATAATTAATGTACCAATAATCGATGCAATTATCGCCATTAACAGCGGCTCTAACCATGTACTGATAGTATTTAATTGTTCTTCAAGCTGATGATAAAACCAATCACTTAATTGCTGACAAAAATAGAGTAACTGTCCTGAGTTTTCTGCACAAATGATAAATTGGTGGCAAATAGGAGGAAAGTAAGATGCATTTTTCATAAAT
Source organism: Proteus sp. fly-1067 (assembly GCF_040139345.1). Taxonomy (NCBI): domain Bacteria; kingdom Pseudomonadati; phylum Pseudomonadota; class Gammaproteobacteria; order Enterobacterales; family Morganellaceae; genus Proteus; species Proteus sp. fly-1067. The sequence continues at coordinate 130,243 of NZ_JBEEUL010000003.1, read as the reverse complement.
AAACTTAATGATTTTCCTTGCGTAATGTGTTCACTCATTTGTAATAGCTGACGTTTATAAATAGGATGTGTAAGTTGTTCTATAATAATCGTTAAGCCTTGTAATAATGGTAATCCAGCTTGTTGTGTAATACTTATTATTTGAAAAATAAGATAGAGTTGATGGTGTTTTAATAGCGTGCCGAAATAAGGTAGGTGAAGGAAAATAGTTTGTTCATAATAATAAAATAACGGCGAGTAATGGCGAATAAAATGATAAAGCAATATTAGCCCAATGAAGAAAATAAGTATTATAAAAATATAGTTAGAAAACCATTGGGAGAAAGCAATTAATGCTAAAGTTAAATCAGGAAGCTCGGTATTAAAGGCACTGTATAAGGATTGATATTCAGGTAAAACGTATAACAACATAATACTGGTAATAGAAAATAGAATAGCCAATAAAAAAAGTGGGTATTTAAAAGATTTTTTAATCTTATTAACTATTTCTTGTTGTTTTTTTAATTGTGTTATTTGAAGTGTTATGACTTCATTTAATTTTCCGCTTTCTTCACCAATAAAAATAAAGCGCACTAATGAAAGTGGAAAATAAACGGGATAACGGCTTAACTGTTTTGATAATGTGCCACCTTGCATTAAGTTAAAAATAATATCATCTAATACACATTGCCAATGAGTATAACGACATTCATTTTTTAATAACGTTAAAGCAGGTAAAAGAGCTAAACCTGAGTGAAGTAATAATGCGAGTTGTTCAAGTAATTGAATACGATATTTTTTATCACTTTCTTGAAATATCATGATTTTGTATAAACGTATTTTTATGGGGATTTTTTGTTGCTGTATTAATTTAATAAAGACATCATTATTTGATGATGCGAGAATGTTTCCTGAACACCATTCGCCTTGATAACTTAGTGCAACGTAACGATAAACTTGCTGTAATCTCATTCAATATCTCCCAGAGTTTGATAAACCTCTTCAAGTGTTGTTATTCCTTGTTTAATTAATAAAATACCTGAATGGAGTAAATTATAGGGAGATGCATGTGCTTGTTTTGTTGGTTCAAAACAGTCATAGATTGCCGTTCTTCCTTTATAACCGGAACTACATTGTTGGCAACCTATTGCTTGCCAGTTCGGCAATTCAATGATTTCTTCATTAATATTAATCTGTTTTTTATTGGGTAAGCAGGTTTTACAATGCGAGCATAAACAGCGCACTAATCGCTGTGAAATAATTAAGCTAATACAAGAGTGAATAAGATCTTTTGCAATACCTAAATTGTGTAGGCGCATTAAGGTGGTATTTGTGGAATTAGTGTGCAATGTGGATAAAACAAGATGTCCTGTTTGTGCTGTTTTCATTGCCATTTCAGCAGTGGAGGGATCTCGAATTTCACCCACCATTATAATATCAGGGTCTTGACGTAATAATGCGCGTAGTATTGTAGTAAATGTGATCCCTGCTTTTTCACAAATCTGAATTTGATTAATACCCTCTAATGGTAATTCAATGGGATCTTCAACACTATTTATATTACGGTTATCTTTATTTAAATAATGTAAGCAACTATATAAAGTTAGTGTTTTTCCACTACCTGTTGGGCCTGTGACTAAAATCATACCTTGCGGTAAAGTTAAATATTTTTTTAATAGTGTTAAATGAGATGGCTGAAATCCTAAATAGTTTAAATCTGGTTGTTGGAGGTTATTGATAAGGCGTAAAACGATTTTTTCACCATAAAGAGTGGGAAGTGTCGCTATTCTTATTGAATAATTTTTCTCATTATAAGACCAAGTAAATTGTCCATCCTGAGGTAATCGTTTTTCTGTAATATTTAAATTAGCCAATATCTTTAAACGTGTCACTATTTCTTCTGAGAATTCATTCGGAGGTGGAGAAAATAAATATAAATGGTTATCTATTCTGGCTCTAATTCTAAAGTTGAATTGTTGAGGTTCAATATGTAAATCAGAAACACGCATTAAAATGCTATGGCGTAATAGATGTTCAATAAATTCTGTTGCTGAGTGTGTAATATCCATTATTCACCTTTTTATATTTGTTTTATTTGTGTTGTTTTAATATAGGAACATTCAATACGAATGTTCCCCAATATCCATAATGCATTAATATGATTTGAATATTTCAGTACATTGCTTTTGTAACGTAGTATTAGCGGCAGAGCATAGTGTCCTCCATATGGGAAGATAATCACCCGCACTTTTTTCTAAAGACATGACAATGGTTAGGCCTTCAAGTTGTGCTTTCCCAGTTGCATTAATGACACCATTTAATACAGATACTTCAGAAAGGTATCGACTGCGAAATTGTGGGGGCATAAATGTTGAGTCGGAATCGCAATGGTGAAGTTCATTTTCATAACGACATAATTCAACAGCTGAACGATAAGGGGAGAGCGTTTGCAAAATATCGGTTAAAGCCGCTTTTTGGATATAGCCTTGATAAGCAGGAATAGCGACGGAGCTTAAAATAGAAATAATGGCTATGACAATCATAAGTTCCATAAGGGTAAAGCCATTTTCGGATGAGTGATAATTAAGTGCGTTCATCTAGTGTCCTCCTTGATTAATAGACACTAGAAGTATGAAAAAAAAGGACTTTATTGGCGAATAGATAAAATAAAATTTGAGTAAAATATCGAAAAGAAAACAGAGCTATACAAATTTAACCTTTATTATTGAGAGAAAGTTCGCATTTATTGATGAATATTAGTTAATAAAATTATTGATAATAGCTAAAACACAGTAGAAGAGGGTTGATGTGGAAATTAAACAAGGTTGGCTTATTGATGCAAGAAAAGTACCTTCACCAAACCATGATAAAAGGCCTGAAGGAGAAGTCCCCTCTTTACTGATTGTTCATAATATCAGTTTGCCACCAGGTCAATTTGGTGGGCCTTATATTGATAGGTTATTTACCAATACATTATCAGAGCAAGATCATCCTTTTTTTAGTGAAATAATCGGGTTAAGAGTATCTGCTCATTGCCTTATTCGGCGTGATGGTGAAATTGTTCAATATGTGCCTTTTACAGATAGAGCATGGCATGCGGGCGTATCTTTATATAAAGGTAGAGAAAAGTGCAATGATTTCTCTATTGGTATAGAGCTTGAGGGTACTGATAATTGTAATTTTACACTAAACCAATATCAGCAATTAGCCAAGATAACTCAATCACTTATTACGCTTTATCCTGCCATTAAAGAGAACATAACAGGGCATAGTGATGTTGCACCAAATCGAAAAACAGATCCAGGGCCTCACTTTGATTGGGACTATTTTCATAGTTTGTTAACGAAATAACAGGGTTGCGTGAGTTAATAGTCAATAAAAGTAAATGTTTATTCATTTTATTATTGCTGTCACGCTTCAGTTTGACTGTTTATGTGTTTAAAAAACGTTAAAAAATTTATTTTTAACGTTTCAGTATAATGCGATCCAGTTATCACTTTTGATGAATTTTTAAAATAATTTGTTAAAATTTGCAGGTTTTTATGATTTCGCTCAACAACTGTATGGACAGTTAGTGAATACTTTGTTACTTTATTATCCGTTATATTAAATTGGTATTACCAATTGACAACTCAATCACAAAGGTAATAGTTATCCAATAATGGCTTCCAGCAATATGGCTTATACAAAAATCCGTCAACCTAAGCTTTCTGATGTCATTGAGCAACAGCTTGAGCATCTGATTTTAGAAGGCACTCTGCGTCCAGGAGAGAAACTCTTACCTGAGCGTGAGCTGGCGAAGCAATTTGATGTATCTCGCCCTTCATTGCGTGAAGCTATCCAAAAATTAGAAGCTAAAGGCTTTTTACTTCGTCGCCAAGGTGGTGGAACATTTGTTCAGCATAATCTCTGGCAAAGTTTTAGTGATCCTTTAGCTCAACTGCTTAGCGGACATCCCGAATCTCAATTTGATCTCTTAGAAACGCGCCATGCCCTTGAAGGCATTGCTGCTTATTATGCAGCGTTACGCGGTACTGATGAAGATCTTGCTCGTATCAAAGCAAGCCATGATTGTATTTTGAAGGCCCATGAAAAGGGTGATTTGGTCGCTGAGTCTGAAGCTGTATTGCAATATCAATTAATTGTCACGGAAGCTGCTCATAATGTTGTTTTATTACATTTATTAAGATGCATGGTACCTATGCTTGAGCAGAATATCCGCCAGAATTTTGAGTTTCTTTACACTCGTAAAGAGATGTTAACTGCCGTAAGTGAGCATCGTAGTCAGATTTATCAGGCTATTATTAATAGAGAGCCAGAGGTAGCGCGTGAAGCTTCACATCGCCACTTAGCCTTTATTGAAGATGTTTTGTTGGATATGAGTCGTGAACATACTCGCCGTGAGCGCTCTTTGCGCCGGCTCCAACAACACCCTGATTTATTTTAGTAGCACAGATCCTGACCGCTGAGTCTGTACTACCTATCTCCCTGTGATTTTCAGGGATAGCGGTAATAACAGCAGGGTCTATCTTCCCGTCATATCAAATGGGTATAACGGGAAGATAGACTCCCATAACCATTAAAAACAGATAACAGATAAGGAATACACCATGTCAGATATGCTGAAAAATGACGTGGATCCGATCGAAACTCGCGACTGGTTACAAGCGATCGACTCGGTCATCCGTGAAGAAGGTGTTGAGCGTGCACAGTTCCTGATTGATCAGGTATTAAAACAAGCGCGTAATGGCGGTCTTAATATTGCTTTAGGCGGCTCTGTACACAGTGATTATATCAATACCATTCCTGCTGAAGATGAACCCGCTTACCCTGGCAATCTGGAATTAGAGCGTCGTATTCGTTCTGCTATTCGCTGGAACGCAGTAATGATGGTTCTGCGTGCATCCAAAAAAGATTTGGAACTCGGCGGACACATGGCGTCATTCCAATCTTCTGCAACGTTATATGAAGTGTGTTTTAACCACTTCTTCCGTGCTCAAAATGAAACTGATGGCGGCGATTTAGTTTACTTCCAAGGACATATCTCCCCAGGTATCTATGCTCGCGCATTCTTAGAAGGTCGTTTAACAGAAGAACAATTAAATAATTTCCGTCAAGAAATTGGTGGTAAAGGTTTATCTTCTTATCCTCACCCTAAATTAATGCCTGAATTCTGGCAGTTCCCAACTGTTTCTATGGGTCTGGGGCCTCTATCTGCAATTTATCAAGCTAAATTCCTGAAATATTTAAATCACCGTGGCTTAAAAGATACGACTAAACAAACTGTTTATGCGTTCTTAGGCGATGGCGAAATGGACGAACCAGAATCTAAAGGTGCAATCACCATCGCAGTTCGCGAAAAATTAGATAACCTGTGCTTCGTTGTTAACTGTAACTTACAACGTCTTGATGGCCCAGTTACAGGTAACGGCAAAATTGTTAACGAATTAGAAGGTATCTTTGCAGGTGCTGGCTGGAACGTTATCAAAGTAATGTGGGGCGATCGTTGGGATGAGCTTCTGCGTAAAGACACCTCTGGCAAACTCATTCAATTAATGAATGAAACTCTGGATGGTGATTACCAGACATTTAAATCTCGTGATGGCGCTTATGTTCGTGAGCACTTCTTCAATCGTTACCCAGAAACTGCTGCATTAGTTAAAGATATGACTGATGATGAAATCTGGGCATTAAACCGTGGTGGTCACGATCCGAAGAAAGTTTTTGCTGCATTCCAAAAAGCAAAAGACACTCAAAACAAACCAACTGTTATTTTAGCTCAAACCATTAAAGGCTATGGTATGGGTGAAACAGCAGAAGGTAAAAATATTGCTCACCAAGTTAAAAAAATGAATATGGATGGCGTTCACCATTTCCGTGATCGTTTCAATATTCCAGTTGCTGATGAGCAAATTAAAGACCTTCCTTATATTACTTTTGACAAAGAGTCAGAAGAATATAAATACCTGCACGCACGTCGTCAGGATTTAGGTGGTTACCTGCCAGCACGTCGTCCTCGTTTTGAAGAAAAACTGGATATTCCGACACTGGAAGATTTCAGCCAATTACTGGAAGAACAATCTAAAGAGATTTCTACAACTATCGCATTCGTTCGAGCACTGAATGTAATGTTGAAAAACAAATCTATCAAAGATCGTTTAGTTCCAATTATTGCTGACGAAGCACGTACTTTCGGTATGGAAGGTCTGTTCCGTCAAATCGGTATTTACAGCCCGAATGGTCAGCAATATACGCCTCAAGATCGTGAGCAAGTTGCTTACTATAAAGAAGACGTTAAAGGTCAAATTCTGCAAGAAGGTATCAACGAACTGGGTGCTGGCGCATCTTGGTTAGCAGCTGCAACATCTTACAGCACTAACAATTTGCCAATGATCCCATTCTATATCTACTACTCAATGTTTGGTTTCCAACGTATTGGCGACCTATGCTGGGCTGCAGGTGACCAACAAGCTCGTGGCTTCTTAGTGGGTGGTACTTCTGGCCGTACAACACTTAATGGTGAAGGTCTACAACACGAAGATGGTCATAGCCATATTCAATCGCTGACTATCCCTAACTGTATCTCTTATGATCCAGCCTTCGCTTATGAAGTTGCTGTTATCATGCAAGACGGTTTAGAACGTATGTATGGTGATAAACAAGAAAACGTTTATTACTACATCACTACACTCAACGAAAACTACCATATGCCAGCAATGCCAGCCGGTGTTGAAGAAGGTATCCGTAAAGGTATCTACAAACTGGAATCACTGGAAGGTGCGAAAGGTAAAGTTCAATTACTGGGTTCAGGTTCTATTTTGCGTCATGTACGTGAAGCAGCACAAATCCTGTCTACTGAATACGGTATTGGTTCTGATGTTTATAGCGTAACTTCATTCACTGAACTGGCTCGTGATGGTCAAGATTGTGAACGTTGGAACATGCTACACCCATCTGAAGCACCGCGTGTACCTTACATCGCTCAGATTATGAATGATGCACCAGCTGTAGCCTCTACTGATTATATGAAATTGTTCGCTGAACAAGTTCGTACATATGTACCAGCAGATGATTACCGCGTATTAGGTACAGATGGTTTCGGTCGTTCTGATAGCCGTGAAAACCTGCGTCACCACTTCGAAGTTGATACTTCTTATGTGATTGTTGCTGCATTAGGTGAATTAGCTAAACGTGGTGAGATTGATGTGAAGATTGTTGAAGAAGCAATCAATAAATACAACATCAACCCTGAAAAAGTAAACCCACGTCTGGCGTAAGAGGTAAAGTGAATGTCTATTGAAATTAAAGTCCCAGATATCGGTGCTGATGAAGTTGAAGTCACCGAAGTGATGGTGAAAGTGGGCGACCGTATTGAGGAAGAACAATCCTTAATTACTGTAGAAGGCGACAAAGCCTCTATGGAAGTCCCATCACCACAAGCGGGTGTAGTGAAAGAGATCAAAATTGCTGTGGGCGACAAAGTCCAAACAGGTTCTCTTATCATGATTTTTGAAGCAGAAGGTGCCGCGCAAGCTGCACCAGCTCAAGTAGCAGCTCCTGCACCAGCAGCTGCGCCTGCAACTGCAGAATTAAAAGAAGTTCATGTACCTGATATCGGCGGTGATGAAGTTGAAGTTACCGAAGTGATGGTGAAAGTGGGCGATAGCATTGCTGAAGAACAATCACTGATCACTGTAGAAGGCGATAAAGCTTCTATGGAAGTTCCAGCTCCATTTGCTGGCGTAGTAAAAGAAATCAAAATCGCAACTGGTGATAAAGTGAGCACTGGCTCTCTTATCATGGTATTTGAAGTTGCAGGTAGCGCACCTGTTGCTCAAGCAGCACCAGCTCCAGCAGCATCTGCACCAGCAACATCTGCTGTGAAAGAAGTGAATGTTCCAGATATCGGTGGTGACGAAGTTGAAGTTACTGAAGTAATGGTTAAAGTAGGTGATTCCATTTCTGAAGAACAATCACTTATCACCGTTGAAGGTGACAAAGCTTCTATGGAAGTTCCAGCACCATTTGCAGGTGTGGTTAAAGAGATCAAAATTGCAGTGGGCGACAAAGTGAAAACTGGCTCACTGATCATGACGTTTGAAGTTGCCGGTGCAGCACCTGTTGCTCAAGCACCAGCTCCAGCAGCAGTCGCGCCAGCAAGTTCTGCACCAGCAGCACCTGCAAAAGCACAAGCAACTGCACCAGTAGCAAAAGAAGAATTCGTTGAAAATGATGCTTACGTTCATGCAACACCTGTTATTCGTCGCTTAGCGCGTGAATTTGGTGTGAATTTAGCGAAAGTGAAAGGTACTGGTCGTAAAGGCCGTATCTTACGTGAAGACGTTCAGTCTTACGTGAAAGAGTTAATTAAACGTGCTGAATCAGCGCCAGCGAATGCAGGTGGTGGATTACCAGGCATGTTACCTTGGCCAAAAGTTGACTTCAGCAAGTTTGGTGAAATTGAAGAAGTTGAATTAAGCCGTATCCAGAAAATCTCTGGTGCTAACTTAAGCCGTAACTGGGTGATGATCCCTCACGTAAATCTGTTCGATGAAGCAGATATCACTGAGGTTGAAGAATTCCGTAAACAGCAAAATAAAGAAGCAGAGAAGAAAAAACTGGATGTTAAGATCACTCCGTTAGTCTTCGTGATGAAAGCTGCTGCAAAAGCACTGGCAGATATGCCACGCTTTAACAGTTCTATCTCTGAAGATGGACAGAAACTGATCCTGAAAAAATACATCAATATTGGTATTGCTGTAGATACACCTAACGGTTTAGTTGTTCCTGTTTTCAAAGATGTTAACAAAAAAGGCATTATTGAACTGTCTTATGAGTTAGCTGAAGTTTCTAAGAAGGCACGTGCAGGTAAATTGACCGCTGCGGATATGCAAGGTGGATGTTTCACAATTTCTAGCCTTGGTGGTATCGGTACTACCGGTTTTGCACCAATCGTTAACGCACCAGAAGTTGCGATTATGGGACTTTCCCGTTCTTCTATGAAACCTGTATGGAATGGTAAAGAGTTCGTACCACGCTTGATTCTACCAATGTCATTATCTTTCGATCACCGCGTGATCGATGGTGCTGACGGTGCTCGATTCATCACTCTGATTAATCAGTACATGAGCGATTTACGTCGTTTGGTAATGTAATTATTTAAACCGGTGCTTAGCACCGGTTTCTCTGATTACGATGATGGATTTTACAGTCATACATCTTAGGTTGTGAGATCCGTCATGTTAGAGCGCTTTTCAGTTTATTAACATTTCTGTAAACTGCATGCGGTATGTAAGTCTCGGTGTTAAATATGGATTTTCGTCTGACTCGCCGGACAAATAAATAATGAGGTCACGATGAGTACTGAAATTAAAGCACAGGTAGTGGTTCTCGGTGCAGGCCCTGCGGGTTATTCCGCAGCGTTCCGTTGCGCTGACTTAGGTTTAGAAACAGTTTTAGTTGAACGTCACTCTACATTAGGTGGTGTTTGTCTGAACGTGGGTTGTATCCCTTCTAAAGCGTTACTCCACGTTGCTAAAGTTATCGAAGAAGCGAAAGCATTATCTGAACACGGTGTTGTTTTTGATGCACCAAAAACAGATATCGACAAAATTCGCATCTGGAAAGACAAAGTTATTTCTCAATTAACCGGTGGCTTAGCGGGCATGGCTAAAGGCCGTAAAGTGACTGTTGTTAATGGCGAAGCACGATTCACTGGTTCTCACACATTGTCTGTTGAAGGTGGTGAAGGTACAACTACCATCACTTTTGAAAATGCAATCGTTGCTGCCGGCTCACGTCCAATCGAATTACCATTTATTCCACATGAAGACCCACGAGTATGGGATTCAACAGATGCACTGCAACTGAAAACCGTACCAGAGCGTTTACTGGTTATGGGTGGCGGTATCATCGGTCTGGAAATGGGAACGGTTTATCATTCTCTGGGTTCTCAGATTGACGTGGTTGAAATGTTTGATCAGGTTATTCCTGCTGCTGACAAAGACGTGGTTAAAGTATTTACCAAACGTATCAGCAAGAAATTTAACCTGATGCTAGAAACCAAAGTTACTGCGGTTGAAGCAAAAGAAGATGGCATCTACGTAACGATGGAAGGCAAAAAAGCCCCAGCAGAACCACAACGTTACGATGCAGTATTAGTTGCTATCGGTCGTGTGCCTAACGGTAAATTACTAGACGCAGGTAAAGCGGGCATCGAAGTTGATGATCGTGGCTTTATCCATGTTGACAAACAAATGCGCACTAATGTACCTCACATCTTTGCTATTGGAGACATTGTTGGTCAACCAATGCTGGCTCATAAAGGTGTTCATGAAGGTCATGTTGCAGCAGAAGTTATTTCTGGTAAAAAACATTACTTCGATCCTAAAGTTATCCCATCAATCGCTTATACTGAACCAGAAGTTGCATGGGTTGGTATGACAGAAAAAGAAGCGAAAGAGAAAGGCGTTAGCTATGAAGTGGCTTCTTTCCCATGGGCGGCATCAGGCCGTGCAATCGCATCAGATTGTGCTGATGGTATGACTAAACTGATTTTCGACAAAGAAACTAACCGTGTTATCGGTGGTGCAATTGTTGGTTCTAACGGTGGTGAACTGTTAGGTGAAATTGGTCTGGCAATCGAAATGGGTTGTGATGCTGAAGATATCGCATTAACTATCCACGCTCACCCAACGTTATACGAATCAATTGGTATGGCTGCGGAAGTATTTGAAGGTAGCATCACTGACCTGCCAAATCCAAAAGCGAAAAAGAAAAAATAAGCGACTTTTTTACTGGAAACAGTTTTGCTGAAAATAGCTTTACTGAAAGCAGTTTACTAAAGTAGTTTAAATGATAAGGGCTAAGTTCTTTATGGAACTTGGCTCTTTTTTTATTGAAAAGCTGATTGTCTTCTGTCGTGTGATGCGGGTTATTTAGTGTGAATGATGTTTATTTGACCGTAAATTTTACTTTAGTGCTAATTCGGGTGTGAAAAAAACTATAAAAAGTGTGGTTATTAACCAAAATCTTGGTTAAAAGTCTCTGTTATATATTTTGTTTAAGTGTTTTAATCTGAATAAGTGGATATTTGAATCTGATTAATGTTACTTTTATGTGAACGAATTAACATCGTGTTGAAGATTTGCTATGCTGATAGCCCTTAGCTGGGCATAATTTCACAACCTCTTATGTTTTATGCGAGCAAAAGATCCTCTGACCTGGCACCTTATTAACAAGGTGCAGACAGCCGGGTTATACAAAATGACAAAGAAGCGAGGAGACAGTCGTGCTAGAAGAATACCGTAAGCACGTAGCAGAGCGTGCAGCTGAAGGTGTCGTTCCAAAACCTCTCGATGCCACACAAACAGCCGCACTTGTTGAGCTATTAAAAACCCCCCCTAAAGGTGAAGAAGAATTTCTTCTTGATTTAATTGTTAACCGTGTTCCACCCGGAGTTGATGAAGCTGCCTATGTTAAGGCGGGTTTTTTAACTGCCCTCGCGAAAGGCGAAACCACATCACCCCTTATCTCGCCAGAAAAAGCCGTTGAATTATTAGGTACCATGCAAGGTGGCTATAATATTCATGCTTTAATTGAATCTCTGGATAACAATAAATTAGCCCCAATTGCAGCTAAAGCGCTTTCACATACCTTATTGATGTTTGATAACTTCTATGATGTTGAAGAAAAAGCCAAAGCAGGCAATGAGTATGCTAAACAAATTATGCAATCTTGGGCTGATGCAACATGGTTTACTGAACGTCCAGAATTAGCAGAAAAAATAACTGTTACCGTATTTAAAGTCACTGGTGAAACTAATACCGATGACTTATCTCCAGCACCAGATGCTTGGTCTCGCCCAGATATTCCATTACATGCTTTAGCCATGTTAAAAAATGCGCGCGAAGGGATTGAACCTGATCAGCCGGGTAGTGTGGGTCCTATTAAACAAATTGAAGCATTAAATAAAAAAGGCTTTCCACTAGCTTATGTTGGTGACGTTGTAGGGACGGGTTCTTCTCGTAAATCAGCGACAAACTCCGTACTTTGGTTTATGGGAGATGATATCCCATTCGTTCCTAATAAACGCGGTGGTGGCGTTGTTCTCGGTGGTAAAATTGCACCTATCTTCTTTAACACTATGGAAGATGCAGGGGCATTGCCTATCGAAGTTGATGTTTCTAAATTAAATATGGGTGATGTTATTGATATTTACCCATATAAAGGTGAAATTCGTAACCATGAAACGAATGAGTTACTAGAAACCTTTGAGCTGAAAACAGAAGTATTAATTGATGAAGTTCGTGCTGGTGGTCGTATTCCATTGATCATTGGTCGTGGGTTAACGTCAAAAGCACGTGAATCACTAGGCTTACCAGTTAGCACACTATTCCGTCATGCTAAACCTGTTAAAGAAAGTAACCGCGGTTTCTCACTAGCTCAGAAAATGGTAGGCCGTGCTTGTGGCCGTACAGGTATTCGCCCTGGCGAATATTGTGAGCCAAAAATGACCTCTGTCGGTTCACAAGATACAACGGGTCCCATGACACGTGATGAGTTAAAAGACTTAGCTTGCCTTGGTTTCTCTGCTGATTTAGTGATGCAATCATTCTGCCATACTGCGGCTTATCCAAAACCGGTAGACGTTACAACACATCATACTTTGCCTGACTTTATTATGAACCGTGGTGGTGTTTCACTGCGTCCGGGCGATGGTATTATCCACTCATGGTTAAACCGTATGTTATTACCTGATACTGTTGGTACAGGTGGTGACTCGCATACTCGTTTCCCTATTGGTATCTCATTCCCAGCAGGTTCTGGCCTAGTGGCTTTTGCTGCTGCAACTGGGGTTATGCCATTAGATATGCCAGAATCTGTTCTGGTACGTTTTAAAGGCGAAATGCAACCGGGTGTGACACTGCGTGATTTAGTTCATGCTATTCCTTATTACGCGATCCAAGATGGTTTACTGACAGTTGAGAAAAAAGGTAAGAAGAACATTTTCTCTGGTCGTATTCTTGAGATTGAAGGTTTACCAGAACTAAAAGTAGAACAAGCATTTGAGCTTGCTGATGCATCAGCAGAACGTTCAGCGGCAGGTTGTACCATTAAACTGGATAAAGCGCCTATCATTGAGTACCTGCAATCTAACATCATCTTATTGAAATGGATGATATCTGAAGGTTATGGCGATCGTCGTACTATTGAGCGTCGTATTACTTCAATGGAAAATTGGCTGAAAGATCCGCAATTACTTGAAGCGGATGCTGATGCAGAATATGCCGCAGTGATCGAAATTGATTTAAATGAGATCAAAGAGCCAATTCTATGTGCCCCTAACGATCCAGATGATGCTCGCCTGTTATCTGAAGTAGCAAACAGCAAAATTGATGAAGTATTCATTGGTTCTTGCATGACTAACATTGGGCACTTCCGTGCAGCGGGTAAACTGCTTGATCAACATAAAGGTCAATTACCAACACGTTTATGGGTTGCTCCACCAACAAAAATGGATGCTGCACAATTAACGGAAGAGGGCTATTATAGCGTCTTTGGTAAGAGTGGAGCACGTATCGAAGTACCTGGTTGTTCACTATGTATGGGGAACCAAGCGCGTGTTGCTGATGGTGCAACTGTTGTTTCAACCTCGACACGAAACTTCCCCAACCGTTTAGGTACAGGTGCAAATGTGTATCTTGCTTCAGCAGAACTTGCGGCAGTTGCTTCATTATTAGGTCGTTTACCTGAACCACAAGAGTATCTCGATTTTATGAATAAAGTCGATGAAACTGCAGAAGATACTTATCGCTATCTGAACTTTGATCAACTTGCCCAATATACAGATAAAGCAGACCAAGTTATTTTCCAAACAACGGTATAACGATTAATTTATTGCTTTAAACGTATTTAATATGAACAAACGGGAGGCTAATGCCTCCCGTTTTTTGTTATTTTTGTCATAATAAGAATAAGGTATTTTTATTAAAAAGCGAAAGCTTAATAAGGGGCGTACACCATGGATTATGAATTTCAGCGAGATCTTACTGGCGGTATACTAGCCCGATTTTCGATGGATCATGAAGCAATAGGTTATTGGTTGAATGATGAAATTCAGGGCGATATTAATCTTATAGACCAAATTCTTGAAGAAATGGAAGGCATTAAAGGTAGCGAAAGACAATGGGAACTCATCGGTAAAGAATATAGCCTTTCGATTGATGATGAAGAAGTGATGGTCAGAGCGAATACACTCCATTTTGAAACAGATGAAATGGAAGAGGGCATGAGCTATTACGATAACGAAAGCATTGCTTTTTGTGGTTTAGACGATTTTGCTACCATGCTACAGAAATATCGGTTATTTATTCTGGAAAATAGAAGGAATTAACAATTCCTATTTATTTATGAAATAAATATGCCACAATATACTATTGAACAGCTATTCTTCTTATTACATTTTTAAGTCTTAAAGGTGGTCTAATGAATGAATTACCCGCGAGTTTAGATGAAGCAACAGGTTGGTTTGTTGCGAATCAAGATCTCTTTATTCAATATGCTGTGAATATTGTTGCCGCATTTTTGATCCTATTTATTGGTCTTTTTGTCGCAAAAATGATTGGTAAAGGTGTCGCAAGAGTTCTTACATTGCGCCATATTGATGCTACTGTTGTGACATTTTTATCTGTTTTAGTTCGTTATACTGTTGTTGCTTTTACCTTAATTGCTGTATTAGGACGATTAGGTGTACAAACAGCCTCCGTTATCGCAGTATTAGGTGCTGCAGGTTTAGCGGTAGGCTTAGCATTACAAGGTTCACTGTCTAACTTTGCAGCAGGAGTATTAATTGTTATTTTCCGCCCAATTCGTACTGATGAATATGTGATGATTGGTGCAGTTGAAGGTACGGTGAAAGATGTACAAATTTTCTCAACCACACTACGTTCAGCGGATGACAGAATTATTGTTATTCCAAATAGCAAAATTATCAGTAGTGAAGTCATTAACTTAAGTCGTGAGCCAAATCGTCGTACACAAATTATTGTCGGTGTGGCTTACGATGCGGATATTGATAAAGTAAAACAAGTGTTAGGTGATGTTGTTGCTAAAGACAAACGCATTCAACATGATAAAGACGTGACTATCCGTTTACATGAAATGGCGCCATCTTCATTAAACTTTGTGGTACGTGTTTGGACAACCAATGGTGATGCATGGCCTGTTTATTGGGATCTAATGGAAGATTTTAAACGTGCATTAGATGCAAACAATATTGGAATTCCATTCCCACAAATGGATGTTTATATGCATCAAACACAAAGTGCGACAGCGAAAGCAGAATAGTCTCACAAGAATAGATGACACAGAGCCACGTTAATAACGTGGCTTTTTTGTATGATGAGAAAGGAAGCATAATGAGATAACACAGATTAGAAAGGGATTGGGTATTAAAGATGGAGATAATCTTAAGGAGTTTCTTTTTTGTTTTTCATTATGTTGAGGGCTATCTTGTTTTCTCTTTGGCTCTATTATTATTGTGGTATTCACATAAAGCAGCTAAAAAACGAACATGTATTATCTTATTTATTACCGCATTAATTGTGGTAATGCCTCATATTGTTATCTGGTCTAATTTTATTTTTATGTTATTAATGAATATGGTTATTTCATCTTATTAATCTTAGTGAGATTTTTATTTTTTCCATATTTTATGATCATTAGTTTTTCTTATTAGCAATAAGAATGATTCATTTCCTCTAATATCAAAATCCTTCTATTATTCAGCTAGTTCCTGACGAATAATTATTAAGGTATTTTGCATGTTTACAACTTTTATTCAGGGTTTTTTATTAAGTGCAGCCATGATTTTACCGATAGGTGCACAGAATGCTTTTGTTTTACAGCAAGGGAGCAAAAAACAATTTCATTTAATGAGTGCTTTTTTATGCGCTTTAAGTGATGTTGTATTGATAACTGCAGGTGTTTTTGGAGGTAGTGCATTACTTAGCCAATCAGAAACACTTTTATTCTTGATCACATGGGGAGGAGTGGCATTTTTACTTTGGTATGGTTGGAATGCATTTAAAACCGCTTTTTCAAAAGATATTGAATTATCACAAAGTGAAAATCAGGTAAAAAGTCGTTGGCGTGTGATTGTGACATTAATTGCCGTAACTTGGCTTAATCCTCATGTTTATTTAGATACTTTTGTTGTGATAGGTAGTATTGGAGGACAATTAACCTCAGATCTTCGACCTTGGTTTACAATTGGTGCGGTATTTGCCTCTATAAGTTGGTTTTTTGCATTATCACTACTTGCTGCTTGGTTTTCTCCCATATTAAGCAAAACACGCTCTCAACGTATGATTAATTTGTTTGTAGGATGTGTGATGTGGTTTATTGCTGTTCAATTAGCTGCGCAAGGATGGAAAACTCTCTTTTAATCTTAAAGAACTTTACATCATATATGCTAATGTTCTTCTTAGTCCTAAAAACAGGGCATTAAAATTAATCTTGTCAGGGGGTTTTTTGTGAAATTAAGAGCGATTGTATTAGCATCCGTGTTTACGCTGGGATTACCTTCCATTGCACTAGCCGCTTCGGAGCCAGAAGGACCACATATTACAACATCGGGTAATGCGACAATTAAAGCGGCTCCTGATATGGCGACATTAAATATTCAGGTTAATGAAAGAGCAAAAGATGCAGCTCAGGCTAAGAAACTAGTCGATGAGCGTGTTGCAAAATATTTTGCCTTCTTAAAAGAAAATGGTGTTGTGAAGGAAGATATCGACGCCGCCAATATCCGTACTCAACCAAACTATGAGTATGATAAAAAAGCAGAGCGTTCGGTGATTAATGGTTATACAGCAACACGTACTGTGAATGTCAAAATTAAGAAATTAGAACAGCTTAATACGTTACTTGATGGCGCATTAGCTGCGGGTTTAAATGAAATTAATAACGTTGAGTTTGGCGTAAATAATCCAGAACAATACAAAGTAAAAGCACGAGAAGTGGCCATTAAAAATGCCATTGATCAAGCAACTTCTGTTGCAAAAGGTTTTGGTGCAGATTTAGGTGCAGTCTATAGCGTAAGCTATCGTGCGCCAGAGGCGACACCTTATCCAATCGCACAAGTACGTATGGATGCAATGGCATTAAAAGCCCAAGCTCCAGCGGCAGTGCAAGAAACTTATGAACAACAAAGTATCGAATTTAAAGATTATGTGGATGTTGTTTTTGAACTAAAACGCACTAAATAATCATGTTACGGTAAAAAAATAGGCTTCCTAGAGAAGCCTATTTTTTGTATTAAAAGATGATAATAATCGTGTTACTCTTCACCTTGTTTTAAAACCTTACGGCCAAAATCAATCAGTGCATCTGTCACTTTTCTCATCGTTCTACTTTCTGGTGCAAAACGGTGCCAATAAAGCATACGTCGCTGGCAAAGTCCCGGAGTTAAATCAACCAACTCTCCACTCTTTAGCTCATTAGCAATTTGCAGATGAGGGATCATGCAACATGTTGAACCTTGTTTTGCTAATTGCACAAATGCTTCAGAAGAATTAACAATATGGCAAGGCACGCTACCTGGAGATAAACCAAAGTTTTGCTGTAAAAATGCCTGATGCATATCATCAAGATGGTCAAATGCAACTGCAGGGGCTTTTAATAATGACGACTTAGTTACGCCATTCGCAAAATAACGCTGAGCAAAATCAGGAGAGGCCACAAATAGATAATCAAGAGCGCCTAATTGATCAACAAGGCAACTTGGTAATGCTTGTGGCTGAATACTGATTGCACCAACTACTTCGCCTCGTCTTAAGCGTTCTTGTGTTCGCGTTTCATCTTCAACTTGTATATTAAGCCGAATAGGCAGTTGTGTTAAAACTGGATGCAAAGCAGGTAATAACCACGTTGCCAAACTATCAGCATTTACCGCCAAAGAGAGTAAAAGCGGTGTGGAGCCACTATTTTCATCACCTAACCATTGTTCTTCAAGTAATTCTACTTGATGCAATAATGCCAATAGTTTTTGCCCTTGCTCTGTGGGTTGAGGGGGAACAGTACGCACTAATAGTGGTTGGCCGAATAAGTTTTCTAATTGTTTAATACGCTGTGAAACGGCAGATTGTGTAATACATAACTTTTGTGCTGCTCTTTCAAAACCACGTTCGCGAATGACGGCATCAAGGGCTTGTAATGCTCGATAATCAGGGCGTTTCATTAACAGACTCTCTTTGATTTTATATTCTGTTGCTTACTATGCCATATTTTTTGTAGTAATGAGTTAAAATGTTGCTTCTCAGTTTTTGATGTGTCTCGTGCTAGTTTTGAATGCAATATGCTATTCTTAGTCCATTAACGTGATAAATAAGGTTTTTTTAAATGACTCAGGATGAATTGAAAAAAGCAGTAGGTTGGGCGGCGCTTGAATATGTAAAACCCGGTACTATCGTGGGAGTTGGAACAGGTTCCACAGCTTCTCATTTTATTGACGCATTAGCGACAATGAAAGGTCAAATTGAAGGTACGGTTTCAAGTTCAGAAGCATCAACAGCAAAACTAAAAAGTTACGGCATTCCTGTTTTTGACTGCAATGAGGTCGATTCTTTAGATATCTATGTTGATGGTGCTGATGAAATCAACCACCAGATGCAAATGATCAAAGGTGGCGGTGCTGCATTAACGCGAGAAAAAATTATTGCAGGTGTGGCAAAAACATTTATCTGTATTGTTGATGAATCTAAACAAGTCGATGTATTAGGTAAATTCCCACTGCCTGTTGAAGTTATTCCGATGGCGCGCTCTTATGTAGCTCGTGAATTAGTTAAATTGGGTGGCTTGCCTGAATATCGTGAGAACGTGGTAACAGATAATGGAAACGTTATTTTAGATGTTCATAACTTAACAATTCTTAACCCTATTGAACTGGAAAATAAAATTAACAGTATTCCTGGTGTAGTTACAGTAGGATTATTTGCTAATCGTGGTGCAAACGTTGTTTTAATGGGAACGTCTGAAGGCGTTAAAACGATTAAGTAAGATGACTAAAAAGAGGTGGCTATGGCGACCTCTTTTTAAAATTATTTTAGAAACTGCAAATTCAGTGATATATATCACACCATAGTTATATCTCTCTTTAAAATCCTGCCTTTTTCAAAGTCAAAATCATTTTACTCGGTAGAAAATCGCTTTCTTTATTGCTTATTCTGTCATCACTGCAATCGGTTGTATTGCCACAAACTCTATTTTTGTTATGTTGTTGAGACAGGATTTTGTTTTTCATTAAATGTAACAACGATAGGGCAGGGTAAATGGTCAAAGTATCTTTGGAAAAAGAAAAGATAAAGTTTCTACTCCTTGAAGGTGTGCACCAAAGTGCAGTAGAAAATTTAAGAGCGGCGGGTTATACCAATATTGAATATCACAAAGGTGCGTTATCGGACGAAGAATTAAAAGAAGCTATCCGTGATGCACGTTTTGTTGGTCTTCGTTCCCGCACTCATTTAACAGAAGAAATTTTTGCAGCCGCTGAAAAATTAGTTGCTGTAGGATGCTTCTGTATTGGGACCAATCAGGTTGATTTAGATGCGGCCTCTCGTCGCGGTATCCCTGTTTTCAATGCGCCTTTCTCAAACACTCGTTCCGTGGCTGAGATGGTGCTAGGTGAATTACTGTTATTACTGCGCCGTATTCCGGAAGCAAACGCGAAAGCCCATCGTGGTGTTTGGGATAAGCAAGCTAAAGGCTGTTTTGAAGCGCGTGGTAAAAAACTGGGTATTATTGGTTATGGTCATATTGGTACACAGTTAGGTATTTTGGCTGAAAGCGTGGGTTTAGATGTTTATTTCTATGATATTGAAAACAAACTGCCACTGGGTAATGCAACACAAATTCGTCATTTGTCTGAACTATTGAATATGTGTGACATTGTCAGCTTACATGTACCAGAAACACCATCAACAAAGAATATGATCGGTCATGAAGAAATTCAGCGCATGAAACCAGGTTCAATTCTTATCAATGCCTCTCGCGGTACTGTGGTTGATATTCCTGCATTAGCACAAGCGTTAGAATCAAAACATTTATCTGGTGCTGCCGTTGACGTGTTCCCATCAGAGCCTGGTGCAAATAACGATCCTAACGATCCGTTTGTCTCTGAACTTATTAAATTCGATAATGTGATATTAACGCCACATATCGGTGGTTCAACACAAGAAGCGCAAGAAAATATTGGTTATGAAGTTGCAGGTAAATTAGCTAAATATTCAGATAATGGCTCAACGCTATCTGCGGTTAACTTCCCTGAAGTTTCATTACCAAGCCACGGCGATGA
Source organism: Proteus sp. fly-1067 (assembly GCF_040139345.1). Classification (NCBI taxonomy): domain Bacteria; kingdom Pseudomonadati; phylum Pseudomonadota; class Gammaproteobacteria; order Enterobacterales; family Morganellaceae; genus Proteus; species Proteus sp. fly-1067. The sequence goes on along the minus strand of NZ_JBEEUL010000003.1, from coordinate 109,912 downwards.
TGTAAACCGTTTACTGCATATTCATGAAAACCGCCCTGGTATGATGAATAGTATCAATAATGTGTTTACTGAACAAAACATCAACGTGGCAGCACAATTTCTGCGAACTTCAGGCAATGTAGGTTATGTTGTGATTGATATTACAACTCAAACCAAGGCTCAAGCAGAGTTAGTATTACAACAAATCAAAGCATTACCAGGTACTATTCGTGCTCGTATGCTGTACTAATTATTGATGTAATTATCAGTAACATATTGAAGGCTCGATATTTCGAGCCTTTTTTGTTTCTTTAAACATTATTATTGAACTTGCTGTTTCCATAATTGGTAATAAAGCGCTCTATTTTCAAGCAAATCCGAATGAGTTCCTTCTTCCAATACTCGTCCTTTATCTATGACATAAATATAATCTGTATACACTAATGTATTGAGACGGTGTGCAATGCTAATTACAGTTCTATTTTTACAAATCCGAGGTAAACTTGCCAAAACTTGTGCTTCAGAGATGTAATCTAATGCTGATGTGGCTTCATCTAAAATAAGAATACGTGGATTTGTTAATAAAGCTCTTGCCAGTGCAATACGTTGGCGTTGGCCTCCTGATAAGTTAGACCCTCTCTCTCCGACTTGAGTGTTAAATCCCAAAGGAAGTTGCTCAATAAACTCTAGAGCACCTGCAAGTTGGCATGCTTCTATTAATTCTTTTTCACTTGCATTGGGTTTTGATAAACGAATATTTTCGACAATAGAACCACTAAATAAAAAACTTTCTTGTAGAACAATGCTAATACTTTGGCGTAATGAGAGAGGATCGGCGATAGCCAAATCCATGCCATCAATATAAATTTGTCCTTGTTGAGGAGTATAGAGACGTTGAATTAAACGCGTAACGGTACTTTTTCCTGAGCCAGAGCGACCTGTAATACCAATAAATTGGCCTGCAGGAATAGAGAACGAGAGTGATTCAATAACATCTGGCGTATGGCAGGTATAACGAAAATAGACATTTGAAAAATCAATATGACCTATGATTTTGGGCACTGTTACTAATCCATTATATTGGTGTTCTGTCGGTGTATTTAAAATCTCACCAATACGACGTAGAGAAATCGTTGCTTGTTGAAAATCTTGCCAGCATTGCGCTAAACGTAAAATAGGCTGTGTGATATGTGCAGTAAAGAGATTAAATGCAATAAGTTCACCCACTGTTATTTGTGTATTAATAATTAAATTAACACCTTGCCACAAAATAATCGCTGTTGTGATTTTATGAATGATAAATATAAGTTGTTGAGCTAATAAATTTTTTTTAGTTGCTGAAAATCGTTTGTTAATCTGATCGGCAATTTTATATTGCCATTTATCGATAAAAAGATTTTCTGTTGCTGTAATTTTTATGGTTTCAATACCAGTAATTGTTTCGGTTAATAAACTGGTAGTATCAGCATTAGCTTGATATTCCTGCTCAACCCAATAACGAATAATAGGGCCAAGGATCAGCCAAAGTGTAAAATAAAGAACTAATGCACCTAACGTTATCCAAGTTAGTGGTACAGAATAAGTAAACATCACAGAAATAAATACAATAATAAAAATTAGGTCGAGCACTAACATCAATGCGGAACCAGTAATAAATTGACGAATATGTGAAAGCTCTTGAATACGGGCAATTATTTGGCCTGACTGTCGCTGGTTAAAAAAAGAACTCGGTAAGCGAATAAGATGTTGATAAATTTTACCTGAAAAATCAGCACTAAATTGGCAAGAAATAAATGTATACAATTTGTCTCGTAGAAAAAGATAAACAGGTTCAGTGATTGCAATTAAGAGTAATAAATAACCTAATAAATGTAAGTTTGATAAATTTCTTCCAGTTAATACCTTATCGATTAATGTCTCAAAAATTAAAGGATTCACTAATGCGAAGAGTTGGCTACAACTTGATAAAATAAAAACTAGTAAGAGTGATTTTTTTTGTTTTAAAATAGAAGAAAAAAACCAATTAATATTAAATTTATTACGCAATGATATGTGTTCTTTATTGGTTATGAATACTGTGCTTAATTTTTGTTTTTTATCTATTTTATACTCTATGGTGATATTTCTTTTAATATCAAATATTATTAAAAATTCTTCTTTTTTTTCTTTTAAAATATACCATTGATTGTTTATTTCAATAAGAGTATCAATAAGGTGATGTTTTTTATCCTCATAATCAAAAATATCGAATTTACATTTTAAATTAAGTAATTGAGCAGCTTCTATAACATTCCATTTATTAAATGAATTATCCTTTCCAAGAAAGTGAAAAACATTCTCACTTTTTATATTTCCATTGTTTTTTTTAGAAAAATAAATTAATCCATCAATAATGGAGTAATTGTATTTTTTCATTTTTATAATATTATTTATATATTTCATGAGATTAAATACCTGATCTTATTTTTCAGTCAGTGCGTTATGTCGATAAACTTCTATTGGGCTTAAAACATAATCAATAACACGGCGTTTATCCGTAATTATCTCGGCGACTAAAGACATTCCTGGGGTAAGCTGATAGTACTGATTATTTTTTTCAATGGTTTGTTTATTTAATCTAATTGTAGCAGGGTAAACTAAACCTAATTGTTCATGTTGAACAGAATCTTTAGCGATATTAATAATTTCACCTTCAATTGTACCGTAACGAGTATAAGGAAAGGCATCTATTTTTATCATTGCTTTTTGCCCTATGTGAATAAAACCGATATCTCTATTGAGAAGATTAACCTCTGCAAAATTCTCTTGATGTTCGGGAACTATCGTCATGACACTTTGTGAAGGTTGCAATACACTACCGAGTGTATAAATAGAAATTTGTTGTACTGTTCCTGTGATGGGTGAACGTACGATTTTGAGTTGCTGTCGCTTTTGGAGGTGATTAAAATTTTGAGTATAAATTAATAACTCGCTCTCATATTTTTTATATTTATCATGCCATTCTAGTTTTTTTTGTTTTTCTAATTGTTTTAAGTTTTCATGTAATTGTTTTTCTTGGTTTTTAATAATATAAAATTCTGAATTTTTTATTATTATTGAACGATTTATTTCTAATAGCTCTTTTTCACTTTCAAGATATTCCATTTTGCTAATTATTTTTTTATTAAAAAGATCTTCTTTAATAATAAATCGTTGCTTTATATTGTTTTGTATCTTTTTTAAAGACAGTAGATCATTGTAAGTTAGTGTTTGATTTTTATTATTTACTTCAATTTCGGTTTCTAATACATTTATGTTGCTATCGAATTCATCTTTTTCTTTCTGATAACCTAACAAGATTGATTTTTTTGTTTTATTATCTAATTTATTAAAATGATAAAGATTTTTAGGTGATACTTCTTGGCTCAAGGCTTGATAGCGAATTTTAAGTAATAGTAGATCCTCCCTTTTTTTTCTTATTCCTTTAATTTCTTCATCAACACCCAATATATCAAGTGTCAATAAAGCATCACCTTGATTAACTTTTTGCCCATCTTTTACATGAAGAATAGCCAATCGGCTAGGTTCATGTATTTGAATTATTTGGGAGCGACCAGTAACTACAAGCTTACCCGTTGCAGGGGATTGCACATCTAACTTCCCAAAATAAATCCACAAAATAAAAGCCACAATACTGAGTGAAATGGTAGAAGCAATGTAACGGCTATAAGGGGTTAATGGTTTTTCTATAAGGGCTATATGATTAGGATAAAAATCATAGTGGAACGGCTTTTTATTAAGTCGAAAGATAGTCAATAATAAGTGTTTTATATTTAATTTCATGCTCAACATCCTTGCTGAATTTGCCAAAGTTTTTTGTAATCACCGTTATTTTTAATTAAAGCTTCGTGTTTCCCTTCCTCCACAATTTGCCCCTTATTTAACACAATAATACGATGACAATCTCGTATTGTTGACAGACGATGGGCAATGATAATTACGGTTTTATTTTTTGTGATAAGTGGAAGGTTATTTTGAATAATTGCTTGAGAATCATCATCTAAAGCGCTGGTAGCTTCATCAAAAATCAAAATCTTAGGTGATGTTAATAAAGCTCTAGCAATAGCAATACGTTGACGTTGCCCTCCTGATAAGGAGGTTCCTCCTTCAGTGATCAAGGTGTCATATCCTAACGGTAATTTTAAGATAAACTCATGTGCGCCTGCGATTTTTGCAACATCAATAACCTCTTCTAAAGAAGCTTGTGGATGCATTAATTTAATATTGTCAAAGATCGTTAAGTGAAATAAAAAATTTTCTTGTAGTACGAAACCAATTTGTTGGCGTACATACTTTAAATGAAGTTGTGATAGTGGAATATTATCAAATTTTATACAGCCTGATTGTGGTATATACAGGCCCGAGATTAGACGTGCCAAGGTACTTTTCCCCGAACCTGAAGTTCCTACAATGCCAATAACTTCATGTTTTTTTATCTGTAATGAAATATTACGTAAAATAAGCGGTGTATTATTTTGATAACAGAAACTTACGTTATCAAACGTAATGTCTCCTTGAAGTTTGGTGTTTGATCCTTTGATATTTTGCTCGTTAGGTAGATTAAGAATATCTTGTAAATTATAAATGGCTGTTTTTGTTCTGATGTATTTTCCCCAAATATCAATAGCGATTGCTAAAGGTTGTAGGCAATATCCTAGTAGCATAATAAAGGCAATCAGTTGACCAATTGTCATTGAGTGTGAAATCACTTCATAAGCACCTAGCCATAGCAGTAATGCTGTTGTTGTTTTATTGATAAATAGCACAATGAAGCGGGAGAGTGAGTCTATACCCTGAAGTGTTAAATTTTTATAGGTAAGCTTATGAATTTGTGTATGCCATTGTTGTGTAAATCGAGGCTCCAGAGAAAGGCTTTTAATGGTTTCGATGCCACTTAAACTTTCGGTAAGAAATGCCGTATTGGTCGCTATTTTTTGATAAAGCTGCTGAACGGATAATTCTATCTTTGGAGCAAGTAATTTAGCTAAAATAAAATAAAGGGGAATGGTTGCCATAAAAAAGAATGTTAGCTTTATGGATAAAATTGACATAACAAAGATAAATATGAAGATAAAAGATAAATCTATAAATAACATTAATAACGTATTGGTAATAAAGTCTCTAATAATATCTAACTCTTTTACTCGAGTTACAATGATCCCTGTTTGTCGAGACTTAAAGTAACTTATGGGTAGTTTTAATAAATGGTTAGCCATTTTTAAACTTAAGTTTATATCAATTTTATTTGCGGTATGATGATACATATATTCTCTAATACCTTTCAAAACTCCTTCTGAAATAGCAATAAAGATTAATCCAATCACTAATACATCAAGTGTTGATAATGCTTGATATATAATTACTTTATCCATAATAATTTGAGTAACTAAAGGGCTAGCCAAAGATAATAGTTGTAAGATTAATGAATAGAATAAAATACGATAAAAAATAGCTTTATATCGTATAAATGCAGGAAAAAACCATCTGATATCAAAATGATGCTGTGTTTTAAAATCAAGGTAATAAACATGATTTTTACTTATCTTAATGATTTTATCTTTATTAACTTCCTCTATTTTATGAGTTTGATAATTATAAATAAGAAAATTATTATCGCTTTGTTTTAATAATATGAATAAATTTTCATTTTTGTCATAAAAAATAATTTTATGATTAAGTTGTTTTTTAAATATAATTGATGGTTTTATTTTTTTTAATTTAAATTCATATTCTTTTTCTAAAGATTTTATGGTGTGGTTTTTTTTTATTTCTATTTCTTTGTTTTTAGTTAGGTTGATAATAATATTGATGCATTTTATAAGATGAACATCTTTTTCATTTTTCATTTAAATAAAAATACCTTTAGATTGATTTTGGATATAAAAAGGTATTTAAAATTCTTTCTAAAATAAAAAATATAAAAAAACACAGATATTATTCGGTGTTTTAAAATGAGTTGTTCAGAATATTAAAAATTCCATATTTTTTCTGGGGTGATGATCTCAGGTAATGGAACATCCCAATTTGCAATAGGAAGATGTTCAACTTGTTGGCAAGTATGAGCAAGCCCTATTGGATAAAATGATTTTTGTTGCCAATTTTCTAACGTTCTATCGTAAAAACCGCCTCCCATACCTAATCGTTGGCCTTGAGCATCAAAAGCCACTAATGGTGTAAAAATAATATCGATGTCATTTGGAGGAATAACTGCATTTACATTTAAAGGTGGTTCTGAAATCGCAAAGCGATTTTTCACTAAAATAGTGGTTGGTGTATAACGTAAAAAAAGAAGATGATAGCGATGAAAAGGGTGTAAAACGGGCAAACAAATCTGTTTCTTCATTTTCCATAATTGTGAAATCAAAGGCGATGTATCAATTTCACCATCAAAAGAGAGAAATAAGGCAAGAGTGTGTGCATGTTGAACTTTGGGGTGACTAAGAACGCGTTCACATAATTGATGAGCGGCTTGCTGCTGCTGTTGTGATGTGAGTAAACGTCGTTTTTGGCGAATTGCTTTGCGTATCTCATCTCTTTGTTGAAACAGTGACTTCTGAGTCATTCTTCAATCCATCAATCAGTGGTGATCATTAAGTTGGAATTATCATTTTAGTCAATTTATCACACTTTAGAGGTAAGAAAGCGAAGAAGTTGAAGAATTAAGGAATTAGAGGCATAAAAAAAGTTTTAAATGTTAGGTATTTATAAAATACTTAGCATTTAAAACTTTAGTAGAGGTCTCCAAGATGCCGCCGTAGGCTGTAACCCTTGAACCCATGGTCCAAGGTGAACATAGTGTTGTTACCATTAGGCTGCCTGAACGAATCAGGTATGCTCACAAGTGACAGATCACCACATTCTATGTGTTTCGAATATCGGCTCAGGGGACTGGCCCACTGGCAAACATCTCAGAGAAATTTGGTGGATGCTGTTAAGCACCTTATCTATGAACTATTGTATTATTTTAATTGTAGAAAGCAACCTATTATCTGTGAATTTCGTGGCGTACGCATGCTTTCTGAACAAATCTACTTCGCAGTTGAAAAAGTGCGATCATGGTGCTTGCCTTGATCGTGTAAAGCTTGTTCAATAGATTGTTGTAGCATTTTTATCTTCTCTTCCATGTTGTAGGCATAGTCTCTAGTTTTTAACTTTTCTTCTGCCAACTCATGACTCATATTTAATGCCACGATAAAAATTAAGTGCTCTGTATTGGAAACACCACTGCGTTCTTTGAGATCTTGTAATCGTTGTTCAAGTTCAGCAGCAGAAGCCAGTAAAGCATCTTTTTGTTCTGGTGGGCAATTGACACGTAATGAGCGCCCAAAAATTTGAAGTTCAACGGGTTGTGCGGACATGATTCCTTCCTGACATAAAATCTGTGCTACGTGTTGAGTAGTGTATACGGTTATAACGCTGTATTAAACGCTATTACTACAAAAATTCCAATGATTAACATGGCTTAACTGGTACAGCGACTTCTATTGATGGTAGCATATCTTGAACTATTCCCCTAAATGCGACGTTTATTCTTATGTCAAAACAAAACACATTACCAAATTATCAATCTATAGATGCATTATTACAGCAACATACTGTGCCTTTAACGGCAGCTGAAATGCACGGATTGATTACAGGATTTATTTGTGGCGCTGTGCGCGACAGTAGTTGGAAAACCTTATTGCATGATTTAACCAATGAAGGTTTAGCTTTTCCTAAAACATTATCAGACTCACTCGAAGCACTTTATCACATTACTTACGAACAACTTGATGACAGTGTATTTAACTTCTCGATGTTAGTTCCTGACGAATCCGAGTCCGTTTTTCTAAGAGCCGATGCCCTTGCTGGGTGGGTTAATCATTTTCTTTTAGGTTTGGGTGTTGCACAACCTAAATTATCTGAGCATAAAGAGTTGACTGAAGTTATCACCGATTTGCGTAATATTGGTGCGCTAGGTTATGAAGAAGATGAAAACCAAGAAGAACTTGAAGATGCGCTAGAAGAAGTCAGCGAATATGTGAAAGTATCTGTTCAACTTTGTTATATCACTTTTGTCGCACCAAAAGACAAAGAAAATAGTGAACAGAATGAGCAACGTATACTACATTAGTTTCATCATTCATTAGATAAACATAAAGATAAACGAAAGACAGGAGTGGGTATGAATAAGCAAGAATTTTTATCCCGTCGTCAGGCATTATTAGCTCAAATGAAGCCTGCGAGTGCAGCTATCTTTTTTGCAGCACCACCAGCGCAACGTAATGCGGATAGTGAGTATCCTTATCGCCAGCATAGTGATTTCCTTTATCTAACTGGTTTCAGCGAGCCTGAGGCCATCCTTGTGCTGATTAAGAGTGATGAAACACATAACCATAGTGTGCTCTTTAATCGCGTAAGAGATTTAACGGCTGAAATCTGGTTTGGTCGTCGCCTTGGACAAGAAGCTGCGCCTGAAAAATTAGGTGTTGATAAGGCACTTCCTTATGAGGATGTTGGTGAGCAACTTTACCAATTATTAAACGGATTAGATGTTGTTTATCATGCTCAAGGCGAATATGCATTTGCTGATGAAATCGTTTTTAATGCATTAGAAACTTTAAGAAAAGGCTCTCGCCGGAATTTAAAAGCACCTCAAACTATTATTGATTGGCGTCCTCTCGTTCATGAGCAACGTTTATTTAAATCTGACTTTGAACTTGAATTACTGCGTAAGGCAGGAAAAATTACAGCGTTAGCACATACTCGAGCGATGCAAAAATGTCAGCCGGGTATGTATGAATATCAGCTTCAAGGTGAAATAGAACATGAGTTTGTTTCTCATGGTGCTCGCTTCCCTTCATATAATAGTATTGTAGGTAGTGGTGAAAATGGTTGTATTCTTCACTATACCGAAAATGAAACCAAAATGCGTGATGGGGATTTAGTACTCATTGATGCAGGCTGTGAATATGAAGGTTATGCAGGTGATATCACCCGTACTTTTCCTGTTAATGGTAAGTTTAGCCGTCAACAACGTGAAATTTATGACATTGTCTTAAAATCCATCAATGTGTCTTTGGAATTGTACAAACCTGGTACAAGCATCAAAGAAGTCACTGAGCATGTCGTGTATATCATGGTCGAAGGATTGGTTAAACTCGGCATTATGCACGGTGAAATTGAACATCTTATTGAAACAAAAGCCTATCAGCGTTTCTTTATGCATAGCCTAAGCCATTGGTTAGGTCTTGATGTTCATGATGTGGGACATTATGGCACAGATCGTGATCGTATTTTAGAACCAGGCATGGTACTGACTATCGAGCCTGGGTTATATATCGCGCCAGATGCCGATGTACCACAAGAGTATCGCGGTATTGGTATTCGTATTGAAGATGATATTGTTATCACTGAAACTGGCAATGAGAACTTAACGGCTTCTGTCGTTAAAGATCCGGATGAAATTGAAGCTCTGATGGCAGGAAAAATTTAAGGCTAAAATCAGTATGAATGTGATTATTGTGGGTGGTGGAATGGCGGGTGCAACATTAGCACTAGCACTTTCTGCATTAAACAAAGGCAATATTTCAATTTCGTTAATTGAAGCAAGAGAGCCTGATAATGGGCATCCTGGATTTGATGCAAGAGCGATTGCATTAGCCCATGGAACAGCAAAGCGGTTATCGCAAATTGGGCTTTGGTCAATATTAAAACCTTTTGTTACCCCCATTAATCACGTTCATGTCTCAGATAAAGGCCATTGTGGTTTTGTTAATATTCATGCACAAGACTATGATATATCGGCACTGGGTTATGTGATTGAGTTACATGACGCAGGGCGACAACTTTTTGCCAAGTTAAAAAAGCAATCTAATATCACGCTTTATTGCCCAGCTACAGTTGAACAAGTTCAGCGTAATATAGACTGCGTTGAAGTAACGCTTGATAATGGTATGCAATTAACAGGTGATTTACTGATTGCAGCAGATGGTACAAACTCGCCGATAGGCCACCAATGCCATATTCAATGGCAACGTGAGCCTTATCACCAAGTCGCCGTAATTGCTAATGTCAAAACAGAAATAAACCCAGAGGGAAAAGCCTTTGAGCGTTTTACTGAATTTGGCCCATTAGCCATGTTACCGATGAGCGAAGGGCGTAGTTCATTAGTGTGGTGTCACCCGATTGAAAAATGGGATGATATTTCACAGTGGGATGATGAAACAACCATCGCACATTTACAACGTGACTTTGGCTGGCGTTTAGGAAAAATAGAGCATATTGGTAAGCGAAATTGCTATCCTTTAGCGTTACAAAAAGCCAATCAAATTATTAGTCACCGTTTAGCCTTAGTAGGTAATGCATCACAAACACTCCATCCTATTGCAGGACAAGGCTTTAATCTTGGTTTACGTGATGTTATGGCGCTCGCCAATACGCTCACTCAAGCGATTAATACTAATACTGATATTGGTAGTTACCGAGTGCTCTCTCAATATCAACAACTTCGCCAACAAGATAGAGAAAAAACAATCTCTATTACTGATGGGTTGGTGAAAGTGTTTGCAAATCGTTGTGTGCCACTGGTTGTTTCTCGCAACTTAGGGTTAATGACGATGGAGTTGCTCCCAATGATGAGAGATAAATTGGCGCATCAAACACTGGGCTGGACAGACTAGAGCGTGTTGATTTTTAATGGTCAATTTTCATCCGAATCTATAGGGCTGTTTTTAACGTCTATTTTTATTTTAAGAGGTCATTGTTAATATTAATCAATACCTAAAATAGTAAATAGTTTGCTTTATAAATTTTTTTTGTTGTAAAAACGAGCAGAAAAGAACAGCGCGCTCTAAAAAAAACGCTTTTTAGGATATTTTATTATGAAATCATTTGATGTTGTTATTGCTGGTGGTGGAATGGTTGGGCTTGCATTAGCCAGCGGATTACACGGGTGTGGATTACGTATAGCGATAATAGAAAATCACCCAGTAACAAAACATTTTCACCCGCAAGATGATTTTTCATTACGGGTATCCGCTATTAATACTGCCAGTGAAATGTTGCTGAAAAAATTAGGTGTTTGGGAAAACTTAAATGCTTTACGAGCAACGCCTTACCAAGGTATGGAAGTCTGGGATCAAGATAGTTTTGGTCGTATTGAATTTTCGGCACAAAAAGAAGGGTTCAGCCATTTAGGCTCTATTATCGAAAATAACCTCATTCGAGAAGTGCTTTGGCAAAAATGTGAAAGCCACAGTGATATAACCTTCTATTCATCGACACAAATTGAACGTGTTGTTTGGGGTGAAAATGATGCATTTATTACCCTTAATGATGGTGAAATGTTGACGGCAAGATTAGTTGTCGGAGCTGATGGTGCTAATTCATGGTTACGCAAACATGCCGATATTCCTCTGACTTTTTGGGATTATGAACATTATGCATTAGTTGCTACTATTCGTACTGAACAACCCCACGACAATGTTGCTCGCCAAGTCTTTCATGGTGAAGGTATTTTAGCATTTCTACCTCTTTCTGATCCTCATACTTGCTCTATTGTTTGGTCTTTACCAAGCCATCTAGCTGAACGCTACAAAAATGCAGATAAAACCTTATTTGAGCGCACATTAGGTGTGACATTTGATATGCGTTTGGGTCAATGTGAATTAATAAGTGATCGCATGACAATACCATTAACTGGTCGCTATGCACGCCAATTTGCAGCGCCTCGTTTAGCGTTATTAGGTGATGCGGCACATACTATTCACCCTTTAGCTGGACAAGGCGTTAACCTTGGTTTTATGGATGTTGCAGAGTTAATTGGTGAGATCCGCCGCTTAAAAGCAGAAGGGAAAGATTTTGGTGAATATCTTTATTTGAGACGATTTGAGCGTCGTCGCAAACATGCGGCCGCTGTAATGTTAGCCAGTATGCAGGGATTTCGTGAACTTTTTGCCGGAAATAATCCTGTCAAAAAATGGGTTCGAGATATCGGCCTTTCGTTAGCGGATAGTTTACCGGGCGTAAAACCAAAGTTACTTGAACAAGCAATGGGTCTTTCTGATTTACCTGAATGGTTAAGTGATAAAAATTTCACTTCAGTTGAAAAAATCTAATTCCTCCCTTATTTCACATTACTTTTATTTATATCTGACTGAAGAAATAGAACTAAAAAAATCTATTTTTTCAGTCTATTCTTTGCACTAATTCCTTTTTTACAGGAATTCCTCGCTAAAAATGAGCGCTGATACGCATAATTGCAATCATTAGTTCTGCATACTCATATCTCTCTATTATGATTGAGAGACACAATACCCTATTTTAACTTATGGTTTATTTTTTCTGGCAATGCTAAGTTCAAGAGGATGGTATCGTTTGCGTTGTACGTTAATTGCTCGTATTTGTTAAATCCATGTTTAAAAATAAACTTAAACTCGTGATTAATACACTGATTTCTAATCAAGTTTAATTTTATATTTAACAAATTGCGTTCTCTGAATAATCTAAAGTAAAAGTAGAAAGAGGGAAGAATGGCAAAACAGACTCCGTTGTATGATGAGCACGTAGCCTGCGGTGCTCGTATGGTCGATTTTCATGGTTGGATGATGCCGTTGCATTATGGCTCTCAAATAGATGAACATCACAATGTACGCAGTGATGCAGGTATGTTTGATGTTTCTCATATGACCATTGTTGATTTACATGGCTCGCAAGTTAAAGATTTCCTACGTTATTTATTAGCGAATGATGTCGCTAAACTCACCGAAAAAGGTAAGGCGCTTTATACCGGTATGCTTAATGCATCAGGTGGTGTAATTGATGATCTTATCGTCTATTACTTTGATGATTCTTTCTATCGCCTTGTGGTGAACTCCGCTACTCGTGAAAAAGATCTGGCATGGGTTGAACAACATGCTTCAGATTACGTGGTTGATATTACTGTTCGTGATGACTTGGCTTTAATCGCGGTTCAAGGCCCTCACGCACAAGAAAAGGTTCAACGATTATTGACTGAACAGCAACGCCAAGTTGTTTCAACTATGAAGCCTTTTTATGGTGTAGAACTTGATGACTTATTTATCGCAACAACAGGCTATACCGGTGAAGCGGGTTATGAAATTGCGATGCCAAAAGAGCAAGCAGTCGATTTCTGGAAAAAATTATTAGCGGTAGGTGTTAAACCTGCCGGATTAGGTGCAAGAGATACATTACGCTTAGAAGCTGGAATGAATCTTTATAGCCAAGAGATGGATGAAACTATTAATCCGCTTGAAGCTAATATGGGGTGGACGATTGCGTGGGCACCTGAAGATCGTCAATTTATTGGTCGAGAAGCATTAGAAAAATTACGCGCAACAGGCACAGATAAACTTGTCGGCCTTGTTATGCGAGAGAAAGGTGTGTTACGTGCAGGTACTGCCGTACACTTTACTGATGATTTGGGTGAATTAAGAGAAGGTGTGATTACAAGCGGTACTTTCTCGCCCACATTAGGCTTTAGTATTGCATTAGCAAGAGTTCCCGCAGGTATTAAAGATAGCGCAATTGTATTAATGCGTAATCGTGAAATGCCAGTAGAAGTTGTTAAACCTGGTTTTGTTCGTTCAGGTAAAGCATTGGTATAACACGCACAATTATTTTAAATGGAGAGTAAGGTCAATGAGTCAAATACCTAGTGAATTAAAATACGCGCAGTCTCATGAGTGGGTCCGTTCAGAAGGCAATGGTGAATACACTATCGGTATTACTGAACATGCACAGGAATTATTAGGTGACATGGTGTTTGTTGATCTACCTGAAGTGGGTAGAGAAGTAGCAGCCGGTGATGATTGTGCAGTAGCGGAATCAGTAAAAGCTGCATCAGATATTTATTCACCATTATCGGGTGAAATTATCGCAGTAAATGAAGAGTTAGATGGTTCTCCAGAGCTGGTAAACAGCGCACCTTACGGAGAAGGTTGGCTATTTCGCATTAAAGCAAATAATGAAAGCGAATTAGATGACCTACTTGATGCTACTGGTTATCAAGAGTTGGTAGATAGCGAAGAATAAAACTAAGCGCCCCGTCAAATCATACCGGGGCGTTTTTATTTATTAGCTTGTTATTTGTTGCTATCACTACGTTCTTAAGCCATGGCTATTACCTATCCATTCATCGTGAATTCAGGAAATTACTTGCAATGACACAGAGTTTAAATCAGTTAGAGTATCGTGATGAATTTATTCGTCGCCATATTGGTTCATCACCAGAACAGATTAAAGAGATGCTCAGTGCTGTTGGCGTCTCCTCATTAAATGAATTAACCCAAAAAATTGTTCCAGATAATATCCAACTAGATACTCCACCAAATGTGGGTGCTGGAGCAACAGAGCAAGAAGCCTTGGCTGAACTTAAAGCCATTGCCAGCCAAAATAAGCGTTTTACTTCTTATATTGGTATGGGTTATGCGCCTTCTGTATTGCCTCCCGTGATTTTACGTAATTTATTAGAAAATCCAGGCTGGTATACCGCTTATACACCGTATCAGCCAGAAGTGTCTCAAGGCCGCCTTGAATCACTGCTGAATTTCCAACAAGTCACTATTGATTATACGGGAATGGATCTCGCTTCTGCGTCGTTACTCGATGAAGCAACGGCTGCCGCTGAAGCAATGGCGATGGCAAAACGTGTAAGCAAACTAAAAAATGCAGATCGTTTCTTTGTCGCTGATGATATTCATCCCCAAACCCTAGATGTGGTAAAAACACGCGCAGATACCTTTGGTTTTGAGGTTGTTGTTGATAAAGCGGAAAAGGTATTAGAGCTTGAAGGTGTTTTTGGTGTGCTATTACAACAAGTTGGCACAACAGGTGAAGTTCATGATTACAGTAAGTTATTGGCTGAACTGAAAGAACGCAAAATTATTACGAGTGTTGCTGCCGATTTAATGGCGCTGGTGGTATTAACAGCGCCAGGTCATCAAGGTGCTGATATCGTATTAGGTTCAGCACAACGTTTTGGTGTACCAATGGGATACGGTGGCCCTCATGCGGCATTCTTTGCTTGTCGTGATGAATATAAGCGAGCAATGCCTGGTCGTATCATTGGTGTGTCTCGTGATGCAGCAGGTAATCGTGCATTACGTATGGCAATGCAAACACGAGAACAGCATATTCGTCGTGAAAAAGCCAACTCCAATATTTGTACATCTCAAGTTTTACTTGCCAACATTGCTGCTATGTATGCGGTTTATCATGGGCCTGAAGGGTTAAAAACCATCGCTCAACGTATTCATCGTTTAACTGATATTTTGGCTGCGGGTTTACAACAAAATGGCATGACCTTACGCCATCAAACTTGGTTTGATACCTTAACGGTTGAAACAGCAGATAAAGCCGCTGTATTACAACGTGCAAAAGACGCTGAAATTAACTTGCGCACGGATATTGTGGGTGCCGTTGGTGTCACATTAAGTGAAATAACAACTCGTGAAGATGTATTAAAGCTTATTGAGATCCTTAGTGGTAAAGCATTAGTAGGTGATATTGATACACTTGATAAACAAGTCGTTTCATCTTCAGCATCTATTCCCGCGTCTATGCTACGTAAAGACACTGTGTTAACACATGAAAATTTTCATCATTATCACAGTGAAACTGAAATGATGCGTTATATGCATCGTTTAGAAAATAAAGACTTAGCTTTAAATCAAGCAATGATCCCATTAGGTTCATGCACGATGAAACTAAATGCGGCTGCTGAAATGATCCCAATTACATGGCCTGAGTTTACAGAGCTACATCCATTCTGCCCAGCCTATCAAGCGAAAGGCTATCAGGTGATGATTGGACAATTGGCTAATTGGCTTGCTGCATTAACCGGTTATGATGCAATGTGTATGCAACCAAACTCTGGGGCTCAAGGGGAATATGCGGGTCTATTAGCAATCCGCCGTTATCACCAAAGTCGTGGTGATAATGCACGTCATATCTGTTTAATTCCAAGCTCTGCACATGGTACTAACCCTGCGTCTGCACATATGGCAGGCATGACTGTGGTGGTTGTTGGTTGTGATGACAATGGCAACATTGATATTGCAGACTTAAAAGCCAAAGCAGAAAAACATCAAGCTGAACTCTCTTGCGTAATGGTGACATATCCATCAACACATGGTGTTTACGAAGAAGGTATTCGTGAAGTTTGCGAGATTATTCATCAATATGGCGGACAAGTTTATCTTGATGGTGCCAATATGAATGCGCAAGTAGGGATAACTACACCAGGCTTTATTGGCTCTGATGTTTCTCACTTAAACTTGCATAAAACCTTCTGTATCCCCCATGGTGGTGGTGGTCCTGGTATGGGGCCTATTGGTGTGAAATCACACTTAGCACCATTTGTACCGGGGCATTCTGTTGTTGAAATGGAAAATGTCACCACACAAGGTGCAGTTTCTGCTGCCCAGTTCGGTAGTGCTTCAATATTACCAATTAGTTGGATGTATATTCGTATGATGGGGTCGCAAGGGCTTAAACAAGCAAGCCAAGTGGCAATCTTAAATGCGAACTATATTGCACAACGTTTGAAAAATGACTATGACATTCTTTATGCTGGCGCTGATGGTTATGTCGCACATGAATGTATTATCGATATTCGCCCATTAAAAGCGAATTATGGTATCAGTGAAATGGATGTGGCTAAGCGTTTAATTGATTATGGATTCCACGCTCCAACCATGTCCTTTCCTGTTGCGGGTACATTGATGATTGAGCCGACAGAATCAGAAAGTAAAGTAGAAATTGACCGCTTTATTGAAGCGCTGCTTTCTATCCGAGCTGAAATTGCACAGGTAGATAAAGGCGTATGGCCAATTGGTGACAATCCATTAGTTAATGCACCTCATACACAATATGAATTAGTACAAGAGTGGTCACACAGTTATAGCCGAGAATGTGCTGTGTTTCCAAGTGAAGCAACGAAACAAAGCAAATATTGGCCAGCGGTTAAACGTCTTGATGATGTATATGGCGATCGTCATTTACATTGTTCATGTGCGCCAATTAGTGATTACGAATAAGCTTTAATCTAACAATATTTCTAAATTAAATACCGATGGTTAAGTTAGCCATCGGTATTTTTTTGTTGTTACTTCAACCAGCCTTTTTTCTGCGCCTCTAATAATTGAGGGTAGAGATATTGCCAAAACTCTGGCCACTGTTTTTCAATAAACAGGTTGCGCGCTAATACTTGTTCTAAGCGGATATTATTTTCCACCCAACTTTGACCTTCATTATGTAAGTTCATCAGCATTGGCATGGCGCGATCAAGAATATTAGCAAACTGAGATTCAGGTGTTTCAGCAGCATCATATTCCAGCCATAAATTGAGGAAATATTCACTTTGTGGGGATGGTAATAAAGCAAAAATGCGTCTTGCGGCTTTTTGCTCGTGTTCTTTGATTGCTTCACGAGCAGCAACGTCATACACCATAACGTCACCAGCGTCGATCTCAACGATATCGTGGACTAAAGCTAATTGAATAGCACGTCCCATATCAATATTGCCTGCATAAGGTTGGAAACTCATTGCGGCAACCGCAAAATGCCAGCTATGTTCTGCCGTATTTTCAGAACGGCTATTGTCTAACACATTATTTTTACGATAAACACGTTTAAGTTTATCTAATTCCATAATGAAATTAATAGTCTCTGAAAAGGGGCCAAAAGCCCCATTAGGTTGTTGTGTCATAAAAATCCATTCTGATTTAAATAAGAGTTACTCTTCTTCTAAAGAATAAGGAAGAGGTTTAATGGATAAGCGACTGATGTTGTCGCCTTGGACACGAAATACGCTGTCAGCTTCCATGTCGTTATTCATAATAACTTCTGTAAGGATAGTATTGTCAGCCATACGTACAGCACTTAATACAGTGCCCGTTTTACGCCATTTATCTTCACCCAATTGCCACTCAATACTACCGCCAATTTCTGGTAACTCAGTACTACCACCAGATAATAGATACATAGCACGTTTATTGGCACCTCTGAACTTCGCACGAGAGACCATTTCTTGACCAGTATAACAGCCTTTTTTAAAGCAGATGCTCAGAGGTAATGCTTGTAGGTTTGTTGCTTGAGGTAAGAACTGTTCGATATTTGGGGTATCAATAATAGGGTATCCAGCTTCAATATCTAAAGCTAACCATTGTTCACTATCACTTGTTTCAGCTTTTAATGTCGTGGCTAGATTTTTTGCTGTTTCTTCGTCAGTGACAATTAAGAAGCGCTCAGTAGGTAAAGGTAATTGAAGAATATAAGTATTATCGTGATTAACGACTTCATTCGCTTTGCGAGGAATATTAGGAAAATAGTCAGCTAAAGCCTGAGCTGCGCCTTGCCCTGCTAATCCTAATAATACGGCTTGTGTATTTTCGGCTAGGGTTATTTTTGAAAATACTGCGTATTTCTTTAATTCAGTCAGTTGTTTTTGTGCGACATTCTTACGCAAAATATAAGCAAAACCGTCTTGCATATGGAAAAAGCGTAATGTGCTCCACATTTTTCCTTTTGCTTCACAGTGTGCTGATAGTGTATGCGTGGTTGCAGGAAGTGCTGTAATATCGGTTGTTAATTGGCCTTGTAGATATTTTTCACTGTCAGCACCGGTTGCTGTTATCAGTGACCATTCATCTAAAGAAATCAGTGTTAACGGTAAATTGATTGCCGCATGAGGGCGTTTAGCCTGAGTCGAATTTTGAGTCATGATGTCACCAGCGATTAAATTAATCAGATACATCAGTTATGGTAAAAGAGTCACGAGACAATGCAAGTCATTATTATTTATAACGCACAGAAAATGAACCTGACAGATGACCATTAAGAGTGTATTCAATATGGTGTCTATGAGACGAAACCTGCAAACTGTGATCATTTTGATGTTAAAAATTTCGTGATAAGACTATCATCGAGGTAGGAAGAAATCGTAGTATTTCTTGATTTGAACAATGTAAAGAGCAGAGTATGACTATCGATATAGAGAATAAAGCACGAATTAACTGGGCATGTCGCCGTGGAATGCGCGAGCTGGATATTTCTATCATGCCTTTTTTCGAAAATGAGTACGATACGTTATCTGATAACGATAAAGCGCTTTTTGTTCGTTTACTCGAATGTGCAGATCCTGATTTATTTAACTGGTTAATGAATCATGGTCGTCCTGACGATGAATCGCTCTATTATATGGTGAAGTTAATCCAAGAGCGTAATCGGGCGAGAATGGCAGAGATCGTTGATAAATATTAATAAAAAAAACGTATAAAATCAGCGATAGGCTAAATAATAATTTTTATTGGTTATAAAGACGCCTTTATTATCTAATAAAGGCGTTTTTTATTTTTATATAAAAATAATATTAGTTATGTTCTAAAATGTGATGAAATAAAAAACAGGTTTGCGATAAAAATGCGTGTTATCTCTATAAATCATCGTTTAAATGATCTTTTTTCATGATTATCTTCTGAGTATTTAGTAAATCAGGTATGCTCATTTTATTAAAACAGCAATTTAAAAAGAATAAAGATTACGTACTTATTATTAAATTGTTTTTTTGATTAAGTATAAAATAGTCATAAATAATAAAAAATTAAATCTAAAATGTAAGGTAAACTATTTACAAGGTTAAAAAAGAAGTTACATTATAAATAGGTTATTCTTTAACGTTATTTATATCGGTATAGAACTAAAGCAGGAGTTAATATAACTCGTGATCTTATGGAAATCGCATCTTACAGTGTCATGGTTTACACAACTCTTTTCAACGGCAATCTATGTTGCTTTTGAAATAGGCTTATTGCTATATCCATGGCCTCCCGATTTTATTTATATTTGGGTGCCTTTGTTACTATTTTTGATTGGAAGCTGGTATTTTACGCAAAAAAATATTAGTCGAATCAAAGGTGATTTTGCTTTACTGAATGGTAATCGAGTGCAATGGAAACTTCATGAGTGGCAAATTACAAAGCGTCCCTGGATTAGTCGATTTGGTACTCAAATAACGTTGACCTCTATTTTGAATAAAAAACAAATCACGTTATGGGTCGCTTTTGATAGCATGACTGAAAATGAATGGCGTAATTTTTCGCAACTGTTAATGCAATACCCAGATATTTAATCTCTGGGCATTCTATTTATAAATTTTCTTCTATTTCACGTAAAATTTGCATACACCATTGTGATAAACGTTCATCAGTTTCTTCAAATTGATTAACGTCATCTAATGCAAGGCCAACAAAATGCTTACCATCATCTGATAATGGTTTTGGACTGACAAACTCATATCCATCAACAGGCCAGAACCCAATAAATTTAACGCCACTTGGCAATAAATGATGGTAAAGCATACCTAGTGCATCAAGAAACCATTCGCTGTAATCGACTTGGTCACCCATTCCATACATCGCAATAAGTTTGTTTTTTAAATTTAATGTTGGCAATGTTTCCCAAATGTTGAGCCAATCTTCTTGGATTTCGCCAAAATCCCAAGTGGGAATACCTAAAATAAGAATGTCATATTGCTCCATAAGCGTGATATCACACTCTTGAACATTATGAAGATCAACGAACTCTTCACCGAGAATATCACGAATTTTTTCTGCCGCCATTTCGGTGTAACAGGTGCTAGAACCGTAAAATAGACCAATTTTCATAAAGATTTTTAGGATATTTTTGCCAATAAAGGTCACTATTGTATCAGAAAAAAAGTTTTATAAGGCATAATGTAAAGGCAATAAACTAAAGAGCAGGAGAGTAAGACTGTGCCACAAACCAAATTATCGATAAAAAAAACAACGCAGACTCATGAAGATACAGATATTATCATTGAGCAATTTCTCGACAATATTTGGTTAGAACAAGGATTATCAGCCAATACACTCAGTTCTTATCGCTTAGATTTACAAGCATTAGGTCAATGGCTTATACATCATCAATCGGATTGGTTATCTGTGACCACCTTGGATTTACAATCTTTTCTCGCGACGCGTCTTGATGAAGGCTATAAAGCCAGTAGTGCTGCTCGTTTGCTCAGTACAATGCGTCGATTATTTCAATATCTTTATCGTGAAAAATTACGCTTAGATGATCCTAGTGCATTACTCTCAACCCCAAAATTGCCAAAACGTTTACCTAAAGATTTAAGTGAACGGCAAGTGGATGATTTACTTAATGCGCCTTGTATTGATGAGCCATTAGAATTACGTGATAAAGCAATGCTTGAAGTGCTTTATGCCTGTGGACTTCGGGTTTCTGAATTAGTGGGATTATCTCTTTCTGATATCAGCTTACGGCAAGGTGTATTAAGAGTGATCGGTAAGGGTGATAAAGAACGATTAGTCCCTTTAGGGGAAGAGGCTATTTACTGGTTAGAACAATATCTGCAATATGGAAGACCCACTTTAATGCAAGGAAAAACAGATGATATCGTTTTTCCTAGCCTAAGAGGGCAAAAAATGACACGACAAACTTTCTGGCATCGGATAAAACATTATGCTGTGATTGCTGGAATTGATACTGAAAAGTTATCACCCCATGTGTTGCGCCATGCATTTGCAACACATCTTTTAAATCATGGAGCAGACTTGCGTGTTGTACAGATGTTATTGGGGCACAGTGACCTCTCTACAACACAGATTTATACCCATGTTGCAACAGAGCGCTTGAAAGTGCTTCATCAGCAACATCATCCAAGGGGATAGCCACCAACACGCTGGCATTAAATAGGAATTTAAATGAAAAAGAAATTACTCTGGTTGCCAATACTATTAAGTATGGTGTCAATGCCTGTGCTTGCTGACAATGCTTCTATTGAAGCACAACTGGCTAAAATGCAAATTAAAGCAGAAAGCATTCAACCAACCCCGATTGTTGGATTAAATGCAGTGTTATCAGATAAAGGTATTTTTTATATAACTGACGATGGTAAATACCTAACAGCAGGCCCTATTTATAATATCAGCAGTGGTGAACCTGTTAGTATTGCCAATCAAGTTATTATGAAAAAAGTAGATTCACTTAAAAATGAAATGATCGTTTATAAAGCGCGTAATGAACGCCATGTGATCACCATTTTTACTGATATTAGTTGTCCTTACTGTCAAAAACTTCACCAAGAAGTACCTGAGTTAAATAAACAGGGGATAACAGTACGTTATTTAGCATTTCCTCGTAATGGTGTTGGCAATAATATAGTGAGTAAAGAAATGAATGCTGTGTGGTGTAGCGGCTTCCCTAATAAATCATTAGACAGTGCATTTAAAGGTGACAAAATTATTCCCATTGATGAATGTAAAAAAATTAATATTAATGAACATTTTAAATTAGGTACCATGATGGGAATTCAAGGTACACCTGCTATTGTGTTACCTAATGCGAGTATTTATGGCGGGTATATTTCTGCTCAAAACCTTATTGAATTATTAGATAAAAAAGAGAAGTAATCACGTTTTATGGTCACTATTGAACCGACACTACGTCGTCGAATTGCACAGGCAACCCAATTGCCGGATCACTTAGATCCTTTATTACGACAGATTTATGCTAATCGTGGAATAACATCCGAAGTTCAACTAGAACGCTCGTTAAAAGGCTTACTTCATTATCAAGCATTAACTGGAATTGAAACAGCACTTACATTGCTCATTGAGGCCTTAAAACAGCAATCTCGTATCGTGATTGTCGGTGACTTTGATGCCGATGGTGCAACCAGTACAGCACTGGCCATCAAAGCATTACGCCAAATGGGATTTAAACAAGTAAGCTATCATATTCCCAATCGCTTTGATGATGGTTATGGCTTAAGCTCTCAAGTTGTTCATGATGTTGCAAAAAAAGGGGTTGATCTCATTATCACTGTTGATAATGGCATTTCATCTTTTGAAGGTGTGGAGACTGCCCATGAATGCGGTATTCGAGTCCTAGTAACAGACCACCATTTGCCGGGGCAAACATTACCAGCTGCTGATGCGATTATTAATCCTAATTTGGCTGATTGTGATTTCTTATCTAAATCATTAGCTGGTGTTGGTGTTACTTTCTATTTAATGACGGCATTACGAGCTGAATTAGAAAAATTAGGTTGGTTTGAGCAACACAATTTAGCACGTCCAAATATGGCTGATTTTCTCGATTTAGTTGCATTAGGAACCGTGGCAGACGTCGTTCCTCTTGATGAGAATAACCGCATTTTTGTTTATGAGGGATTACGTCGTATTCGAGCTGGTCGCTGTTGTGTAGGGATAAAAGCACTTACTGAAGTTTCTCGTAAGGAGCTATCTCAGCTGGTAAGCAGTGACTTAGGTTTTTCTTTAGGGCCACGTTTAAATGCTGCGGGGCGTCTTGATGACATGTCAGTAGGCGTTGCTCTGCTTCTAACGGATAATATTGGCTCTGCGCGTGAAATTGCTAATGAACTTGATGGTTTAAATCAAACGCGTCGTGAAATTGAAGCGGGTATGCAAGAAGAAGCCTCCTCTATTTTCCGCCAATTTATGGGCACTCAACATGACTTGCCGAATGGCTTAGCGATTTATCATCCTGAATGGCATCAAGGTGTTGTGGGTATTTTAGCGTCTCGTATTAAAGAAAAATTACATCGTCCTGTTATTGCTTTTGCACCTAGCGGTGATGGTCTATTAAAAGGTTCCGGTCGTTCAATCAGTGGTGTACATCTTAGGGATGCACTAGAACGATTAAATACTTTAAACCCTGGATTAATGCTTAAGTTTGGTGGGCATGCAATGGCGGCAGGACTTTCACTTGAAGAAGATAAATTCCCGCTATTTCAGCGTCATT
Organism: Proteus sp. fly-1067; assembly: GCF_040139345.1. Lineage (NCBI taxonomy): Bacteria > Pseudomonadati > Pseudomonadota > Gammaproteobacteria > Enterobacterales > Morganellaceae > Proteus > Proteus sp. fly-1067. The sequence goes on along the minus strand of NZ_JBEEUL010000003.1, from coordinate 86,086 downwards.
TTTCGTCTTTAATGTCTGAATTGGTTTCTGACGAGCAGTTGCAAGGTGTTATTTTATCTGATGGTGAACTAACAGAAAATCAATTATCGCTACCTATTGCTGAAATGCTAAGAGAAGCAGGCCCATGGGGGCAAGCTTTCCCTGAGCCATTATTTGACGGCAAATTTATGTTGTTGCAACAGCGTATTGTAGGGAGTAAGCATTTAAAAATGATGCTTCAGCCTGTAAATAGTCATCTGATGATTGATGCCATTGCATTTAATGTTGATATCAATATTTGGCCTGATAACAGTATTAAAACAGTTGAATTAGCTTATCGATTAGATGTGAATGAATTTAGAGGGCAAAGAAATGCACAATTACTTGTTGAGCACATTTGGCCTTGTTAATTCGAATAATTTAAGCAATTTATTGTGATATAAAGTAAAAGCGTTGTTATGGCAACAACTATTGAGTAGACAATTGTATATAAATGCTATAAACCCGTGGATATATCCGTTACAATATGCGGTTCAAAATTTATTCCAATTGTTTTTGAAAACAACATAAAGACGAAAAAGCATGTTTGAAATCAACCCAGTAAAACACCAAATTGAAGAAGTCTCTGAAAGAACAAATGTTCTCAGGGGGTATCTTTGACTATGATGCCAAGAAAGAGCGTTTAGAAGAAGTTAACGCTGAATTAGAACAACCTGATGTGTGGAATGAGCCAGAAAGGGCGCAAGCATTGGGAAAAGAGCGTTCATCTCTTGAGGCTATCGTAGAAACTATCGACCAATTAGACCAAGGACTAGAAGACGTTTCTGGTTTACTTGAACTAGCGGTTGAAGCTGATGATGAAGAGACATTTAACGAAGCCATTGCTGAATTAGATGTGTTAAATAAAAAGCTTGAGCAATTAGAATTCCGTCGCATGTTCTCTGGTGAATATGACAGTGCGGATTGCTACCTTGATTTGCAAGCAGGCTCTGGTGGTACAGAAGCGCAAGATTGGGCAAGTATGCTGATGCGCATGTACTTACGCTGGGCTGAATCAAGAGGCTTTAAAACGGAAATTATTGAAGAATCTGACGGTGATGTTGCAGGATTAAAATCAGCGACTATCAAAATTATTGGTGAGTACGCTTATGGTTGGTTGCGTACAGAAACAGGTGTTCACCGCCTAGTTCGCAAAAGCCCATTTGACTCAGGTGGCCGTCGCCATACCTCATTTAGCTCTGCCTTTATTTACCCAGAAGTTGATGACAATATTGATATTGAAATCAATCCAGCTGATTTACGTATTGATGTTTATCGTGCTTCAGGTGCGGGTGGGCAGCACGTTAACAAAACAGAATCTGCGGTACGTATAACCCACGTTCCTACAGGTCTTGTCACTCAATGCCAAAATGATCGCTCTCAGCATAAGAACAAAGATCAGGCAATGAAGCAGATGAAAGCGAAGTTATACGAGCTAGAAATGCAGAAGAAAAATGCAGACAAGCAAGTAATGGAAGATAATAAATCCGATATTGGCTGGGGTAGTCAAATTCGTTCTTATGTTCTTGATGATTCACGTATTAAAGATTTACGTACTGGTGTGGAAACACGCAATACACAAGCAGTGTTAGACGGTGATCTTGATAAATTTATTGAAGCTAGCTTAAAAGCGGGCCTGTGAGGAAAAACATGTCGCAACAGCAACAAGGTGCGGAGCAGGCACCTGATTTAAATAACGAACTGCAAACACGCCGCGAAAAATTATCCGCTTTACGTGATAATGGTAACGCATTCCCAAATGATTTCCGCAGAGATGCATTATCTGACGAATTACATCAAAAGTATGATGCAATGAGTGCAGAAGAGTTAGAAGCAGCGAATGTGGAAGTTGCTATTGCAGGTCGTATGATGACTCGCCGTATTATGGGCAAGGCATCTTTCGCTACATTGCAAGACATGGGTGGTCGTATTCAGCTTTATGTTTCTCGTGATGATTTACCAGAAGGTATCTACAACGAGCAATTTAAAAAATGGGATCTTGGCGATATCTTAGGTGCTCGTGGTCGTGTTTTCAAAACGAAAACAGGTGAATTAAGTGTTCACTGTACAGAAGTGCGTTTATTAACTAAAGCACTGCGCCCGTTACCGGATAAATTCCACGGTTTAGCTGACCAAGAAATGCGTTATCGTCAGCGTTATTTAGACCTGATTTCTAACGAAGAATCACGTAAAACTTTCCAAATTCGTTCACAAGTTATGGCGGGTATCCGTCAATTTATGGTGAACAAAGGTTTTATGGAAGTTGAAACGCCAATGATGCAAACCATTCCTGGTGGAGCAAGTGCACGTCCGTTTATTACTCATCATAATGCGTTAGATATTGATATGTATCTGCGTATTGCACCTGAGTTATATTTAAAACGTTTAGTTGTGGGTGGGTTTGATCGCGTATTCGAAATCAACCGTAACTTCCGTAATGAAGGGGTATCACCGCGTCATAACCCAGAGTTCACTATGATGGAACTCTATATGGCGTATGCAGATTACCGTGACTTGATTGAATTAACGGAAGAATTATTCCGTACATTAACTGAAAATGTACTGGGCTCTTCGTTAGTGAAATACGGTGACCAAGAATTTGATTTTGGCAAACCATTTGCCAAATTAACCATGAAAGAAGCTATCTGCAAATATCGTCCAGAAACTGTTATGGCTGATCTTGATGATATGGATAAAGCAGTTGCTATTGCTCAATCTATTGGTATTAAGATTGAGAAAAGCTGGGGTTTAGGCCGTGTTCAGTGTGAAATTTTTGAAGAAGTTGCAGAAAGTCACTTAATTCAACCTACATTTATCATTGAATACCCGGCAGAAGTTTCACCATTAGCTCGTCGTAACGACGATAATCCATTTATCACTGACCGTTTCGAATTCTTTATTGGTGGTCGTGAGATTGGTAATGGTTTCTCTGAGCTTAATGATGCACAAGACCAAGCAGAGCGTTTTGAAGATCAAGTTCGCCAAAAAGAAGCAGGTGATGCTGAAGCGATGTTCTTTGACCACGACTATATTACGGCATTAGAACATGGTTTACCGCCAACAGCTGGCTTAGGGATTGGTATTGACCGTATGGTAATGTTATTTACTGACAGCCACACTATCCGTGATGTCATTTTATTCCCGGCAATGCGTCCTAATAAATAATTATTATTTTAAATAAATCATTTATTTAACAAAAAATAAGTTATTGATAAAGCCACCGAAAGGTGGCTTTTTTACTTTTAATAACAAAACATTATATTTTTTATGATGACAAAATAATCATTTGAATAAGAAGGGGATTGCTGTTCAATAAAGGGGGCGTATAATCAGCAAAATCAAGTGCGGGCGTAGTTCAATGGTAGAACGAGAGCTTCCCAAGCTCTATACGAGGGTTCGATTCCCTTCGCCCGCTCCAACTTTTCATCGTGAATTTTCTTGATCCCATAAATTCGATTGCTTAATCTGTATACAACATTAAGTTGATATTTTACATACCTAATATACCAATCTTAACGCAGGAGGTTAAAATGGCTATTACAAGTAGTACGTTCGGTCGTACCATCCTGACGGGAAAAGATGCAGAACAAATGCTTAAGCAAATAAAGAACTCTAAACCTAATACTAAACATTCTTCAGAAAATGCACGCCAGGATCGCCAAGAAACATCAAAAAATGCATAGTTTAAATTTAGGCTAGGTTATTGAACTAAAATGGAATTATTACAACCTAACCTAATCATTCTTCCTTTAAATCAATATCATAGACATAAAAAATTTTAGTAGTGGTTCAAAAGAATATCAACCGCTAAAGTCTTTCATTCAAAAAGATGCCTTATTATTCCAAGATGGTTGTATCGCTCAAACATATATTGTAGTTGATGACAATATGCGAGAAGTCAAAAATAAGCCTATTGACATTTTTCCTTTCAAAGTACTAGGGTATATTACATTAACTTGTAGTTAGGTTATCCTTGCTCTACTTTTAGCTAATTAAGAATATTCTAAACCTTATCTTTCCCTTCAATTATCCTTTTATCTCTTTAATACTTCTTATTTGTTTTTCAAGTCGCTAATTTTATAGTTTGTTGATTTTAAATGATTTTTTTTGTTTTTTATTTAAGGTTATAAAAAATGATACATAAGTAACGTTTTTGCTTATCTTAACTAACCCTTTTTATGTATAGAAAACAAAAAATCAATTTATAAAAAAAATTAGTAAAAAATTAAAATAAATTGAAAAGATGTCGATAAAAGTACATTACGCCCTATTGGGATTACTTTATCTTGCTAGTTGAGAAATTCGATGCAGAAACTTCGTAACATTACTATTCGTATGATGATGATAGTAATACTGGGTACTTTATGTGTGTTATTTGGCGGTGTAAGTCTTTATAGCGCATGGTCACTATCACAAATATCTGAAGGCAATCAGGCTGATAATCAAATAATAAAGCAAATGGCCGCACTTAGTCAGGGAAATGACCAATACTTTCGTTTTACTTCACGGCTTAATCGTTTGGTAGAACAAAAAGCAGAGGGTAAAGAAGTTGACTTTGCACAAGCTCAAATCGCAATGGAGAACATGGAAAAACAGATCGAATATATGAAATCGGTTTCTCCAGGGCCTATGGATGCAAATACCTCTCAAGAATTGATGGAGATTTGGTTAGCTCTTTTTGAACAAGGAGTTAAAAAACAAATGGCACTCGCATTAAATGGCACTATTGAAGAATATGAGCAACATGCTAGAAATGTCACTCCTGCATTAAGTCGCGAATTTGGTGACATTACTGAAAAATTTAATCAAATTGCAAATATAAAAATTGATAGAACGATAGAAGAGGTTGATGAACTTATTGAAATAACTCAAATTGTTATTTTTATTAGCGCAATTTTAGGTGGGATTATTCTTATTCTCACCGACCGTTACTTGGTGTCCATGTTACAAAAACCATTAGAAAGTATTCGCCAGCATTTTGTAAAAATTACAGAGGGTGATCTTAGTCAACCACTAGAGCATTTTGGTAATAACTGTGCAGGGCGATTAATACCATTATTAAATGGAATGCAAAATAGCTTACATGAGGCAGTGAGCACTATCCGTCAGGGAAGTGACAGCATTTATCGAGGTGCATCTGAAATTGCGAAAGGGAATAATGATTTGGCATCTCGTACTGAAGAACAAGCGACGGCATTAGAGCAAACAGCCGCAAGTATGGAAGAAATTACCGCTGCGGTTAATCAAAATATGGAGCATGCTTACCAAGCAAGAGAATTAGCTGAAGTGGCGTCAGTCACTGTTGAAAAAGGTAATGAGTTAGCTGAATCTGTCGTCACAACGATGGATGGGATCTCTGATAGTTCAAGCAAAATTGCTGATATTATTAATGTTATCAATAATATAGCGTTTCAAACAAATATACTTGCACTAAATGCATCGGTAGAAGCGGCTAGGGCTGGCGCTCATGGTCGAGGTTTTATGGTAGTGGCAAATGAAGTGCGCAATTTAGCGGGAGATAGCGCAAAAGCCGCTAAAGAGATTGAAGTACTTATTGCTGACTCAACGACACGAGTGAAAAAAGGTGCCTGTTTAGTGAGTGATATGGAAAAAACAATGGAAGATATTTTGACAGGAGTAAAACAGGTTACTTCAATAATGAAAGAAATCACTATTGCATCAGAGGAACAAAGTAAAGGTATTGGTCAAGTAAGTGTTGCTATTACTCAAATGGACAGTGTGACGCAACAAAATGCCTCTTTGGTTGAACAGGTCTCAGCAGCGGCCATTTCATTAGAAAGACAGACCGAAGAATTACAATTATCAGTACAAAAATTCAATCTTGTGCATCATTAATATCGAGATACTTCCATAAGTCATGTGTCTAAGGTGGTAAGTTTTTACTCGTTAGACGCATAGATAAAATAAAAAAGATATATATAATTCTATATTTATTCAATATTGATAAACATTTACTCAATCAGTTAACCAATCATTGACTGAGTATCAATATGATAATAATTTTTCTAAATCCATTAAAAAAATAAAAAAATTTTATAAAAAACAGACTATTTATAAAGAGTAAACTCATTTATTTTATTTTATTTTATTTTATTTTTAATAAATTGTAGAATATTTTCTATTTTGTTTCTTATAGTCAATCAATCATTGATTATGTTTTCTTTAAGATGATTTTAATTTTCTAAAGGCGCTAATATAATTTACCTCAAGATAAATAATAATAATAAAAAGAGGTGTGTGGATGATATAGCGCCAGATTTTTAGATCATTTTTTTTATATATTGTTCTGTTTTGCTTATAACATCTTTGTATTGAGGATGATTAATGTAGGCATCATTGACGGTTTTGTTTATATCTTGAATTGCGACTTCTTTTTGTTTGTCTGTTAAAGTCAATAACAATGCTTTTAATACTACTTTTAATGCTGCGATTTCATACTCTATATTGACAACTTTTTTTTCCATATGCCCCTCAAAAACAATGCTACATTACTGTGTGATTAACTATTTTTTATATTAATTAATTGCTTAAGTAAAACCAAGGAAAAAATAAATCAGCCAAAAGGAGCAATAGTTTTATGATGATTTTATTGAAAAATAAAATTGGGAATATTTGAGCTAGGAAATAATAACTTAATGAATTTCACTTAAGATTGCATTAATGGGAAGAAATTAATGCATATCCTATATAACAAAAGAAGTAGGATGCAATATGCACCCTATAATATTTTGGTAAACATAAAATTGAATAACTTTCTTCACTAAGCTTGAGTGAGTTTTTTTACATATTGCTCTGTTAAGTTAATAACTTCATTAAGCTGAGGATATCGATTTGATGTGTCTTCAATTACAATAGATATATTGCCTAGCATATCTCTTCTTTGTTTATCACTTAGCGTGGAAAGTAAAGATTTGATAACAATTTTTAGTGCCGCAATTTCGCACTCAATTTCTTTTAAATTTTTATCCATGATTTACCTGCCAGTATTTAATGGATGAGTAATATAGGTAATTTTTTTGTTTATCACAATTATTGAAGTATATTATTTAGAGATGTATCGCACATTATGCCTAATATTCTAATCTAATATAAAATATTAGAAATAATTACTAATTTCTAAATTCTACCAATAAATATTGATATAGCTTTATTGATACTTTCCAACTTTTAGATGACTGAGCGATGTGGTGCATTTTGATCTTGTATCTGTTTTTATTTAAAACACTTAACTTTTGCTTATATAATAAGCATTTTAATTATAATTGTAATAAGCATCTTTTAAAGATGGTCTAAATTAGTCTTAATGTGTTGTTTAATATTTAAATGAGGAGTTATATTATTCAGTGTTATTCAGCAAATATTAAAACTTTTATCAGTAGCGATTTATTATTAGATGAAAAACAGAATACTTTATTTTTTTGATAGTCAAAAAATGAAAATAAAAAAAGAGCAATGTATTAAAAACACAAAGCTCTTTTTAGAGGTATAGATTATTGATTATTTTGTTTTACAAAAGCGACATAAGCATCAACCCAATTTTGCATAAAACGTGCTGTTTTTTCAGAAAATTCTCCATCTTCGACCATTTCATCATACCACTTCAGGTAACACTCAGGCTGATTTAAGGTCGGCATATTTAAGAAAGATAACGAGTTACGTAGATGCTGTTGTGCTATAGCTGTACTAATATTACCGATTGAAACCCCGATAATACCAGCAGGAATTTTATCCCAAGCATTCATTCCATAGGGGCGGGATGCTTGGTCTAGCGCATTTTTGAGGACACCAGGAATAGAACGATTATATTCTGGAGTGACAAAAATAATGCCTTGGCACTCTTTTACACGTTGCTTGAAACTGATAACAGTAGGAGGTGTATGATTATCATCATCTTGGTTATAGAGAGGAAGGTTACCGATATCGATAAATTCGTAAGTAAACTCTTTAGGGAATAACTTAACTAATGCATTTGCGGTTTGTTTGTTATACGACTCTTTTCTTAAACTACCGACAACAATACCTATTTTAAAATGATTCATCTTACTTCTCCTATATTGAAGGATAGAAAAAATATCAGTGACAATATCTAATACTCATTTCTTGATTTTATCTTAGTCGTTAAAGAACGAAAACAAAATATAAGCTTAATTATCACACGTAAATGGTGTAAACAAATGATAAAATTAGTATTATTATTTTTATTATTATCTGGTATTATTTTACTGAAATAAAAAATAACCATTTTATATGACAACATTTTTACTAAATAAATCCGACATTCAAAAAATGACATCTTTAGTGTGATGTAGGTAGTGTTTCAAGAAAAAATAAATGAAATGATAGGAGCACTCATTGCAACCTTGAGTGTTAGCCTATTTATTTAGTATGCAGTAGGTAATAGAAAATTATAATAAAATGGCTTAAAATGCGACAACTCATATGCTCTTATTTTTAAGTCTGATCGGGATTAAGGAAAAATGATGTCCTTATTACAAAATAAAAAGAATGTCCTTGCTGTATTTATAACAACCAGCATTCTCGCTTTATCTGGGTGTGTTTGGTCAGATCAAACACGTCCAGTTGAGACGCCAGCACCGGTGCAAGCTCAAGCAACACAGCCCGTTGCTATGACTCAGCCAGTAGCAACAGCACAACCGATTTCTATGACACCTACAGCAGGATCTGTTGATAGTGGTGTAGATGCAAGAAAATTAGGATTAGCACCACAAAGCGCTTGTATTAAACAACTTGATTCTCTAAAAACTTTTTCTCCATCGGACTATCAATCTATGATGAGTTCATTTAAAGAAATTAGTGAAATTAATGCGATGTACCGTAGTGTTCAAGACACGGCAAGTAAAGATAGCTTAGATTTACTAAAAATGAGTATTGAATCAAAAACAGAAGTTTTGTGTGCAAAAGTTCGCTATCTGTCGATTATGTCTGTTAATTCGACATTGAAAAAACTAGGTGAATAATTACTATGAAATTAAAGCAGAGTGTTTGTCTCGCTTTTATGCTGTTTCCAACACTGTCGTTTGCCAATAATGAGTTTAATTCTGTTATTGAAGATTTTGACCGTTATTTTGAAACGCAAGAGCCAATTAAAATTGAGCCTAAAACATCTGCTACAATTTCATCGTCAACGAGAACCGGTCAGGCTAATCGTGGAGTAAACCGCACAACAACGGTATCTCAACAAAACAAGCCAGAGCAACGAGTTAAGCCTTCTGTACAAATAAAAAAAGATAATCAGGTGGTCGAGTCAGTAGAGACACCTGATATCACGCTGGCTGAAAATTGCCCAATATTACCTGCGGATTATTCTAAATTTAAGAGTGATAATACTCGCTATTTGACTCCCTTACTTTCATTTGTTCCGATTAAACCTCAGTTTACACCTGAAGATCTTAATCGATATCAGTATAGAAATAATGCTACGGTCTATAACCCGTTAGCGCTTTATTCGAAAGAAAACTATTCAAAACCTCAACAAAATGAAAATTTCTTATTAGATATTATTCCAGGCACATTTTATTCTGTGACTGCAATTCCTTTCCATTTTGCATATCAATTTAATCGCTCTGTGCTTGATCATAAACAACCTCTTTTTAATAAAATGTTGTTGAATCGTTTAGCCGACACAAGAAATAAATATCAAACTCTGTATCAGAAATATACAGAGCAAACAGTAGCGTTAAAGGAACATTTAGAAAAACTTCAAAATGCGAATAACCAAATTAAGCAATTGGAACTATCGCTGGCTGAAACAGAAGAAAAATTAGCGACTGCAAATAACTTACTCAATGATGATACATTGAAACAAGCTGTTGCCAAGCTACAAACAGACCTGGAAGAAACAAAAGAAGAACGTGATTTATTAATTAAGCAATTAGCAGATAAAGAAAATGTGTTAAGTGCAACAACTGCAAAAAACACAGAACTAGCAAAACAACAGCAAGATTTTGAAAAACAATCAGAAACACTTAAAAATTTAGAAGTAAAGTTTACTCAACTTGAGCAAGAAAAAGAGCAATTACAATCCCAGTATTTGCAGGCTCAAGCACTACTGAAAGATGATAGTGCTAAAAAAGAACTTGATAAGTTACAAAACTCACTTGAGAGTACGAAAGCCGAACAAGAAAAACTGTTAAGTCAATTAAATGAAAAACAAACATTATTGACTAAAGTCGAGCAAGAAAAAGAAAATGTTCAGGCTCAATATGCACAGGCTGAACAATTACTCCAAGGTAGTCGTGAGCAAAAAGAACAAGAGTTAGCCAAGCTAGAAGCTGTAAAAAATAAAGAAATAGCAGTATTGGAAAAATCGTTATCGACAATAACCAATGAACAAACTAATTTGGCCAAGCAACTGGCTGATGTACATAGCCAATTAGCAACTATCAAAAAAGAAAAAGAAGATATTCAATCCCAGTTTGTGCAGGCACAACTATTATTACAAGATAACACTGCGAAAAAAGAGATAGAGAAACTACAAAGTACATTATTGAAAATCACATCAGAACGTGAAGATTTATCTAAAGAGCTTGCATTAAAAGTAGTAGAAGCAGAAAAACAACAAGATGCTAATAACAAACTTGTTGATGAACAACGTCAAGAAATAGCACAATTAAAAATACAAGTTGAAAAAAATAACCAAGAACAAACTCAACTAAACAAGTCACTTTTAGCTGTTCAACAACAAAAAGAGCAGGCTGATGAAAAGCTGAAAGCTATACCAGAATTAAAATTACAGTTAGAGAATAAAATAACAGAATTAGCTGACTTGAAAAAAAGCTTATCTGCAGGTGAGAAAGCAGTTGATAATTTAATTACAGATAAAAATAATTTGATTGCTAAATTAGAAAAAGCGCAGAATGAGTTGTCGGCTAAATATCAGGCATTAGATACTCAATTTAAAGAAAGTAATATTGCATTAGCACAACTAACGGTGAGTCAAACAGAAAGTGCCAAGGCTTCTGCATTATTGGAAAAGCAACTTACTGAAAAGCAAAATGTTGTTGATAAATTAAGTAATCAATTAGCTGATGTAAAAGCACAATTAGAAAAACAAAATATAGAAAGTACACAGCAAATTAGTGCGTTAAAGCAACAGCAAACAGAAGCGATTGGACAATCAAAACAGCAAGAAAAGACATTGGCTGACACCCAAAAAGAGATGCGTGATATCACCAAACAGCTTGAAACTCAACGTGCATTAACTCTGTCTTTGGAAGAAAAGAGTACGCAATTAAACGAGCAAATTAAGGCAAAAGAAGCTGAATTAGTGAAAGCTAATACTGAAACAAGCAATGCATTAAAAGAAAATAAAACATTAAAAGAGCAGCTTGAGAAAATAGCAGGTGAAGGGCAAATGATCGCGGGACAACTTGCTTATGCATATTCAATTATTGGTAAAGATAATGCTCAACGCAATAAATCTATTCTATCTGAAATTCAAAAACAAAATTATATACAGTATGACGATAATACCTATTTTAAAATTTTAAAACAGGGTAAACCTGTTGATTCAATTACAGGTAAAACGGTTATATTTACGATGCATGAAGAGTTAACCGACGGGACTGTAACGCTTAATTATGATAAAGCTAAGCCACTTACTTTACCTTATCGTCAATTACCATTACCACTGAATACCTTTATTGCTAAAGCTGGTATCAATGGTAAAGCTAAAATTTATATAAAACCAGGTGGCGGTTATGGGAAAAATGGTGTTCCTGGACAAGTACCACCGGAATCAATGTCTATCGTGACAATTGAAATTTTAGATGTTAAATAAAAATGATTAAATGATAGTATCAGCTCTTTTTTTCCGTTAAAAGAAGAGCTGGTTTTTATTTATTTCCATAAGAATAGATCATTCTTTAAGCAAAGATCCCTTTCTAATAACCAATCTTTTAGTTTCTGACAATTTTCAGGATACTCTGGGATACTATTCAAAATTTTCCATAAAGGTTTTAATAATTCAGAACTCGGTGTCACTTCCCGTATATAATCTAGTGTATTTGTGATCTCAATATTAAAAGCAGGTTCGGTTTCCCAATGTTCTAAGAGTGACTGAATGCTTTTTTGTAATAAATCATCAATAACAATCAATCTAACATTATCTGTACTAAGTTTAATATTGATATCATCTAAAGATAAAAAAGAGTCTTTTGTATTTGATAGTTGTTTTTCTGCAAATGACTTAATGTTTTCACACTGCATAATTTGAAACTCAAGTTCTTTTTTTGTTTCATAAAGGGTGAATAATTGAGGTGTAATATGTTGAACCCACCAAACAAAAAGTGGTTTTATAATGGCTTGAATTAAGCGCATATGCTCATTGATATTAACGGTTGCTTTTAATGACTGATCCCAATCCATTACTGTAAAAATAGAATATGACTGCGGTGTATGAAAAGAATGGGAAATCTCAATGATGTTACGAATATCCTCTTTAGTAATAGCGATAAGGCAATGTTTTTTCCGTAAAAACCAAGTAGATTGTAATAAGCTATCTAAATTTTCACGGCATAGTATGCGAGATAATATTTTTATCTGTTGCTCATTGACATTGCTTCTATTGGTATGCAAAGAAAACTGTAGGTTAAATAGTCTATCTACAGTTTTTTTATCATTGCTAACCATCATTTTTTTTAGTAACGCTAAGTAGCCATAATAATGAGGTTGGGTAGGGCATCTATTTTCTTTTATCACGATATACAACTCACTCATAAGAATAAATTCTAAGTATTCTAACGATGAATGGCTTTTTTATATTATGATAATCGACCAGATTTTTTATAATTTTAATCTAAGGTTTCTCGCTTTGCTCGGTGTCATATTGAAACGACGATGGTAGCTTTGTGTAAAGTAAGATTGACTTGAAAAACCTGATTCCATTGAGATATCAACGATACTCATCTCTGTGGTAAGTAGTAATTGATGTGCATAAATGATCCTTCTTTCGCAGATCCATGTTCTTGGTGAAGTTCCATAAACATGGTTAAAAAGCTCTTTAAATGTTGTTAACCCCATACCAAATTCACGAGCAAATTGTTTGAGCTTCCAATTTTTTAAGTGATTTTTTTCCATAAACAGTTTTAAACGATCTATTTGGCGATGACTGAGTTGGCGCAATAATGCCATTAAGTCTGAGCCTTGTTCTGTTGAAAGCAGAAGGATTAAAAGTTCTTCAATTCGTAACTGTGTAAATGTCTCAGGGCAAGAGTGAATAGTTATATACTCAAAACCATTGCTACAAAATTGTATAAGAGGCGAATTTTGAAAACAGATAAATGCGCTCGAAAAATCCTGATCTCTTTCTATTCGACTTAGAATATCATTGTATTTTGATATGAAATCTCTTAAAAAATCATCAGAGAGAGGTATGTAAATAATCTCTGTTGGCTCTGTAGCGGGTGTTTTTATTGTGTAATTACCTTGCTGTAAAAAAATAACCTGATCTTGATTAACCGTTACTGTATCTGTGCAGTTTTGTAAAATAAGTGCATTTTTTCGTATGATAAAGAGTGCTTTTTGCTCATTTTCTAGTATTTGGTATTGTGGATAAAAATAAGATTTCTTTTGAATTAAGCAATCATATTGGTTTTTATTATCACATGGTATGGTATTCATTTTTCGCCCAAAAAATCATTATATAAGTATCATTGTATTTTTATAAAAATAAAATAATAGTATTTATAAAAACACTTCTTTATTATTAAAACGCTATTAAAAGTAAAAAGAAGAATATTTTCTTTAATTTGATGCGGTTTTTTTTTAGATATTAGACATTGAGTTTCTATTGCTGATTTAAGATAAGTAAGTTTGTCAATTTTAAGATGTTATTAATGAATTGCAAAAGAAAATTTAAAAAAGGAAAGATTTTATCAGTAGTAATAAAGGATGCTAAGTATATTTATGTAATAAATATTTTACACTTTGTTTTTTTATTATTAAATTATATTGTATAACAAATAGTTGGGTTTATTGTTTTCCCTTTACAGTGTAAAAAAAAGTGAATACATTTAAAATGTAAATATACTCTTTATTTTTTAATTGTGATTTATTTGATATCAGTTTGTTGATGTTATTTTAGTTTATTGAGAATTTTATGTGTAAGAAAATTTAATACTAAAATTTAACTAATTTAATTTCACTTAATTTAAATAACTTAACGTGATTATAACCTGCGTTTTTATGGGTTTCTATAAAATGAAAAATTTGTTTGTTCTTTATGAAGAAGAAGCAGTTTTTTCTCTCATTATTTTTTATTTATGCGACTGTAGTCTCAGAATTTTATGGGAAATAAATAGAGTAGAGCCGTTAAGTTTAAAATTTTTTAAATAAAATTCCCAAATAAAAAGATAAGTATGTACATATAATGTTAATTTGCATTAAAAAATATTTATCCAAAAAACTAAGATTTTTACAAATTGATTACATTGTGGTTGGGTTATTTAAATAAATAGCTTTATAGTTTTATTCTATTTAATGCAATTTATTTTAAGGAGCAAATCAATAAAGTAAAAGGTAATAATAGTCTTATTACTGGCATTATGCTTGGCATAAATTTATTAAAATAATGAATGCATAAGTGTATTTATTGTCAGGGAGGTAGGGTATAGCTAATTATGGAGAATAAGCGGACACTGCGAAATATTATATTTAGTGGGATATGGATAATTTGGACTCTTGCATTAATTGCCTTTTGGCGTTCCCAAATGGCTGGAGAGTTTTTGATTATCTTAATCCTAATTTTTAGCATTATTATTTATTCCATGACTTTGAGGTTAAAAAAAACCGCTATGTTTAGTCGTAAAACTGAAACACCAAAAGTAGCAGATCCTGTTACGCCAGTTATAACAGAAGAGAAAAAACCGATGCCAGAGCAGAAACTGTATACTATTATTGCGAAAGGAACGGTATTTCAAGGTGATATTAATGTCGATGGCGATATCCAAATTTGGGGTAAAGTATCGGGAAATATTAATGTCAAAGATGGTGTCATTCGTGTTATGCATGCAGGACAAGTTGAAGGTGAATTAACGGCTCCTGATATTATTATTGATGGTTTTGTTAAAGGCATTTGCGCTGCAAACAATCTAGATATTTTAGAGCATGGGGAGTTACGTGGTACTAGTCGTTGTGGAAGTATGTCTATTAAGCGTGGTGGTATTTTTACAGGGCAATCAGAGCAAGTTGAACATCAAGCTAAATCAGTTGCTCAACAACGAGTGGTTTCAATCAAAGAAAGTGCTAATGTAAATAAAGATAAAGTAACGGCACCTGTAGAAAACCAACTAAAAGAAAATAAAAAATAAGTCTTCTTTTCTTTTCATTATTTTTTGCTTGTCCTATTTTATCGATATTACCTTAGTTTTGTATAAATAGAGAATAACGATGAATTTAGAGACTCCTAGACTACACTTACGAGAATGGCGTGAAAGTGATAAAGCGCCATTTTTTTATGAAGTTAACTCCTCATCTGAAGTAATGCGCTACTTTCCGCGTACTTTATCTCAATTAGAAAGCGATAAAATGGTTGAGACTATCCGTGAAAAATTTATTCAACAAAATGGATGGGGAATGTGGGCGGTTGAATTAAAAGAAAACCAAGAGTTTATTGGCTTTGTTGGGTTAAATATTCCAGTAGCCTCTTTACCTTTTAGTCCCTGTGTAGAGATTGGCTGGCGTATAGGACAAAAGCATTGGCGTAAGGGATATACTTATGAGGCCGCATTAGCCGTATTTAGATTTGCTTTTAAAACGTTGGAACTTGATGAAGTTGTCGCTTTTACCGCGGTTTCAAACCTTCCATCTCAAGGTGTGATGCAAAAATTAGGTATGCATCAATCTGATAACTTCTTTCATCCCGCATTAGATAAAACCCACCCTTTAGCGGAACATGTTTTATATCGATTGAAGAAATCTGACTTCATTTTTCAGTTGAACGAATAGTACGCTTTTTTTCAGGAAGCGGAGGTACCGGTTTTTTATCATCAATAAGATGACGTATTGCCAAAATTGGATGATAAATCAGCATCCGTGGACCAGCCCAACGCATGATTTGTTTCATGGTTTCTCTTTTTATAGGTTGGTAACAATGGATGGGACACTGTTTACAGGCGGGTTTATCTTCACCATAGCGACATTTATCTAATCGGTTGTAGGCGTAATCGATTAATTTTTGATAATAATCTGAGTCGGTCTCAGGGTGTGATTTTGCATAAAGAGAAACCATTTTTTGAATAGTTTCTTTTTCACGAGAAATTCTTTTTCCTGACATATCCTTCTCTCTTAGTAATATGTTGCATTTATTATGCATCTTATCATTAAGCCTATAGAGACGCTAAAAAATTATTTAATGAACTATGATGAAAAAAATTTAGTAAAAAGGCTTTTCTTTTTTCCTAGAATATAATACTGTGTTTATATACAGTTTATTTGCCTTTAAATGGTGAAACCAATGCGTGTGGAAATTTTATTTAATAAACAATCTAAGATAACCGACTCATTATTTCCGCTTTTAGAACACGAATTAAGAAAAAAGATCATTCCAGAATACCCCGATATGCAGTTTCGTATCGCCTTCAGTAGCATGAACTCAATTCAAGTTACAGGCATAAAAGATGAAACTAAACACGAACACATTATGGAACTTATTCAAAGTGTTTGGGAAGATGATTCTTGGTTACAAACAGATGAAGATTAAAGTTCAATAAATAAAGTCCTTACGATTGCCAGAAATAATGGTCTTTTATTTTTTAAAGTTAAAAGCACATTAACTAGAAACGGAAATCACTGGCAATCGAATTTTAAACAGTATATTTATCAATGACGACAAATTTTATTTTCACTTGTCGTAAAGCCACCTTCAGCAGGAATAAATTTTCCTTTCTTTTCTAAGAAATCAACTAATTCAGTTGCTGTCATATTTTCAGCTGAACAAGTATGAAATCGAGAGTCATTGCCAAATTTCTGATGAATAGCATCAATAAGTGACGCTTTGGTAAAAGCAATGTCTGAAGAAAGGATCATTTGTAAAACTTCATGACCGTGAATTGATGACATGTTGAACCCCTAAAAAACAAAAGATACATTAATTATGCATCTTTATGGGGTGATATCTTTGTTTTTAATCATAAAAAGCGATGACATTAATCATCGCTTTAAAAAGATCATTATTTTTCACTTCGTTGAAGTATTTTTTGCATTTCATCTTTGAGATGAAGTTTTTCTTTTTTTAGTTTGACCACTTCATCATTATAGCCTGCTCCATTAGGGCCTTCTAATTTTGCAATTTCTTGATTGAGTCGATGATGTTTATCGTAGAGAGCCTGAAAGCGAGGATCACTGTTTCTTAGTTGAGAAACAAGCGCTTGTTGATTTGAGAACATATAACCTCCTATGAAAAGAAATTGGGTCTCTATTTCAGTATAATCATAGATTGGATATCTGCATGGTGATGTATCACAAATTTACATTTCATAAAAAAACATGATTTTTCTTTTTAAAACATTCGGAATTATCCTCTCATAGTGATATTTACTAAGATGTTAGCATTCAAGCACTAAAAATATTAGTATTCAGATAATGAGTAATAAAAATATCTGACTAATTTTATTAACAGCGAAGTGTTCGCTGTAAAAATGGAGAAAGTGATGAACAAAGTAATATTATCTTTAGTTGCAGCAATGTCTTTATCTGCATGTGCTCAAGCTACCGACAGTTTAGATAAAGTTGCGCCTTATCCTAAAGCTCAAGAAAATCAAGTTCGTCATGTTATCGAGTTAGAACAAAAAGATAATGAAGGTAATTACCAAGTTGAGTTAATCGTTGGTAAAGAGCTAAAAGTAGATTGTAATCATCAGTGGTTTGGTGCTGAACTAGATGAAAAGAATTTAGAAGGTTGGGGTTATAGCTATTATGTTGTTGGTGATTTAAATGGCCCAATGTCTACTATGATGGGTTGTGCGGATAATACGAAAAAAGATGCTTTTGTTCAGGCCAATATGGGCTCTGATGCCTTCATCCGTTATAACAGCAAATTACCTATTGTTATTTATGCACCAAAAGACGTTGATGTGAAATACCGTGTTTGGTCTGCTGCTGATACTATCCAAGATTCAGTTAAAAAATAACAGATAACCTTATTTAGGACGACCTTAGTTTACTAAAAAGCCCTTTGTTGTTGAAACAAAGGGCTTTGTTATTATTGAAGTTAAAGATTAACGGATAACTAAAACTGACATTTTTGCATGACGTACAATAGATGATGCTGTTGAACCTAATAAATAGGATGAAACATTAGGTCGATGTGAAGCAATTGCAATTAAATCAGCATCAATGTGGCGGGCATATTCTAAAATTTCATCTTTTGCATTACCAACACCCACATTACATATAATTTGTTCATCAGGAATTTTAGCGTCTTTGATCATTTCTTGTAATGCGACAAAAGCAAGACGAGTACGCTCTGATGAATCTTTGAATTTTTCAGGAATAGCCGCAAATTCAATACCAAAAAAAAGTTCGGCGTTAGGAATAACGGTGAGGAAGTGGATCTCAGGTTTACCCACCTTTGCAATTTGTTCAATGTGAGCGATCAGTTCCTGAGAAAGTTCATCTTCTAAAATATCAATAGGAACTAGGATTTTCTTATACATTACAAACCTCACTTAGCGTTAGTTTAAAATATTTACTATTATTACATAATAGTGAAAAATAGCTGTGATCTGTGTTTTAAATAAGAGTGAGAATGATTATTTACTGCTTTACATTATAAATCATAAAAAAGTAAATAATGGCTGAAATAATCTCAAAAATATAATTAAAATAAGTTATACACCTTAACTTACTGACAGAAAAGCAATTAATAATATCGTATTAAAAATAAAAATTCTTTACCTTGCACTCAAAGAGAAAATGCATAAAAGAATGATTATCAATTATATTATTGTTCTGTATCTATAAGATTTTATTGGTAAAAATAAGAGACATAAAGAATTAAATATGGCATATTAATAGGTAATGACATCTCAATATGATGTCTGGACAGCAATCTTAGTCCCTAAACTGGATTGTTATTCAGAGTCGTCCTTTATCCTCACCAATGAGTTATGGAACCTGAAATAACCTATGGAACTCTATTTGGCTATTATAAATAGAGTAGGCTATTTAAAACCAAATAAGATTATTATTATGACACATAATCACATTGATGATATTGAGTTGGATCGGACTAGTAATACGCAGTCTGAAAAGTTTAAAGCAGCTAAAAAAAGCACGCTAGTGAGCGTTTTTGTTAATATTTTCTTATCCATTTGGCAAATTACCGTAGGCTTTTTCTCACACTCTCAAGGCTTAATTGCGGATGGTATTCACTCACTTTCTGATCTTATTGCTGATTTTGTTGTTTTAATTGCTAATAAAGGCAGTCAGAAACAACCCGATGCAGATCACCCTTATGGTCATCTGCGTTATGAAAACGCAGCTTCACTTATCCTTGGAACTATTTTATTAATTGTCGGTTTAGGTATGGTGGTTTCTGCAATTCATAAAGTTTTAGATCCTTCAACTATTCCTGAAGTTCATCGCGTTGCATTGTATGTTGCTTTATTAGCATTAGCAGCTAAAGAAGGGCTCTTTCGTTACATGCTTGGTGTCGCTAAAAGAGTGGATTCTAATATGCTAGTTGCAAATGCATGGCATGCGCGCTCAGATGCCGCCTCTTCATTAGTTGTTGCTATTGGTATTCTTGGTAGTCTTGCTGGATTTAAGTTCTTCGATCCTCTTGCAGCATTAATTGTAGGTTTATTTGTTGGTCGTATGGGGTGGCGTTTTACTTATCAAGCTTTGCAAGATTTAATGGACAGAGGGGCAGATGAAGAAACCTTGAAAGAAATTAAACAGAAGCTGATTACAACTCCAGGTGTGCAAGGTGTGCATGATTTAAAAACCCGCCGTTCAGGTGATTATTTATTGGTAGATGTACATCTTGAAATAAAAGGGGATCTCACTGTTAGTGAAAGCCATGAGATTGTCGTCAGCGCTCGTAATAATGTTTTACAAAATAAGCAGATATTAAGTGTAATGGCACACGTAGATCCTGCCTAAATTAAAAATAGAATAAAAAGGTAATGGTTGATTTCCATTACCTTTTTTTGTTCCTCAAAAAGATCTATTTACTACTTTAGAAATTAACGCAGTTTTCTTTTACGTTATCACTCAATGCTGCAATCAGATTATCTACCGCGCATTCAGCCATTGCGTAGCGAGTTTCTTTTGTCGCAGAGCCAATATGTGGGACGGCAACTACATTTTTCATGCTCAATAAAGGTGATGATGGCGACAGTGGCTCTGTTTCAAAAACATCAAGTCCAGCACCTGCAATTTCTTTTTGTTCTAGTGCATTAATTAATGCTTTTTCATCAACGACAGCCCCTCTACCTGCATTAATTAAATAAGCATCGGGCTTCATCATTGAAAACTGATTTTGGCTTATTAAATGATGTGTTTCTGGTGTTAATGGTAAGGTGATACACACAAAATCAGATTGCTGTAGTAGCGTATTTAAATCACAATACTCAGCATCAAAACGGTCATTTACATCAGTATATTCTGTCCGTGAATGATAAAGAATATTCATATTAAAACCAAAATGAGCGCGTTGTGCCAATGCTTTACCAATTCGACCCATACCAAGAATACCCATGGTTTTATGATGAACATCAGTACCGTACCAATCAGGTGTGATACCTTTAACCCATAAGCCTTGTTTAATATTATCTGCAAGTTCTGGGATACGTCTTGATACAGCAAGCACTAATGCCATCATAGTGTCAGCAACGGTGTCTGTTAATACCGTTGGTGTGTGCATTAGCTTTATATTACGCTTAGTGAGTGCATTAACATCGACATTATCATAGCCAACCGAAACTGTTGAAACAGCTTTTAAATGAGGAGCGTGGTCTATAAAGTTTTTATCAATATTGCCTCCAGCGCCGAGTAATCCAGAAGCATTGGCAAGTGCTGAACAAAAATCATTAGAGTCTAAAGAGAGCGTGTCAAATTGTTTGATATCAGCAAAACTAGACAATTTTTTGTACAGTGTTTCGGGAAGGCTTTGGTAGAGCAAGACAGTCGGTTTCATTATGTTCTCCATTTAATACTCGTCATACTTCAAACCACAGCTACGTTTATTCGCACTAGTCACATACTAATGTATGCTCCTAGCGACTCATTTACTTGTCGCCTAGCTGTGATTTGAATTATTTAGAGTATTTATACAATAAAGTACTTATAAAATTGTATCTATTCAATTAAAGCATCTTATGAACTGTAAGTAATTTATTAAGGGGATCCTTACTCCGCTTAAACATATTAGCAGGGAACTTAATAAGGTATGATAAAACGTGTTGAATGTCAGTTTTATCATGTAATTAACTGATTAATTAGGATGTAATCGTTTACTTTGAGTGAGTGTTTTTTTAGTGGCGAAGAGATGGGGCGTATTACATGTTTTATTAACTTACTGTAATACAATTCTAAATTAAGGTTTTTATAAAATATTAGTGAGCACGAAAAGAGTGTAAACGTTTACACTAAATGTCGGTTTGATCACGAAATTATTTTGTTGATCTTGCTAAACTCTGTGTCAGTGAACAGAAACCGACTTGCTCTTTTCCGTTGAATTGAATCAAAAGAGGTGAATGTGGAAATATTAGTGACAGGTGGTATGGGATATATTGGTAGTCATACTTGCGTTCAAATGATTGAAGCTGGTATGACCCCAATTATTTTAGATAACCTTAGCAATGCGAATGAAGAAGTGCTTAACCGCGTTGAAGCATTAACTGGTAAACGCCCATTGTTCTACAACGGCGATATTCGTAATGATCAATTATTAGCATCAATTTTTGCTAAACATACAATTCAATCTGTTATTCATTTTGCGGGATTGAAAGCAGTAGGTGAATCTGTTCAAAAGCCAATTGAATATTATGACAACAATGTTAATGGTACATTGGTGTTAGTGCGTTGCATGCGAGATGCTGGTATTAAAAGTATTATTTTTAGCTCGTCAGCGACGGTTTATGGGGACCCTCAATCTGTACCTATTAGTGAAGACTCACCGGTTGGTGGTACAACCAATCCTTATGGCACCAGTAAATATATGGTTGAGCGTATATTATCTGATTTATATGTTGCTGATGAAAGCTGGTCTATCAGTTTACTACGCTACTTTAATCCTGTTGGTGCCCATCCATCAGGCACGATGGGAGAAGATCCTAAAGGTATTCCAAACAATTTAACGCCATATATTTCTCAAGTCGCTATTGGTCGTCGTGAGCACGTTGCTGTGTTTGGTAATGATTACCCAACAAAAGACGGTACAGGCGTTCGTGATTACATTCATGTTATGGATCTGGCGGATGGCCATATCGCTGCGTTAAATGCATTAGGTAAAAAAGCAGGTCTACATATTTATAATTTAGGAACGGGTAACGGCACGAGCGTGATTGAAATGATTGAAGCATTTCGTAAAGCCAGTGGTAAACCGATCCCTTATCAACTACAGGCTCGCCGCCCTGGTGATATCGCTGAATGTTGGTCAAGCCCCGCAAAAGCAGAGAAAGATTTGCATTGGAAAGCCATTCGTTCAATTGATGATATGGCCGCTGATGCTTGGCGTTGGCAGTCACAAAACCCAAATGGTTATCTGAAATAAGATTTACAGTATTTAGATAATCTTGAATAAATAAGAGAGAAGGTTATGTCAAAACTGATTTTTGATCCTGTTGAACATCCTCATCGTCGCTATAATCCACTCACTGATCAGTGGATTTTGGTTTCACCTCATAGAGCGAAACGACCTTGGAATGGTAAAGATGAAAAACCTCAGATTGCGACTCTTCCCTCTTATGATCCACATTGTTATTTGTGTCCAAATAATACGCGTGTTTCTGGTGATAAAAATCCAGATTACACCGGAACATATGTCTTTAATAACGATCACTCTGCGTTATTACAAGATGAATATGATGTTGATCCTTCATTAAATCCTTTATTTCAAACTCAAGCTGTAAGAGGAATTAGTCGCGTTATCTGTTTTTCGCCCGATCATGGAAAAACAATACCTGAATTGCCTTTAAATAGCTTACGTAAAATTGTCGATACTTGGGATAACCAGATAGAAGAGCTCAGTAAAGAGTACCTTTGGGTTCAAGTGTTCGAGAATAAAGGTGAAACTATGGGATGTTCCCAACCGCATCCTCATGGGCAAATTTGGGCGAGTGACTTCTTACCTAATGAATTAGCGAGAAAAGATACACATTTAAAAGCGTATTTTGAAAAATACGGGCGTAATTTATTAATTGATTATGTTGATGCTGAATGTAAAGACGCAAGTCGAACCGTTGTTGAAACTGAACATTGGCTGGCAATAGTACCTTATTGGGCTGCTTGGCCTTATGAAACAATGTTATTACCTAAGACGCATATTCGTCGAATGAGTGAGTTAAATAGCGTTCAACGCGATGACCTAGCTATTGCAATGAAAAAGTTAACCAGCCGTTATGATAATTTATTTCATTGCTCTTTCCCTTATTCAATGGGGTGGCATTTTGCGCCATCTTTTAAAGACGGTAGAAATACCGATCATTGGCAATTACATGCACTTTATTATCCGCCATTATTACGTTCAGCCACTGTACGTAAATATATGGTGGGGTATGAAATGTTAGCAGAATCGCAAAGAGACTTAACACCAGAACAAGCGGCAAATAATTTACGCCAAGTAAGCGACATTCATTATAAAGAGCAACGTTAATGACCTTCAATATGGAAAGGTATTTTAGTTAATCAGCCTTTTGTACCAAATAAATTAAACCAGACATCTCATTATTTACATAATGATGTGGTGGGATTTTATTACTTAATTTTAAGCTAAGGATTTATTATGCAGGCACTTATTAATAATGTGACTCGTTCGTTTACATCTATTTTTGGTTATTCGCCTACACATTTTATTCAAGCGCCAGGAAGAGTAAATCTTATTGGTGAACACACTGATTATAATGATGGTTTTGTTTTACCTTGTGCTATTAATTATCAAATGGTCGTCGCAGCAGCAAAACGAGAAGATAATACTATTCGAGTGATTGCAGTGGATTATCAAAATGAGGTTGATGAATTTAGCTTTGATAACACCATTGAGTTTTTACCTAATAAAATGTGGGCTAATTACGTTCGTGGTGTTATTCATTTTCTACAAAAAGATAACTATTCTTTTCATGGTATGGATATCGCAATATCAGGAAATGTTCCTCAAGGTGCAGGGCTAAGTTCTTCTGCCGCATTAGAAGTGGCTATTGGCCAAACGCTTAAAACACTTTATCAATTACCTATTAGCCAAAAAGAGATTGCGTTAAACGGTCAAAAAGCTGAAAACCAATTTGTTGGTTGTAACTGTGGCATTATGGATCAATTGATTTCTGCTTGTGGTGAAGAAAATCATGCCTTATTAATTGATTGTCGCTCTTTAGATACATTTTCGGTGACAATGCCTGAAAACATGGTTGTGATGATAATTAACTCCAATAAAAAACGCGGATTAGTTGATAGCGAATACAATACCCGTCGTCAGCAATGTGAAGAAGCCGCAAGAATTTTAAATGTCACGGCATTAAGAGATGCGACATTAGCGGATCTGCAAGCTAAAAAAACATTAATGAGTGAGGTGGTTTATCGTCGTGCTCGTCATGTGATCACCGAAAATAATCGCACACTGAAGGCGGCAGAGGCTCTGCGTCATGGTGATTTAATCACATTAAGCCAACTTATGATGCAATCACATCATTCAATGCGTGATGATTTTGAAATTACCGTCAAAGAAGTTGACACCTTAGTTGAAATAGTGAAGTCAGTCTTAGGTGATCGTGGTGGAGTAAGAATGACAGGTGGTGGATTTGGTGGTTGTGTCGTAGCATTAGTGACACCTGATTTAGTTGATCAAGTCGTTGACTCTGTTAAAGCGCAATATGAGGCCTTAACAGGGTTGAAAGAAACTATTTATGTCTGCTCTGCAAGCCAAGGGGCGGGCTATTCGGAGGCAAAATAATGGCGACGAATGAAATCCGATTTCTAGAGCCAGAACAAATGACTGCACAACCCGCATCGGACGGAAATCCTGCACAAGTGGTCGTGCTTAAAAATCGTTTTGGTATGTCGATTTCTTTAATGGATATTGGAGCGACCTGGTTAACTTGTATTGTACCTGTTAATGGATACCGTCGAGATGTACTGTTAGGCTCTGCAAATATGAATACCCACAAACAGCAAACAGCTTATTTGGGGGCAACAGTAGGGCGTTTTGCCAATCGTATTGCTGGTGCAAAATTCGTATTAGAAGGTCAAGAATATCAAATCAGTGCTAATGAAGGTAAAAACACTTTACATGGCGGTAAACAAAACTTTAGTCATCGTCGTTGGGGGATCACGGCACAATCATCTCAATCGGTGACCTTTTCATTGATCTCAAATGAGGGTGACCAAGGCTTTCCCGGTACACTCAAGGCTAGTGTGACTTATACACTCACCGATAATAATGAAGTCTGTATCGATTATCAGGCAATAAGTGATAAAACTACGCCTCTCAGTTTAACTAACCATGCCTATTTTAATCTTGCAGGTGAGCACACTGAACGCACAGCACTTGAGCACGATTTAAAAATTTGCGCTTCTCATTATTTGAAAAATGGTGAAGGCAATATTCCTACCGGAGAGTTTGTGAACGTCGTAGGAACAGGGTTTGATTTTCGTAAGTTAAAGCGCATCGGTCTTGATTTTATGGTTGATGAGTGCCAAAAAGCAGCGAGTGGTTATGATCATGCATTTATTTTAGATAAACAGGCTATCGACGACAAAGCACCTATTGCAACGGTCATTGCACCCGAAGGTGAACTCAAAATGGATGTTTTTACTACTTTGCCTTCTGTTCAATTCTATACAGGTAACTTTTTAGCTGGTACAAAAGGAAAAAGTCGCCATTATGGTAATTATTCAGGGTTAGCTTTAGAGACACAATACTTTCCTGATGGGCCTAATCATCCTGAATGGCATGAAAATCAAGGTATTTTACCTGCCAATACGCCATGGAATAGCCAAACTATCTATAAGTTTTACTCTTAACAATAAAAGGAAAGTGTAAACGCTTTCCTTTTCACTATTTATTTGATCTTTTTACTTTTTAAATTTCACTTCTTCGCTGATAATCAAGCCACTTAAATTTTATTATTTCCTTTTTTCTTTATTCTTAGATTAACAACTTGTTATTTTTTGATGATGAATAAAGGCGATCCATGAGGTGGATATGGCGACTATCAAAGATGTAGCAAAAGAAGCGGGAGTTTCTGTTGCTACGGTGTCAAGAGTCATTAATAACTCGCCGAAAGCAAGTAAGACATCAATAGAAACAGTTAATGCAGCAATGCAAAAACTAGGTTATCGACCTAATGCAGCGGCTAGAGCACTGGTCAGCCAAAGTACACAAACTTTAGGTGTCTTAGTCCATGATGTTTCTGATCCCTTTTTTGGCACATTAGTGAAAGCTGTTGATAATGTGGCAAGACAAGCAGGAAAGCATATTTTGGTGTGTAATGGCTATCATGATGCACAAGACGAACGTCAATCTATAGAGTTGTTAATTAATAGTCGTTGTGATGGTTTAGTGATCCACTCAAAAGCACTCTCTGATGAAGAATTACTCGCTTATGCTCATGAAGTCAAAAGCATGGTACTGATCAACCGCTTTATTCCTGAGATTGCGGAACGCTGTGTCGCTTTAGATAATTACAAAGGGGCATGGATGGCAACAGAACATCTTATTCGTCAAGGGCACACCAAGATTGCTTATATCTCTTCCACGCATAATATCGAGGACACCACTCAACGCCTTGCGGGTTATAAAGCTGCTCTTGACGCCAATAACATCATATTACCCGAAAGTTATATTGAATATGGTGAGCCTGAAGGTGAAGGTGGTGAAAAGGCAATGATGCATTTGTTAACGAAATCAATCGATTTTACAGCCGTAGTGACTTACAACGATTTTATGGCTGCTGGTGCTTTGTCTGTTCTCGATGAAAATGAGATCCCTGTACCTGAAAAAATCTCTGTTATCGGTTTTGATGATGTATTAATTGCCCGTTATATTCATCCTCGTTTAACAACCGTGCGTTATCCAGTACAAATGATGGCCGAACAGGCGGCTATGCTGGCGATTAGACTGTCTAAAGGTGAAATCCTTGAACAAAAACAACGTATTTTTTCGCCTACTTTAGTGCAGCGTAATTCTGTCTTTAATCTTAGTCATCTCTCTTAACCACACCACTTATTTTTATAATATTATCGATCCTCTTAATGGGGATCATCATCACCTTAAAGGCCATTCTTACCTAACTTGTGTAATCGTTATCATTTTGATATTTTTTTAATTTTATTTTAGGGCAGTTTCTTCTTTGGTGAATTTTAAAAAGAGGATTTTTGGCGTGAATTTGACTTTACTCTTCAGGGTAATCGTTTGTTTTTTATTTTTAGATGCATTTACGTAACATAAGCGACAAAATTGTGAAGGGAGTAACGGAAAAAGAGTGTGAAAACGTTTACATTAAAGGTCTATTCTCTCTATGGGTCTGAAAGGAAAATATTATGCATACAGAAGGTGTTGGATTAAGCACAATAGACTATGCAATTTTTGCCCTCTATGTCGTCATTATTATTAGTCTAGGATTATGGGTTTCTCGTTCAAAGGATGGCGAGAAAAAAGGAACAAAGGACTATTTCTTAGCAGGTAAAACCCTACCTTGGTGGGCAATTGGCTCTTCGCTTATTGCCGCTAATATTTCAGCAGAACAATTTATTGGTATGTCAGGTTCTGGTTTCTCCATTGGTCTTGCTATCGCCTCTTATGAATGGATGGCTGCACTGACACTGATTATTGTGGCGAAGTATTTTTTACCTGTATTTATCGAAAAAGGTATTTATACCATTCCTGAATTTGTTGAGAACCGATTTAAAAGCCGTAACCTAAAAACGATCCTTGCGGTATTTTGGCTCGCATTATTTATCTTTGTTAACTTAACCTCTGTACTTTATTTAGGTTCATTGGCATTAGAAACCATCCTTGGTGTACCAATGATGTATGCCATTATTGGTTTAGCATTATTTGCTGTTATCTATTCACTCTATGGTGGACTCTCGGCTGTTGCGTGGACAGATGTGGTACAAGTATTCTTCCTTATCCTTGGTGGTTTATTTACTACCGTATTAGCAGTTAGCTATATCGGTGGAGATGGTGGGATCATGGAAGGTTTGAGCAAAATGACACAAGCCGCACCAGATCACTTTAAAATGATCTTAGAAAAAGATAATCCGCAGTTTATGAACTTACCGGGTATCGCTGTGCTAATTGGTGGTTTATGGGTTGCTAACCTTTATTATTGGGGTTTTAACCAATACATTATTCAGCGCGCTTTAGCTGCTAAATCTATCAATGAAGCACAAAAAGGGCTAGTGTTTGCCGCATTTTTAAAATTAATTGTTCCTGTTCTTGTGGTTGTACCAGGTATTGCAGCATTTGTGATCACGACAAACCCAGAATTAATGGCGGGATTAGGCACAATGGCACCAGAGCATATCCCAACATTATCACAAGCAGATAAAGCCTATCCTTGGTTAACTCAATTCTTACCAGTTGGAGCCAAAGGGATTGTTTTTGCTGCACTTGCTGCTGCTATTGTTTCGTCTTTAGCATCCATGCTTAACTCTATCGCGACTATTTTCACGATGGATATTTATAAAGAATATGTTGGGCCTAAAGCTTCTGAAACACGTTTAGTGAATGTGGGGCGTATAAGTGCGGTTGTTGCTCTGATTATCGCTTGTTTTATCGCACCATTATTAGGTGGAATCGATCAGGCATTCCAATATATTCAAGAATATACTGGCTTAGTAAGCCCAGGAATTTTAGCGGTATTCTTATTAGGCTTATTCTGGAAAAAAACAAACGCAAAAGGCGCAATTATTGGTGTGGTCTTATCTATACCGTTTGCTTTATTCCTAAAATTAATGCCACTAGGTATGCCATTCCTTGATCAAATGATGTACACCTTTATGTTTACAACTGTTGTGATTGGTTTAGTGAGTTTAACCTCGACTAAAACTGATGACAGCGCAGGGGCGATTGTATTAACAGATAAAACCTTTAAAACACAAAGTGGATTCAATATTGCTTCCTACGCCATTATGATCATCTTGTGTGTGCTTTATGCCGTGTTCTGGTAATAACATTGTAATTTGTTAATTTTCTAAATCTAAAAATACTCTACAAAACAATACAAAGCAGATGGTTATGCCATCTGCTTTTTTTACGTCTGAAATTGTTTACAAAATGGGTTAGAGAAAATGGTATTGATTTACTTTGATACAGATTAAAAAAAAACACTAAATATGAAAAGAAAATCATTCTCATGAATATTTGATTAAGATAATATTAATCATTCTCATTACTATAACTGTTATTAATTCAGGGAATTGCTATGAACTTTAAAATGGGTGTTTTAACAGCCTGTATTTTATCTGCCTCTTACCCGCTGTATGCACAAGAAAATAAAGAAGAAAAACTTGTTGTGTCAGCATCAGGGTTTGCTCAACAAATTACAGATGCACCAGCAAGCATCACCGTGATCAGCAAAGAACAACTTGCAAAGAAACCGGTTCATGATTTAGCCGATGCCGTAAAAGGTGTTGAAGGTGTTAGCATTAACGGTAATGCCAACAAACAAGAAATCACGATGCGTGGTTTACCGGGGGAATACACGCTTATTTTAGTTGATGGTCGTCGTCAAAATAGCCGTGAGTCGCGCCCGAATGGGAGTGGTGGTTATGAAGGGGGCTTTATTCCACCAGCAGATGCGATCGAGCGCATAGAAGTTATCCGCGGACCAATGTCATCACTATATGGCTCTGATGCAATGGGCGGCGTTATCAATATCATCACTAAACCAGTAACAAAAGAGTGGCATGGCTCTGTTGCACTTGGCGGCACGTTGCAACATAACCGTGATGCTGGTGATTCTATTAATGGTGATTTTTATCTTTCAGGGCCTTTAATTGAAGATAAATTAGGCTTACAACTTTACGGCAGTAGCTACTTACGTGCAGAAGACAAAATCACTTATGGCCAAGGTCGTAATGACAATAAAAACATTACGGCGAAATTGGCATTCACACCAACTGATAATCAAACTATTTTATTAGAAGCGGGGCGCAATACGTTACAACGTACAACGACTCCAGGTAAATCGATGAGTGAGTTTACTATCCGCGGTGGCAAAGCGGATGAAAATAAAATGTTAGAAACCAATAATGACCGTAATCACTGGGCATTAACTTATAAAAATCAGTTTGATATTCTGCATTCAGAATTAAGTGTGTATCAAGAACAAACTAAGCGTATTACCAAAACAGAAATGATTGATAAAACGACGAAGGAGCGTGAAAAATATTACGAAGATCGTCGTCCTGAAATCACTAATACCGTTTTTGATGCGAAATTTACTGCGTTTTTACCTGATAACGTGATGACCTTTGGTGGTCAATATCAATACTCACGCTTAAAAGATGAATCATCTACTGGCTCTGGCATTAAGCAATCCACTATTACTGCGGATCAAAAAGCGTTATTCCTTGAAGATGAATATAGCGTAACAGACAATCTCGCATTAACCGGCGGTGTGCGTCTTGATGATCACGAATATTACGGTAATCACTGGAGCCCAAGAGCGTATGCCGTTTATCACTTAACCGATGAATTCACTTTAAAAGGCGGTGTTGCTAAAGCCTTTAAAGCACCAAGCTTACGTGAGATTAGTCCTGAATACGGCACTTCAACTGAAAAAGGCCGTGCGATTATGTACGGTAATCGTGACCTAAAGCCTGAAACGTCGGTTAGCCAAGAAATTGGTGTAGGTTATGATAATGGGGATGGTTTTACCGCAAGTTTGACTTTCTTTAATACTGATTTTAAAGATAAGTTAACAAACTACGACACGGGTGAAATAGATCCAATTACAGGTTTAAAACTGTATCAATACGATAATGTCGGTAAAGCAAATATTAAAGGGATTGAAACTGCAGTGGGATTCCCTATTGCAGAAAGTTGGCATGTGAATGCAAACTACACCTATATTGATTCAGAACGTAAAAGTGATGATGAAAAACTAGGCTCTGGTGAATCACTAAAAGGCTACCCATTAGATTTAACACCTAAACACAGTGCTAATGCGCGTGTTGACTGGCAGTTTGATGAAGCTACCAGTTTTTATGCCAATACGGCTTATACGGGTAAACAAATTTGGGCGGCTCAACGTAATGGTTACACAGGCGCGCGTTATCGTAGTGGCTACACAACCTTTGATTTAGGGATGACCTATAACTTTAATAAAAATACCATGTTTAACTTAGCGGTATTAAATATTACAGATGAAACAGGTCCTGCTGTGAATGATAAAGGCGGTAACTGGGTGGTTGATGAAGGACGTCGTTATTGGGCAAACATTAAATATAGTTTCTAATTGAGCCTAAATTGAAATAAACCCCGTATTTATATGGGGTTTATTTTTTATCACTTTCTATTATTTTCAGTTTAACTATTCACCTTTTTATATTACTGACAGAGTATCTGATTTATGCGAATACTAATGTTATGTGGAATGATTATGTTATCTGGGGTTGCTCAAGCAAGACCTAACCAAGAAGTGCCTAAAATTGAAGCTCAAGCACAATCTTATTATCAAATCACACAAAAAGAAGTCGCTTATGAAGGCAAACAATATCGCCTCTTTCTTGCTGTACCTAAAAATACAACAAAGACCACATTAATTTATGGTGTTGATGGTAATGCGCAATTCCCACTGATGGTCAATGAAGCCATAAAACAAAAAAATAGCCCATTACCTGCGATTATTAGTGTGGGCTATGTGGGAGATAAAGCCTATTTTATTACAGAAAGAACGCATGATTATACGCCAAGTGTAAAAGGTGAGGCATTTAGTCGTGGGGGAAATGCAGAAAATTTTTATCATTTTATCCTAACGCAAGTCAGGCCTTATGCGTTTGAACAACTCACAAAAGAGAATATTTCAGTTACCCAACAATCTCTTTTTGGCCACTCTTTTGGTGGTGTCTTTTCATTGTATGTTTTATTTAATCATCCAGAAACATTTCAACGCTATATAGTAGCAAGCCCTTCTTTATGGTGGGGAAACGGTGAGTGGGTAAAAAAAGAACAATGGCAGGCTATTCCTAATGATATTTCTATTGCAATAACACTAGGTGAAAAAGAAGAAAATCCAGATTTAAGTAAATTAAGTGAAGAGCAACAAAAAAATTATCAAGAGCGCAGTAGTTGGTTAACGCAACGCCAGTTATGCCAATATTTATTGGATGAAGGAAAACAGTGTGAATTTTATCTATTTGAAGGTAAAGGCCATGGTGGTTCAATTCCTGATGCCATAAATATTGCTTTAGAAAAAAGCATGAAATAAACACCATACCTTCTTTAATTTTAGCTATTCTATTCGTTAACAATAGGATAGCTAAAAGTATTCCTTATTCTTTATTTTATTGAATACGTACTTATCCGTAGCAAACTTAATAAAAAATTTATCTCTTTATAAAAAGAAATATCTTAATCAAGCTATTTCTTTTTTACAGGAAAAGACGATAATCGTGATTGATATAAATAAAATTGTTTTCTGGCATTAGATTTTATAATTTTATTTATGGCAATTTAAGCGCTATATTCGCGTCTCCTGAATTTAGGGACGCCATCCACTGTTTTCACCTTAGTTTCTTTTATCTTTCCTAGATAAAAGAATTGCCTCTATCAGGCATCGAGAAAACAGCACATTATTAACCGTTTTGATTGTGGAGACGAGGGTAGTGAAACAGAACACTACTTTGGTACGCCAAGGCGACAGTACATTAGTACCTGTAGCTGGGTTAACGGTATTTGCTATCGCGTCAGGCTATTTAATGAGTTTAATTCCACTGTCTATGGACAGTTTTGGAATGGATACGCTCTATGCTAGCTGGTTAGCAAGTATTTATTTTATCGGATTATTAATAGGTTCAGTGATGATAGAACCTATTATTGCAAGAATAGGGCATCGTCTTTCTTTCGTCGTATTTTTATTATTACTGGCAGTGACTGTCGGTATATTACCTTTAATGCCTTATTTATCAGCATGGATGGTTTCCCGTTTTATCGGTGGTATGGCGGTTGCTGGTATTTTTGTTGTGGTCGAGTCATGGCTATTAATTGGCGATAATCCTAAAGAGCGAGCTAAACGCTTAGGCTTTTATATGACCTCGCTTTATGGCGGCACAACATTAGGACAATTGGCGATTGGTGCAATTGGTACGCAAGGCGCTATCCCGTTTATGGCGATATTAGTTTTATTACTCATTGCCGTGTTACCGCCTCTGCTTTTTAAACAAGGGCAACCCCAAGGGCATGTACATAAAAGTTTATCACTTAAACAAATGCGCCGTTTAAATAAAGCCGCTTTAGTGGGCTGTATGGTCTCTGGTGTGGTGATGGGCAGCATTTATGGCATGATGCCATTAGCATTAAACCAAGGGCAATTTACAACAGACCAAATAGGTGTGTTGATGGCAGCTATTATTTTAGGTGGAATGGTAGTTCAGCCTATTATTAGTAAGTTGTCTGTGGTGATAAGCAAAACGTTATTATTAGCGATGATGTGTTTAGTCGGCGTATTTGCCATGGGACTGACTTATCTTTCTAACGATTATATGGTGCTTATAATAGCACTGGCGTTATTGGGAATGTCTTCTTTTGCGCTTTATCCTATCGCTATTACTTTGGCGTGTGATCATGTTAATGCAAGCTATATTGTCGCAATTACACAAGTAATGTTATTAAGTTATAGCATTGGTTCTGCCATTGGACCTTTAGGTGCAGGAATGTTTATGGCACAAGCTGCTAATAATGGCATTATGAACTTCTTCTTTGTAGTGTTATTAGTAACGGCGATTTATATGCTTTTTGCCAGCTTACGACGCAAAAGCCATATTGTGTTGAACTAACAATTTCTCTTACTTTGATCTCTTTCTCTTTCATTTTATTATCAGCCGAGTTTACTGTAAGAAGTAGCTCGGTTTTTTTATGTCATATTTAAAAATGAATTAAGATCCCTCTTATATTTTTATACTGTGCTTTATCAGTATAAACAGAACACTCAATCCCTTCTTTAAAGATAATGGATTTAACTTTTCATGGAGATTATATAATGAAAATAACGGTACCCAGCTTTTTTCTTTTATTGATTATTCCTTTTTCAAGTGCCAAAGCAATAACGGCAGAGCAAAATAAAAAGCTGGTGGAATATGCCACTGATTTACCAAGAGCCGTAATTTATGACTCTGATTATCGTAAAATAGATTATCCAAATGGTGATGTTCCTGCTTATAAAGGGGTTTGTAGCGACGTTATTATTCGTAGTTATCGTGGAATTGATATCGATCTACAAAAATTACTGCATGAAGACATTAAGGCAAATTTTTCAGCTTACCCGAGCAAACGGATGTGGGGCTTGAATAAGCCAGATACAAATATAGATCATCGTAGAGTGCCTAATTTGGAAGTTTTTTTCTCACGAAAAGGCAAAGTAAAACCCATTACTAAAAATGCAGAGGATTATGTACCTGGTGATATTGTGAGTTGGCGTTTAGACAATGGTCGGCCTCATATTGGTATTGTGGTAAATAAAAAAAGTTGGGACAATCAACGTTATCTTGTCATGCATAATATTGGTTTTGGACAAGTTGCCGAAGATGTTTTATTTTCATGGAAAATAACGGGGCATTTTGCTTATTAGGTAAAGACAGGTATTAGGGAAAATAGAAAGCTGTAGTTTTTTAGAAAAAATAAAATAGAAGTAATAACTGCAAAATAAATCTAAAAACCAAACGATAAGTAAAATAATGCCCATACTGATTTTATGTAAAGTATGGGCATTATTTCTGGGAAAGAATATTTTCATCAGAAATATTCATAATTATTCCTCTAAGCCACCGAGTAACATACTAACGACAGCAGTAGAACAGATAAAAGAAAGGAAAAGGATAAAAAAAGAGCTACTGATCATAATGCCCTCCAAATTTATTACTATTTTTAAATAAAAAACCTCACAAAATACACGTTATTAATTCATTACTTTATATACTAGGGTATTTAAAAATAAAGTCAAATTAACTTATTATTTAATAATGATTTTTTGTGCTCTAATTTTATTTTTTATAAAAAACGTATCGGATAGTGTTAAATGATCAGGAGGGGCTTAACCCCTCTGATGTCTTACGCAGAGTGAGGCAACGTGGTGTGTTAATGGTGGTAGACCATAAGCGGCTCTAGCACGATCACATGCTTCATTAGGAATACCATTTACCCAAGATTGCTGGAACTCACGACAAGGAGAAGGGCGTTGTTCGTAAATAGAACAACTGACACACTCACCCACGTCACCAATAAGTTTGTCACAGCGCGGTTTTTTAGAATTTGTTCCTTTCATACAAGAGAGGAAAGGAGTGAGTGGCTCTGTTAACTCATCAGGAACAACTCCTCCTCCACTCACCATTTCAGCCCAATAGAACGAAACTCTAAAATAGGCACAACAAGCGCCACAATGCATACAGGGATTATCCTGCATATAAATAAAATCGTTAGAATGTTTGCTCATACCAGATACCATTTTATCTGACGTTAAAATGACAAAAAGCACGTTTTAAAGGTGCCGTCGTTTAAGAGAAGCAAAAATAAAGGTAGAGAAACGATGCTTCTCTTAGAGCAATCATTATGCGCCGAATGAAAAATATTTTTCAAGAGATTCTATATCTAGAATATTTTTATTACAAAACAGACTATTATTTTGGAAAAATTACATGAGTAGACTATATAACTTAATAATAAGTGATTATGTTATTTAACCCTCCGTAAATACCACACTATAAATAGTATTAAAAGTAATCAAAAATTGAGATTTTGAATAAAAAAAACCTTATCAATCTTGATAAGGCGATAATAAAACAAGTGTCGATAACATGTTGAAAAAATGAGCTAATGATATCTATTAATCGATTTTTCTAAAAAGGGCCTTTAAAAATAAATAAAGCGCCAGCCCCAATTAAAAGAAAACCAATAAAGTGATTTAATGTGAAATTTTCACCCAAATAAGTGACAGAAAAAATGGCGAAAATAGTTAAAGTGATCACTTCTTGTATGGTTTTTAATTCTGCTGCACTGTAGTAATTATGACCAATGCGATTTGCGGGAACAGCAAAACAATACTCAACAAATGCAATCAACCAGCTTAAAAGAATGACGATGATAAGAGGTTTATTACCATATTTTAGATGACCATACCAAGCAAATGTCATAAAAACATTGGAAATAATGAGAAGAATAATGGGAGTAAATTTGTAGAACATATTGGTGACACCACCGGTCAATTTTAGGCAAAAAATTGCCAATAAGAATTGGTATGAGATTACTGCAAAAAAAGTGAGTTTTCTATTGCTATGCTAAGAAAAAAACAGTGAAAATTGAAATAAAAAGACTTTTCTCGTCATAAGAAAATTTGTAATTTTATCAATTAAAGACAGAATTAAAGTAATAAATGACTATTTTTAAAATTATTGGTTGAGTTTTAATCTATTTATATTGTGTTAAATAATGTTTATTTGATAAATAATAAATAAAACACGTTTAAGTCAAAAAGAAATTAATAATGTTTTCTTATTATTAATCAATTGAAATTTAAATTTATCGAGTAGATACGATATATCCTAAAATGATGCTGTTCGCACTAATAGATGTGATATTAATTATTTTATACATTATGTTGAACATAAATCTTATTATAAACTTCTATAAGGAATCCGCGTGAAGATAAGTTTATTTCTGATCTCTTGTAGTTTACTTACAGTTAGCTTTTTTTCTTCGGCACAAGACAAATACGATCCTTTAGCAAAATGTTATGGCGTGACTGCAAACGAGCCGAGAACAGCAGTACAAGCTTGTTTATTGGATGAATTAAAACTGACTGAGCAACAAATGAAAGTCATTTATGACAAAAGTAAGAGTGATCTTGAAGATACTGATTCTGTTGCAGCGAAAAGTGCCATTGATGCATTAGTCAGTTCTCAACAGCATTTTATTCAATTTAGAAGCGCTGAATGTCAACGACAATCCGCATTATTAATGGGTGGATCAGGGACTGGTGATGTTTTACTTGCATGTGAAATTAAATTAAATCAATGGAGAGTAAAAGTTTTATTGAATAATTAATTGGCAAATAAGAGAGAAAAACCCAAAAGCCATTAACTTATCTTTTGGGTTTAATTTAGGTGTCGATGATCGACTCTGACTGTTAGCTATTTTGTTATCGTTTTAACGTTATTTTATCTTGAATTAGCAATCTTCAATAATCAAATAAGCTGCATGAACAGGGCCATGAACTCCCCATACTTTAATCAATTCAATGTCTGCTGTAGAACTTGCACCACCAATTAAATTGATACAAGACGGCATTCTTACGCCTTCTTGTGCCATTTTATGTAAACGCTCAGCAATTTGAGCCACACGAGGCAAAATATCGCTTTTACGTAGGATCACAATTGAGGTTTCAGGTAATAAACTAACAGAACGTCCTTTTTCTGGTGAAGAAAATAAGACAATCCCTCCAGATTCAGTTAGGCCCGCTTCAGCAAATACAATTCCAATTTGAGAACGTTCAGCATGAATAATATTTTCATGACCAATTTCTGGGTTCCAAATATAGGTTTCGTATTTTTCACTGATAGCTTTTGTCACACCTAGTGCATCTAGGCGATCATCACCACTTATTACCACCGAGCCTTTACAATCATAACTTTCACAGAGCTCAATTAAGCTATTGATGAGCTCTTCTGGTTTACTAACAACACATTTCACCATTTGAGTTTGTGCAAAATCAGTAAATTCTTTGCACAATTCATCTTGAGTCAGATTAGCTAAACGTGTTTTAGGTAAATTATTAACCGGTGTTGGCTGTGGTTGTGGTTTATGCGCAATAGGGCGCCCTAATTTTTCAGCAATAGTTTGCAGAAATTCATTACGGTTTTGTTCGTTTAACATATTATTTTTTTCCTTCTGCTTTATGGCGTTTAAACCAGCTACGGAAGCTATAACCATCTGGTTTTGGTAGATCACGCGATTCCATCCAATCATTTAGAACACTGATTTTGATTGGTGTAGAACCATTTTTGATCATTAACCCCGCCATTTTTGCACCTACATTCATTCCCACTTTCCAAAGCGTAGGATGTGAATTTAGGTAGTTAAACATACCTGTGACTCGACGTTCTGCTTTCGGTGTTAAACCGGTTTCAGCCATCACTCGACGATGTTTTAATATCAACTGAGCTAAAGGAATTTTGACAGGGCAAACCACATTACATGCATTACATAATGAACAAGCGTAAGGGAGATCATGGAAATCTTTATAGCCCCCTAACAGTGGTGAAATTACCGCACCAATTGGACCTGGATAAATTGAACCATAAGCATGTCCACCAATATTACGGTAAGCAGGACACGTATTAAGACAAGCACCACAACGGATACAGCGTAAAATATCTTTAAATTGTGAGCCTAAAATTTCAGAACGGCCATTATCCACAATCACTAAATGGAACTCTTCAGGACCATCTACATTACCGGCTTCACGAGGGCCAGTTACCCAAGTGTTATAACTGGTTAAACGAGAGCCAACCGCGCTACGACATAACATAGTGATTAATGGATCAACTTCTTCAAATGTCGGTGCCACACGCTCCATCCCCATGACTGCAATATGGGTTTTAGGTAACGTGGTAGTCATTCTGGCATTACCTTCGTTGGTGACTAAACAGACGGTGCCTGTTTCAGCTACCGCAAAGTTACAACCAGTAACGCCAATATCAGCAGACAAGAAATCTTGTCTTATACGTTGTCTAATGAAAAGCGTCATATCTTCAGGCGTTTCGCTGCCTTCATAATTGAGTTTTTCATTTAGGACTTTACGAATTTGATAACGATCTTTGTGGATTGCTGGAACGACGATATGAGAAGGTGGATCGTTATCTAATTGAAGAATATATTCGCCAAGGTCAGTTTCGATGATCTCAATGCCTTCATTTTGTAAGGCTTTATTCATCCCAATTTCTTCGGTGACCATTGATTTAGATTTTACGATCTTCTTCGCGTTTTTCTTTTTTGCAACGTCGCAAATATAACGAGAGGCGTCTTCTGCTGTTTTAGCAAAATAAACATGACCTCCATTTTCTGTTACTTTTTCAGATAATTGATAGAGATAAGCATCTAAATTTTCAAGAACATGGTTACGGATTTGTTCAGCGCGATCTCGCCATTCTTCCCAATTTCCCAGTTCTTTGACCATGATTTGACGGTTAGCCCCAATGCGTTCTTGTGCCATAACGACCGCATTACGCATGATAGTGTCTTTCATTTCATGTTCTAGGCGAGGTCTGAAATCGATATCACTGGTTTTGATAGACATAAGTAGGCTCCCTTATTGGCTCATTAAAACTTGTGCAATGTGCAACACTTTTACAGGGCGCTTTTCTCGACTCAGACGGCCTTGTATGTTAATTAAGCAACTTGTATCTGCACCAATGACATAATCAGGACTTACATCCATAATATGTTTTACTTTTTCGGTTACCATTTCTCCTGAAATTTCAGACATTTTCACAGAGAATGTTCCACCAAAACCACAACAGGTTTCTGAGTTCGCAAAAGGTAACATTTCAAGACCTTCAACGTGGTTTAATAGTGTCAAAGGCTCACTAACAACACCCAGTTTTCGGGTTAAACTGCATGATGGGTGATAAACTGCTTTACCAGGAAGGCGGGCACCAACATTGACAACACCCAAGGTATTAACAATAAAACTGGTTAAATCTATAAGGCGGTCTGCGACACCTTGTGCACGTAATGCCCATTGTGGCTCATCAGCAAGATAAGTTGGGTAGCCTTTTATGGCATAAGTACAGGAGCCTGCAGGGGAAATAATCGGGTAGTCATTTACTTCTAATGTTTCAATTAACGATTTCATGGCAGGTTTTGCATTATTAACATAACCGCTATTAAGTGCGGGTTGACCACAGCAACCTTGGCGCTCTTGAAATAGTACTTCGCAACCCAATTTCTCAAGTAACAAGACGGTGTCTCTGGCTGAATCTGCTTTCAGCACATCACCAAGACAGGTCGCATAAAAATTAACTTTCATTAATCGAACTCCAAAACATCGCTCAGATGTTGTCATTTTTACTAAAGATAAAATTCTTTTTATTGATTCTTTATAAGTTAAAAGGAAGTGAAATAAGCTCATTCCCTTTTTCTTAATTACTTAATTCATTAAGTGATAAATAATGCCAATTTTTGCGCCAAGAATAATTATATAAGCAATACAATATTTTAAGGTTTCACGCATAATGGCACTACTTTGCCCATCCATTTTGGTGGCTGAAACAGCGATAGCGATACTTTGAGGTGAGATCATCTTACCGCCTGTCGCACCAGAGGTATTCGCTGCTGCCAAAATAAAAGGGTCAATATTAAGTTTAGCGGCGGCACTGGTTTGCAACTTACCAAATAGTACGTTTGAGTTAGTGTCACTGCCGGTTACAAATGTTCCTAAAGCACCGATCACTGGGGCAATAAAGATAAATCCTGCACCTGTAAAATCGACCAAGGTTTCAGCAATACTGCCAATCATGCCACTGAAATCCATGACGGTTGCCATTGCCACAATTGCTGTGATGGCAATAATCGAGTTTTTCAGTTGGATAGTTGTTTTAACAAGTACAGAGATAAGGGTTGAAACGTTTGCACCTTGAATGGTGCCTCCCACAAAGCTAGCTAAAATAATCAACACACCCGGTGTGCTTAACCAAGCAATTGTTTGATATTCAGTTTGCGTTTCACTTAATACAAATGGGATTTTTGTTGAAATCGATCCCGCCATGCTTTGGATAGCAGGAAATAAAGGTGAACAGGCCAAAATAAAGATAAAGGTAAACAGATAGATAGAGCTTGCAACTAAGAGTTCTTTACCCGAGTGTTTTTTAGCGGCTTTTTTCGTATCACTCGTATTTTTCATACGTTTAGCAAGGAAAATAACCACAACCAAACTGACTAAACTTCCCGCAAATGCAGGTAATTCAGCACCTAAATTAGCTGCAACAATGTATTGAGGGATAAGGGTACTTATACCACACATTAAAGTAATAAATCCGACACCTTTAATTGCTTTAATGCCACCACCTGCAATGGCAACAATGACGAAAGGTAACAGAATATTGAATAGCCCCAACTGGATAATGATGGTTTTACTCAACACTAATACATCAAGTCCAGTGTTTTGCGCCAAAATAGAGACTGGGATACCAACAGCACCAAAAGCAGTAGGAACGGTATTGGCAACTAAAGAGGCAACAGCTGCTTTAAAAGGATCAAATCCAAGTGCAATTAAAATACCGATAGGAATAGCAACCGCAGTGCCATACCCTGCAACCGCTTCAAGAAATCCCCCAAAGCACCATGAGATAAGCAAAACTTGCACTCGTTTGTCATCACTTATTCCTGCAAGAACATCTTTAAGTACTTCCATTCCCCCAGTTTTTAACATCAGGTTATAACTATAGATAGCGGCAAGGATCACGATAATGATTGGCCACAATCCTTTTATTGCGCCATAAAGCACAGAAACAGAGGCAAATTGA
This sequence comes from Proteus sp. fly-1067, assembly GCF_040139345.1. Lineage (NCBI taxonomy): Bacteria > Pseudomonadati > Pseudomonadota > Gammaproteobacteria > Enterobacterales > Morganellaceae > Proteus > Proteus sp. fly-1067. The sequence goes on along the minus strand of NZ_JBEEUL010000003.1, from coordinate 44,128 downwards.
ATGGTGTTGTTCCAATGGAAAATAGCAAGTGCAACAGTTATCACTAAAGACACTAGCACTGCATGGTGAACGGCTGATTTCATTTTTAAGATCATAAAAATCAAAACCGCTAAAGGTACTATACCTAATAAGAATGAGAGATAGTCTGACATGATTATTTTTATCCTTAAGTTTGCAATTTTTATCGTTTATAACTGCGTTGGCAAACCTATAAGTTGGTCATTATATAATTGTGTAGGGTACTAGGTTTTATTAATGCTCTACTTTGCTGAAACGATAAATCATAAATAAAAAAAGATAGTTACTAACCTAAACAATGAAAGATATCATTACTTAGGAAATTGTCAGGTTAGATTAGTTGGCTATTGTAGGGAATATTTATTGAGATGTAATAGATTAAAATCAATTGTGTGACAAATATAAAAAAATTCCTTTTTTCTCATTATTTGCTTGTTAATTGTCGAGTTTTTTGATGTTCATCAATGTAATTGAGTTGCTAATGTTGTTATCAAATTGGTTTTTGATGAAAAAAAGAACGATATCGATGGTTCCAGTCATGTAACAGAACAGTAAAAGTAGACAGCAAATGTCATTTTTCATGATAAAAACAACTATAATAATTACATTAAATGTTTAAATAAATTAATGTATTTTGGTTGTATTTAATTTATTAGAAAATAGAATAAAAATTATTTTTTATTTATTTTTTATTTTTTAATTTTCTTTTTTTAATTACTTTTAAATATATAAAGATTATTAATTATAAATTAATAATTACTTTTTTATTTTTATTTTTGTTTTTTTTTGTTAGTGCTGTTAAATTGAAATTAAATAATTATGTTTTTTTGTTTTAATTCTATTTTTATTTCTGTTTTTATTGTTTGTTTTATTTTTAATTTTTAGTGTTATTTTATTTGTGTTTTTTTGTTTTATATTTATTTATTTTTCACTCGAAAATTATTTATATTATTTTTTTTGATTTTAATTGTCTTTTATTTTATTTTTTATTTTTAATTATACTTATTTTATATTTTTATATTAACTGTTTAAATAAAATTTAATGTAAATCCATCATCAATGATTAACTTTTTTTTGATGCTTAAGTCGCATGGTTGTTAGATTTTATGTATTTTCTATTTGTAATACAAATCATGAGGATAACGAATTTTTGACGAGGATGAGTAATTGATAAATGAGAATGGTTCTTTTTAAATTCACTTACATAACACTATGCATAGAGTGATCTTGATCATATAGGAAAAAAGGTGTAATTATATTTTTTCTTTTTCTCATTACAAAAAATAGACAATATATTTATTTTTAATAATAGAAAATGTCTTATTAAACCAGTTTGTTTACCATTTTAGAGTGTTTTAATGGATTTTTAAAGGAAAGGGAAAAAGTGAAATATTTTTGAAGTCGTTGGGCTCATTTTTAGAAGAGATATAAATTTCGCCTTAGTAATTGTCATACAAATAATTAAGGTGAAAAAAGATGGCCGAAAATGAGTGTATAGATAATCATTGTAACGTTAGCTACGTAATAACCTCTAAAGAGGTATTTTCTTTTGATGAAAAGTAACCGTTGCTTCTTTTTTTCTTTTTCGTTATCAGGATTTGTTTCGCAACTAATGGCATTATTATGGATAAATAATTGTGGGAATATTAATGATGAAAAGATTATTTTAATCATTAAATAACCTAGTTTTGATAACGGAATTCATCGTTTATGTTAGCAATGTTTTAGGATTTAACATTTGATGTTGTATTTATTTTCTAAAATAAGGTGAGGTTTGTGAACGGTTTATCTAACTTTAAATAAAATGTATGTATTTCATTGTTAATGTTACGGTGAGAAAAAAAAGAGATCAAATTGTGAACTTGATCCCTTTTTTCTAGCCTTGATTGAGGTGTTAATAACCTATGCAATACTCTTTTCCGGTTCTCTTTTGATCTTAAATTGTGAGAAAACTAGTAATAAACCAATAATCCCCACTAAAGCCGCACTTAAAGGTACGATGTTATAGCCATATTTTAGTGCAATCCCCCCAATGACTGCGCCAATAGCATTACCTAAATTAAATGCTCCGATATTAACAGAAGACACCAGACTTGGTGCATCATGAGCTATCTGCATTGTTTTTATCTGTAATGGTGGTACAAGTGCAAAACTTGCTAAACTCCAAATAAAGAGGGTGATCACAGTGAGATACAAATTATTTGAAACTAATGGTAGTACAAGCATAGATAAAATTAGCAAAGTAAAAAATATCACCAATGTTCTTTCGATACCATTTGCTGATAATTTACCACCCAAGTAATTACCTACAGTAAATCCTAATCCAATAACCACCAGTATTATGGCAACATCTCCTTCACTGATATGGACGATGTTAATGAGGAATGGTGCGATATAAGTATAAAGCGCAAACAGTGCCGAGGCGCCAAATACGGTTGTGAGTAATGCCAGCATAACAGGTAAACGAGTTAGTACTTTTAATTCGTATTTGATATTGGGCTTGTTTCCTTTTGGAATAACAGGAAGAAATAGCATTAAGCCAATTAAAGTGACAAAGCCTAATCCAGAGATCAGTATAAAGGCTAAACGCCAACCATATTGTTGACCCATCCAAGTGATGAGTGGCACTCCCACTAAATTTGCAATAGTTAATCCCATAAACATGGCTGCAACTGCAGAAGCTTGTTTATGTTTTTCAACAAGACTTGCGGCAACGACGGAACCAATACCAAAAAAAGCGCCATGATTAAGGCTTGTTATTAAACGAGCCATCATAAGGCTCCAATAACCATTTGCTTGAGAAGCGAATAAATTGCCAGCAATAAAGAGTAATAAAAGAAAAACTAAAGCATGACGTTTTGTTAATCGACCTAAACCTAATGTCATGATGGGGGCGCCAACCATAACACCAACCGCATAGCCTGTGATTAATCCACCTGCTGTTGTTATTGAGATATCTAATCCTGAGGCTATGTTAGGTAACAGGCCCATAGGTGTAAATTCTGTTGCACCGATAGCAAAAGCACCGGTGGCGAGTGCTAATAAAGGGAGAAAGGCTTTCATCATTATTCCTAGCAAAATGGGTAAGGGCTTAAAAATTAATATGGCGGTAGTTTAGTTAGATAACTCAAAGCAATAAATAAGGTAAAAAACAATAGACTATTGCTTTAATCGCAATAATTAATGTTGGGTTTTGTACTAGTGAGTTGATTTTTAATAATTGAATGTACTATCGTGATAATAGCAATATCGACAATTTACTTTTGCTCAAATGTAAATAATGAAATGAAGAATAGTGCTGAAATTATGTTAGAGTAATTTCAGTTTGTTATTTTACTTATTACTTGTATTTTTGTTGGATTATAGGATTTTTTGTATGAACAATATCAGATTAATTGCCACGATTGTGGCGAAAGAACACCATGAAAATGAAGTATTATCTGCTTGCAAGGCAATGATAAAACCAAGTCATCAGGATGAAGGTTGTCTTCAGTATGAATTGCATAAAGATACCACACAACCAAGAGCGTTTATTTTCTTTGAAATTTGGGAAAACCAAAGTGCCATTGATAAACACAATGAAACGGCACATATGAAAGCATTTGTTGAAAATCTAAAAGATAAAATTGATCTGTTAGATATCAAATTTATAGAGAAAATTGCTTAATCCTATTTATCCTTCGTTAATGTGTCGCAGTATTTTTAAATAGAGCGTTGTATATTTAAGCTTTAATTTGGGTAGATATACTATTACGTATATCTGCTTGTTTTTTTTTTAGGTATTATAATTATCGTCTGAGATTAAATTATTCACAATAACTCACCATTATCTTTCTATTGTTAACTTAATTGCAATAATGAAAAAATATCCGTATTCTTAAATCTCAATGTGTTATCTAATTCTACCGAGATTTATAATATGAAAGCAACATCAGAAGAAGCCCGTGTATTCGTTGAAGTTGTTGAACATAAAAGTTTTACAAAAGCGGCAGATAAACTGAACCTTGCTAATTCAGCTGTAAGCCGTACTGTAAAAAAATTAGAAGATAAATTGGGCGTAAACCTTCTTAATAGAACGACTCGTCAAATTGATCTCACCGCAGAAGGTGAACTTTACTTCCAGCGAATGAAAGTCATTTTGCAAGAAATGCAAGCCGCTGAAAATGAATTACATGGTACACAAAGCTCGCCTAAAGGTTTATTACGTATAGATGCGGCAACACCCGTCGTATTACATCTTTTGATCCCTTTTATTTCTATTTTTCGCCAGCAATACCCTGATATTATTTTATCATTAGTTTCATCGGAAACATTTGTGAATTTAATTGAGCGCAAAGTGGATGTTGCGATACGTGTTGGGCAGTTAACTGATTCAAGTTTACGAGCTCGCCCTTTATTTAATAGTTACCGTAAAATTATTGCATCACCAAAGTATATTGAGCGTAAAGGTAGCCCTAAAACAACAACTGATTTGGATGATCATACCTGTTTAACATTTACTGAACCGACTTCATTAAATACATGGCCATTAGAAATTGAAGAGAATGAGTTAGTCACAGTTACCGATGGGATTTCTTCAAATAGTGGAGAAACATTAAGACAATTATGTGTAAATGGTGAAGGGATTGCGTGTTTATCTGATTTTATGGTGAATAAGGATATTCAAGAAGGTAATTTAGTTGCGTTATTTAGTGATGAATTAAAACCTGTACCATTACCTTTTCATGCTGTCTATTATAGTGACAGGGTAGTGAGCCAACGTATTCGGGTTTTTATTGATAGTTTAACGCAATATTTGGCTGATACTTTAAAACTGTAGTTTTGTGCAACTTATCTTAGTGTTGCTATGATCATAAAAACCATGGGTATAAATAATACTCTTATTAAGCCTACAACAACCCAGTGTTTTAAAAAATAGCCTAAGTAACAATAGACTTTTACCTAAAAAGCAATAATCACCATTATTAATACACTTAATCGTAAAAATCAACTTATTGGTTTTTTATATTTTAATGGTTATAATTTTATTAACAATACAGTTGATAATTTTGTTTTGATTGTTTTTTCAAGATTTGTGGTTGAGCGCCATTCTTTCTATTTTCTGCTAAATTAGCGTCATTAAATATCGTAATAGAAAATTTAGGAGTAGATATGAATATTTTATTGATTAATGGCGGTCAAAATTTTGGTCATTCTGCAGGTCGATTAAATCGCACATTACATGACATGGCTGCAGAACATTTAGTGACATTAGGTCATAGCGTTAAAGAAACACAAATCGAAGAAGGCTATGATATTGATGAAGAAATTGAAAAGTTTCTATGGGCTGACACAATTGTTTATCAAATGCCTGGCTGGTGGATGATGATGCCATGGAAAACGAAAAAATATATGGATGATGTTTACACTCTCGGTCATGGTAAACTCTATGAAAACGATGGCCGTACCCGTCGTGATCCTAAAAAACAATACGGCACAGGCGGTTTACTGCAAGGCAAAAAATACATGATCTCCGTAACATGGAATGCACCTATTGAAGCCTTTAATGAGTTTGGTAATTTCTTTGATGGAAGAGGGGTTGACGGTGTTTATTTCGCTTTTCATAAATCGCAACAATTTTTAGGTTTGTCTCAATTACCAACCTTTATGACAAATGATGTGATTAAAGAGCCTAACGTTGATAAAGATATTATTGAATATAAAGCACATTTAACACATGTATTTGGCTAGTATTTATATTTTTCATCATGCTTTACTTTCTATTTACCTGCTTTAGCAAAAAGCGTTTAAGCAGATAAATAAAATCAAGTATTAATATTGATGGCAGTTCTACAGCTTAAAATAGCTTTTTATTTTTATCATTAAGGTCACCCGATTATTTTATTGGTGACCTTAATGTTTACAATCAACAATGATAAATTAATGGTTCTTTAATTGAAAGTAATTAACTAATTGATTGAGATTTAATGCTTGCTCGTTAAGTGAGCTGGCTGCTGCGACAGATTCTTCGACTAGCCCCGCATTCTGTTGCGTAGTGGAATCTAACTGGCTTATTGCATTATTGATTTGTGAAATGCCATCGCTTTGCTCATTACTTGCTTGCCCAATCTCACGTAATAGCGCACTAATTTCTTCCACATCGGTGATCATTTTTTGAATTTGTGCTCCGGCTTGTTCGACTAATTCCATACCTTCTTGTGTTTGTAGCGATGAGTTTTCGATTAAGGTACGTATATCGTTTGCTGAATCTGCACTTTTTTGCGCTAATAACCTGACTTCACTTGCTACAACAGCAAAGCCTTTGCCATGTTCTCCTGCTCTTGCGGCTTCAACCGCAGCATTGAGTGCCAGAATATTAGTTTGGAATGCAATAGAGTCAATTAAATTAATTATATCGGTCATTTGAGATGAAGAGCTATTCATTGCTCTCATTTTTTCTGTTAACTGAAGCATCATTTCACCATTATGGTGTACTGCAATTTCTGTTTTTTCAGCAACATTGATAGCATCATGTGTGTGCTCTGTGGTATTTTTCACCGTCGAGGTCATTTGCTCCATTGAGCTTGCTGTTTCTTCTACGGATGTTGCCTGTTCTTCCGTCCTTGCTGCTAAATTCTGGCTTCCTGCCGTAATTTGTTCGGCAGCAGATGAAATACTTTCAGCACCATTTTGTACATTTTGTACGACATCCAATAGATGGGTTTTCATCTCAGCAAGTGCTTGTAATAACATTCCTGCTTCATCATGGTAATTTGTATTCACCTCTTGTGTTAAATCACCTTTAGCTATCGCTTTGGCGAAATTAACGGCTTGATCTAACGGGAGAGTAATACTCTTAGTAATAAACCACCCTAAAATACTACCTACAACAATACTGATCAGCGTTAATAAAACTAAAAAGAATCTTTTCTCAGTAAAATCCTGCTCAACATGATCACCTGCATCATTCATTTTTTGATTTTGTAATGCAATAAATTCCAAGAGTTTATCGCGATACATAAGTTGAATATCTGCTGTTTTGGTGATTAATTCATTAACAGCAGCATGCCGATTATTTTCGTTAAATGCTTTTACTACAAAATTTTGAGAAGTGATATATTTCTGACGAATCTCATAAACTTCAGCGAGTATTTTTTTTGACTCATCATCGTGAGTTGTTTCTTCTAACTCTTTTAGTAATTGAGCAATCTTGGCGGTGATCTCAGCTTTTTTACTCTCTTGTTCGGCGGCTAAATTTCCTTGTTCATCTAGCATGGTGAGTTGCTGGAAGATAATAAATTCATTGAAATTATTAATTAGCAAATTGGCTTTTACTGTGGCTGGATAGATATCATCAACGACATCATGAATATCTTGATTCGCACTATTCAGCCCCATTAATGAAAAACTAGAACCCAACACAATTAACATTACCAATGTTGTAAATGCGATAGTTAACTTTGTACGAATTTTAACGTTTTTAAAGAACATGCTTAACCCTGGATAAATAATAATTAATAAGCATTAGTAACTTATTGAAGAAAAGACAGTATCGGTAAGCAGTGATAGAACTTTAGTCATTAAACGAAATAAAGGCAGATAAAAAGGCTTGTATTGATTTTTAACACACTATTTTTAGTGTAAAAAAGAGATTTCTTCCCTTTTTTTATCTAAATGTGCTTAGTATTTAATATTCATTCAATTTTATAAAATTGATAGTTAAGTAATGAAAGTTCAAGATATTCTTTATTTTTTGTTAACAATTGTTTGTCTTGTTTTTATATATGTTAATTTGATTTTGAAGATTAAGAAGATACGGCCTCTGAAAAAATTTTGGCTATGATAAATTGAGTAGTCTACAACCTGTGGGTTTATGGCTAGTGTTAAATATACTTAACTCTCCATATTTATTATACTAAATTGACTTAAAGGTCACGCTGTATGCGCAGTGTATTTATATTTTTGAGCGTATTTATTTTAGGGTTTAGTCATATGGCGTATTCAGAACAAACACTCGTTTTTATAAGGCATGGTGAAAAACCTGATAATGAAAGTGGGCAACTGACCTGTAAAGGATTAAATAGATCTCTCGCTTTACCGGATGTACTTATCAATCAATTTGGTAAGCCTGACGCATTATTTGCTGCTGCGCCTAAACAAAGTAAGTTAGGTCATTCATTACGTTCACTTCAAACGCTTTCACCTCTCGCTATTAAAATGTCGCTGCCTATTCACCTTAATTATCATGCCAAAGAGATAAAAAAATTATGTGAAGACCTGTTAAGTCAGCAATATGAAAACTCAGTTATTTTTATTGCATGGGAGCATGATAATTTAGTTAAAGTAGCACGAGATATCATGAAGAAAGAAGGAGGAGATCCTAAATTAATCCCAAAATGGAAGAGCAGTGATTTTGATAGTATTTATATATTAAAAATAATCCGAGAGGGTGATAAAAAAAACGTCATATTTGAGCAAAGGCAGCAGGGATTAAATGGTGTATCGCCAATATGTTTGGATAAATAGGTATATTATAGAGAATAACTTATTTTTAAAATTTATTATGAACAGATATACCCTATTAAATTGAATATAAATCAGAATTTATTCTGATAATAAAAATAGCCGTGATGTAATGTTATTTTTAACGGCACATCCACAACTATGACGAATCAAAAGGCACTTTCGGGATGAGTATCTCATTGAAGGAGTTCTTGGGTTTAACGCTGACGCAGGCTGGGGTGGTGTTGATGGTAGTATTGAAATTCCACTCGATGTTAATAAACAACCACTGATTTGGGTTAACTCTAAAATTAACAAAGATGGTTCTATTTTTGTTAAAACCTATCACCGCACTCATCCAAATGCGCCTAAATTTGCACGTAATGCAATTGAGGGTTTCAATGACGGTGACCCGATTGATATTCCTGATGGCCGTTTTATTTCCGTTCGTGTACAGATGCCAGAGCAAGCAATCTATAACGTGAGAATGCGTGAGATGGAAGAAGTGCAGAAAGCGGAAGAGGAACGCAGACAAAAAGAAGAGGAAGAAAATCAGGACACCAATAAGACACCAGGAATCGATAACTGATTGATTATATAACTCGGTCGGTTCCATCGAGCATCGGCACTACTTTGTGTCTTTCAATAAATTAGCCATTTCTAACATCTGTTTAGATCTGATATTTAATTCTTTTATTATATCTAATGCTGTAATAGATGGGTTGGACTCTATCATTTTGACTACATCATCAATTGCGTTCGCTCGTGCTGATAGCTCAATAATAGATGTTCGCCTATTATTTTCCTGCAGATTTTCCCACATCTCATCTGTATCGTAGGAGTTAAATTGAATGTATGTATTAGGCGGTGCGTGGTAAACATTTTCAACACCACAAGGCAGCCAGTCATCACCAGTAACAATGTCAGCATCAAAAGGCACGGTCTTATCTATTTCTTGTAGCTTCTTAATTAATTCTGATGTTTTCATTTTTCACCCGATGGCGATCTTAATAAAAAGGCCCACCGAAGTGAGCCTTTCTAAACTTTAAATGATCCGCGTGTCATTTGCGTGTCATTTATAGTCCTTTTGTTGTCAGTGTGTAGTCTTGATGATTTCGCTAACTTCTTGTTTTTAAAACCGTTGTCCTATCACTGACCCACCAAATTTGGTGGAGCTGGCGGGAGTTGAACCCGCGTCCGAAATCTTTTAATTTATTGATTATCAAATGGTATTCTAAAGAGACATTAACCATGTGTACTAGATGTGCATATGGAGGCTCGAAATTAGTCATCCTTGCATTATAATGCTCTGTTATCAATGATATAAATAATTTTAGCAAGTTACATAATCTAAAGAAGATTTGTAACTTGCTAAATATGTATATTTTAAAATTAAGAGTATTCAATGTGGTTGTTTATGGTTGAGGTTCTTCTGGCTCACGATGAACAAACAGCCAATTGGATATATCAAATACAACAGTGGTTTTGTCACTTTCATCATAAATGGAACTATCCATCCCAATGTAGAAAAAGTAGCTAGATGAATTAGTCTGATTTTTTCTATTACTCTTTTGCCCGCTTTTTGTGTAGACAATAACTAAATCACCTTTTTTTACATCTTGGTCTGGTATCCAATAAGGGTTGCTTATTCTTGGAGAAACAGAGCTGTCATCAGTTTGGATAGTAGATGCAACAAGCAATTGCCCCACATTTCCATCCTCTAAGATTTCAATTACAACGCGTTCTTTTTCTATATCACCGGGGTTTTTTAGTCCTTGTAGATTAAACTTCATTATTTGCCTTCCCCTTCGTTGTCTCTTCCTTTATTCTCTCGGAATGCTACCACTATAGCAATTGCAGCGAGAACTAACCCAATACCACCAACTGCTATTCCTCCCACTAAAGAATCAGTTGATTTTATCGATAATGAAAGCCCGACCAAGCAAGTTCCTGCACCTAAGCACACAGAGAATAGAAATTCTATAGACTTTTTCGTTGTTTTAAGATGGTGTAAATCAGCTTTTGCCGATGCGTGCTCTGCTTCAAGTTTTCTATGCTCAGAGTCTTTTTTTTTCAATTCATAATTTTCGTACTCAAGTTCACTATTTTTTGCAAGTATTAATTTATACACTCCGGGTGATTTTAAATCTTCCTCAGAAAGGTCTGTAAGAAGTTTATCGTATGGACGCTTAGGTTTGGGTTGGTAGTTGCCATCGGTCTGTGGTGTTGTTTTTGCAGGTAAAAGTTCTTCATCTGCAGGCACAATAGGATTAATATTTTTAGTCATTGATAGATACCAATACATAATGTTGGTCAAATAATTTGCATGTTAAATTTTTACGTTTACAGATAATATTGCCGATTATACACGGAATAAAAGAGTAGTAATTAATTTATGCCTTCTCATTAGAGAGATGTAGTGTTTTTTATTATGGTTTATCAGGTATCATTAATGAGCGTTTTTACATGTTGGCTTTATGCTTAAAGTTGAATTTTGTAGAAAATATCATTCAATAATATAGAAGTCAGGATTTTGTTTTTTTAGTATTCACCGTCTCCCCATCATACTCCTTAAGATATCCCCCATAGTGTCTAAATAGCATTTCGGGTCCTTTATGCCCCATTTGCCCTGCGAGCCAAAATAGATTAACTCCTTGGCTAATATTTCGGGTGGCGAACGTATGTCTTGTTTGATAGGGGTTTCTATACCTTACGCCAGCTTTTTTTAATGTTGGAACCCATGCTTTTTTTCTAATTGCATCAGCACTAGTCCAAGCTTGATTAGTTTTAGGATCTTCAAAAATGACACCATCTTTCATAAAGGTAAATTGTTTTTGTTCCTTTAGTGACTTCATGGCTTCATCATTTAGCTCAACTTTTCTTGTGCCTGCTTTAGTTTTTGTTTCTTTGATAACACCCACAACACTTGCTGATTGAACGTGGGCTGTGCGCTCAATGAAATCTATATCACTCCACTTTAAGGCACATAGTTCAGAGCTTCGTAACCCCGTATTAATTGCGAACCTAAATAAGTTTTTCCATTGCTCATATTTAGTGGCAAGAAGTAGTGCAGACACTTCTTTTGGTGATAGTGGATCAACAATATAACTACTTTCTGTGGTGCCACCTTTTGATTGATACCGAGAAGCTGAAATTAAACTAACAGGATTAATAGATATTGCCCCATCAGTAATTGCTTCATCTATTGCACTCCGTAAAAATGAAAGCTGATTTCGTATCGTTTTTAATGATGTAGATTGTTTTTGTATCCAGTTTTTCACGATCGCAGGTGTTAATGATGTTACTTGTAATTTATGCAGGTCAGATAGGGCGCTCTTGCATTTCTTATACCCACCAATAGTTGATGGCGATAAATTTCTTGTCTCACATATAACGAGATACTCGTCTAAATAATCAATAATGGTTTTTATTTTATTATTAATCCCAAATAATGGGAGTTTTTTAGATTCAGGGAAATACTTGGCATAATTAAAAGTTGATCGTTCAATATTATTTTGAATTTCAGCAAGTAATCTTTCGGCATATTTAATATTTTTGTTATCAACAGTTAGTCTAGATAAGGGCTCTCGACAGAGAACCCCTTTATAGGTAAACGTGATGACAATAGTTTGTTTGGTTTTATTATTACGAACAGTTACTCCTCTTGGTAATGAGAATTCTGCTTGTTTTTGCGAGCCCATTTGTTCACCTCTGCAATATCGATCCATCGTTCTTTTGAGCCTTCCACTTTTAAGACATGTACGCCCTCAACCCAAAATTGTCTTTGTAAGCGTTTGTTAATGGCCTCAGGTGTTTCTCCATATAAATTGCAATATGCCGAAATGGGTAAACATTCATATAGCATCATTATCTCCCTTCCTATACCCGTTCTCCATAATAGCCTGCGCGATAGTCGCTGAAGGGTTATCCCAATGAGCATCAAAAATGATATCGTTTAAATGATATTTGCTAATGTCATCTAATGTCTTAGGCAAGGTGTCATGGGGTAATTTTAAATAAATAGAATCACCCGTCATACTCACCGTAATATCAATGATCTGCTCAGTGGTAAAATCTGTTTTACGATAACCAGTTTTCCAGACTGCGTCAGTTATATCACCAGGATCAGCAATGTTGTCTGAAATTAATTTAATTAAAACGGGATCAGTCGTAGTCATGATCTACCTCCAAGACAGAGACTAATTGCGCGCTAGCTTCTGTTTCGGCCTTATTAACAAGTTGCATAAACTCTTCGTGAGTAATGAGCTTTTTAAGTTCAGCAACTAAAATTTCATTTCTGAGTATTCGGCGTGAATAATCGACCTCTTTACGTTGGCGTTTTAAGATAGCCAGCTGATCGCAAATCGCTCTACGTTGCCAGTTCAAATATTTACGAGCTGTTCTTGCACGTATCGCCCAATCTGAGTCACTTTCTTGGTGTCTATCTAAACTGGCATCGATACGCATAATAGAAGAGTTGCAGTAAGCCAAAGCTCGCAGATAGTCCTCAAGTGTTTTTAGTTCATCTAAAATTAATCGGTTATCTTTATCAAATTTCAGCATGGTGAGCTCCTTTCGATTTGCGTTTTTTCTTTTTAATGTTCGGCGTTAACTTTGGCTTAGTAATTTGTTTAGGGTTAGGGCGGGGCTTATATACCCCGTCATGGATAAACCGCCTAAAATTTAAGTCATGAAGATAAGGTTCGACGTAATAGCAACCATCATCAAAATGGTGAATGGATTTAATAAGCGGTTCGTCATATTCATTAACTTCATGCTTAGCACTATTCTGCTTGACCATTTTGACCGTCCTTAGTGCATAGTTGGCATAGCTAGAAATCCGTTATTAGCTTCTAACTCACGAATATAATCGTCATGAAGAATACAGAGTCCTTCACGTCCTTTTTCTGACAGGCGAGGGCCATGCTCAAGAGAGATATCCAGAAAGTCGATATAGGCTTTTATGATGAAGTCAGGACTATAATCTTTATAGATACCCCCTAACTCTTCGATAAGAATGCTTTCAAAATGGCTTGCAAGACAAAGGCGCAAAGAAGCTGGGTAAATGGTTAAAGCGTTTTCTCCGTTACTGTAAATAGTGGCAAGATCAACACCGCCTTCTTCATTACGAATTTCAGTGGTGCCATTTTTTTCTTGCAGTTCGCGGATAAAGCAAGTTGCTACCACCCAGCGCCATACAGAAATTCGCTGTTCAGGTGTTAATGTTTCAGGTTCATCAGCTAACTTACCCATGACTGCAGCGGCTAAATATAAACCTTTCAATAACTCTTTATCGTATTTACCTGATTCAAGAGCTGTTACAGCTTCAGAGTAAGAAATTAAAGCACCATCATCAGAAATAACGCCATTACTAGTATCAGTAAAATAAGCCATCATTTATCCTCCCAGCCAATTGCCTGAAATAATCCCATTTTAGGATGATGCCAGCGAGTGCCACGTTTCTCGGCTTCATTCATCATTGTCTTGAATGCAGATATAAAATCAGCCTCATGAATAATGGCCATCGGTCTAGGCATACCTTCGGGCGTAAGAATAGTTATTGTATTTTTGCGAACATTGAACTGTTTGGTGAGTGTTTTGCATTTATCCACCGTCATGCCTGATTTAGTTCTAGCCAGAGAGTACCCGATCCAGCCAGTAGGGATGGTTCCTTGTTTTATTTGCTCAACGACTTCATTTACTTGTTCAACTTTTTGCTCTACATGAGATATTCGGCGTTCACTTTCTAAGTTAGCTAGTGCCATAGCAGCAATAATTTCTGCCTGTGATTTAGGTTTGACTCGTTCATCTTCAAGTTCTTTCCAGCGATCAACTAACCGAGCTGTAAATTCAGGTGATAATTGAGCAACTACAATAATGCTGTCACGCTTACCTTCTTCACCTGAAAAAACATAGTGTTTTGGTATTACTCCGTTAGCTGATTTAGCTCCATCCTCCAATGGAGGGTGGGAAATCACACCGCTATTAGTTAGTCTTTCAATGGTTCTTTTTACATTGTCTTCACGGGCGCCGACTAAATCAGCGATTTCTTTTGAGGTCATTGATAATTCTGTATTGATTAAATATTGCATAATTAAATGTCCTTATTTATTTTGTTTATATGTCGCCGCATAGATCTATTTAGTGGCATTTCTACGAAATCAATATTGGATTGAAATGTTGATACGTATTTAGATATGTTTGGATGAAAGAGGTTGTTTTCTTGCTTCATTCTCAACCAACAGTCAAAATCTGTGCCTTTATGTCCTTGTTTAGTTTTGCTTCCGCCTCTTCTACTTTTTATTTTCTTACTCATAACATGCCACCCGGTATTTTAATTTTGGCCTTATCTAAACAGCGCTTTGATGATTGATTACTTATTTTTTGTTGATAACTCATTGCACCTTTGGCTGGTGGATCTGCAATAATGAAAGCTTGGTTGTAATGTTCTAATGCGCGTCTATAAAATCCTTTGCTCTCTAATTGTTTGCCCTTGCTCATGAATTCAGAATACGTCATGATATTTATATTTCTCTCCATTTAAGTAAGGCGGTAAATACTCAACAATATAATCAATCATGTATTTACCCATATCGGAAATTGAGCCATTTAGGTTATATAACCACTCATAAGTATTGTAGATATCTTTATCACTCCACTTACAACGTTGACGGCAATCTTTTTCTTCATAGACATCACGGAAGAAGTTATTTAAGTTTTCAAAGTTAATTTTTGTAATAACAGTTTTATTATTTACCTTTGATTTAAATTTAGCTTTCTTTCCATTTTGTTTAATGTAAATAAGTACCGAATTGATAAAACGCTTTCTTCTTATTTCAAGTAAATTAACTTTATCCATGTTGCTTACTCCTAATTCAGAGCGTAGCAATCCCTAGCATGAACGCTATAATTAATTTTTATTTAGTAGATGATTTATTTATTGGTCAAAGCGTTATTTAATTCATAATATAATCTATCAGCTTCTTTTTCTGCATCATCATATTTAGCGACAGCTTTAGCATATTCTTTTTGTAAGCGTTCAATATTACGCTCTTGCTTTAATCGTTCTTGGAGCTCAGTTAGTTTGGCTTCTTTGCGATCCATAAAGTGTTCAGTCGGCTCGCCACGTTTGAAAGCAATTGTACCATCCTCAAGTTCACACTGTTCACCTTCATAGTTAGTCTCAATGCCTTCTTTATGGAATTGACGTTCAGTTAGAATATTTGCCAGTTTATTTAGTGCAGAACGCTCACTTAAGTAAGCACGATTGGCACCTGCGATAATATAGACAGGGCGTATGGCAATAGTAATTTGGTTATCAGTTGCCTTCTCAATAGCTTCGTGTTGTTTACTCATTTTTTTATTCCCTTTATTCTTCGATTTGATATTTCATATTCAATTCCGCCAAACCTTTCATTTAATATTGATATTAATAACGACATTTGGCTTATAAATAATCCCACATCACTAATATGATTTTTCCCATCCTCATAATTTTCATTGTTATCAGCCCAAAACATAAACTCACCAAATATATTCATTCCCGTAATGAGTGAATCAATAGATAAGTCTAAGTTTGCTCTTAATTTCCCTAGTTCACTTTCTGGTAATTTACTTAAATCAGGAAGAACAATTAATTCATCGATATTCATTGCGCCTCCGTGAAACTTACTTTTTCATAAACGGTTTCTAAATTTAATTTTGCTGATTGGATTAAATTTGTAATTTGAATATCGTAATTTTTAATGTGACCGCTTTCTTCAGCTACTTTTAAATTAATTGCAGTTTCTAATGTATTTAAAATACACCCAACAGCCGTTTCAATTGTATTGTTATCACTGATTTTAATTTCACCGATAGGCTTTGGTGATTTATCAGTATTAATATTTGATACACTTTTTTTGGCTCTATCTATATTGGCTACTGCTGACTCAATCGCATTAAACATATTATCGCTAGGTGTTACGTTATCATTGATAATGAGGTTTAAAATAGAAGTTGCATAAAGTAATTCATCACAAGCGGATTGCTTTAATTCAGTGTTATTCATCATTTAAAACCTCATTAATTTCATATTCTGCTTGAGATAATAAACTAAGTTGAATTTCTTGTTCTTCACCATTGCGAGAAAGAAACTGAGCTGAAATTAAAAATGCTTTTACTCGATGTAATGTATCTAGCATTTTTCCGCTATCTACATTAATTATTTCTTTTGCCATGATTATTATCTCTCTGTGCATTTTCTTCAAGAATCCAGTTAACAACATCACCAGATAATTCATGCGCTAGTTCTATTAAAGTTTCAACATCAGGGCTTTCAGGAATTCGAAGATTATTTAGTTGAAATAACAGTGCATTTAATTGAGAGCTTTTTTTTGCAACAGATTCTAAGTTGAGTTCGTGAGCCATAATTAAGCCTCGCAAGGAAATTGAGCAGAGAAAACAACATTGCTACCGAGTAACTCTTTAGCTTGTTCAGCACTGGTAGCCATAACTTCTTTTTTCTCTGGATTCTCAGTTTTAGTCCAGAAACGAAACAAGAACATAGGTAATATTACGCCTGTATGTACGTCAGGTTTCGGTAAATTAAGGATTGCGGTAGAATGTATAGTGGTCATATTTAAACCTTTATTTTCAATCGACACTATAAATAATAGTTTAAGTATTATTTTATTTCAATACCTAAACTATTGAATGTTGTTTTTAGTATAAAAGCTATTGATATTTCAGATAATTTATTTTCAAATAAATCTCAGATTGGAATGCAGATCACTTCTTTGGCGGGGAGAGGGTACAAAAAAGCCCCGTTAGGGGCTATAGGGTATTACTTATGATCTCTTCGATACAAAGTCCACTCTTCAATTCTTTCACCAGAAGGTAATGTACAGTATCCTACTTGACCTTTATCTGTGTTAACTATTTCCAGCTTTCCGCCTATTTCACCGCAGTACACAGAGGCAGGGTTTGCCATTCCTACCTGTTTATTTCCCGTAGTAGAGCACCCAGCGAGTATAATGGTAGCTGCCAAAACTGTTAATTTTTTCATTATTCCGTCCTTACAGATGCGAATGGCTATTGTGAATAATATATTTTTAGCACAAAAAAGCCCTCGCGGGGAGGGCCTTATAATACTTTATAAATTACTACTCATTTTTCTATACCAGAGACTGAATTCTCTCTGTCAGCTATGCATGTATTTACTAAATTAATCAGCCTTTCTGAATCATTAATTACTTGAAGTGCTTTTTGTTTAGTGTAGGTAAGACCCAAATTGTAATCTGCATCATGTCTTTTTATTTTTAATATATTTAAATTATTTCCAATTTTAGCAACTAATTTTTTAGGGTAGGATTCTTTACATCCATTAAACTTTATCAACGAGTCAATAAGTTTCTTATGTTCACCGAATGGCATCAAAGACCACTCTTGACTTTGTTTATATCCTATCTTTAACAACTCACCGGCATGATAATAACAAGAATAATATGAACGACTAATAGATGTTCTAATCGCAACTTCACTATTATTATTTTCTATTATATTTTTCGCATAATTAAAGTAATCACACTTTTCCATGTCTAAATCATTCCTTAGAGTCAATGTAAACACAGATGTCGCTTGATAATAGATCTTTTTCATATAGTTTATCAAAAAGTCTATCATTTAAAGTTGAAACCATATCTATACTTAAATCAGCCATGAAAACATAACATATTGTGCCATCAGGATACTTTTTTATAGATGATAGAATAGTACCAGTATATTGTTTATCGACCACATCAAGCAGGCAACTTACCATTGGTTTAAGTTTTGCTATTTTTTCTGGATTTTCATATATCAAATTAAGGGTGGCTATATTGCTATCATCTAAACCGATATCGCTTAATGATATATCCATTTTATCTAATGTAGATATAGCAAATTCAGATAAATCTGTACGTAGTAAAAAGATACCAGACATAAATAACTCGTAACCAACTCTCTTAGGGGAAAAGCTCATTAAATGAGAAGTTTCCTCTATAAATTCATAGTGTTTTTTCAAAAAACCAAAGTTTCTTAATGTAACTATGTAATTACTCCAATAAAAAGATGAAGACTTATCCATGTTAATGGCTCTTTCACATAGTGACATTGACTCTGTTAAATTCTTACCCGTAAGAATACCGATAGTACCTTTTAGATAAAGTTTAAAAATAGGGTCTGGTAATTTATCTATCTCTTTCTTAATCCTCATAACCTCTAAAGGTAGAAGATTTAATTTACCTGTGAGCATAGAATCTACTAACATCTCTAATAATTCATTTGCCTTAGATTCTGGTTGTAACATAGCTTACCATCTCACTTTTTATAAATTAGAATAGTGCAAAATAAAAGATAATTGTGTCCATAATGAGAGTTTAGCTTTTGCAAGTCAACATTTTTCCTTGCTCCCCATACTTTTGTATGTATAATACGCCCCCCGGTAAAACACTGAGGTTATATTCAGTATATATCACCACTAAGGCGTATCGAATTTACCAACCACACATCTTAAAGCATCACACAAAACGCATCATCATCTGAACAACAACACCAATGATCTTACAGTTGCCATTGATCGTAATAACTGGGTAAGCTGGGTTCAGTGCTTTAAGATATTTGGCGCCATCCATAACAAGTTTTTTGAATGTTGCTTCATTTGTTTCAGTCAATTTAGCTATCACCAAACTTCCATTTATAGGCTCTCTTCCTGTATCAACAAGAACTAGCGATCCCTCTGGAATACTTACTCCAGCTGGGGCTGTCATTGAATCACCTTCAACTTTAAGCCAAAAAGCAGATCCCTGAATAGCAACTTCAGACTCATACCATTCGTCAATCTCACTCAACGTATATGGTTCACAAGCCTCAGTCCAATTCCCCGCCTGAACAAAGCTAATAACGGGGTATTTAGGAGCTGGTCTATAAGGTCTTGGATTACTAACATTTGCATCAAATCCTTTTGATAACTCTGTTATTTCTTTAGCTAAGGATGGGCTAAACTCAGATATTGATACTTGTAGTTTTTTAGCAAAAACAGAGGCAATTTGTAAGTTAAGAGCATTTCGCCCATTAAGATAATGGCCAACGGCTCCTTGACTAATATCTAGTTCATCAGCTATTTGCTGCTGAGTTAGATTAAGCTCTTTTTTCTTTAACTCATACAAAGCTTTCAACCTATAGCAGTCTTCAAGCTGTTCTGTCGTCAGTTTTTTCTCTAATTTCATGAATACATCCTAATACTATTAATATTAATATTCCAATACTGTAGGTATTGATTATAATAATATCTATAGTATTATTCTGTTTGTGGAGGTATTAAATGCAAAAAGAACTTTTATCCGAGTTTGTTAGAAAAAATGGGCAAGGAAGAACTGCAGAGCTACTTGGCGTACATCAAACTGCAATTAGCCAAGCTTTACGAAAAGGGCGAATTATTTACATTTCCACTAATGGCTTAGGAGGGTATGAAGCTGAAGAAATAAAGCCATTTCCAAACAAAATCAAGGAGCAATTAGGTGCACCAAGTCAACATGCCGATGCCTGAACACTACTTTCCTGATGATGCCAAGTGGATTCAGGAACAACTTACGAAGTTAAGTCCAAGCATGAGACAGAAGGCATTAGTTAAATATTCAGAAGTGTATCAAACGGAATGGGAACGAGAACAAGTTCCCTACCGTAAAGACAACAAAGCTCGTCATGAAGCTAACGTCAGATTAAGAGAGTTCATAAAGCGTTATCAGAGAGCAATGCAAGGGTATACAGCAAAGCCGTTATCGATTTAGCAGTAATTAAATTTAGGAGGTATCGGAAGTTAAGACGTTTAGCCGTCTAGATTGTTTTCTGGGGAAGAGGGGAAAACTTTCTAGGGGGGAAAGGGGGGTGATCTTTAAAAGGGGTGTTAGGGAAGGCACAGCCAAGGGAGTGAGTAGATCTTAAATATAGATCTCTATAGGAGTTAAAAGACCAACAGCCGTTTAGACGTCCAGATAAAAATAAATCCCTTCCTTTGGCAGTGCTAATTATCAAATGAGGAAACCGATGTTAACAATCACACCAAATTTTGCACAGGAACGCGGATTGACGATGTTACGTCAGGCATGGAAGCAAAATAGAACATTCATGATTTATAGCCCAACAGGAAGCGGAAAAACGGCATTAGCTGCGTTTATTACTGATGGACATATTCAGCGTGGAATGAGAGTGATGTTTCTTGTTCCTTACACAATTTTGATTGATCAAACAGCCAGTCGCTTTATTGAGTATGGTTTGCCAGCAGAAGAGATTAGTTATGTATGGCGTGATCACCCTAATTATGATCCGACTCGTTTAATTCAAATCACATCAGCAGATACCGTTATTCGTAGAGATTTTCCAGACAGCATCGATTTACTCATTATCGATGAGGCGCATTTACGCCGTAAGAAAATATTAGAAGTGATCAGTGAAAGTGAATTCAAGGTAATTGGTTTGTCTGGTACGCCTTTTGCGCCATTCCTTGGTCATTACTACGAAACACTAATCAAGCCTACCACGATGAAAGAGTTAATAAAACGTGGTGATTTAAGCTCATACGAGTTTTACGCACCGACTAAACCCGATTTATCAAAAGTGAAATCGTCCAGCAACGCAGAATTCGGCAGTGATTACAAAGAAGCTGAAATTGCTGAAATTATGAGTGGTGCTGATTTGGTGGGGGATATTGTTGATAACTGGCTTGTGAATGGACGAAATCTACCTACGATTTGCTTTTGTGTCACAGTCAGTCATGCCAATTTTGTCACCGTCGAGTTCAACCGTGCAGGTGTGAATGCTGAGGTGATCACCGCAGATACGCCACATGATGAGCGTCAGATCATTATTCATCGGTTTGAGCAAGGCGCGACCAAGGTGCTTGTAAGTGTGGGAACATTGATTGCCGGCTTTGATAGTGATGTCCGTTGCATTATTTACGCTCGCCCAACTAAATCAGAGATTCGTTGGTGTCAGGCGATTGGAAGAGGATTGCGTACTGCACCAGGGAAAGAAACTTGCCTTATTTTCGATCACTCCGGTTCTGTTCACCGTTTAGGTTATCCCGACGATATTGAATATGACGAACTGCCTACCAAAAACGACGGTATGAGTGAATCTTCGTCTAGCAGGGAGCAAGAAAAGCGCGAGAAGAAACCGAAAGAATGCCCCTCTTGTCACTACATGAAGCCAGCAGGTGTTTATGTTTGCCCTAAATGCGGATTCAAACCTTTAGTCGGTGAAGATATTGATGTTGATACTAGCCGAAACATCAAAAAGTTGAATAAAAAAGAGCGCACTTATACCCGTGAAGATAAGCAAAGCTGGTGGTCTCAATTGAAATACTACCAGAATCAGCGTGCGACACAGGGCAAGCCGATCAGCGATGGTTGGGTATCCAATACTTTCAAAGACAAATTTGGTGTATGGCCACAAGGTTTTCATGACACACCACAAGAAATTACACCCGAAGTGAGCAACTTTATTAAATACAAACAAATCGCCTTTGCTAAATCTCGCAAGAAGGCGCAAGTCAATATTCAAAATCTACGTACCCAAATTAGCCACCAGCCACAGCAAGGAGGTTTACTGTGAATACAATTGATGCCGTAAAAGGGCTATGGGAAAAAATATTTGCACATTATGGATTACCTCCTATAACGGGGCGTAAGCACTTTAAAGGCAAGTGCCCTATCTGCGGACAAAAAGGAAAGTTTCGTATCGATGATAAAGATGGGCGAGGAACTTACATTTGTACGTGTGGTTCGGGTAACGGTTTTCAATTACTGGAAAGAACACAAGGTAAAGACTTTAAAACATTAGCAGATGAAATTGATGTATTGATTGGTAATCACCGAGAAAAAGAAATACCGACAACAAAAGAAAAACCAAAAGGAAATTTATTTCAACGTATCACGGGTTGTTATTCCAAACTACCCATACTGAAAAACACACCCGCCATGCAGTATTTACAGAATCGAGGTGTTTTTGAATTACCTACGGATAATGTTCGTTATTGTGATCATCAACCTGTTCGTAATAGTTCTGACAAATTTCAAGCTATTTGGTCACTAGCTACTGATGCTAAGGGGCAACTTTGTTATTTACACAGAACATATTTACAAGGAGACAAAAAAGCCCCTCTTGATGTTGTGAAGAAAATGACCGCGGTGCAGGAAGATAACTATTTAGAGTATGCAGAATCTGTCGCGATAAGAATGTTTCCTGTCGATACCACACTTGGCATTGCTGAAGGTATTGAAACCGCACTCTCTTGTAAGCAACTCTATGGTGTCAATACTTGGTCGGTTATCAATACCAATTTTATGAAGAAATTCAAAGCACCAAAGGGTGTTACCCATCTTGTTATCTTTACAGATATGGATTGGAATGCAGCAGGTCACGCAGCCGCTATGGAGTGTGCACATAAAAACCTACTTTCTAATAATGATGTAGAAATGGTCAGTGTGAGATGGCCAGATCGAGGTGACTTTAACGATATGCTTACCGAAGCCTGTGAAGTAAGAGAGTTAGTATTTTCAAGACAACATAAGGAAGTGGCGTAATGAAACTCGAATCAGCACTAAAACAATTTTATCCTAAGTCACCTACATTCAGTGACAGTTCTTGCTCTACTTCTCCTGACAGATTGAAAGGAATGGATAGCGCTGGGGCATTAGGAATGACAGAACATCGCGCTAAATTTGGTATGTCTGCTTTTTTTGCTAAGAATGATGTGAGCGAAGAGGACAAGTTCAGCACCGTAGAGCAGTTAACACGGTATGCACTTAAAGTTACCCCTAAGCTGGTGGCAAAATCGGCGGGTAATAAATTGGGTTACTGTTTAGTAATCCTCTCAAAAATGGCCTTTGAAGATTATGCCCGTTCAGCGGGTTCGGTTTGTGAGTGTTCAGCGTGTGCAGGAAAAGGGTTAATTTACAGTCGCAAGGATGTAGTCAAATATCAGGGGAAAGCAAGTATTGATGGAACTGTCGTCATTGAGCCTTGGACTGAAAAAGAAAAAGTTGGTGAGTTATGCAAAACCTGCAATGGAAAAGGAAAGTTAACTTATCGCTGTCGCTGTAAAGGGCGCGGAAAGGTTTTAGATGAAAAGCAAACGGAGTTACAAGGTGGTATTCCTGCGTTTAAAAATTGTCCTCGTTGCTCAGGTCGTGGTTATAAGAGAATGCCTTCTTCAGTAGCATATCAGGCAATAAGACACATAGTACCTGAGTTAACCCAACCAACATGGTCTCGTAACTGGAAACCGTTCTATGAGAAGTTAATCAGCAAATGTTTTAGTGAAGAGAGTAGCGCGGATGCAATATTCAACAAGGTTACAAAATAACTGGTTATACAAACAGTGAAAAGTTGCGTTTTGAATAAGATTGCCTTATTATCTTTAAATAGTGGGCGATTTATTACTCAACCACACTAAATTTTATCAAGACCTCACTTTTGCAGGTCTTTTTATATAGGATTTAAGATGGATTTAATCAGGTTGCAGGAGTTATTTGAAAGAGAAGTAAAAAGAAAGGTGAAGACTATTGATCTGGAAAGAGAAAAAGATACATCTCTCCAATTTCTTCTAGAGCGTGAAACCGTTTCTAAATATTCAAATCCTGGTACTCAGTTACTCTGGGAAATTTACTGCGCTGGCGCTACTGATGCTAAGAAAAAAATGAAAGTAATCCTTCCTAATCTTAAAGAAAAACCAGATGGTTTTTATGATGCGGGTTATAACGAAGGCATTGAAGATTGCCGTAGGCATATAATGGCTCAACAAGTAAGTATATCTGAAAAATAGTTACTTTATCTTTATATACCATTTTGTATTATTTAAAACTCTATCAATATCTTTTCTAACTTCATGTTTTGAATTTGGGTCAAGAATGAAAATTTGACCATTATGTTTGAAATATACTACCCAATGCCAAGTATCTGTATTTTCTTTATAGTTTATAGCAAGAATAGCTCTTTCTGGCAAAGAGCTTCTTCCGTGAGTGTATGGAACCCTTTTTTTTCCTAATGTTATATGCAATTTTTCTGCTAAATGATTTAGATCACTAGCTTTAGTGTAAAAAGGACCATTGATATTAAAACTAAGTGAGCATACAGCGAGGGCTTTAATTTCTGAATATGTTTTATTTGATATCATTGCTATACAGGCAATGCCACAGCCTGTGCTGTCTTCTTGTTTTACTTTTGTATACATCATTATGGATATTCCAACCTTTCACATCTCATTATTACTAGATTAGCATTTTTTATATTTAACCTTCAAAATAATTAACTCGGACACTCCGTAGGGGGTGTATATGCGCATGGAAAAATTAACCAATGCTACCTACGGAACGGCTGGCTTAACTGCCTTTTTTGCAAGCCTCTCACTTTATGAATGGGGATTTGTAATAGGGATGGGATTCAGCATGCTCCTTGGGTTAGCAACTTATTTTATGACACAGCGAGAACAGAGGAAACGAACAGCGTTATTTGCTGAATTAGTTCATCGAAATTGTTCTAGCGATCCACAAGACATAGAAAAGATAGTTGGCGAGATGCTGACTAAAGCTAAAAAGGACATTTAATGAATCTAAAACAGAAAGTAGCAGCAGTTGCGAGTGCCGGTGCGGTAAGCATTGCGCTAACAATGATTGGTTACTTTGAAGGTGTTCGTTATGAACCTTATCGTGATGTGGCAGGTGTTTTGACGGTTTGTTATGGTCACACTGGAAACGACATCATTCAAGATAAGACATACACACAGCAAGAATGTGATGAATTACTGCAGAAAGACTTTATCAGAACGCAACAGCAAGTTGATGTCCTGGTTAAAGTGCCAGTAGATGATAAAACAAAAGCTTCTCTATATTCCTTCGCTTTCAATGTCGGCACCACAGCTTTTGCACGCTCTACATTGCTAAAGAAATTAAACGCAGGTGATCAGTATGGCGCTTGTGAAGAAATGAAACGTTGGGTTTATGCGGGTGGAAAGGTTTGGCGAGGGCTAGTCAGTCGTAGAGATGCGGAGTCAGCACTATGTCATGGAAACCTTTAATTATCGTTATCAGCTTTATCCTCTCATTACTAATCACAGTCGCTGGTGGCATTTATCTCTCAATTGATAATTCATGTGTTAACGATAAAGCCAGTTTAGAAAAACGCTGTCAGATAGCTCTCTCACATCATCGGTACTAATTATGAAGCATTGGAAACTTTACATTGTCATTGTGATAGTGGGGATTGTTGCTAGCGGTTGCGTTCTGATTAATACACAAGCTGAAAAAATTAACACGCTGGCAGAAAACAATAAAAAGCTTACTGCAACACTTGAAGAGCAGAAGGCTATCAATACTGACTATCAAGTGCGCATAGAGCGACTAAATCAACTTGATACAAGACACACACAGGAGCTTGTTAATGCAAAGAATGAAATTAGTCGCTTGCGTGATATTAGTGAGCGTAACCCTAAGCGGGTGTACATCAAAGCCGAGTGTCCAAAATCCGAAGGCGTTACCACCCCCAGCGTGGCTAATGCAACCACCGCCCGACCTACTGACACCGCTATCAGAAATTATTGGTTACTCAGAGAGCGAATTGCAGAATCAGAGCAAGTAATATTGGGATTGCAGGATTACATTAGAATGGAGTGTGTGAACTAAAAAAGCCCAGCATGGGTGCATGGGCAAACTAGCAAGATATTAATCAAAGTATAGTGATGCTTGCTTACTATAGCTTAAGTAAGAATATATACCAGATTGATAATTCTGATTAACCTATTTCTTACCTAAATAAAAACGCAAGATAAAAATAACCCTGTGAGTTTGGGCTCCCACAAGGCTTTCACTAGTATGTGTGAAAACATTAGATTACCAATATCCAGTAAACCAATCTGTTAATAATCAACGTAAATTTTTAGAAAAAACATAGAAAATAACATTCCCTATTGAGAGGATTCTTAGATTTATAAAGAATAATTACTGTATATTTAAACAGTGCTCTTAAATATTCAAGAGTATAAAAATGTGGAGCAAGATGGCTTCATTATAAACACTAAAGGAGTAGTGAATATGTTAGTTATTAAAGATGATGGAAAATATGCACAAGAATATATTGAATTAACTTCAGACCAAATTAAGGGGATGGTACGTACTCCGCTTGGAGAATATTATCAAGGTGCTTTACTTATTTCTGTTATTCGACGTTCATTTCCAAAGTCTGTTGGTCCTGTTGGTCATTGGCAACAAGATCCTATTTTAGGTCGAGACAATTATTTCGTGGTTTTTTGTTTGGAGAATAAATTATTTTTGTATAACTTTATTCCTGTGATTAATTCCACGAGAGACGATTGGTCAACAGACGATACTTCAGCATATCCTATGGATGTAGCGCAAGATGAAGATTATATGATTAAAATGGTTCAAGGTATTGAATTCCCATACGCTAATGAATTTTAGTTTATAAAACCTATCTATTCAAATAAATACAGCCTCGCTTAATAGTGAGGCTTTTTAATTCGTCGCATTATCACCGTTTCTTATTATGGAGAGACATAAACATATTTAATTCTACAAACGTCATTCATTGAGTGGCGTTGATAGAGTTTATATAGATAGCCATCAGTTAATAGCTGGTGGCTTTTTTATTGGAGAACATTATGTCAGATGATCAGATTAACTATGATGCGATAGGTCGTGATGTGTATCTATCCAGAAGAATACATTCTTTAATTAAAATCAGACAATGTGAGTTAAAACATATTTCCGTTTTAATAAATGAATATTGGGATCCTTACAACGATCAGCGTAATGAATATATGCTCTTTGATTGCAATGAATTTCCAGTGTTAATTGAATCAATTCAATACATCGATAATCAGCTTAAAGAATTGCTTCCAGAGCAGAATAAGTGGGCCAAGATTGCAGGTGGTGAACCTATTGTTATTGAGGGATTAAACGATGTTAGATAACACTATTCAATTAAAAGTCTCAGTAGATACAAGTGAGTTAGATAAGTTAGAAGAGCAACTCACTCGCATTAAGCAACTGATACAAGATGTGGGTATCAAGGTCAATATCAAACCAGAGCAAGTCAGTGATTACTTTATTGCATGCTTAGGTGATTGTTTTATTAAAGATGCCCTTATTAATTCGGCTGTGTTCAAGGGGGGTACTTGTCAGTAATAAGCTAGAGCAGGACGCTAAGGCTGAGCTGGCAGATTTACGCATGCGAGCTAATAGTCAAGATATTGCTATCACTGAGCTAAAAAGAGTAATGGAAACTCAGCATCAAGCATGGTCACAAGCGGTGAGTGAACTAAATAACAGAACGTGGTGTAGTCAGAAATAAACCATGAAAAAACGCAATGTCTATGGTGGTCGCTGGGCTAAAGTGCGATTAGCGTTTCTTAATGAACATCCGCTCTGTGTTATGTGCAAAGAGCAAGGGCGCATTACTGCAGCCACAGTTGTTGACCATATTATTCCGCATCGACTTAGAGATGCAATCCAATCTGGTGATAAGGCCCTTATCACAAAAGCACAAGCCCTATTCTGGGATAAGAAGAACTTTCAAAGCTTATGTGACCTTCACCACAACTCAACAAAACAGAGAATGGAAAAGAGTGGAAAAGTTGTTGGTTGTAATGCTGACGGCATTCCCCTTGATCCTAACTCTCACTGGAATAAGTAAGGTAATATCAATTGTAATTATAACGGTGGGGGTGGGTAAAAAGTTCAAATCTTTTTGTTTGGATTACCTAGCCCCGTCATTTGTGTGCACAACCGCGAAATGAAAAGTTTTTTTCTGGGAGGTTCCGATGGCAGGACGACGCCCGAAACCGACCCACTTGAAGGTGGTCACCGGTAATCCGGGGAAAAGAAAACTTAACGATAAAGAACCACAACCTAAACGTGAAATTCCAAGCCCACCTGAACATTTGACGGACTGGGGAAAAATGGCATGGGTAAAGTTAACGCTATTGTTGGATGGGATGGGCGTTCTGACTATTGCTGACGTATTTGCGTTAGAAAGGCTGTGTGATATTTATGCCGATATTCTTCAGTTGCGAGACACCATCGCCATTGAAGGTCGAACATATACAACAAAAACCCAATTAGGGGATTTTTTAATTAAAGCGAATCCCGCAGTGGCGATGCTGGCTGATGCGGATCGACGTTTCAAAAGTTATTTAGTCGAGTTTGGTTTAACGCCAGCATCTCGCTCAAAGGTGAAAGTAGATGGTGGAGAAGAAGAGGAAGACCCACTCAACCAATACTTCGGTTGATCCTGCAACTCAATATGCTCAAGACGTTAATAGTGGAAAGATACTGGCTGGCCCTGATATCAGAAATTCTTGCGCAAGGCATCTCAAAGATCTAAATGAAGCTAAAAAGCGCGGTTTAGTCTGGGATGTTGATGCTGTACAGCGAGCCATTGGATTCTTTGCCAAGGTGTTAAAACTTAATGGTGGTGAGCATGAAGGGAAGCCATTTATCCTATTGCCTTGGCAATGTTTTGTCATCGGCTCCATCTTTGGGTGGAAAATGGAAGATGGTACACGTCGATTTCGCATGGCGTATGTTGAGTCAGGAAAAGGCTCAGGCAAGTCTCCATTAGCTGGTGGGGTTGGCCTTTATTGTTTAGTTGCTGATGGTGAACCTCGCGCCGAAGTTTATGCTGCAGCAACAAAGAAAGACCAGGCTATGATTTTATTTCGTGATGCAGTGGCAATGGTTGATCAGTCACCAGCACTTAGTCAGCGTATTACTAAATCAGGCGGTGCAGGTAAAGAGTGGAATTTGGCTTTTTTAAAGACAGGCTCATTCTTTAGGCCAATTAGTTCTGATGATGGGCAATCAGGCCCTCGTCCACACTGCGCCCTTATCGACGAAATTCATGAACATCGCAATAACACTGCTGTTGAAATGATGCGTGCCGGTACAAAAGGTCGGCGACAAGCATTAATATTCATGATCACAAACAGTGGTCATGATAAAACAAGCGTATGTTATGACTACCATGAGTACGGACGAAAAGTTGCTGAAAGCACCATTGAAGATGACAGTTTCTTTTCTTATATCTGTTCTCTTGATGAAGGCGACGACCCGTTTAAAGATGAATCGTGTTGGGGAAAAGCAAATCCTTCTCTAGGTTATACCTTCACGGATCGCTATTTACGTGAGCAAGTCACACAAGCCCAAGGCATGCCAGCAAAAGAAAGTATTGTTCGGCGTCTTAACTTTTGCCAATGGGTAGATGCAGATAATCCGTGGATCAATGGTGACACATGGATGAATAGAGAGAAACTCTTTACTTTGGGAGATCTACAAGGTGAAGAATGCTATGGCGGATTAGACTTATCAGGAACACGAGACTTAACTGCGCTCGCGCTCTATTTTCCTCGCATCAAACACTTATATGTTGAATTTTGGACACCCAAAGACACTTTAGTGGAAAGAGCTAAAACTGACCGGGTTCCTTATGATGCATGGGTTAGACAAGGCTTTGTTCATACAACACCGGGTAAAGCAGTTAAATATGAATTTGTTGCAGAGCGTCTCTCTGAAATAACTCACCACGTTAATTTGCTTGCAATTGGATTTGACCAATATCGCATTAAATATCTTGAGCCTGAGCTAGATGAAGCTTCAGTTACTGTGCCTCTTATTCCTCATGGGCAGGGATATTACAAAGCTAAGGACTCAGGATTATGGATGCCTCACTCAATAGAATTATTTGAAGAACTTATCGATGATGAAGAAATTGTCATTCATGCGAATCCTTGTTTGAGGTGGAATGCAGCTTCTGCTGTTTTAGAAGCTGATCAAAAAGAAAATCGTATTTTTGCTAAAAAGAAAAGTACCGGACGAATTGATGGTGTTGTTGCATCAGCCATGGCAATTGGTACTGCTGAAGGTGAGGTTACTGATGATGGTAACCTTGATGATTTTTTCTCTAACCCTCTGAGTATGTGATGACAGATAAACAATATTCAATAGATTTGCGCACTAATCATGGTTGGTTTGCGCGTCTGGCTTCTTTCTTTGTTGGTGGAAGGCTAGTAACACCTGAACAAGGTTCACAATCAGGCGTTATTTCTGCACAAGGATCACTTGGTGATTCCTCTGTAAATGATGAGAGAATATTACAAATATCAACGGTTTGGCGTTGTGTTAGTTTGATTTCGACGTTAACTGCCTGCTTGCCATTGGATGTTTTTGAAACGGATAAGCAAGGAAATAGAAGTAAAGTTGATTTAAGTAACCCATTGGCTCGATTACTGCGATATTCACCCAATCAATATATGACTGCTCAGGAGTTTCGAGAGGCAATGACCATGCAGCTTTGCTTTTATGGTAATGCTTACGCACTGATTGAGCGAAATAAATTTGGTGACGTGATCAGTTTGCTTCCTTTGTTGTCTGCCAATATGGATGTCCGCATGGAGGGGAAAAATGTTATTTATAAATATCAGCGAGATCATGAATTTGCGAAATTTAAACAACACGAAATTTTTCACTTAAAAGGGTTTGGTTTTAATGGGTTGGTAGGGTTGTCACCCATTGCGTATGCGTGTAAGACAGCAAGTACGGCAGTTGCGATGGAAGATCAACAGCGTGAATTTTATGCCAATGGAGCGAAGTCCCCTAAAATCCTGACAACGGGTGATAAGGTATTAAATAAAGAGCAACGTGGCCAACTTGAAGAGAATTTCAAAGAAATCGCAGGTGGTCCCGTTAAAAAACGATTGTGGATATTGGAGGGAGGGCTTAAAGCCGAAGATATTGGTGTTAGCCCTCAAGATGCAGAAACAATGGCATCGCGTAAGTTTCAAGTCAGTGAGTTAGCTCGTTTCTTTGGTGTTCCCCCTCATTTAGTCGGTGATGTTGAAAAGTCAACGAGTTGGGGAACTGGCATTGAACAGCAAAACTTAGGGTTTCTTCAATATACCTTACAACCCTATATCTCTCGATGGGAAAATTGTGTTTCAAGATGGCTTTTAAAACCGAGTGATATTGGTAAATACCATGCAGAGCACAATCTTGATGGGCTATTGAGAGGGGATTCTGCTTCTCGCGCGACCTTCATGAAAGCGATGGGAGAATCAGGTCTAAGAACTATTAATGAAATGAGACGGCTCGATAACTACCCGCCACTTGAAGGAGGGGATGTTGCATACCGACAAGCGCAATATTTACCAATAAATCAACTTAGCAAAGAGCCTCACGAAAGTGGGGCTTAATTATTTATGGGGGCAAAATGTCCGACATTAGAAAAACACTCGCCTTTGATGATGCAGAGATTAAATTCACCGGTGATGGAACCCAAGGCATTTTTGAAGGGTATGCATCTGTATTCAGTAATACCGATTCAGATGGAGACATTATTTTGCCCGGTGCTTTTAAGGGGGTTTTAGCCAATCAGAAACGCAAAGTAGCTATGTTCTATAACCATCGAGCATGGGAGTTACCAGTAGGTAAATGGGAACACATGGAAGAGGACTCAAAAGGATTGCTTGTTCGAGGGCAACTCACGCCTGGTCATAGTGGCGCTCAAGATTTAAAAGCAGCAATGAAACACGGTACCGTGGAAGGTATGTCAGTTGGTTTTGGTTGCGTTCGTGAGGGTTTTGATGTGACTTCCTCTGGACGTATTTTTAAAAATATTTCTATGCTACGGGAAATCAGTATTTGTACTTTCCCTGCAAATGAACAGGCTCAAGTTTCGTCACTAAAAAGTGTCGATGGCCTATCCACTATTCGTGATATTGAAGATTGGCTGAGAGAGTCAGTAGGTCTGTCAAAATCAGAAGCGATTGGCTTCATCTCCCGCTTCAAATCAGCTATTCGGAGTGAGTCCGATGGCACTCAAAAATCTCAAGTAGATTCCATTATTAACCAAATTAATTCATTTAATCTGAAAGGATAAATTATGTCTGATTTAACCCAAATTCAAAAAGCCATCGAAGACTCACAAACTAAAGTTAAAGAGTTATTTGATGAGCAGAAAAAGCAAATTGAAGAAACGGGAACCATTTCAAAGCAATTACAGACTGATTTAACAACCGTGCAAGAAGAACTAAAAAAAGCGGGTGAACGCCTGTTTGATTTAGAGCAAAAAGGTGCGACAAGTGCTGATGACCCAAATGCTAAAAAGGATTTCTCAGAACGAGCATCAGAAGAGCTTATTAAGTCGTGGAATGGTAGTGCAGGGTCTTATGAAGTGAAAACATTCAATAAGTCACTGGGTAGTGATGCAGGTTCAGCGGGGCCGTTAATCCAACCGATGCAAGTGCCTGGTATTGTCATGCCAGGTATGCGTCGTCTCGTTGTTCGTGATTTATTAGCGCAAGGTCGTATTTCTAGTAATTCACTAGAATATGTTCGCGAAAAACTATTTACCAATAACGCTGCTCCAGTGAAAGAAAAGGCTCAAAAGCCTGAATCTGACCTGACTTTTGAAAAGCAAACCACTAACGTGATCACTATCGCGCACTGGATCCAAGCGTCACGCCAAGTTATGGACGATGCGGCACAACTGCAGTCTTACCTGAACACTCGTTTATTATACGGTTTAGCATTAGTTGAAGAAAATCAACTGCTTAATGGTGACGGTTCAGCTGATAACCTGACAGGTGTTAACCAAGTCGCAACTGCGTATGACATCACGCTAAATGCCACTGGGGACACGCAAGCTGACTTAATCGCCCACGCTATTTATCAGGTAACAGAATCTGAGTTTAGTGCATCAGGAATTATTTTAAACCCGCGTGACTGGCATACCATTGCACTAATGAAAGATAAAGAAGGGCGTTATATTTTTGGTGGTCCTCAAGCATTTACTTCAAATGTCATGTGGGGATTACCAGTTGTACCAACAAAAGCACAAACACAAGGTGAATTTACTGTCGGTGCATTCGATTTAGCTTCTCAAGTTTGGGATCGTATGGATGCAACCATTGAAGTGAGTCGTGAAGATCGCGACAACTTTGTGAAAAATATGCTGACTATTTTATGTGAAGAACGTCTAGCGTTAGCACACTATCGCCCACAAGCACTTATCAAAGGCTCTTTTGCAACAGCGGAAGGTAAGTCAACAAAATAAATAACAGGCAGGGGGAGGCAACTCTCCCTAATATTGCTTATGGATATCTTAGATGTAGTCTCACTTCCATTGTTAAAACAACATATTGAGTATGACGATAATGATCGCGATGAACAAATCACATTCTATGCTCAAAGTGCTCTCGATTATTGTTTGAGATGGTGTGATGAGCCAGCATGGAAATTACCTGAAGATATTCCTCATCCAGTTAAGTCGGCCATGCTCTTAGTGCTCGGAGATATGTTTGAACATAGAACTAGTCAAAGTGAAATTCAATTATATGAAAATAAAGCGGTAGAACGGTTGTTATTTCAATATCGGAATTGGCGAGGTGCTGAATGAATCCTGGTCGATTACGTCATAATATAAAAATACAAAAACCAACATTAGCACCCGATGCAATTAGCGGTAATGAAGTGATTTGGGAGGATTTCTTACCAAAAATACGAGCATCTATTGCACCTTATCAGGGGCGTGAATACTTTCAGGCACAGCAAGTCCAAAGTGAAGCCAGCACACGTATTCTTATTCGTTATGTGTCAGGAATAAACACGTCAATGCGTGTCGTTTATGGTGAAAGGGTATTCGATATCATCTCAATTATTGATCCGAAAGAGCAACACAGAGAACTACAACTGATGTGCAAGGAAGGAGTTAATGATGGGTGAGATTAAAATCAGTGGATTGCCTGAAATACAACGAAAAATGCAAGAAGTTGCGCGCAAAGTTAGAAACCGTAGCGCACGCAAAGCAATGAATGCAGGGGCATCGACATTAAAAAAGGAAATTAAGAGCCGTGTCCCTATTTTAAAAGAAGATGTTCCACATCGACGCAAGGGAACAATTAAGCGTAACGTTCGCTCTAAAACAAAGGTACAGCGTAACGGGCAAACAAAAACACGTATCTGGGTAAAGTCTTTACCGGGTAAAAAAATCACTGCATTCAAACAAGCGACAGGAAAAAGTGCAGCATTGAACCCGAATGATCCCTTTTATTGGTGGTTTGTTGAGTTTGGTACTTCAAAGATGCCGGCTCAACCTTTTATGAGACCGGGTTTTGAAGCTAAAAAAGAAGCCACCGCAAAAGTGATTGTTCAAACGTTAAAAGAGGAAATTGAGAAAACAAGGTAATAATATGATTTATCAATTAAAGGAAGCCCTTTCACCGCTAGTCGATGAAAGGGTTTTTTTTCAGGTATTGCCTGAAGGTAAATTGGTTTACCCCGCATTAGTGATCCAGTTTTCCAGCATCACACCGAATAACGCGCTTGCTGAGATGGATCTTGATAATTATCGCGTCCAGCTCGATGTGTACGACTCTAACCCAAAAAACCTCACCGTAATGCGTAAGAAAATAAACTCAGTTATGACTGAAAGCATTCCTTTTTCTCAACGCATTAACACGTTTTTCGAATACGAATCCGATGTCAAATTACATCGGCTCATTCTGGAATTTATTATCTCATCAGATAAATAGGATATTGATATGGCAAAGCAAAAAAGTCATAAAGCAACTCCCTTCCTTGGCACGAAGTTGTTTGTTCAAACAGGATTAGGTGAAGAGGTTAGCATTACTGCTGCGACACTCTCTCCTGCCTCGCTCACTATTGAAGGAAGTAAATTAAAAGCTGATGACATGATTGTGTTATCAGGTTTAGGCGAACTCGATGGGCGTTTTCCTGTCGCCAGTGTTGAAGGTGATAAGGTGACGTTGTGTGATGAAGTGGATTGGAGCGAGAAAACATTACCCACCGATTTTACCGAAGCAAAAGCACAACGAATTCAATGGTCAAATAATTTCTGTGCCGTAAAAAGCTTCAGTAAAGATGGCTCAACAACTGAACAAATTGATGTGACGACAATTTGTAGTGACGGCAAAGAATATGAGTCGGGTGACACTGAATACGGCTCAATTAAATTAACGTTCTTCTTGCAGTATAGCTCTAGCGCTGTTCAGCGATTATTACGGAAGTATGAAAATAGCAAAGAAAAATTTGCTGTAAAAATGGTGCTCACTCGCGATGAAGGCGCCATGTTCTACTTCGGTTCAATAGAAACAGGGATGAACATTGAGGGGAGCGTTGGACAGATGATGGACTCAGGTGTGTCGATTAAATTGTCTGGTCGTGACTATTTAAATGTTCCTTTAGCTTCTGTACAAAAAACTAATCTTAGCAAAACGAAATAAGGGGCACTATGTCAAGCGCATTATTACGTGAGTTGGTGTTAAATCAAGCACTTAAAATTACTCCTTTTACTTATCTAGATAATACCTTTTATGTTAAAGAACTGGATGTTGGCACCATGAATTACATTCAGCGAAAATTACGTCAAATAAAGATTAAGCTTGCAGAAGAGCAAGATATTTATTTAGACGAAGAGGATGCTGATCAATTCAATGAAGCAGTGAACCGTGTTTATGACGAGTTTGATGTGGCACGTATGCTTGCCTTTAAACTCTGTGATGAAAAAGGGGAACTCCTTTTTGATGCTGAAAATGAAGAGGACCTAAAAGGTCTTAATCGCTTAGGGCAAGGGTTCTCTAATGCTGTTTTTAATGCGGAGGGAGGTAACGAAAAAAACTCACCGACCGACGACAATTCCAAATAATATTGTCGTTGGCATTAGGTAAAACCCTTTCTGAAATAGAACAAATGCCCGAAAGCCATTTGTGTGAATATGAAGCCTTTTATCGCAAACAACCCTTTGGTTTATGGCGAGAGGATTACCGAATAGCACAAGTGGCTCATCTTTTAGCAATAGCAAATTGCGATCCGAAATCTACCCCACCTCAATTAACTGACTTCATGCCCATGTGGCAGAAAAAGCCCACAGAAGCTGAAGAGTGGGATAGTGTGACTCAGAATGTTTTAGCTCATCGTTAGCCCCTTAGCGGGGCTTTTATTTTATTGTTTTAAGGAGTTTCTATGGCTGGCGCATTGGGAACATTAAATATTGATTTAACGCTGAACACGGCTAGTTTCACCAATGCAATCAACCGTAGTCAGCATCAAACAGAACGATTCAATCAAAGTGTTCGCGTGAGTTTGCAATCTATTACTGTTCAACAAGAACGCATGGCATCACAAACAGCAAAATCAGCCTCGTCATTTGCTAACTTTGCTAAAGTAGTGACAGGCGCACTTTCTGTTCATCAGGTGATCAGTTATGCCGATGGTTGGACGGACTTACAAAACAGATTGAAGTTAGTTACAAAAAGCACTCAAGAATTAAATAAAGCAACCAATGACGTCTATACCATCGCTCAAAAAACTTACCAATCTTTGGATGCTACGGCACAGGTTTATCAGCGTTTTTCTGATAATGCAGAACGATTAGGTATTAACCAGCAAAAAGTCGCTGAACTGACTGAAACGGTATCTAAAGCCGTCTCTCTTTCTGGAACCAGCGCAGCAGCTGCAGCAACGGGTTTAACACAATTTGGTCAAGCATTGGCGGCAGGTCGGTTACGTGGGCAAGATTTAAACTCTGTTATCGAACAAATCCCCGGTTTAGCACAAGCTATTGCCGAAGGCATGGGGATCAGTATGGGAGAGTTAAAACAAAAAGCTCAAGATGGTGAAACCTCGATAGATAAAATTATTGAATCATTAGAACGAGTGAAAGCCTCTGTTGATCAAAAGTTTGCCACTAGCATTACTACTGTTAGCCAATCCTTTACTAATTTACAGTCTGCAATGACGAGGTTTGTTGGTGAAACAAATCAAAGCACTGGTGCAACTCAATTATTAAATATGGGGTTATCTGCATTATCTAATAATTTTTCTGAAGTAATGAAAGTAGTCGAAACATTAGCGGTTACGGCTATTGTGATAAAAATAACAAAATGGACTCAAGCTACTTATGCGCAAACTACAGCAACAAAATTAAAAGTCCAACAAGACCTGATTGCAGCTAAAGCGACGCAAGCAAAAATGACAGCAGAGTTAGAATTGGCTCGTGTTGAGATGCGTTCTTTGCAAGCACAACTTCAATTAGCTCAGACAGAAGCTCAGCGCAGTAGTATTAGAATGCGAATGAAAGCGCAATCTTCAATTATTGTATCGGCTACAAATGCCGAAACGTTAGCAATACAACGATTGAATGCAGCACAAAGAGCCAGTTCAACATTAGGACGTGGATTTGGAGGCGCGCTTGCTTTTCTTGGTGGTCCATTAGGGATCGCAACAGGCTTATTGACTGCAGGTGCAATGGCTTATTATGAGTGGCAACAACAGGCAGAGCAATCAAGGCAAAAGGCTCTTGAGTATGCTGAATCATTAGACGTTGCGACAGAGTCATTGAAGAAATTAAGTGATGCTGAGCGTCAGGCGTCAATGGTAAAACTTGCAGAAGGTTTAGATGCAAGAGCCACAAAGATTGACGAACTTACGCAGAAGCAAAAAGAGTTAATCGAGCTTTCTAAGGTAGATCTAGCCGATAAAGGATTACAATTTTACTATACTAATGATTTTGATTCTTACTCTTCAGGAATGTTTAAAGCGCAAAAAGAGGAAATTCAAGTTACAGCTGATCTTGAGGCTGAAAAAAGAAAATTAGGTATAGAACGAGGAAAGATGGCGACATTGATGGACGCGGAAGTCCAAAAAAACGGCATGGTTTCTAATGCTTATGCACTTTATGCAAGCCGTATTTATGATGCTTCCGTAAAATCTGATGAATTGGTTGGTAAGCTCCATCTACAAGGTTCTGCTTTTGATAATTTAGCGCAATCTATTCGCTCAGCCACTCAGGAGCAACAACAGTTTTCAGCGAACTCTTTAATTATCGTATCTGCTGATGCTCAAAAATCAATAGATGCCTCTCTTCGAGCCATTGAAAAAGCCAAAGCTACTGGCGAAGCATTGGCTAAGCTTAATGCAGAGGATGTCCTCGCTAGCAGAAAAGTAACGCCTGATATGCAAGGCTATGATAAAGCGTTACAGGCTGAAATTGACGCACAACTTGCCTCACAATCTAAAAAAATCAAACCACCTAAAACGCCAAGATCAAGCATTGATTATGCCAAACAGTACACAAAACTCCTTTCTGATTTACAAGAAAAACAAGCCTCATTAATTGCAGATGGACAGAGCATTCAACTGTATGGCACGACATCTTCATTTAATGAATATAATTCTGCACTTGCTGATATCAAAAAGAATAAAGAAAAATTCGACGAAATATTAAAGATTGATCCAAAGGCAATCGAAACTATCAAAGAGAAAGCTAAAGCCATTGATGATATGGCTCGCGCGAATTCAGTGGCTCAATTTGCTTATGATCGCGGTAAAGAAGTTAAGCAAATGCAGTTTGAAACCTCATTAATAGGAAAATCAAGGGCAGAACAGGAGCGCTTAAATGCTTTGAGGGAAGTTGATCTGCTGTATAAGCAAGCCAGTGTGGATTTAGGAGATAAAGAACTCGCAAACTTACAGCGCAATGTCGAACTTACAAAGCAAAAAATTGATGCCGAATTACAAAAACGGGAATTAATGAAATTAGATCCTGTTGAAGGTTTAAATCAGGGGCTTTCAGATTTTAGTGATTCCGTTACCAATGTGATGGAAAACGTTAAAAATGTAACCGCTAGTGCTCTGAATAATATGTCTGATTCTTTAGCTGATTTTGTTTTAACAGGCAAAGGAAGCTTTAAAGATTTTGCGAATGCTGTGATATCTGATATTACTCGGATGGTGATGAAAATGCTGGTTTTTAAAGCGATTGAAGCCGGGACTAGCTTTTTTATGGGCGGAGCTTCTGGCGGTGGTGATGCTGGTGGAGGACCAGGAGGACTTTTTGCGTATGGTGGGTATACGGGGCATGGTGGAAAGTTTGAGCCAAAAGGCGTTGTTCATGGTGGTGAGTTTGTTTTCACAAAAGAAGCGACAGCAAAATTAGGGATCGGCAATCTTTATCGCTTGATGAATTCGACACAGGGCTATGCTTCTGGTGGTTTTGTTGGTTCATTAGCTGGAAAAGTGCCATCAACACCAGTCACAACATCATTTTCATCAGGAGTTAATATCACAGTGGTAAATCAAATTACTGTTACAGGTAACGGTGATGCTGTTCTTGCTCAAGCAATGAAAGAAGCGGCAGAGCAAGGCACAGAAGCTGGAGCACAAAAAGCAAGGGCGATTATATTGCAAGATTTTCAGAGTAATGGAACTGCACGTAGAACATTAGGAGTGTAGATGAACATTTTAGCATGGCCAGAAGATGTATGCCCTATTAATGAAGATTGGCAATTACTCAGTAATAGTAAAACGTTCACCTCTCCGTTTAATGGTAGTAGTCAAACAGTTCGTTTCCCAGGAAGCCGTTGGCGCTGTGAGTTAACGTTTAGTAATTTAAGCGAAGAAAAATCACGTAAACTTGAGGCTCTTGTTGCTGCACTTGATGGTATGTCAGGAAGAGTGAGAATATCGAGCTGGATCAGAAAAGGGAAAGAAGGGTACGGAACTCCTAAAGTTGCTTTAGCCGGTCAGTCTGGGGTCTCTTTACAAACATCAGGCTGGAAGCGAAATATGCGCGTTTTACAGCAGGGTGACCGCCTCACGATTGGGAATGAGTTGAAAATGGTAGTAGCCGATGTTGTTAGCGATAACGAAGGGCGAGCTGTCATTTCAATTTCTCCCATGCTCAGAACTCCACCTGCATTGAACGAAGATGTGATCATTAAAGCCCCTTTTGGGGTTTTTCGATTATCAGATAATGAGCAAGGGAGGTTTCAACATCGCCGACTAGGATACTCTAATGTTACCCTTTCTTTTGAGGAGGTACTGTATTAATGCAATATCATCCATTTTCTGACAGCATGGTTAAAGCAATTAACGAAGGCGCTTATATCGTGCTTGCAGCTCGACTGGATTTAAAATCGGGTATAACTTGTGCGCATACTGGTGTTGGTCAACTTATTATTGCTGGAGAGACTTATTTAGGTGTTGGAAGTCTTGGTGAAATCAGCCAACTTAATGAAAATAAGACAACAAGCCCGCCTCAATTACAGCTCAAACTAGCTGGTTTTGACAAGTCCCTTGTCGGTATGGTGATGAATGAACAAAGCCGAGGGAGAGAGGTGCGATTAATGATAGTGGCAATTGGAGAAGATGGTAAGCCACTATTAGCGGAAATATTGTTTGCTGGGCAGATCTCATCAATTAGTGTTGTTTCTGGTGAAGAGAACGCTGTTTGTGTTAATGTTTCTAATCGATTTGAACGATGGTCAATTGGTTTACCTGATAGATTTACTGATGAATCATGGTCATCTCGAAGGCATGGCGATCGTATCTTTCGCTATGTAGCTCAAATGGCTGAGCGGGCTATTTATTGGGGTAGTAAGAAAGACGCGCCTGCGTTTATTTATAAATAATTTTCATAAGGTAATGAAGTATGTATAAATATTTTTTTTGTATATTTTCTATTTTTTTCATGACGGGGTGTGCTAATCAAGAACCATTAAAGAAAGTAACTTCATCAGGTAAGCCGGAAGGCGTATACAGCAATACGACTAAATCATCAGTAAAAGATGCGTTAAGCACCTACTGTAATGAGAGAGGTTTTATAGTATTAGAATCAACGGACTCAGGAGTTTTGTGCTCAAAGAAAACTGAAGCCGGTACAGCTGTTATGTCACAACTTGCTATTGGCAATTCTTATTCGACAACACCAGAAGTAAAACTAAAGTTTTCGATAAGTGAAGTAGGTGAAGTTATTAAAGTTTGGGCTGATGCTTGGTTTGAGACCCAAATGGCTATGGGGCAAGTTAATAGAATGGATATTAAGAACAATTCAGATATTAACCAAATACAAGATAGGTTAGATAATTTATCTCCTAAAAAAATTCAAGAAAAGAAATAAAAAAATTATCGAGGGTGAATGAAACAACCAAACTGGACACTCCAGTTACCAGAAACCATAAGGGCGGCCATGAGTCGCCCTTTTTCATGGGGTGAATTTGATTGTTGTGTTTTTGCCTCTGAATGTATCAAGGCTCAATGCGGATTTTCTCCAATAAAACCCTTTCTTGGAAAATATAAAACCAAAGCCGAAGCCTTCAACTTTATCAAATCTAAATTTGGCTCACTTGATAGAGCAGTTTCCCACTATTTTAAATCTATTTCTGTTGATTCTGTACAGCGTGGGGATCTTGTCATGTTCAAAGGTGATGATGGTGACAGTATGGCCGTAGTATGGGCGGGTAATTATTGGGGCGTTACTTCTATTGGTGTTAGGCCGGTGCAAATTAACCCTATCAAAGCGTGGAGAGTGGAATAATGGGCGGTAGTGGTGGATTACTTACAAAAGTGGTTGGTGCTGGGTTGATGATCGCAGGGTTATTCAATGGCGGGATCACCGCGCCGTTAGGTATAGCGTTAATGTCGGCAGGTATCGCTGTTCAAGTTGCCGGCTCTTTAATATTCAAACCGAAAATCCCCTCAATGAATTATCGTGACACTAGCGAACGAAAGCAAATGTTACGCTCTCCTTCTGCGTCAGAAACGGTCATTGTTGGCAAAACCGTTGCTTCTGGATTGCTTTTCTTTGCTGAAGAAGAATCAGGAGAACAAGAGGAAAATGAAAAAATCACACTGGCACTTGCTTTGGCTGGGCATCCTATCGATAGGGTGGGAAAAATTTGGCTTGGTGATGATCTCATTGAGACTTTTGGTGACAAGGCTTCGTGGGAATTACATAACGATAGGGAAGATGCAGATCCCTTTATGCTAAAAAACTGCCCATCATGGAAAGAGGATATGATTGGGCGAGGTATGGCTTGGTTACGTGTGACACTCACATTTGACCAAGAAAAATTCCCTTATGGTTTACCCAATGTGAAATGTGAAATTTGGGGTAAAGAACTCTTCGATCCGCGTACAGGGGAAACACAATGGTCGAATAATGGTGCTCTAGTTATTCTTGATTATTATAGAGATTATTTAAAGGTTCCTGATAGCGATATTGATTTTGAGAGCTTTAAGCAATCCGCAGATTTATGTGATGAAAGCGTAAGTGATGCTGAAAATGGCTCTGAGCGTCGATACACATTAAACGGTGCTTATGATCTAAATGAAAGCCCATCTAGTGTATTGGAAGCAATGCATAAATGTATTAATGCGGAGCCTACATTTACAGCAGGAAAACACGGCATTCAAGTTGGTGCATATTATGGGCCAGCATTGAAAACTATTACAGAATCACAACTTATTGATACCGTAACTTGTACTCCTGAAACGGGGCTAAAAGATGCCACTAATGCGGTGTACGGTACTTTCATTGACGCTGAGCAACTCTATACCAAGACAGATTTTACGCCTGTTATTGTCAATGAATGGATAGAAGAGGATGGTTTAGAAATCAGGGAAAATGTTGATTACCGCTTTGTTACCAGTCCTTATCAAGCACAGCGACTAGCACGACAATACTTGCGCAAAAAGAAAGCTGGTAGAAGTATTCA
Organism: Proteus sp. fly-1067; assembly: GCF_040139345.1. Classification (NCBI taxonomy): domain Bacteria; kingdom Pseudomonadati; phylum Pseudomonadota; class Gammaproteobacteria; order Enterobacterales; family Morganellaceae; genus Proteus; species Proteus sp. fly-1067. Next base: position 1,029 of record NZ_JBEEUL010000003.1, on the reverse strand, counting down.
ACTGACAATGAATTTGGATGGTTATGCGTATCGCCCCGGTGAAGTTGTTTTATTAGATTTACCTTCTTTAAATATTAGTGGGCTTGAGTTTCGTATTGCTGAATGGACCTTTCATGCTTTAGAGGGTGTTTCTCTTACATTAGAAGAAGATGGCGCTTATTTATATGAGGATGTGATTGGTAAACCCTTTGTTAGACCTCCATTCACTAAACTACCTACAGGTGGTGTAGCAGCACCCATTAATCTGGCCTTTGTTCCACTTTCTGTCACAGACATTGTTCAGGGATATATCTCATGGCAGAACGTGGCATCTGATATTCGTTATAACACAGTTAATATTCTCCAGAATGGCAAGGTTATACAGTCTATTCAGGTACCGGGGGAGCGTGTTGATATAAACGGTTTAACTCGAGGCACTTATCGTGTCGAAGTGAGAGCAATTAATGTCGCTGGTGCTATGTCTGCGCCTGCTATTAGTGATTTTGCAATTCAGGCACCGCCAGCACCAATCAGTGTTGAAATAACGCCAGGTATGTTCAGTTTAACGGCATCACCTAAACAGGGCGATAGTACTGTCTTTGGTTATACCTTTGAGTTTTGGTTTAGCGAGAAAAAACTCGCCAATCTCTCTGAAAATGAGGTGATCACCAAAACAAACAAAGTTGGCCAAGGAAACTTCTGGACGCAAGAGAATTTAAAAGCAGGACATACGTATTATTTTTATGTTCGGACAATCAACAGCTATGGCAAATCATCGTTTGTGGAAGCTTCGGGTATTCCAGTTTCATTGCCAGACGACATATTTGATGATTTAGATAACACAGTTAGAGAAACGGACGCGTTTAAAGAGCTCGATAAAAAGCTTGATTGGAATGCTGAGACAGCGATTATTTTAAGTAATACGAGCCATCGTAATCTTAGACAGCTGTTAGTGAAACATGCCGAATCTCAGGCCGGCATTAGTGAGCTATGGCAAGCTAACGCAACTCAAGAAGAAGCATGGGCGCAGGAAGTCAAAGAAATTTACTC
>NZ_JBEEUL010000002.1:100998-342784 GCF_040139345.1 Proteus sp. fly-1067 | reverse complement strand
TTGCTCTGTGATTTTCATGCAACACCTCTCGATACAAGCCATTTAGCCTGTTCAACAAATGTTTTACCGATTTGCTCTAATTCATCACGATGAATGTAATCGAATTTTTTACCCGTCCATGTCTTATCAAATAAAACGATCGCGCCAGCAAAGAATGCACCTGTAGGTTTCTGTTTTTCATCGGCTGGAACAAACCACTCAGGAACGTCAAAGCCGACACGCCCACGAATAAAGCACACATGATCTGCATCTTCTGGCCACCATGTTTCTGACGTAGCTGCTTTTAATAAAAAAACATATCGTCCGGATTTTTCACGCATAGCTGATGCTTTACTCATGATGTGACCAACCCCTGTTAAAGGTTGATCTTCGTGATATGAACTACGTGAGTAAGGAGGGTTGCCAAATGCTGAACCGCCGATTTCTTTCAGCTTTTCTGACCAGTCTTGAGTGAGCGCATTATCTTCCGCTGTGTAGAAGTGTGGGCATTTACTGTTTTGACCATCAGTGAATAAATCTAAAGTAAATGGTCCATATTTAGAGTTAATGCCATAGTAAAGGTTATCTGGTGATCGCCATTGGTCACCAATTTCTTTTAATTTATGAGCAGGTTGACTTTTTAATTCCTGTAATTTCAGTGCGTAATCAATCATTGCTGAGCCTCCTGTGACATTTCAGTCGCTTGTTTCCAAATACTGTTCCATGCTTGGCGACCAGAAAACTCACTCATACGACGAATACCAGTCTTACCCGCTAATTCAAGTGCGATCTCTTCAATACGGTTTTGAGGTTTAGAGCGAGAGCCAATCAGGCGTGAGAATGCGCTGTCACGTTCAACGGTATCAACTTGAACCTTTGGCTCATCCTTTGGTTTTTGACTACGAACGATCAGCTCATCAAAGTGTTTACGTAACTTACGAGGACTTAAAATGTTTTGGTGCCAGAATGAATCTTTGTTAGCCCAGTCGAATAATGCACAAATTTGCTCATGAGTACGTCCATCAATTTGGCGCATCAAACGAATATCGTTAGCCCAGTCATACCAAGTAGGCTCTAACGCTGATGGATTCAGTTTTTTAACACGACCAAACATCCATGTTGCCGTTTTTAAATCACCTTCATCACCCCATTTTTGAAAGTTAGCGCTGTAAATCACGGCTTCTGGATAACGAGTTAAAAAATCATTTTTCGGCTGGTCGCTGGATTCGTTAGAATTCTGCGACGAAAGGTCTTTAGTGATCTGTAAGTTTTTATCTGAGTTAAGATCTGTATAAAGATAGGATTCCTCACTTTCGACGTTTCCATGATTCTGCATTTCTGCGGTTTCCATTCCGCAGTTTCGACGTTCCGATTCCTCACTTTCGACGTTTCCATTCCTCAGTTTCGACGTTTCAGAAATGGACGGAAAAATCATAGAGATAAGTTTATTCCCATCTATCTTGTAGTGAGTAACGGGTGTGCCGTTGACCTTTTTTGTTTTAGTCTCAATGACACCGGGAAAATACTTTTTACGTAATTTATCAACGAGGCGTCGAGCCTGTTCTTCACCTGAAAGCCCGTGAATCTCTTCTGCCAGCTCTTCATGGCTTTTATAGAACCAACCATCATCTGCACTAGATGACACGCCAGACCAGAAGACAAGTTGATTTAAAATTGCAGACAAGGCATGAGCTTGCTGATCACCCTTGAAAAAATCCAAATATGGAACAGGAATAACAATGACGTTTTTCTGCCCTGACATGGCTTGTACAACATCAAAAATAGTCGTCATAGCAACGCCTCACTTAACTCTTGTGTATTTTTCTTTAAATCGTTGCAAGGGTTCACATTGCGGATCGTCACAACCATCAAGCATAAAAATGACGCGCTGTTTTTCTCTGTCATAACGAACAACATGAACAACAATACCCCTGTGATTTTTGTAGTAGCGATCGAGTTGTTTTGGGTTCTCATTGTTCATTGCCCCGCTCTCCACTTGAAAAATAAAAATCAGCCCATGCCTTTTTAAGCGACTGTCTATCTACCAAATATGCAGGTTTCTTGTAGTTGTCTGGTTGTTCGTCAGAGACTATGATTTCTACATAGCGGAACGACTGACTACCTGAAACAGGTAAACAACGGAATTGCTTTTTAGGTATTAAATGCGCTAATCTGCTCATGCTAATTTCTCTTCACACAATTGAAATTTGCAACCGAAGCCAGCGACCGTACATCGTTGGCTTCACCCTTTCTGGATATAGCCATCTTTAATTTCTCTTTTGATGTAACGAAACAAACGCATTCATAAATGTGCGGGTCTGTGAAATTAATCCATCCAACATCATTTTTATCTTTTGCTCTTCATCACCATCAATAACGCCATCAGCTAAACTATCTTTCATCAATAAGGCTAAACGCCCTTGCATTTCGTCAACATTGCTTCGTAATGTGAATAACTCGGTTGTGTCTAGTTCAGCTGGATTGACTCTATCCACCAACAAGCGATTTGATTCACGAGCAACAAACTCAGCAAACAAAACGGTTTTAGAGATATCCTGCATTGCTAACAGCTCGTTTAAATCAAACGAACGACAACCGTTTTTCTCATAAAGCTTGTTGTTGAACGATGTTAAAGACAGACCAAGCGCACCAGCCATTGCCTCACGCCCACCAGCTGTTGCCTCACACATTTCTTTCACTACCTGTTTTATTGATTGGTTACTCATAGATACCTCTCTTTATTAAAACCACAGCCATTGGCAAAAAGTCTTGCGTGGCATGATGTAAAGCTTTTCTGGATTATTTCTATAAAACCGTTTTGCTTTTAACTCATGAAGCTTCATCCAGCGCTTACGTTTTGCTAATATTCGAGGACTAATACGCTCGCTAAACATTATCCCTAGTGGGATCATCACTAAGGACGCAAATAACATACCGATAAGGGATGATTTAATATGCTCGATGTCTTCTTGGGTCACCTGGTCTTGTTTCTCAAAACTAGCCTCAGCCTTATTACTTTCTTTTGGGCTATTTTTTCCTTTTTTTTGGGAACTTGGCTTGGTCACTCCCTCGCACGGAAAAGAGACAAAAGAAAGGAATTCAACACCATTGCAGATCCGTTGTTCTTGCTTCTTGATAAATTCCTCGACGACTGTAAAGACGGGAAAAGAGACATGCCTCGTATCACTCGTGATGACTTCAGAGCTTTGCGCCCTCACTTGACCACAAGACAATGCAACAACTATAACCATGCCGTAGACAGCTTTTTTGATACTCTTAAAAGCAATGAGCTTTATGAGAACGATTGGATTTATCCTGTTATTAGGAACCCTGCAGAGATGATCCCCAATATCAATAACCTTATGGTTTTTATTAAGCGCCGTTAATTTTATTGAGTGACTCATTCCTACCCTTACTGAAGATATTTTGTAGTTACATATTTAAAAAATAAGAAGTAGCTTATTTGTAATTGCTGAACTTCTTCGGATACAAAATTTGCATTTCTGTTAACTCACCGTTGAAAAAAGCAACCAATCGTTCTGCGACCTCTAATGAGGTTTTTTGGGCACCTCGTTCAATACGGCTAAGATTTCCCACATCAATTTGAACAGCTTCAGCAACTTTACTTAATGTAAGATTTTGCTTTATTCGCAAAGCTCTCAGTGGTGTTTGCATTACGCCTCCTTAATTTGCGTTTTAAGCATAATATAACACCAATTCAATTTGCGCAATTTACTTTGCAAATAACGCAAAAAGGATTTGTAATTAAGGCATGGAAATAGGAAAAAAAATCAGATCAATCCGCTTAGAACGGAATATGACAATTGCTGAACTGGCTAACGCTATTGATAGCGATCCGGGCAATGTGTCTCGTCTTGAAACTGGCAAACAAAAATCGTTTACTGAACAACAATTAAGAAAAATTGCTGACGCACTATCAATATCTTTACTTGATTTATTTTCAGATGGTGATAATCATACTGTATATAAACACAGTGATTTGAATCATGACGTAATAAACGAGGATCTTTATAAAGTGCAACTACTTGATATTAGCGCGAGTGCAGGGCCAGGTTGCGTGAGAACAAGTGATGTCATAGATGTCATTCATTCCATTGAATATGATACAGAGCAAGCTAGGTTACTATTTGGTTCCCGCCCTGCGCACTCAGTAAAAGTTATCAATGTTCGTGGTGATAGCATGTCGGGTACAATAGAACCCGGCGACCTTATTTTTGTTGATATTTCGATAGATTATATTGATGGTGATGGTATTTATGTGTTTTCTTTTGATGGAAACATACACGTAAAACGCCTTCAGATAGTTCCCGATGAAGTAATTGTTCTCTCTGATAACCCTAAATATACACAGTGGAAAATAAATAGTTCAAATGAGCATAGATTTTGTGTTCATGGGAAGGTTTTAATCAGCCAAAGCCACGAATATAGACGTCACGCATAACAAAACTATCATTTGCATAAACAGCCTGAACATATTTCAGGCTTTTTTTTACCCACTAAATTGTAAATTTCGCAAATTGATATTGCGTAATGTGCAAATTTGCATTATTGTTATCTCAGAAGCAAGTTTGTATACAAAGTAAATGATTTTTATGTGTGAAGAGAATCAATTGTGTGGAGGGAAATTGGCGTGAGTAATACTACTAGTGAAAAACAATATCTCAGGATCTACGCCTTGGTTTTTCATAAAAATGCGTTAACTCTATCAACCGACAATATTCATGACGATTTTTGGTTGGAGCTACATGAAACCGTCGGTTGGGTTAAGTTTGTAAAACATAGTGAAGAATCTGAATTTGTTAAGAACGGAGCACTGTTTGTAGCCACTGAACTGCGTCCGGTATTTGATTCAACCCCTTACCCAATAGTTGAAGCACGATGTGTTTTGTGGCGTCAGCGGGAAGCTCTTTTAAGCGCTGCAAATACCCTTTCCTTTCTTCTGGATCGGGAACATTCTGCGTAATAAATTCACGGAGTGCAGCAATGGTATCATCATGGAATTTAACAGTAACAACCTTGAGTGATGCCGAAATGCTTCCATCTTCACTAAGTAAATTTATAGCATTTTTAGTCGCTCTAACATTATTAAGTGAAACATGAATACCACCAATTACATATTCAGCACCACCAATTAATAACTCCTCTTCATTGAGGTACATGATATTTTTTGCAAGGGTTTCTGTATCAGCATTCTTTATGGTCGATGGGAGATTTTTTGTATCTATAGGCGCAGGGTAACTATCTACCGCGCATTTAACTAAATCTAACTGCAATGTCCGATTGAATTCAGCCATATTTTACCCTCTTGGTTGTGTGAGAACACCAAGATACCACCACCGCCTGATGTGGGAAAATAATCAGGCACAATATTTGAAGTGCGAAGAGAACGTGTGAAGAGAAACAATGGCTGGCTGAGTCTTAAACCATTAACGGGGGTGTGGTGATAATGTTCTGCTCAGTCAGCCATTTTATCAAATCTAACAATAAGCAAGGGTACTGGCATTCATCCATGACAGTCCATATCAGGTATCTACTGTAGCTAGTGCCCTTTCTTATTGTGTGAAGTGATAACGTGAGGTTATAGAAATGAGCCAAGAAGATCGCAAAACAAATGTTCCCGACTTTCTTTCCGAATTGGACGCTGGCGTTTTTGAAAATAAAGTCTCTGCAGTTTTAAATGATGTAGCGTTAGGCGTTTTAAATAATGGTGGAAAAGGCAAGGTCACTATTGAATTAGATATTGCTCGCCTTAGTAATTCAATGGAAGAAAAACGAGTTGAAATAACTCATAAACTTAAATTCTCTGCACCAACACCACGCGGAAAACGGGCTGAAGAAGACACCACCAAAACACCAATGTACGTGGGTAAAGGTGGTAAGTTGACAATTATGCAAGAAGATCAAGGTCAATTATTTTCTTTGCAAGGTCAGCCCGAAGGGAAATTAAAATCCGTTAATTAGTTTCCTTATTTTTAATTAAACCTATCCATTTAATTTAATGCTTTTAAATAAGTAGGAGTTTATTCATGTCTCAATTAGACGGCACTGCTATTTCGCAAATTCAAAATATGGCTGTGGCTTCATTAAGTCTCGATGCAATAGAGAAGTCTCTTTGTCCTGCCATTGTTCTTCCGAACGACTTTAAAGTGAGTAGTTTGGAAAACTTACAAGAAGGCCGCTTCCGTTTTCGTGGTGAAATGAAAACAACCAGCATTAGTGACTTTGTTAAATACTCAATCAAAAATGCAGTTGAAGAAGGTGTTAGTTGCTTTATTGATGCTAATGAAATGAGTGCCGAAACTATTTTTAATATCGGCACAATTGGCGAACCAGGTCATGCCGATAACACGGCTGTTGTTAAATTAAAACAAACCGCTCCATTCGCAGCACTATTAAAAATTGATGGTGTTAAACATCGTCAAAAAGAATTAGCTGAGTGGTTAGAAGATTGGCGCGATTATTTAATGGCGTTCGATGCTGACGGTAATGTTCTAGATATCAAACAAGCAATTTCTGCTGTTCGCCGTATTACGATTGAATCAACACGCTCTGCTGAACATGAAGATCACGATTTTAGTGCCAAACGTTCAGTATTAGAAAATGTTGAAGCCAGAAGCAAAGATGTTATGCCTACTGCATTCCAGTTTACCTGTACCCCGTATGATGAATTAGAAGAGCGCAGCATTAAATTGCGTTACAGCGTACTCACTGGTGGTGACATTCCTGTTTTAGTGCTCCGAATTGTCCAACTTGAAAACCTTGAAGAGCAGATCGCTCAAGAGTTTAGAAATCTGCTTTGTGATGAATTTGATGAAAGCGATATCGAAACATTCATTGGCAAATTTTCAGCATAAATAATAGTACAGATGCCACTGCTCTGGTGGCATTTATAGAATTGTGTGGAGAAAATAATGACTTATATTGCAACAGCAACAAATAAGCACTTCAATTACCTCGATGTACGGATCGAGGATATTGATATTCAAGATATTGCAAGTGGCCTTGCTAATGAATGTCGTTTTAATGGTCAACTTGATAATTTCTATTCTGTTGCTCAGCACTCTGTATATGCGAGTTATTTAGTTGCGCCTGAGTTCGCGCTGGAAGCCCTGCTTCATGATGCAAGTGAAGCTTATGTCAAAGACATACCGTCACCACTTAAAAAGCTATTGCCTGAATATAAATTAATTGAATTACGTGTAGAGAAAGTGATCCGCAAAAAATTTGGATTACCAGAAACTATGTCTAATGAAGTTCATTTTGCAGATCTAATGATGCTAGCAACTGAAAAACGTGATTTAGAAATCGATGTTGGTAGTAATTGGCTAATGCTTGATGGCATCCAAACTGGTGATTTTGTTGTTAATCCATTAACGCCACCACAAGCAAAAGCCGTATTCCTGCTCCGCTTTAATGAGCTTTATAAGGGAGCTGAAAATGGCTAACGGATCAGTAAACAAGGTAATTCTTATCGGCAATTTAGGTCGCGACCCTGAAATTCGCTATCTTCCTTCTGGCGGTGCTGTAGCTAATTTAGCTGTGGCCACATCAGAAAAATGGCGAGATAAACAGACAGGTGAAAATCGCGAAAAAACAGAATGGCATCGTGTCGTTCTGTTTGGAAAACTCGCTGATATCGCCAGTGGCTATTTATGTAAGGGCTCTCAAATTTATATTGAGGGCCAACTACAAACACGCGAATGGGATGATAACGGTGTTAAACGCTATACAACAGAAATTGTTGTAAAAGTTGGTGGTTCGATGCAGATGCTAGGTGGTGCTAATAAATCAGTAGGTTCACAACCGGCACAGCAAAACCAACCACCAGCTCAACCTCAAGCCCAAAATAATCAGCCACCAATGGATTTTGAAGATGACATCCCTTTCGCACCGATTGGGCTTATGTATCCACGCCATTTAATTAATGTGATTTAGGAGTTTACTATGCCAATTATCCCAGAGGTTGTAGAACGTGACGAAGATAGTTATTGGATGCACTCTCAATTTCCACGAACAGAAGTAGATAGCGAGATCGAAAACTGGGTATCTGAAAACCAATTGGAAAATAAATTTGTTTTCATGGAAGGCGACATTGATGAAGACAAGCACCCTGCTTACGACCGTTACTTTCACACTGGTAATCCTGATTTTCATGATTGGGAACCTAGTAAGCCTATAGGCGAAGGATGGTTTACAGGTGGCATTTATGAAACTGAGGATGGGCCTGTATGTGCTTGGCTTCGTCCTGTATCAGAAAAATGGAAAGCATATTTTTTTGACGCTCATAGAAAAGCCGAGAAAGCTGCATATGACTATTTCTGTGCTTGCGATATCGGCGAAGAGAGAATTCAAGCACACGAAATCTACCAACGTATCAGAACAGCTACGCGTATAGGTGGATGACATGAAAGAACGCGGAATTATTTTTAATGCAGAAATGGTGCGCGCCATTCTCGATGGGCGTAAAACTCAAACTCGTCGCATCGTTAAAAATGTAATGCCAGATAATGGAATATGGCTAAAGAAACCGACCAAAACAAGAAGTGGCGCAACTACACATGTATTGGATGCTCCAAAACATAATTTATGCCCACTAGGTAAAATCGGTGATCGTCTTTGGGTTCGTGAAACATGGAGTGTAGTCAGTCATGAATTTGATGATGATGGTTTGATGATTGATTATGTTCCTGATAGACCAACTAAAGCTGTGCGTGAAATGCCGTATGGTCATGGTTATTTCACTGGACATGTCATTTACTCTGCTGATGGTGATTTCACATGGGGTGACGATGATGGTTGTATTGATGGTCGTTCTTGTTGGAAACCATCTATTCACATGCCTCGCTGGGCTTCACGCATTACGTTAGAAATTACTAATGTTCGTGTTGAGCGACTAAATGATATCAGTAACGATGATGCTAAATCTGAAGGTTGTTGGTATGGCCGTGGAGGTGGCGTTCCAGATAAAGCTCTTACACCTAGCTATCAATTCCCTACTTTATGGGAAGAAATATACGGAGATGGAAGTTGGTCCTCTAATCCGTGGGTGTGGGTTATTGAGTTTAAAAAGGCGGAGTGAAAATAAAAAATGAATGATGAAATATTAGAATATGCAAAAGAATTAAAAAAATGTAGTGAGTCATTAATTAAAGCTGAACTTGAAAATGACGAATTTAATTACAGGTTAAGAAATTGGGATAAATTAATACATCCCAAAAATTTAATTCAACTATGTAATGCGTTAGAGTCATCAATTAAAACTAACGAAGATAGTAGCAAATTAATAGAAGCATTTTGCGTCGACGATGTTGATTGGCATAAATTAATAGATAAAAAGAACATAGAAAGCTCTCAGCTAATTGATTTAATCATGAAGCTAGTCGATAAATTTTGTAACGCTGAAAATAAAGTTGATAGAGAACAAATGAAATTAGGTGTTCTTTATGCTCGCAATCATTTAATTAGTGCATACAGAGCTAACTTCATTGATTGTGATGAAAAGCAGTTTGCAATGTTTATGAATACGTTAACTTATATTGCAAATAAATCAATTGATATTGAATTAAGAATGGATGATGTATTAGTTTGTAATGACGAAGCTGAAAAATGGATTGAATCAAAATTGGTATATAAAAATGAAGCCAATACTTGATATGTGTTGTGGCTCTCGTATGTTTTATTTTGATAAACAAGATGACCGTGTTTTATTTAATGATATTAGAGCCGAAGAACATATTTTATGTGACGGAAGAATTTTAAATATAACACCAGATGTTATTTCTGATTTTAAAAATCTTCCATTTTCTAATAATACATTTTATCAGGTGCTATTTGATCCACCTCATTTAATCAGAGTTGGTAAAAATTGTTGGATGTTTAAAAAATACGGTTCGTTAAATAAAGAATCATGGAGAGAAGATTTAAGTAAAGGGTTTAGTGAAGCATTTAGAGTGCTTAGGCCTGGAGGAACATTGCTGTTCAAATGGAATGAAACCCAAATACCAGCCAAACAAATATTAGCTTTAACCAATGAAAAACCAACCGTTGTTCAGCGTGTAGGGAAAAACGATAAAACACATTGGATGGCGTTCTATAAAGGAAATCAGTAAATAATTACCACCAGCATTAGTTAACGTGTGTACGGCACGAGTGGAGAGAAAATATGCCTATTAATAGCATGGGTAAATTAATGAAAGCCAGTAAGTGGGCACATAGAGAATTTGATAAAGATTCTATTCCAAATCCAAGAACAATAAAGCGTTGGGTAAAGGATGGGATTGTTAATGGAAGAATTATCGATGAATCCGTTTGGGTTTTCTCAAACGAAAAAATGGGTGTGGCCGCTTCAATATCAAATCATGTAAATGCATTAATAGAGGATTAAAATGGCATCACGTCCAAGAAATCGGCAGTATAGAAATTTACCTGACTGTCTTTATTTTGATAAAGATCGAAAACGCTATGTCTTGACGTTGATATCAGGGAAAAGAAAAACAATAGGCTCTGATAGGGCCTATGCGGTTGCCGTTGCAAGAGAATACAATTTACGTATGCGCCCAGAAACAGCAGTTAGCTTGGAGTCTTTAATTATTGAATCAGGTGGAATAAATGGTGAAGGCGCCCCGCTAAGTGATCATATTGATAGATTGATGGAAAGGATTATTAATGATGAAAATCCAGCCAAAAGCACTCAATCAGATTGGAAAAATGATGCTGTTCGCGTAAAGGAATTTTTTAGTGATATTCCATGCTGTGATATTACACTGGAGCATGTAAATGACTACATTAACCACTATCATGCCGAAAGTTCACCTAACGTTCAAAATAGAAAGGTTCTGTTTTTAAAGAAAATCTTTTCTTATGCTGTCGATGAATCACTGATGTACGACAATCCAGCAAATCGTAAAAAAATGCGAAGAATAGAAAGTAAGCAGAGACGGCGCTTAACGTTTGATGATTTTATGAAAATAAGAAGTTCTGCTGATCTGTGGCTCAAAACGGCTATGGATCTAGCATTACAAACAGCGCAAGCTAGACTGGAAGTGTCTCGTATAAAATACTCTATAAAAATACCCAAAGAAGGTGTCTGTGGGTGTGTTTGGCTAGATCATCCAACAAATGGAATTTATGGAACACTTTATATTCATCGTCAGAAAGTTAAAGACAAAGAGGCGTCCCACGTAGCTATTCCTATCGGTGCTGAACTAAAGCGGATTATCGATGAAAGTCGGGATAGCATAGCAAGCCCGTATATTGTTCATAGACTACCTAAAAAATATAGTAATCCTATTAGCTCTATGGTTAAACATCCTACTCAAGTTGCACCAGATTACTTAAGTCGTGCATTTTCAGCACTAAGGGATCGCGTAGGAGTTAAGTCAGAACTACCATTAGAACAACGCCCTACTTTTCATGAAATAAGAGCATTGTCTGCATATTTATTCAAACAACAAGGAATAGATCCTCAAGCTCGCATGGCTCATTCCGATGCTAAATCAACAAAAATTTATACACAAAACCATGTTGATTGGGTTAGCGTTCCACATGCTGAAATAAAAGTAAGTTAGTGGTGTAAAAGTATCTGTAAGTATTTGATTACCATAATACCAAACATGCATAAAATACACTGTTTACACATACAGTGTTTTGTAATTAAAGTTAATATTAATCATATGGTTATATATATATTGCTGTTAGTCATGGGGTGTCGGGGGTCGTAGGTTCAAATCCTATCATGCCGACCAACAATATTTAAGAAAACCAACCGCTTATGGTTGGTTTTTTTATGTCTGAAATTTGCCACTGGTAAAACCCCGACAATTAATCCCTCAAAACAGTCCTTTCTTTCGCTTATAAAATTGCCCTTTTCTTATTGCGATTATTTTGCCAAAATCATTAGCAAAACTTATGTAAAAAGATTCTTACTGGATAACTAAAAAAATAAAATAGCAGGTATCATTACTTAAGAGAAAAACAATAAATATTTGATGCGTAATATGAAAAAATAATATGCATACTTGGTATTATCACATTAACCACATTTTTGAATAGTTGCATATTCTTCTCGTTGGATAAATCAGATACTATCTCATATAAAATAAAGTCAGCTTAGTTAGCAAAAACGGCTTCTCTGTATCGAAGGTCTAACAAAACTAAACGTGGTAAATAATGCTCAATGTAACTGACTAAGCGAAATAATCATTCAGTTATCATTGCCACTGTCTAATTAATATCCTGTTATTTTTACAATGGATAGGAATATGAACGATAAACAAGAAAACAAAAAATTATTAACATTTGCATCTCCATTATTATCTTTGACGATATCACTCTATATCAGCATATCTACATTTGGCTGTAATAATATTATTTGGCTAGCTATTTCTTCTGTTATTTTCTTTATCGCTTTTTTCATATTTATATCTTCATTAGAAATTTCTATAAAAATTATTTATTTTAAAGAGCTATCATTTTTATATACTAATAAATTTGTTATTTTAATCTTTACTTTAATGAGTTTTATAGCAACCGCCATAGTGTTGATAATTATACTCCATGAAGAAAAAGTACCCTCTGATTTTTTTAATAGTGTGGAATTTATTGCTTTTCTTATAGCTTATTTTTCTTTTCTCTTCGTATCTATTTTTGTTTCTTTCATATATTGCATGATTAATAGTAACAAAAAATTCCTTTTACTCTCTCTGTTTTTATTATTGATAATGATGTTATTTAAAGAAAGCGATATTAATTTTTTAACATTTTATTCGCTTATTTTCTTTATTATATTTTTTGGGGCAGTAACTATTATTACGATAAGAAAGTCTTTTTCTAATTATGATTAAGTCTGGTCTTTCACAACATATCATTTAAATGATAATTTTTATTTTGCTTTCTGTCTCTCTTTTAGTAGGTATTATGCACATTAAATTACTCTCACAAATATTATGTAACTGGCTAATATAGCTGCCTTCTATAAAAACTAATCCACTAAACCTGATTTTCCTATATTTTTTAGATAATAAACCTCTCCTGTTTGAAGAGGCTTATTATCAATGCTACTTTATTTTTCCAAACTTGATAGAAAATCTTTTAAGTAACTACTGGTCACTAGAACAGGTGTAGGTCTGCCTGATATTAATAAAGAGCTAGACACATCTGATAATTTAAGTTTAGCCTCATCTGGACCTATAGTTAATAGATTAAAAATTTCCTTTACTACGTTGCTGTTCAATATAAATATTCTGATTAGTTTTAATACTATTTAATGTACTATCAGAATATGGATCTTCTTTATGACTTTTACTTCCTTGAGATTCTATTGCTCCTGTTGATGAGCAAGCAGAAATAAAAAAAACACTCAAAAGCATAAGTAACCTCATATCTACCCCAAATAACATTTAAATTAATAGCAAGTATTTAGAGTAAAAATGAATAAATTAGTTCATAAAACCAATCATTTTCATTTTTTACACTTACTCTCAATATGATTATATAATAAATAATATATTGATAATAATACAAAAAAATGGATTCTTAATGAAATTATTTATGCTGGTGACAATATCGGTAAGTAAAATATCGAAGTTCACGATATTCAATTTGTTGCACAATCAACAAATAAGATCCCCAAAAGTCATCACAACAATTTTATTCAATAGACAGCAATAACATAAAGATAATTTAAAAGATGTTGATGATTGCATTTTATTGAGCAAAATCGGTGATCACTACATTCATCTAATACCAAATAATTCAGGTGAATATTTCAAACCTTTATGGCAAAGTTATCAACCGATTGGTATTGAGAAAAATTAATAATTATTTTTACTGCACTGTAAATTATCAGCGTAGTAAATTCCCCTAATTATGCAATCATCAACTCATTTTCAAATATCAATTTGAACGTATTAAATAATATTGATATTTTTATTTAAAATAAATTTATATTACTTGCTTGTTACTTTTATTATTTGAAATTCATTAATTTTTTAAAATAGAATCCTTTTTTAGTTTTTGGAAATTTATTTCCATTATATATTTTCCGCTCATAATCTCGGCCAGCATAGTGATTATCACCATAAAATTGGCCATATAATGCAGTTTTAGGGCATACATCATCAGAAAAAAATCTATGATTATTATCCATTTCAATTTTCCTTATTTAATATTAATTAATTAGATACCTCTTAAGATAAAATATTTATATATATTATTAATTTATAGTATATATAAATCATCCAACACCATACTACTTCTATAAAAATAGATCCAATTTTGTTCTTACTTTTATTTAAAAAACAAAAATAAAACAATAAAAATAGAATATTCCCACTAAAGGCAATATTAGACAAAATAAAAAAAGAGAGTATGATATAAATATCACACACCTTTTTTATTATAATAATTTATTTATTATCTATATCTTTGTTCGCTATTCCAAACGGAATATGTACAGAAGGAAGTTCAGACGAGGATTTTAAATGTAATTTTTGATCATCAAAGAATATATGTGGTTTTAAAATCTTTAGTACATTTGCTTTCTCTACTCCTCCCATAAAAAAGGCTTCATTAACAGAAATTCCCCATGCCCTCATGGTATTAATAACTCGCTTATGAGACGGTGCATTTCGTGCAGTAACAATGGAGATCTTAAGTAATGGAACATAACTAGGATCTTGCTTTACTTTTTCTAATTCTAGTTTTTGAATATCTGAAATGCGCAGTAGAAATTTTTTTAACGGCCCTGGGTTATGAGGAGTATCAACCATTTTGGCCTCATGAAGATGAAATTGTGATAATTCTCCCGATGTTTTGTAAATAACCTCAGCCTCATCATCAGCGATGACACCATCAAAGTCGAAAGCAATTCTTAATTCATCTGCATTATCATCATTAACATGGCCCGCTAATATTTGTCCTGCGGGATAATTAGCTTTAATTGCTTGTATAACATCATCATGATCTGCTGATAAAAATAATTCAATATCAAAGGCTGGAATATAAATATGAGGTGATTTTCCTTGAAGAAATACAGCTCTGGTGATCCCTAGCTCATAATGCTCAATAGAATTCATCACTCTTAATCCTGTATCAGGATCATTTCTAGATAATAAAATAACTTCGACCAAAGGATCATCAATTCTAATGTTATTTAACTTTAAAAGTCGGCTAATAAACGGAAATGCAACACCTTTACTTAATGGAATATCTTGCATTTCTCGCTGATATTTTCGATAAGACTCCTCACCTTCAGTACGAAATATATTATCTGACTCTTCTAAATCAAATAACGCACTAGAAGATAGCCCTATGACTAATCTTTTTGTTAAATCATATGCCATAGCGTCAATTCCTTATTAAAGCTCTGATTATTTATACTATCATTTTTTTAATAGTGCTGAGATAAGAAAATCTGTGCATAAAGTATGGATAAGATGTGTCACAGTCTTTACCAAGAATTTATTCTCCTCCTCAATACAAAGCAATAAATGATATTGATTATCATTTTCATTTGAGTGTTATCACTATTATCGTAGTGGTTATCACAAATAAGGAGAAAACTCATGGTTAAAAAGACAATACATTTACGATCTCGACACGCTAAGGATTTAATCAATAAAATAAAAAAAATGAAAAGAATTGAGAATGCGATAAATACCAAATCAGAAAAAAGTGATCTCATTGTTATAATTGATAAATTACCGACTTTAGTTTCTATAAACTAGATTATTTTGTTGGTTTTTAGTGTGAATGAGTAGTGACCATAATCTTAGTGGGGTTGACATATCAAATGATAATGATTATCTTTTACCTTGTGAATAGTTGAGTGTTTTACTTGGTTTTTCACAACGACATTGCTCACATTGCTTCTAGTATTTATTGACCAACTCTCCTAGCGTTGGTCTTTTTTTTATCTATTGCATATTTATACTCATTTCATAATAAATAAAGAAAAGCATTACCTAAAAATACTATTTTCTTATTAAAGATAAAATAGTTTATAGTGTAATTTCAGTAAGAAAATCATTTTATATTTGGTTTTCTACCCATAATAATGGATTGTTAAACAAGCATTTTAGACTTAAAGCATATCATCAATAGGGATTTTACTTTATGGGCTTTATTTCATCTCTCTTTGAAAAAGAGAACAAATTGACATCGTTGCAACAATGGGAACAAATAAATAAAAAATATGCAGATAATCCTATTGAGCGTATCCGTGAAAAATTAGTACTTGTTGCTATTGTCGATCATGAACACAAAGAATTTGGCGCTAATAACCATAACTATCAATTAAACCCACCACTCTCTATAGAAAAGGCTAATCAGTTACAAGAAAAAGCTGGATGTAAATTTCCACAGGACTATATCGACTTTATCACTCGAATTGGTCATGGTGGTACAGGTTCTTATGGTGGTGCAGGCCCTTATTATGGGCTCTACGCTTTTGATGACGCGATAGATAGACATGATATAAAAAACTACGCATTACCCTGCTTGCTTAGCCCTAATATGGATATTGAGGAATGGAAAGCACTATGTCATGTACCTGATGATTGTAGTGATGAAGAATTTGATAA
The DNA here is from genome assembly GCF_040139345.1 of Proteus sp. fly-1067. Lineage (NCBI taxonomy): Bacteria > Pseudomonadati > Pseudomonadota > Gammaproteobacteria > Enterobacterales > Morganellaceae > Proteus > Proteus sp. fly-1067. Next base: position 326,204 of record NZ_JBEEUL010000002.1, on the reverse strand, counting down.
TATTTACGATAGGCTTCACCAAGGTACACTCTATTTAGGAACCTGTGGTTGTGAGTACGATCTTTTATTAGTAGTGAATGGTGATTATAAAGGTCATATTTTATATACATCTGATTGGGTAAATTCAGATACTCCCTACACATTTTCTTATGAGACATCATTTACACAATGGTATGAACGTTGGTTAGATGAAGTTATTTTAGGCTATGACACAAGTTGGTTTGGTCATCGTATGGGAGGTAATGAAGAAGTTCTACTTTGTCTTGCCAACGATAACGATGATATTACTAGAAAAATCAATGCTATCAACTCATTAACTAAACTACCTAAATTATCAAATAGGAGTTTATATTTTTTAGAGCAACAACTACAAACCGAAAGTATTGAGTTATATAAAGCCTCTTTAAATGTCTTAGCAACTTATTTTAAAGAACTCGCTTTACCTCATATTCAACGAGCATTAATTACGCCATATGATAAAAAAACAGACATTGCGATTGCTGTTATTTACTTCAAATATAAAGACCAATATGCACAATTTAAAGAAAGTCTTATTTCTATTCTTAAAGTAACCAATCACGAAGATACATTGCGCTTTATCGGCTACATTTTAACAGAGCTAGAAACTATTTTTGTTGAGGACTTTCAGCCTTTCTTTACTCATCAAAATGTAGAGATCATAAGAAGTGCTATTTATGCAGCCTCTCATGATACTAATTTAAAATATAAAATTTCAGCATTTTTTGAACTAACTATCTCTGATAACGCAGAAATCAGCTTAGGCGCAATTCAGGCATTATCTAGTTCAAATTATATCAATAGTGAGCTATTGGGTTATTTAAAAAAAGCTTGGGAAATGTATCCTGAAGAAAAAAGTCCCTATATTCGCAATAATATCTCTTCTTATATCGCTAAGGCATACCCAAACACTATGATTGATGTAAAACAATGGTAGTTAATAGATAGACACCCTATCATCTTTTTGCATCTGTTCTAATTAGGCAATAATCAATCATTATTATTGCCTAATTTTCACCCAAAATAATTATAAATACGTATTTTTTTGTTCTAAAGATTAAGAAATTTATCAATGCTCTCAGCTAAATGTATACAAATTTTATTGCTAAATTAATATGATTATTAGCTATATGATCCACCCCTGAGTTCCCAATAAATTAAAAATAGATTAAAAACAATCAATTACATTAAAAATGAATCAAGTATCTATTGATTTTTTCAAAAAACACTTTTAGTTTCACACTTATTTTCATTATTTTTTTTTAAAGTTTGTTACAGATTGATATCTTTTTTTCCCTTACTATTGGTTTCAGTATTTCATCACTGATAGATATTTAATTTCCCCCCGCCTAGTGCGGGGATTTTTTTATCTCAAGAACTCAATTTAATACTGGTAAATAAAATTACTGTTCCTTTCAAATTAAATGTTCACTTGTTTTTTATAGCTAAGATAAAATTTAATTTCTCAAGAAAAAACCAAAAAAACTAACAAGTTAAAAAGGCCATTATTTTTATGACCTTTTTATCACTATTTTATTTCATTTCTATTTATAAGCTTCAAAAGTAATAATTTCTGTTTCATTATTTGGTTCGCGTAAATATTGATAATCTCCAGAAATTGTTATTTTTTTAAAACCAATAAACTCAAGGAGCCGTTTAAATTCATAAATACCAAACCATTTCAATTTAAACACTTCCCACTCACTTTCAATTATTTTCCCATTTCTCCATTTATCATAACGGTGATGAGATATTATTAATTGATTAATATAATCTATTTCGGCATTCACCATCTGCAAGGTAATTAAATCCCCTTCCGGCGTTTCAAATTGTCGACTAAAACATTGGCCTTTGGTAAAGGTATGCGCCAGACTAATGTCAATTAGCAAACGTCCATCTGGATTTAATGCGTTATAACATTGTTGAAGTGACTGTAGTGCTTTTGTTTCGCTATCTAACAATAAGAAAGTTCCTGTCGGAATAATTATTGCATCAACAAGTGTCTCAACTTGGAATGTCAACAAATTATCTTTAGTCACTTTATCTTGGGGGTATCCATGACTTCTTAGATTTTCCATACAGAAATAAAGCATCTCATCTGAAAGATCAAACCCTTCAATATTAAACCCAGCCTTTAATAAAGGGATCAAAATACGCCCAGTTCCCGCAGCGGGTTCTAAGATTTTACCATTAACATCCTTAAGACGCTCTTGATAATATTCTACATCACCAAAACTACATCCTATAGGTTTATCTATTTGGTAAACTTGGGCTGATAGTGAATGATAACTCTGCATAAATATTTTATTCTCTTTTTGTTGTTTATTTTAAATGATAATAAAGTGATAAATTAAGATATCAATGCTTAACTAGATAAAAATCATCAAATAAAGATATAGTTTTTATTTTTACAGTAACTTCGTCGAAATATTTTGACAAATTTTTTGTCATATTTAAATAGCTCAGATTATTAATTTTTTGTTTTAACAACAAAATGTATCATGAAAAAATTAAGTAATATAACTTATGTTTAATAAATTTATTTTGTTAATAAAAGTAGACCTAATTTTATCAAATTAATACTATTCAACTAGTTATGTAAGCTATTTTTTATTTCAATTATTATTCTATTATTGTAGCCTTCAATAATTCATTCATAAATGTTTATATAATTGTCATTATCCATCAAGTTTTTTTACAGATTGATATATTTTTTTTCTCTAATATTCCTTCCATCAGCCCAGTACAAAAAATACAGATCTTTCACAATAGAGATCAATTATTAAATTTGACCAATAGAATAATATTAAGGAATATAAAATGAAAAAGAATCTTATTATAGGAGCTTGTTTAACATTTTTATTATCAGCACCCACCCTCGCAAATAATAATAAGGTTATTGGTTCAGGAACAATTACTTTTACAGGCTCTATCGTAGAAGGTAATTGTATGATTAACTCTGTCGGACATATATTTAAGACAAATTGCTGGAATGGTGTTGAAATGGAGGAAACACAGCATAAAATTGAACCAAATGAAATATTTAATGCTAAATTAAATGAAAATAGAGGTTCAATGAATATAAATTGGCTTAGTGAAAATTTAGCTATAATGGATATAGTATATAATTAATCACTTCTCTAATCTAATATTTATTATTAAATAATGAGTATATATTTTCGAACATTAGAAGTTATTACTATATTTATATAAATGGTATTTTTCTATTATGATCATAATATATTAAGCAGGTGTAATTAATTTATATACCTGCTAACTCTATTCTTCTTCTTACCTTTTTATTTTCCATTCTATCCTTTTGTTTCATTTTTCATTAATCCATACAAACGTAAGGGTTGACAAGATAATTGATAATGATTATCTTTTAGATTGTAAATAATTGAGTTTTTTACTCAACCTTTACAACGACATTGCTCACATTGCTTCCAGTATTTACTGTGACCAACACATTATGTGTTGGTCTTTTTTTATTAACCTATTTATAAATAGGTTAATGATAGAAACTCGCTTCACCTGCAGGTCGTGTTTTGAATCGTCTATGGGCCCATAAGTATTGTTCTGGCGCCCTCATGATTTCTGTTTCAATCAACTTATTCATTCTATCTGTATCGTTTTGAATATTCTCACTAGGGTAATTAACCAACTCTTCACCAATAATTAAGCTGTATTGTTTACCTTTCTTATTTTCGTTTCTAATCAGCGTTACAGTTAAAGAAGGTGCTCCTGATAATTTGGCTAATATTGCAACACCTTTCGAAGTTGATGTTTTTTCGACACAAAAGAAAGGTGAGAATGTGGTTCCTTTCAAACCAAAATCCTGATCAGGAGCAAACCAAATTGCCCTTCCTTTTTTTAGCTCCATAACCATAAATTTTAAATTACGTCTATCTATCATCCCTTTATCAGAACGGCATCTCGCTTTAGTTTGAATATATTCCATCGCTTTATTATTATGCGGTCTATACATGGCATTAACAGGGAAACAAAGCCCCATGATACGCCCACCCAACTCTAGCGACATCGAATGTATACCGATTAATAAAATTCCTGCATTTTTCTCATTAGCATTTGTAAAATTGGATATTCCCTGTACTACAAAAAGTTTTTTTAATCGGCGATCACTCCAAAACCAAGCCATTCCTGTTTCAAATAAAGCAACACCAAGTGAAGATAAATTCTCCATGACGAGTTTATTTATTTCATATTTATCTTTATTAGGAAAACATAGCTCTAAATTTCGCTTTATTATAGAGACTCTTCTTTTTACAAAAAAACGAGATAGTAACCCTAAACGTTTACCTAAGAAAAGTAACCAAGAATAGGGTAATTGTACTAATAGAAAAAGAATAAAAACACCAAACCAAGTTAAAAAATATTTTGGGTGTAACAGATGCAATGAAAAAAAATTTTTAGCGTACACAAGTTTGTCCTTAGAGAACTAAAAGCATTTAAGCCACATTGAATTAGACAGCATTTTTTTTAGATAAGTCATTAAATATTAATTTAATATTCTTCTTTAAATTATTTTTTATGATTTATCTGATATCTTTCTATTCTAATGAAGTTTTTTTCTTTCTTTTCATCGAGAAGGCAATATCTTGCTATCTTTATTTCAGCATTATAAGAATTTTATTATTTTATCTATCATACCAATTATAAAGGTAAATATACTTATGGTAATTTAAATTATTTACATTAAATATTTACTTAACTTTAATAAAATGACTTATATATCTTACTACGTGAAAATATAAATAAAGTAACATAAAAAGCGGATATAAAAAGCAGACACAAAAAAACCCCACCGAAGCGAGGTTTTTTATTAGCCTGATTAATAAATAAGATATTACTTAACGTAATATCTTATTTAATCATGACTAAAAATTACAGACCGATTACGTTCGCGGCTGCAGGGCCTTTAGCGCCATTTTCGATAGAAAATGAAACTTCTTGGCCTTCTTTCAGAGATTTGAAGCTTTCGCTTTGGATCGCTGAAAAGTGTACGAATACGTCTTTGCTACCATCTTTAGGAGTGATAAAACCGAAGCCTTTATCATCGTTAAACCATTTTACTGTACCAGTCATTGTATTAGACATAAGATTTCCTTTAATTAATTATTTTGCCATAAGGCATTGTTTGCGGTTTGATTTCGGATTTTACTTATGGTCACTATTTGAAGGAATTCGCTACGAAGAGGTATCATGGATAACGCTAAACGGTGAACTACTTAAAACTGCACTAACATAAATAGGTCTGTACTTCCAAACCAGTGGCGCTATTAAGTCATATAATTCGATCTATAGCAAATTATTTTCAAATTTATTTAAAAAAAAATGTCATTTTGGCAATTTAGAAAATAATTATAATATAAGAGTAATTATCCATCCAACCGAAAACCATATTTATAATTGTATTTTCCGGTAGAACTGAAGTAAATCGATTAAATATACCTTAAAACAGTAGATACTGTTATTTTTTATAATACGCAGTATCTACTCCATCAATAATATAGTGCTTAGTTTTAATCAACTAATTCTAATAAAATATCTTCAGTTTTTGTCCACAGAAGTGATCCACCTTCTTCTGGCCATAAATGTCGTTGTGCATTAGGAAAACGTTGAAACAACAATGCTCCAAAATCAGGAGAATGAACGGTACTCGTATCTTTCATGCCATACCATAATGTTGTTGGCGTTTTTATGTCTTCTGGTGAAAAGCCCCATGATTGCATAGCAATAAGAAGATCTTGAGTATATCCCTCATTACCTTGTTTAAAAGCTTCAGCCATACATTCTTGGTAAACAGGAAGAAAATCTATCGATTGATAAACAGCTAAATCAACATCTGCACTGTAATTTAGAATAAAGTCCATTAGCCAATTAGCTGATATATTTTGCTTAATCCAAGAAGCTAATACGTCAGGAGCACTCACCGCCTGCTGTTGCATATTAGCAACATCGTCTGTGAGTTGGTTTCGCGTATCAGGATAATCAAATTGATCTTGTCCTGCGACAATGGCTAATTTGTCTACATGACAATAAAAGCAAAGTGCCATAGCAAATACAGCCCCTTGAGAAAATCCCACTACATTAAAATTTTTAATATTAAGATGTTCGAGTAAAAATAAAATATCTTGAGAAAAAGATTTTAACGTTTTATGAGGATCGAACGTTGAATTACCTAATCCTGGACGAGTTGGGGTAATTAAACGGATATTAAGCTTATTTAGATATTCAATGTCCACACCTAATAGACCACTCATACCTGCACCAGTACAAAATACCACTGGTTTACCTTGTTCTGACCCAGACTCATACCACTCTAAAATTCTATTATCAGGTAACACTACATTATATTTTCTTGAATTTTTAACTTTCATTAGATTTATTCTCTATTAATTTTTTGATAGTATAATGCCCACTATATTAAATAGTGGTGTATTATTTTCTAAATTTAACTTTTAAAAACTAATATGAGACTAGCTAAGGATAAGATTTCATATAAACTCACAATAAATTTTCTGATAGTGTTCAAGGTAAGAAACGAATAATTTTTATGTTATTTCACACAGTATAACTAAAATGAGCCCATTCGTTAAGAGCCTATTTATACTGTTATCACTACTTAAATCACAATATCACTATATAGTTAAATTAAGCTTATTTATTGAGCTCAAAATAACACCTTTATCATTATCCTCCGTGTACTTTTAAGTATATTTGTTTAATTCAAATAATTTCCTTTTCTATTTGTTAAATAAAAAAACAGTATATTCTCCCTTCTATTGAACAACAGTAAAAACACCAACTTATATTTAACAGCACAGGAATTATTATAGTTATATTTATGATCTTTTTATTTTTAAATTTTAAAAGCTACTAAATTGATAATAGATATGCTAAAACTCATTGCATTCTATGGAAATATTTTACATTCAACCTGATTTGTAAATAAAAGGGAAGTTATACACACTCCCCTTTAATTTTAAACATTATTGCTATAACGAAGCTATTTTACTAATTCGCACATACGCCCTTTATCTTCGGCAACACGTCCATTTATAGCATCATCTTCTGAAATGGTAGCGAGGTTAAACTCATTTTTCCCTTTTCCCCATATTTGGAAATTTTCACCAACATAACGAGCACCACTCGCCGCAATAGCCTCTTGCAGAACAATAATTTCATCGCTGTAGTACATAACAGCAAGCTGTTCATTAGGAAATGAAACTCTAATTTTCTGGCCTTCACAATTATAAGTATCCGTTTTAGCAGCTAAAGCGGGAGCAGCTATTAACGATGAGACTAAAGCAACAGCTGAAATAGAAAATAACTTATTCATTATATCTCCTAAAATAGTAAATGAATTTCACTAATACAATAAAGCTAGGCGCTTTCTTTTAAAGACAAAATAGGATACTTCCGCATTTAATGAAAACAAAAAATTTATCTTTATTTGAATAAATAAAATCAATCATTGATTAATGACCTCGCCGGTTATTTTTTATTTAAAATCAAATTTAATTCAAATAATTTTCAATACATAACTTTACATTAATACTCGCCTATTTTACTTTATTCAATGTAACTACCACTATACGATATGCTATTATCCTAGCACCTATAAATTTATTGTAGTTCAATAAATTAAATCGATCTTATTGAAAAATATCGATAGAGAAAAATAATAGGAATATTCATGCTTCAAGAGAATGTTGTTAAAGATATCATTGTTTGGATCGAGCAGAATCTTGATTCACGTTTATCATTAGATATCGTTGCTGAAAAATCAGGCTATACGAAGTGGCACTTTCAGCGCTTATTTAAAGCATATACAGGAATATCTTTAGGAAAATACATACTCGCCCGCCGCTTATCTTGTGGTGCTTATGCCTTACGTATTACACGTTGCAGTCTGCTAGATATTTCATTGAAATACCGGTTTGACTCTCAGCAAACATTTTGTCGTGCATTTAAAAAACAATTTAATATCACCCCTTCCGAGTATAGAAAAAAACCAGGTTGGGATATTAGTGAGCTTATTTTTCCAGCACTAGAAACTGTTGAGCTAAGTGCCAAATATGAGGTCGTTACCTTCCCTTCTCTAAAATTAGCCGGCATGTCACACCAGTATAATAAACCCATTTCAACGTGGAATTCAGACAAGAAAAAATTCAGAAGGGAGTTTTGGCGTAAATTTTTGAAAGATGTACATACAATACCGACTGAGTTATACGCAATGCACAGAGCATCTGCAAGTACATTAGATGACACCATGTACATTTATAACACTGCGATTGATAAAGAAAAGCTATCAACGGCAGCTAATATCTCAGCAATGTCACAATTAGAACTACCCAGTGGTAATTACTTAGAAATTACTTTCCATATGGATGAAATTTTGGATTCATTAACGGGTTATGATGACATTATTTATACGGTATATACTAAGGTATTACCAAAAATGAATTTATTACGTAGACCTGGCCCTGATATTGAACGATATACACTAAAAGAGCCAGTGAGTTACGATAAATTACTTGATCAAAGTGGGCAGTATTTGCAAAAAATTAGCTACTATATTCCTGTTATTTAATGGCCTATTATTAAAAAGATCCCAACAATTTGGGATCTTTTGTCTAAACTATATTTAAAACAATATTTATCTATCAGTCTTTTTTAGACTTATTAGCAAAGAAAATATCATCTTGAATATCTTTTGTTTTTACAGTAAATAATTCATTTGTTAAATTTTCGGTTAATAACTCCGCACTTTCCATCACACGTAAATTAAATTCATTTAGCATTTTATCTGCACCTACTTTATTTGTTTTAACCATAGCAAGATATTTAGCTTCCATTTCTTTTTGCTCTAATGCTGTTTTTTCTTCCCATTCTTGGTAGGCTTTTTTTACTATTGGTGCAAGTTTTGGATAGTCTGTCATCACTAATGTTTGTAATTTTCGATATTTCCAATAAATAGAATCGCTATCTGCTTTATTTGTACCTATTCCATAATGTTGAGGATAAGCTTTTAGTCCACTGTAATACGGAACAAATGCAGTTAAATCCGCCATACCTAAACCAACATAAGTTACTTCACCTATTTCCTGAGGAAGTTCAGGACGAACTTGCATTACATGTGCTTCATAAGTTCTAAATACACTAATTGGGCGCCATGGCTCTTTACCATTTAATCCATTGGTATAAGGATCGTGCTCTGTACCTTCAAAATGATTACGTAACATTGCCTTAGCTTCTTCAACAGAAACTTTTTTCTCTGGCGTTAATAAAGGTGCAAAATTGCGCCCATCATCGACAGCTTGTTTTAGTGATGGGTTAAATTGTTGTTGAATGATCCACACTCGAGGATCATTATAGGTGCGATCACGTTCATCATCACGCGTATAAGCTTTAGAGAAATTAAAAACCCCCTCTTTTTCTGGGTTATAAAGTCCTTTTTCGATCGCAAATTCCACTAAATTTTTAGAACCTAAAACATCATCTCTTTTAATATCATAAAATTGTAGCCTGCCTTGATTGCCTGTTGCGAAATACTTATCTTTAGGCATTTTTTGTGCAACCCAATGATGTCCTGTCCCTGTTTCTAAATACCAAAGTTCATTTTTATCAACAACTGCAACTCCGAATCCTTCTCCAGCCCCTTGTTTTTCAATAATACTTCCTAATAATTCGATTGCTTCACGCGCTGTTTTTGCTCTTGAAAGTAACACATCAGGAATATCATCTTCTGTTATTCCTGTATCTTCAACATAAGGATCAAATGCAAGTGCTTGAGGTGAGGCGAAGATAGATTCTGTTCCACTAACCCCAACACCCAATTCATTAAACCCAGTTGCACCATGCAATTGTGTTTTCCAATTAGGTACAGTGGTATAACGTAATGAATTTTTAGGTAATGGATAAGTGAAGTTATTAACACCATTATGCTCTTTAGTGCTATAGATGCCTGTTTGGTTTGTTTTTGCTGGATGAATAACAAAATGTTGTGCTTTTAATGCATCACTATCTGCGCTACGAGCAATGATATATGAACCATCATTTGTTGCTTCAGTGCCAGCTAAAAGCGTGGTACATGCTAATGCAGAAGAAGCAAGTGCTATATTAATTGATAAGGCAATAATGCCTTTTTTGAATAAAGACATAAAACTCCCATTTGCTTGTTATTTATAATTTGTATATTAATTAAATATCTATAAAGAAATAAAAAACCAGATAGATAATTGGAGATAGAATATTAGCAATGAGAAAGAGAGTATTTCCGTGATTTATATCTCAACAAGCATTATATTTCGAAATAAAAACATTATTTAATCATATCGTATTAATATTAATAATCTTTATTAAAAGATATATTTAGAATGCAATTAAATATTAAAAAACATTGTTATTAGTAATCACTTCATGTAATAAATCATTATATAATGCACAAATTATGTTAATTCCATTGTGATTTAATAACCCCCCCCATTTATTAATATTTATTCTCTTATTAAATTTAAATGATGCGTTTTTTTATAAATTCTAATAAATAGTAGATCTCTTTGTTAGGCTCTACTGCACTTGTATAAATAACTCTATATCCTGTATCTAATAGTGCATAAAAAGTGGCTAAAGTCAGAAAATAATAAAATAGCCACTAAGAGAGTTAATGTCTTTAATGGCTATGTTATTTAACTAGAGTTTATCGATAAACCGCATTAACTGCTGACGTAATTGTTTATTTTCTTGTTTAAGTTGCTCATTTTCATCTAATAAAGTGAGCGCTATCGCAATCCCATGCCAATCTAATGCAAGTTCTTTATGCAGTTTTAATGCGCGGTGTGTTACTACAATCGCATTATCATCAAAAAACCATTCTTGAGTTTCAATTTCTAATGGTTCAATAACACCAAGTGCGACAAATTCTTTGAGATCATCACTGGATATTCCCGTATGATGACAAAATTCAGTAACAGTAAATACTGTTGTTGTTAATTGACCCATTATTTATTCTCCCAGTCTTTACGTGGATTATAATCGGCCTGGCTATCTGCAATTTGTTGCCATAATTCGCGTGTCTTTTCATCCGGTTTCGGTGGCATGACAATTTTAATAATTGCATATAAATCACCACTGACTTTTTTGCTAACCAATCCCTTCCCTTTAATGCGCAATCTTTGCCCAGTTTGACTTCCTGCAGGGATCGTTAATAAGATTTTTTCTTTTATTGTGGGTATAGGAATTTTTGCACCTAATGCAGCCTCCCAAGGTGCAACAGGAACAACGATTTCTAAATCATGGCCTTTAATATCGAATAAAGGATGTGGTGCAATGCGGATTGTTAGCCATAAATCACCGTTTTCACCACCATTCTCGCCGGTTGTTCCTTGCCCTTTTAAACGAATACGTTGACCATCAATAACACCAGCAGGAATTTTAACATTCAATGTTTTAGGTATTTCTTTTTCTAAGATCCCAAACACATTATAAACCGGTAAATGATAACTGATTGTACGTTTATGCTCTTCTTGCGACTCTTCTAAAAAAACAGCTAATTCTATTTCTAAATCATGACCACGTTGTTTTTGAGGTTGTTGAGCTCGTCGCCCTTCAAATGGAGAATGGTGTCCAAAAAAAGAGGTATAAAAATCGTCAAACTCTTCTTGGCTAAAGCTTTCTTGGTTTTGATTTGAGTGTTGTTGCGTAAATTGCCTAAATTTCGGGTCGTTGCGATGAGCCCAGAGCTCATCATATTCTGCCCTACGTTGTTCATTACCTAAAACTTCCCAAGCTTGAGCAATCTCTTTAAAACGCGCCTCAGCATCAGGCTCTTTACTGACATCAGGGTGATATTTTTTTGCTAAACGGCGATATGCTGTCTTAATCGTTTTAATATCATCCGTAGGTTTAACGCCCATAATGGCGTAATAATCCTTTAATTCCATAGTGATATCTCAATTACGTTAAATAACAAATAAAATATTAATACCTTATACTTAATTTATTATAGAACAGAGAAACTACGTTGGTTAATGAAACTCTTTAAAGCAGAATTTTTCAGCTTATAACACATAGATTTACCCTTTCATTATTGCCTATTTAGCAAAAGTCTTTTGTTTTTATCCCTCTTTTTAGAAAAACAGATAAGAATACAATAACTGCCATCGAAACATTATGAATAGCACGACCTTCTATCAATATGAGCTTATAGCAGCAAGTAACGATAGCTAAATTCAATAAGTTATGAGCATGTGCTGTATTAACCCATCATGAATATTGAATTGTGCTTTAAAATTAATTCAATTTATTAAGAGAGAATATTATGAGCGTTCCAGTATTAGGTCTTGGTACTTTTCGTTTAAAAGATGACGTTGTTATTGCCTCTGTAAAAACAGCGTTAGAATTAGGATATCGTGCAATTGATACTGCTCAAATTTATGGCAATGAAGTAGCCGTTGGTCAAGCAATCAGTGAAAGTGGTATTCCACGTCAAGATCTCTATATCACAACTAAAATTTGGATAGAAAATTTACCTAAAGACAAATTGATCCCGAGCTTAAAACAAAGTTTACGTGATTTACAAACCGATTATGTTGATTTAACTCTTATTCATTGGCCATCACCTAATAATGCGGTTTCAGTAGAAGAATTTATGCAAGCATTATTAGAAGCAAAAAAACAAGGTTTAACACGTGAAATTGGGATCTCTAACTTTACGATCCCATTAATGGAACAAGCAATTAACGCCGTTGGAGTAGAAAATATCGCAACTAATCAAATCGAATTATCACCTTATTTGCAAAGTCATCATGTTGTTAATTGGGCGAGAGAACATGGGATCCCTATTACGTCTTATATGACATTAGCCTATGGTAAAGCATTAAAAGATGAAACTATTCAGGCAATTGCTAAAAAACATAATGCAACTGCCGCACAAGTTATTTTAGCTTGGGCAATAAGTGAAGGATATTCTGTTATTCCATCTTCAACAAAACGTGAAAACTTAGCGAGTAATTTATTAAGCCTTCATCTTCAACTTGATGCTGAAGACAAAAAAGCAATTGCAGCATTAGATTGTAATGATCGTTTAGTTAGCCCTGAAGGATTAGCACCTAATTGGGATTAATGAAATAGCGACAAATTTTGTCAAATATGGGGTGAAAAGATGACTTTTCACCCTATTTTTTTATTTTTTCGCACTATAATGAGACACCTTATAAACAAATTAAATAACATGGTGTTATCATTTAACCCTCTCATTTAAAATATTTTTTATTTTTTAAAATATTTTTTATTAAGTAAAAACAATATCTTATTTAACCCTCCGTCTATTTTTAGCAATTTATTGTTAAGTGGCATTTGAAATACTTTTTTATACGAGGTAGATTTGTCATTAAGAAAAGTCATTTACCTAGTGACAAATTTAGCTTTTTATTCTGACTAAGATAAAAAGCAGATAAATCACATTATTCAATGCAATAAGGGCGGTAAAATGGAAAGGATTATTATCCCTACTCACTATATTCATGTACGCTCAACGCCACTTTGGACTGTAGATACAGCCCCAAAATCAATATGGGAAAGACATTTAGATAAAGGAACTCGCCAAGGGGTTTACCCAAAACTATCTGTTATGCAAGGAGTGATTGTTTATTACGCATATGCAGATGAAATTAGCCCGGAGCCAACAGAAACATTAGTGATTAATGCGGGTGAATTTGGTGTATTCCCACCAGAAACATGGCACAAAATAGAAGCAAAAACTGAAGATACTGTTTTTAATGTCGATTTTTATGTCGATCCCAAAGTCCTTGCTGAAGGTTAATAATATGGAAAATGAAAACAAAGGTTATTTATTAGCATTGATTAACACTAATGATAATGAAAAAGCTGAAAAAATCTTTCTTAACCCTAAAATTTTATATATTCCAGAAATCGCAACAAAAGAAATTTTATCATTAGTTGATGAATTAAAAAATAAAATAAATCTTGATACTCAAGAACTCTCTTTGGAACTCACGAACAAAAATAATGGCGTTTCTGTTGATCAAGAGTGTTATTTAACCGATTTACTCGATGCTGATACATCAAGTTTAATGGTAAAAGATCTTATCAATATTGTACGTGGTTATGATATGGATGAAGAAACAAATGTTTGTGGTTGGTGATCTGATGTCGTGAAAGGAATATATCACCTTCACTATATATATTGATAATGAAGGTGATTGATTAATACCTAGAGAGAAAATTGAAGATCATTTTTTAAGAGCCTATCTATCATCCAATACCCTGCTTTTCCTGGCGGATTGTTTCTAGACCAAACTAAATCAATATCTATTTTTTTAGGAAATTGATCGTAATTTAAGCTCATTAATAAGCCATGCCCAAATTGCTTTACTAACCATGTAGGTAGTATCGCCCATCCCATCTCTTGTTCTGCCATTTCGAGCAATAATAGATAATTAGGTGCCTGCCAGTTTTTCTCACTATTAATAACAAATTGAGCACGACTACTTAATCTAAGCTGACGATTCATTGTGAGATGCTGATAAGTTATCTGCTTTTCTTTCACCAAAGGGTGGGCTTTATGTGCATATAATCCTAGCTCACCTTGTATAGGTAATCGGGCAAAAGCAATATCAGCAGGATATTCTATTCGTGATTCCATCATACCAATATGCGCCTGATTATTTTGCAGCATATTAATCACATCATCATTCTCAGCAACAAGAAACTCAAATTCAAGATGTGGGAATTCTTTATCTAGAATTTTCAAGAGTTTCTCTGAATAAGGTGGTTGATACATATCAGAGAATACACAACTTAAACGAGGCTCCATTTCAGGCGATAGTTCTATTCTTAATGCCTGTAATCGCTCATCAGCGGCTAAGATATCTTCAACGAGGCTTAATACTTTCTGTCCTGCAAAAGTGAGTGTTGATTCTCGTCCTTTGCGCTCAAACAATTCAAACCCCATATCATCTTCAAAACCAGTTATTGTGCTACTGACCGTAGATTGGCTTTTATTTAATTTTCGAGCAGCTGCAGAAAATGATTTTAATGAAGCAGCTTCAATAAATGTACGTAAAGTTTCTATGGAATAATTCATTATGGTATCGGTTTTTTCGATGGCACCTATTTTGTATATATACAAAATATCACCAATAATTGCACTCGTTTTTTGTTAAATAATTAATTTGAGGTGGGATATGAGCCAATATCAAAAAACATTTACTGAGCGCGTTTTTCACGCTGTTACATTTGAAGCAATTGCTATCGCCATAACAGCACCGCTTAGTGCATGGCTTTTGGGTCGCTCCATTTTTCAAATGGGCACAGTGGCTATTGTTTTATCAACGTTAGCGATGCTATTAAATCTATTTTATAACATGATTTTCGATCGTTATTGGCCTTTATCTAAAGGACCAAGGCCAACAAAAATACGTATTATGCACGCAATTGGTTTTGAATTTAGTTTTGTTATTATCGGTTTGCCAATACTGGCATTTTTATTAAATATGTCGCTATTGGATGTATTTTTATTAGAAATAGGATTTTTTATCTTCTTCCTTTTCTATACTTATGCATTTAATCTTAGTTACGATAAATTACGCGAAAGCTGGTTCAGCCATAAAGAAAAACGTATTGTTGCACGTAATTAAAATCTCAAAAAAGCACCCTTTGATATTGAAATGACCCCAGTTTATTGGATAGTTCATATTCCATTAGGTGCTTTTTTACTTATTTTTCATAATTAATCATAGGTAAATGTGAAATCTACTTTGCCATTCGCTTCATCATATTTAACTGGATCGTTACTATAGTGAATAGTTAGAGGTAAATTTAATATTGACCGTTTGATCTTGAACAGGGAAATTTGCTAATGCAAACTAGCTTGCGTTTAAGTTGGAACATATTGACCTCATTGATATAAGAACCTTGTATTTATACAAATAAAAAGCATTAATTTAATTAAAACCATATCAAAGAATAAATTCGATATAAAAACACAAAGCTAACATGATGAGAAAAAGAAAAATAAAAAGAAAAATAATATCAGAATTATAATCCAAGTAATCTCCTAGATTTCATAAAAACCAGAAACAAATAAAAAAACACACAAACATCTAAAAAAACAATTGCTAGTACAAATATGGTATAAACCTATTAATATCAAGATAGTAATAATAAAATTAATGACTATCATCATGCTAATATGCTTCAAATTATCTCAATAGTAAATTAGAATTATAAAAGTTCTATAAAAAATAAAGGTATTCTTTTTTAGAAGAAAATATAACACATAGTCTAAAGGATTTTATGATGGTATTTTTTATAAGTTATATGATACTCGCTATATTTTTGATTGCCGCACTGGCTCATTGGTCTTTTTCTGCATTATTTCCTAAAGCTCCTTCTACAGCACTTTCATGCCTTTTGGTCAGAACACTTATTGGCATCTTACTTGTTATCGCTGATATTTGTTTGATTTTTATTTTACTCAGTCAATTACTTTGATTTAATTAAAATTTATATGAAAATACTATCGAAGTTGTTTTTCTTTATCTTATATTTTTATTAATTTTGGTCTAAATATTTTCAATAATTCCATTACGATTTTAGATAATCATCCAATACAAGCAAATCGCATTATTCATATATTTTCCTTAAAACTTATCTAAACGGACAGTTAATTGTCCAATTACGAGCAAAAAACGTGACTACTCAGGCAGAATAAACTTAATTAACCTCTATTATGTTAACAAATAGTAAAACATTTTTTTAACAAATGAGAGGTGATATGAAAAAAAAGAGTAGTATTGCATTTATCAGAAAAAAATTAGTGAAAGATAATTCTATCTACGTGAAAGAGCTCAGTACGCTACTTCATGTATCGGAAAGAACAGTAAGAAGATACATAGATGAATTACAGTTATTAGGTATAGCAACTAAATTTCATGGTGGAGTGAGATTACAAAAAATTGAATTAGAACCAATAATAAATAGAACTATTGATGAAACCAGAGTACTTCAATTTAATTATGAAGAACAAAGTAGAGATAAAAAAACTGCAGATAAATGCTCATTATATATTTTAGGATCTTTCAATTTAGATGTTGTCACAGAAGTTGAAAGATTTCCTTTTGTCGGAGAGACAATCAAAGCAATCTCTACAAATTTTTTTCCTGGTGGGAAAGGTGCTAATCAAGCAGTTGCGGCGGCTGAATTAAATGACCATGTGCATTTTTTTGTTAAAGTAGGCGACGATTCATTCGGCGCTACTGCAGAGAAATATTTCGGAACTACAAAGATAAGTTCATATACCTTAATTAAGGATGCCAATGCAAAGACAGGGAATGCATTAGTTATGGTTGAGAGCACCACCGGTAACAATAGTATTGTTATTGATCTAGGGGCTAATGCAACCATTACTAAAGCTGAAATTCTTTCAGATATTAATAATCTACAATCGGCAAAAATTTTTCTTACTCAATTAGAAAATAATATAGAAGCAACTAAGTTTGCGATTGAAATAGCAAAAAAATCGGGATGTTATGTCATTCTTAATCCAGCACCCTATTCAGAGCACATTGTCTCACATTTGCCATCTGTTGATTTATTAATACCAAATGGAACAGAAGCAGAACTAATATCAAACATTAAAATTGATAGCGTTATTTCAGCGCAGGAAGCCATAAAAGCAATACACAATTTAGGTGTTAAAGAAATAGTAATGACACTTGGTGACAGTGGTGCTCTTTATTTCAATGGTAACACTATGAAATATTACAAAGCGATGAGTGCATCTGTCGTTGATACAAGTGGTGCAGGTGATGCATTCACAGGTGCTTTGGCCGCAAAATTAATAGAAGGTAAAAATATGGATGAAGCAATTAAATTTTCTATTGCTTATGCATCATTGGCCGTTGAAAAAAAAGGTGCATCATCAATGCCTTCTAGGACAAGTGTTGATGCCAGATTAAAAAAAGAGCGTATGTAAGGGAAGTGCATAAATAACCCCCCCGTTAATAAATTATATAATCGAGGTCGTTATGAAATATTTAATTTTCATTATTAGCCTTCTCTTAATTTTTATAGTGGCATCTTCTATTAGTTTTAATGCTAATAAAATAAAAATGAAATTTATTCCTATAATTATTCTTCTATTAATAGAGGCCACCGTTGCTTTTATACTTTTACATACAACTATTGGGATCACAATTCTTAATACAACGAATATAGGTATAGAATATTTAATACATCATGCAAATAAAGGAATTGATTTTGTATTTGGAGATATAAGCACAAAAACACCTATTGTGTTTGTTATTGTTGCTCTAATGCCTTTAGTATTTATTTGTTCAATTATTGGGATATTAAAATATTTTGGTATTCTACGATTGATTATTCTTACTATTGGTTACCTTATTAATAAAATAGCAAAAGTCGGTAAACTTGAGTCTTTTTCAGCAGTTAGTGCTGTTATTGTAGGTATGATGGCCGTATATGTTTCGATTAAAGAATACATACCCAATTTAACAAAACCACAAATGTACACAATAGCTGCATGCTCGTTGTCTACTGTGGATATCGCAATACTGGGTGCATACACTCAAATGTTATCACCTGAATTTGTCTTTATTGGTGTATGTCTAAACTTTTTTAGTACTTTTGTTATTGTTTCTATTATTAATCCTAACGATCCCATTGAAATATCGAGCCATTTTTTTGCCCCTAAAAATGAGCATCATAGTTTTTTTGAAGTACTAACAGAACATATGCTTGATGGTTTTAAATTAATTCTAGCTATAGTTCCAATGCTTCTTGGCTTTATTGCCCTGATTAGCATGTTGAATGATATTTTTTTATACAGCATAGGAATTAGTTTCCAAGGTCTTCTTGGCTATATTTTCTCACCCATAGCGTTTTTACTTGGTGTTCCATGGCAAGACAGTATTCAGTTTGGGCAAATTATTGCCACAAAAATTTTAACAAATGAGTTTGTTGCAATGTTTGATTATAGCAAATTGGATGATTTAAGCCCGAGAACAGAAGCCATTATCTCTGTATTCCTAATTTCGTTCGCAAATTTTGGTTCAATAGGAATGATTATTGCCTGTGTCGCCAGTATCAGTAAAGAACATGGAAAAATGATAGCGGCAAACAGTTTTCGACTGATAGTCGGTTCAACGTTGGTGAGTTGCTTATCTGCAACAATAGTCGGTATTTTTGTCAGTTGATATTTATTTCCTTAGTCCTAGTTTTAGTTTTATTTGTTATTCAATGTGTTATGTAAGTTATCAAAGGAGAAGTTATATGACTAAAATTATTATAGATTGTGATCCGGGTGTCGATGACGTTATTGCAATTTTACTTGCATTAGCATCACCAGAAATTAAAGTTCTGGGGATCACAACCGTAGCCGGAAATATTGAGTTGGATAAAGTTCATGAGAATGCTCGTAATATTCTCTCATTTGTATCACGACCCGATATACCTCTAGCAAGAGGATGTGAACGACCTTTGATAGCACGCAGAGGAAATAAGACTCAAGTACACGGCAACAATGGTCTTGCGGGGGTTACGTTACCGAAATCTAATTACACTTATCCTGATATACATGCGGTGGATTTTATTATTGATACAGTGATGTCTAACCCTAAAGAAGTTACCCTTTGTCCAACAGCACCACTTACCAATATCGCAATGGCTATGCTCAAAGAACCAAGGCTCAAAGATAATGTAAAAGATATTGTTCTAATGGGAGGCGCCGCATTTCGCGGTGGAAATATAACACCTGCCGCTGAATTCAATTTTTATGTTGATCCACATGCAGCACATATTGTTTTTGATACAGCAGAGCATATTACGATGCTGGGATTAGATGTAACCCATAAAGCTGATATTCGAGCTGGTTTATGTCAATCGTTAGAGCAAGGTAACGTTATTGCTAGAACAGCAGCAAAAATGGCTCGTGGATATGCTGCATTTGATCCCTTCTTACATGATCCCTGTGTAATAGGTTATCTAATTCGCCCAGATATTTTTACAGGTATAAACGGTCATATTGATATTGAGTACGGATCAGGCAAACTCTTTGGTCTAAGCTTCGCAACAATCCATGATGACCAAACACCATCTAGAAGTAATGGCAATTCAAATGAATGCCGCATGAATACGATGATAATCACTGATGTTCAATCAGAGAAATTAATGTCGCTAATATCTGAACGAATTTTATCTTTATAAACTAAATCAAGAAAAATACAGAGAAGTGTAGCTTCTCTGTATCAATCTTTATTATATTATTTTTTTCTTAAAAAGAATTGATTAATATTTTGTTGAAAATTAAACAAGAAATATCCTAATAGTAAATTCGTGCTATGTTTAAAAATAAATAAATCTATTATGATGACTAACATCATAGTAATAGAATATTAGTATTTACATAATTATTTATATATAACAATAAATTAGGATAGAAAATATGACTAGTTATAAAAATTTAATAGCACTAATCGTTATATTATTTACCTGCATAATAGGGAGCGCACATGCAGAGCAACGCCCTGATGTGGCAGATAATGTCATTGCCTATAAAGGTCAACAAGGAGTGATTGTTTGGACTCTACGTGTTGGTGATCGTAATGCTAATGAAGCATTAGTACAGATCGAAAATATTGACCATGACTGGAATTTAAAAATTCAAAAAATGCAGGTCGAAAAAACCACTAGAGATACCCGGTACTCAATAAATATTAATGGAAATAAATTTGTTACCCTAATTATTGAGAATAAATGCTGTGGTAACCTTTATATACCAGGAGAACCTCAGCCTATATCAGTAAATTACTCTGAAGAAATATCCCATGAAGGTAATGCACAAGCATTTCTCACTGATTTTCTTCAAGCTCAAAATAATGAAATCAACAAATAAGCCTTTAAAATTATTTTGATACTAATACTAAATAGGTGAGTTTTATTGATTATTTTCTCACCTATAAAATAGAATGAAAAAACAGCCCTAAAATGGCAATGATTCCGCAGTACTTTTATTTTCTTTGGTATAGTTACTTATAGTAGCAAACTACCACTTCAGGTCGATTGCATTCATTTTAACTAATGCTTCAAATCCTGATAGATACTGAATAGGGTCACACATGGAAATGTTTTTAATAGAAAGTCTTTCAAACTTATCCCTACTCAATTTTGCATTGATTAAATAGAGATCATCTTCATCACCAGTTTCATGATTAAATATCTGAGGTTTCATATTGAGGGTATTAAGTATTAAGGGGGTATAATGTTCCCCCATTTGTACCCAAAAAATGGAACTTTCAAGAGACTTCAGGAGACAATGATTTAGTGCGAAGGTTTGATTTTACTGGGATAAGGAGACTTCAGGAGACGCTAGGAGATGTTGAGATGGCGGAGGAGGAGAGATTCGAACTCTCGGATGGTTTCCCATCGGCGGTTTTCAAGACCGCTGCCTTCAGCCGCTCGGCCACCCCTCCGCAATGGGGAGCAATATAAACACCTAGGCTTATATTGTAAAGGTCTTATTGTACTGTTTGCTGTAAAATTAAACGCATTACAAGTCAATGGCTTAATTAATCAACGATTTATGGGTTCTGCTTGGGTATTTTCCTTATTTTTGCTAAATTAACGCTATTATTTTTGATTGGTCATAATGCATATGTTTGTATTTAACGGAAAAGAAGTCGAGACAGATAGTCACGGTTATCTAAAAAATAGCAATGAATGGAGCGAAGATATGGTTCCAACATTAGCTGAAATAGAAGAAATTGAGCTGACAGAACAGCACTGGGAAATTATCCGCTTTGTTCGCCAATTTTATTTAGAATTTAATACCTCCCCTGCTATTCGTATGCTGGTAAAAGCCCTTGCGCAAAAATATGGCGAAGAGAAAGGCAATAGTCGCTACCTTTATCGCCTATTTCCTAAAGGCCCAGCGAAGCAAGCCACAAAACTGGCTGGTTTGCCTAAACCCGTTAAATGTATTTAAAACATTAGCTTTTAATAAAAAATAATTAAAAACTACATTACTCATAATGGCGGATTGAAAAATCTGCCATTGATTCATATTCACAAGGTGTGGCAGACCAAAATGTAATCTTGGCGCTTCTAGGGCCACCAGCTTCTAACCAATTTTCAAATTCTTTGAATGCATCTTCCTTTGCAAACGCTCTTACTCCCACACTACCATCGTCACGATTCCAAACATAACCTGTTATTGGTTGTTTTTTCATCCATTGATAAGTAAAAAAACGAAATCCAACACCTTGTACACGCCCTTGAATAATATATTCTCTGCCCTTTTTCATATGCTCTCCTGATAGTGTTGTTAAAATAAAAATTCTACTCAGGTTATTGTCTTTTCTTTATACAATAGATAATCTGATTTTGTGAGGTTCTTTATTCATAATGAAAGCAAAGGATTATATTTTTTTCAAATCCTTGATATTTCACTTTATGCCCTCATATATATAACCAATAAGCAAGGCTATATGGAGGTGATACTATGATGACCGCCAGCAAATTTGGGATAGGACAGCAAGTTAGACATAAATTACTCGGCTACTTAGGCGTTGTTGTCGATGTGGATGCTGAATATTCCCTTGATCAGCCTAATGAGGATGATATTGCATCTAATGTGACCTTGCGAGCAGCACCTTGGTACCATGTTGTGATGGAAGATGATGAAGGACAACCTATTCATACTTATCTTGCTGAAGCGCAGATAACTTATGAAGTTTCAGATGAACACTTAGATAATGACTCATTGGATGAGCTATCGCAGTCAATTCGTAGCCAATTACAGGCTCCACGATTAAGAAATTAACCGAATAATCTAAATAAGCTGTGATCTGAATAAATATGATAATCGCCGAATTTGTTTTCGGCGATTTTATTTTGATTTCTTACCAAGGAAGGCCATGTGCTTCGATTTCTTTTTTAGGGCAACGATCCATAACCACTCGTAATCCTGCCTTTTCTGCTAACTCTTTGGCATCTTCATTAATCACATCAATTTGTAACCATAAGACTTTGGCATCAATTTCAATCGCTTCTTTTGCGATTTCTAATGCGGCAGATGATTGACGGAAAACATCAACCATATCAATCGAGACAGGAATATCTTTTAATGAGGTATAGCATTGTTGACCTAACAATGTTTGTCCAGACATACCTGGGTTTACAGGAATAACATCATAACCTTGTTCTAATAAGAATTTCATGACTTTATAGCTTGGACGATCTTCTTTGCTACTCGCACCAACAAGTGCAATTGTTTTGACACTTCTTAAAATGTCATAAATATCTGAGTCCACCATTTATATACTCCGTTCATCATGAAGATTGAAAATATTATGATACATCATAGTATCTTGATCCGTTCATAGCTTGTAAGATAAAAAAAAGGTATTTTGACAGCTGGAACAATAACTATATTTATTTTTAAAGGTATCAAATGGAACAAATTGACCGCACGCTCTTAAAAGAAAAAAATATCGCGCTTGTTGCCCATGATCACTGTAAAAGCTCATTACTTGAATGGGTTCAAAATAATCGTGAACAACTGTCTCTACATAAATTATTTGCAACAGGAACCACAGGAAATTTAATTAACCACCACACAGGCCTAAGTGTTACTCAAATGCTAAGTGGCCCAATGGGTGGTGACCAACAAATAGGTGCAATGATCGCTGAAAAGAAAATCGATATCATGATTTTCTTTTGGGACCCATTGAACGCCGTTCCTCACGATCCAGATGTTAAAGCCCTTCTACGCTTAGCAACAGTATGGAACATTCCGGTTGCCACCAATCGTGCAACTGCAAACTTTTTAATTTCATCGCCTCTGTTTTCACAAGAATCCACAATTAAAATTCCTGATTACGAAGGTTATTTAAAAGAAAGATTAAAATAATTCTAAGGTTTTCGCTGTATAGGGACACCTTGAGATTTTAGCTCTGAAACAAAACAAGATGGCTGTTGTTTATTAAATAATAGCCATACTTGTTTTTTTGCTCTTGTTAATGCGACATACATTAAACGTCGTTCTTCTGCATTAGGATAATCTTCAACTTTTGGTAATAACGCTAATTCGATAATTGATTCCCTTGCAGGTGCTGGGAAAGCATCTTTACCCTCTTGTAAACCTAAAATAATGACATAATCAGCTTGTTGACCCTTCGATGCATGGAAAGTCATAAATTCTAAATTTAATTTAGGCCAACGTGTCTTAGCTTTTTTTAATAGTTCAGGTTTTAAATAATGATAACGGGCGAGTAAAAGGATCGTTTCATTGTCACCAACGTAACCACTCATTTTATTTAATAGATTTTCAAGTTGATCATCTGATAATAAAACAACCGCTTTTTTATTACCTTTAGCTAGGCTATTTAAAGGCTTAGATAATTGCATTGGATTTTGTTGAATAAATGTATTAGCAACATCACCAATTACGTCATTAAAGCGGTAGGTCGTATCTAATGCACATTCGGCGCCTTCTCCAAATGAATGATGAAAAGAGGTCGTTAATAATAATTCTGCACCACTAAAACGGTAAATAGCCTGCCAATCATCACCCACAGCAAATAAAGACGTTTGTTTATTTTGCTGCTTTAATGCTGTTAATAATGATGCTCTAAGTGGCGAAATATCTTGAAATTCATCAACAAGTATATGTTTCCATGGGCTAATAAAACGCCCTTTTTCAATAAGATTAATAGCTTGGTGTAATAAACCGGAAAAATCTATCGCATCTTCTTCTTTTAATGCCATCTTCCATGCTTTTAATAAAGGAGATAACAATTTTAAATATTTTTTAAATGCATCTGTATATTCAGATTGTACACTTTCAATCAGTGATTTTTGGCTACCGCCTTGCATTCTTAACAAGCCAATCCAACGTTCTAACCTTACAGCAACTTGATTTTCTAATTTTTTATCATGCCAAAATTCACCTTCTGGAATATCCCAATCAAGCTCTTGAGATAACCATTCACGCCATCCCTTTGCTTGTGCTTTTTTCTGCTGGCATTGATTTCGCCATTCGCCTAATAATAATGCTCTTCTTTTTTCACTATTTATTTCAAGTTCACTAATTTTAGGTTGTTTCTTTGTCGCTTGTTGAATAATGGATAATGCTAATGCATGGAATGTTTTCGCCATAATATCGGCATTTAAACGCGCTGAGATACGTTCATTCATTTCTTGCGCCGCTTTACGCCCAAATGCCAATAACAAAATTTGCTCTGGCTGCGCTAAATTTCGACGTAATAACCATCCTACTCTTGCGACTAATACAGATGTTTTACCACTTCCTGCCCCCGCTAAGACTAAAATATTCTCTTCACCATTAATAACCGCGCGACATTGTGATCCATTGAGTGGAGATGATTCAATCGAATTAAAAAACTCCGCATGCTCATTTAGCATTTGTGTTATCCATGCAGAATTTTCTTTATTAATAAGTGATTCACCTTGTTTTAACCACTCTAAACATTGCTGATAAAGCACTTGGCAATTATCAAATTGGGTAAGGCGTTCGAGTGGAAGTGGAATAGCCGAGAAGCTTTCTTTTATAGATTGTTGAATTTCACTAAGGTTAGATTGTTTTATCCATTTATTAGATTGCGTAATTTCAGTAATATTTTGGAGTTGTTTCTCAAGAACTTGAGCACTTATTTCACTCATTTCTTGACTCCAAAGTTGCCATGTCTGGAATAGATATCGATAGAACTGCTGTGTTTCCTCCCAGTCTGTTCCATGTAATCGAACCACTTTATCTTCAGGCAATAAAAATTCTAATTCGCCCCACACAATCCCTTTTTTACAGTGAATATCAATCAATTCATTAAAAGGAATTAAATACTGGTGTTTTTCACCACTGACTTCAATACCTGCATTTAACAATTTGACTCTATTATAAGGATGCTGTGCTAAACGTTGCCCCATCGGAGTGGATTTCAGTTCCATACGTAATTCCTGCAATAAATAACAATAGTCTGTTGTTAAGCTCTTTTTAATCGGTGATAAACCCTATATTCTAAGAGGTAATTATCTCCATCTTGTTTATTTAAGGGCTTTTTGTGTTCACTTTGCTAAATGGCGCCCGCCGATTTATCTATAATAGCCACTTTCTCTATTATATTCGCATAATAATCGCACTTACGGGAACGACTTTGTTTCCTTGGGTGTTAGGTCAAGAGCCTAAATATACCATTCCGCTGACTTTAGGTGTGGTCGCAGCAGCATTAACGGACTTAGATGACAGACTTGTCGGGCGTTTAAAAAACCTGGTCATTACCTTATGCTGTTTTCTTCTTGCATCAGCATCAATAGGATTGCTTTACCCTTACCCTATTTTATTCTTTTGTGGTTTAGCAATTTCAACTTGGGGATTTATTTTATTAGGTGCGTTAGGACAACGCTACGCTACCATTGCTTTTGGAGCTTTATTAATTGCCATTTACACTATGCTCGGCATGCCTATTTTCCCCGTTTGGTATGAACAACCTATTTTGCTGCTGTTAGGTGCTATTTGGTACAATTCGCTAACCTTGGTTGGTCACTTATTGTTTCCTATTCGCCCTGTACAAGATAATTTGACTCGCTGCTACCAGCAACTTGCAACGTACCTAGAGGCAAAAGCAACTTTATTTGATCCTGATATTGAAGATGACTATCAACACTCGCTTTATAGTTTGGCTATGGCAAACAGCCAGCTTATTGACACAATGAATCAAACTAAAGTCACATTATTAAGCCGACTCAAAGGTGATAGAGGTCAGCGCAGTAGTCGCTTTACGCTTCATTACTATTTTGTAGCTCAAGATATTCATGAAAGAGCAAGTTCATCTCATGTCCAGTATCAATTATTGAGTAATGAATTGCGCCACAGTGATGTACTTTTTCGTTTTCAACGTTTACTTTCTATGCAGGCTCGGGCTTGTGAGCAAGTTGCACAATCCATTCTTTGGCATAAAAAATATCAGCATAATCCCGCTCTTGAGCGTTCCATTAATTATTTAGAAAATGCCCTCAATCATTTAAAAAATACAACCTCAGAACCGCAATTAATGACTCCTTTGAATAATTTATTGCAAAACCTTCAAGGGATTGATGCTCTTTTACGCAGTATTAGCACAGAGCAGTACCAAATATCTCATGACCAAAAAGAAGAAACGCAACTTTCCGATGATGGTTTAACCGGATGGCGAGATATCGCATTAAGAATAAAAGAACATCTCACCCCTAAATCAGCGCTTTTCAGGCATGCAGTTAGAATGTCACTCGTACTTTGTATTGGTTATGCAATTATTCAATTTTTCCAATTAGACAGAGGCTATTGGATATTATTAACCAGTTTGTTTGTGTGCCAACCTAACTACAATGCAACACGTAGACGCTTAACATTACGTGTAAGTGGCACCATTATTGGTATTTTAATCGGTTTCCCTATTTTGTATTTTGTTCCCTCTATTGAAGGACAGCTGGTCTTAATCGTAATAACCGGTACGCTCTTTTTTGCATTTAGAACAATACAATATGCACATGCCACACTATTTATTACATTATTAGTTTTGCTAAGTTTTAATTTACTTGGTGAAGGCTATGATGTCGCTCTTCCTCGAATTATTGATACCTTAATTGGTTGCGCTATTGCATGGTTTGCGGTCAGTTTTATTTGGCCTGATTGGAAGTTCCGCCAATTACCTTTTGTTATTCAAAAAACAATGACAAATAACTGCTATTACCTTGATGCTATCCTTATTCAATATTATCAAGGAAAAGACAATAGTTTAGGTTATCGAATTGCTCGCCGTAATGCTCATAGTAGTGATGGTGAACTCGCTTCACTTATCTCGAATATGTCATCAGAGCCAAAAAGTTATCAAGCCTCCCAAGAGGTCGCTTTCCAGTTACTCTGTTTGAATCACACCTTGCTTAGTTATATTTCGGCACTTGGTGTTCATCGTTCTAAAATCGAAGATGAAACAGTACTTACGTTGCTTAATGATACTGTTTGTTATATCGACGCTGCTTTGCGTCGTAAGACAGCGCAAGATAAAGCATTTAAACAATCTCATATCGAGTTAATTGAACGGATCAATTCATTACCTAATGCTGATGATGGCCGAATTCAATTAGTCATTACTCAGATTCGATTATTACTAGATTTGCTCCCTCAAATCATTAACTGCATTCAAATGATTGAGCAAGGAGAAACAAACAAAGCACTTGAACCACAACATTAGCATTAATACCTAATCGACGTTATTTTCTCTAATTTCATATGAAGATCAGAGAAAATAACTGTCCTTGGGTTCATCTTATTGAAAAGACAATTCATTATACCAATCTAATAGTTCTGCTTTTAATTGGTTAGGTAACACTGAACGATGACAACCCATTATTGCCCCCGCTAATGAAAGTAAAAGCTCACTATTTTTTAAATTATGACTGCGCATTAATTTCAAATAACAGGCTTTGGCACCAATAAGTCGTAATTCTTCAACTTTATTAACCCCAATTTGGCTTAGTCTTTTCTCTAATATAACGCCTAAATTAGGTAAGTCTTTTATTCGACAAGGCCTTTTCCGTTGGCCTAAATACTCTTGCATGCTGTAGTGATATGACAAATCAATATATTGATCTAATTTTTGCTGATTTTCCCATAAAGAAGCTGTGATTTTATAATAACGTAACGTTATTGGCTTTCCTTTTTTCAGATATATATAGGCTTCCATTTTTGTTGCCTTATAAAGCGTCTCTAAAAAATCGCTTCCTTTTAAATAAAGTTGATTATCAGACGTGATAGCAAACATAACGTCATCAATCATTAAGCTAACACCACCAAATTGAGACTTTGTTGTTAACTCTCCATATTTCGCAATACGCGATAGTAAATGAGCCTTCCGTTGCTCAGGTAAAAATGACATTAAAACTCCAACATAAACATTGATGTTAATTTTTATCTTTGAATTCAAAAACATGCATATAAAACTTACCATAAAGACAATAAAGAATTTCCTTTTTATTGCCAATAGCTAACAACTTGAAAATAGAGATTTACATAAAATTTGAGAGGAACTTTCAAAAAATTGAGCTTGATTTAAGCGAAATTTAGATATACTGTATATTCATACAGTATACATAGGCAGGGGTAAATATGAAAATCTCAACATCATCTCCGATAAGACAAAACACCATTCTCCAAGAGATCTCGAATGAGGTATTACCTCTATCTATCCCTTCAGCAAGGGTTACTCTGGAGAGTGATAATAAACAAGGCATGGTAAGTGAACTTCTCTACCAAAATCCACTCGTTATTAATCACATCCTTTTGCCATTACTAAAACAGTATAGCCATGAATCACGTTGGTTATTGTGGTTAAGCCCACAACAAAGACTCAATCGCTCTTGGTTGAAAAACGCAGGATTACCTCTTGATAAAATAATTCAATTAAATCATGCAAATACAATCAATACGGTTGATTTGATGGAAAAAGCGTTAATGAGTGGAAATTACAGTGTCGTTCTAGCTTGGTTACCAGAAATATCGCCAGAAGAGATGAAAAGATTAGAATCTGCTGCAAGCAAAGGTAAAAGTTTGGGGTTTATCATGCGTCAACAAATTAATACAAATATCCATTTAGAAAGTACTAATACATCTAAACGACATTTGAATTCCGTAAAAATTCATTCAATTCACTACCATTAGTGAAATTTAAGAGTTTTCCTAATACTCAGAACACCTCAATATCATTTAAGATAAGTTAAAAGTATTTATAACATAAATCATACAGTTACAATAATTTTAACAAAAATACAGAATCTTACCCATTGTGGAATTAGGCAGATCTTTTTAAAATTTTAAGTCGAATTTTAAAGGATTACTTGTAACTTTTTAAGTTCATTGTAGACTTTATGTCGTTAAGGTTATGCTTTAAATCCCATTTTTTGGGATCATCATTTGATGAAAGCATTGGATTCCTAACAATAATTTAACCAAGGGCAAATAATAAGGCTTAAAGCCAAATGCCTAACTTGGATGATAACGAGGCGTAAAAATGAAAAAGACAGCTATCGCATTAGCAGTGGCAGTGGCAGCTTTCGCAACTGCAGCGCAAGCAGCTCCAAAAGACAATACCTGGTATACCGGTGGTAAATTAGGTTGGTCTCAATACCAAGGTACTAGCAACCATTTTGATGGTACTTCTATCGGTAATGGTAACACTCACCGTGATCAATTAGGTGCAGGTGCATTTGCTGGTTATCAGTACAACCAATACTTAGGTTTTGAACTGGGTTATGATTGGTTAGGTCGTATGACTTATAAAGGTTCATATGACAATGGCGCATTCCGTGCTCAAGGTATCCAATTAACCACTAAATTAAGTTATCCAGTAATGGAAGACTTAGACGTTTATACACGTTTAGGTGGTATGGTGTGGCGTGCAGATTCTTCTGCAACTAAAAACGCAACTTCACCATCTCCAACTCAGAAAAGCTTCTCTAATAACGACACTGGCGTTTCTCCAGTATTCGCATTAGGTACTGAATACGCGATCACTCCAAACATCGCTACTCGTGTTGAATATCAGTGGATCAACAACATTGGTGATAAAGGTACTCTGAATGCGCGTCCAGACAACGGCATGCTGAGTGTTGGTGTTGCTTACCGCTTCAACCAAGAAACTCCAGCACCAGTTGTAGCTCCAGCTCCAGTTGTAGCTCCAGCTCCAGTTGTTGAGAACAAAACCTTTACTCTGCGTTCAGACGTTCTGTTCAACTTCAACAAATCTACCCTGAAAGCTGAAGGTCAAGAAGCTCTGAATGGTCTGTACAATGAACTGGCTAACATCGACCCAACTCAAGGTCGTGTAGTAGTTATTGGTTACACTGACCGTATCGGTTCTCAAAACTACAACCTGCCTCTGTCAGAAAAACGTGCTCAATCTGTAGTTGATTACCTGGTATCTAAAGGTATCCCTGCAAACAGCATCTCTGCAGAAGGTCGTGGTAAAGAAAATCCAGTTACTGGCAACACATGTGACAACGTTAAAGCTCGTTCAGCTCTGATCGATTGCTTAGCGCCAGACCGTCGTGTTGAAATCGAAATCCAAGGTACAACTGAAGTTGTTGTTCAACCTGGTAAATAATTCAGATAGTAGAATAATCTACTGTTGATGAATTCAAAACCCTGCCTCTGGCAGGGTTTTTCTTTATGGGAAGAAAAAATATACAATTAAAAATAGAGAGGCAAAGATTGAATAAATAAAAAGGGATATGAAGTATCACAATAAAAAAGAGATGTCGTTAACACAGATAAAAAAGAGATGTCGTTAACACAGATAAAAAAATAATATCGATTACTTTTCTTTATCTCGTTCTAATAATTCAATTAACCCGTCTTTTAAACTATGTACTTTTAAAGCATATTGCTCTTTTCGTTCAGCATCTTCAATTAATTGTACTATTGTTTCTGATAATGTTATTCCACGGCGTTGCGATAAAGCCGATAAACGCTGCCAAACTTTAAATGTTAAATCTATCGATTTTTTTCGTGTATGTTGGTGCTCTGCATTAAAATACCGCTTTCTACGAGCACGGATAGTTTGTTTCATCTTATTGGATAGATCAGGATTCATATGCAAGTCTATCCACTCTAAAACTTTTAATGGCTGTGATTCTATCAGCAATAATTGCTCGACAACTTCATCAGCCGCACTTTTTTCAATATAACGGGTAATTAACTCACCTTCACGATGCTTTTTGACGAGATACGCCCACTTCCAGCCACATTCTAGATTCTCTAACTGTTGATATTTCATACAAATCCCCGTGACAACGTAACTATATACTAGCATATCAACAATTTTACAAAAATACTGCCACTGAACCGAAATTTTTTGCCTATTTTATAAGCAAAGATATTTTGGATAATCTTTTTTTATCAATTAATAACAAGCCTTGATAAGGGATAGTTTTCTAGGCACGTTATGATAGAATCGAGCGTCGCTATAATAAAACTTAATGGCTGATTTGTTAGCTCATCACTATAAGGTCGTAGCGATACATATTCCCTGCCTATGCAGTTGATGACAGTTAAAGAACCGTCTTATTGCAGGATAGATACCCACTTATAGTGGCATCTAATAAATCTCTTTTCACTAACCAATAATAAAAACGGTAACCTTGAAAAACAACGAATTAGAATGGCAGGCGTTACGTCCTGATTACGCCTCCTACCAGACTTTCTTTCAAACAGCATCACAATTACCTGCATCACTACTACGTGAGGTTCAGCCTCGCCTGTATGAAAGCCTACAATGGCTAAATAATGCAGATTCAGGCCAGTTTATGCTGTTAAAAGCCGATGATTCTACCGCTTACTTTGATATGCTGACAGACACATTAACGCAATCAGAGATCAAAACCTATCCGGTTGTTGGTGCCTATCAAGCAGAATCAAATAAAATCTATTGGCAAGAAAATGTACAAGGTACATTTTCATCATCAGAATCTATTACTTGCTGCCAGTGGATAGAACCCGAACAACTCTTTGGCTCTTTCTATTGTCATAAAGATAATATCACTGTCAGCCCAGGTCTATTACATAAAGTGAATGGCGGAATTCTTGTTCTCTCCATTAAATCTTTATTAGCTCAACCATTAATGTGGTTTCGCCTAAAAAAAATGGTTGAAGAGCAACGCTTTGAATGGCTTGTTTGGAATGATAATCAATCATTGCCTTTACCCATTGAAAGTATGCCTCTCAATCTGCGAGTGATTTTAGTTGGCGATAGATTAAGCCTTGAAGAGCTCGAATTTATGGAGCCAGAATTAAGTAACGTGGCTTTATATGGCGAATATGAATACGATATGTATTTAGAAGACGAGGCCGCACTTTCTCAATGGTGTGGTTTTGTAAATGCATTGTGCCAAAAATACCGCCTCCCTTCTTTATCAGCAGATGCTTGGGAAGTGTTATTAACACAAGCGGCAAGGCAACATGAAGATCAATTGATATTGAGCTTAGATTTAGAATGGATCTTACGTCAACTCCGTTACGCAATGCGTTTTAATCATGATGCTTATCTAAACGCAGACGCACTAAAAAAAGCAGAAGAAAATCGCTTATGGCGACATAGTTATCTGTTAGAACGTAGTCGTGATGAAATTTTGCAAGATCAGGTAATGATACAAACAGAAGGTGAAGCCGTTGGCCAAATCAATGGACTTTCTGTCTTAGATTATCCTGGTTATCCTGATTTAATTGGTGAACCTACTCGTATAACTTGTGTTGCCCATATTGGTGATGGCGAGTTTACTGATGTTGAACGTAAAGCTGAGCTTGGTGGTAATCTTCATGCTAAAGGAATGATGATCATGCAAGCTTACTTAAACTCAGAATTACGTTTAGACCAACCACAACCATTTAGCACTTCTATTGTTTTTGAGCAGTCTTATGGTGAGGTTGATGGTGATAGCGCTTCTCTCGCTGAACTGTGTGCATTAATTAGTACACTTGCACTGCAGCCGATAGATCAACAAATTGCGGTAACGGGTGCTGTTGATCAATTTGGTCAGGTTCAACCTATTGGTGGCGTAAACCAAAAAATCGAAGGTTTCTTTGATATTTGCCAGCAAAGAGGATTAACTGGATCACAAGGTGTAATTATTCCTCTCGCGAACATTCGTCATCTAGTACTAAATGAAAATGTTCAGCAAGCTGTCAAAGAAGAGAAATTTCATATTTGGCCTGTAACACATGTTGCTGAAGCCATAACA
This sequence comes from Proteus sp. fly-1067, assembly GCF_040139345.1. Classification (NCBI taxonomy): domain Bacteria; kingdom Pseudomonadati; phylum Pseudomonadota; class Gammaproteobacteria; order Enterobacterales; family Morganellaceae; genus Proteus; species Proteus sp. fly-1067. Next base: position 292,334 of record NZ_JBEEUL010000002.1, on the reverse strand, counting down.
TTACTAACTCGTCAGCCATATTATGAAGAGCAATGTGAGCCAGAACAATCTGATGCACACTTGTTAGCTGTGATCCATGACCGTATAACACTTGCAAATAATCAAGATAGACCTAAGTTACCTTGGTTCTTACGCCTATTCAGATAATTCTGTTTCAAGTGATCGGAGTTGTTCAGCGTACAAGTGTAAGCTATTCTGTTGTCTTACACTTGATAAAGGCTATATAGACAATGGTTGATAAACGCGAATCTTATTCTAAAGAAGACCTCATTGCTTCAGGCCGTGGTGAATTATTTGGCCAAGATGGCCCACCACTGCCGTCTGGTAATATGCTAATGATGGATCGCATCATTAAAATGACTGAAGATGGCGGCTCCCATAATAAAGGCTTTATCGAAGCAGAATTCGATATCAAGCCCGACTTATGGTTCTTTGATTGCCATTTCGTCAATGATCCTGTGATGCCGGGTTGCTTAGGCCTTGATGCCATGTGGCAACTTGTTGGCTTTTATCTTGGCTGGCTTGGTGGTGAAGGAAAAGGTCGTGCTCTTGGTGTAGGTGAAGTTAAATTCACTGGACAAATATTACCAACTGCAAAAAAAGTTACCTATAAAATTGATTTCAAACGTGTTATCAATCGTAGACTAATTATGGGTATCGCCGACGGTGAAGTGTATGTTGATGGTAAGCTGATTTATGAAGCAAAAGATTTAAAAGTTGGCTTATTTAAAGATACGACTGCATTCTAAGATCGGTAATTCCAAAAAATTATTATAGAAATACCGTGTAATATACAGTACACGGTATTTTTTTTATCTGTACTAATAATGTATTTTTTTTCTTTATAAAAAACAGATCATATTCATTTTAGTTTTTATCAATATATTTTTTCACCATTTATGGGTTTCGTTTACGTAAGAAAATAAGTACAGCTGAATATAAAAACAATGCCAGTATGATGTAAAAAGGCTCGCAAAATATGCAAGCCTTTTTATATTCAATTTATAACTACTGTTTGTTATTTATACTCAAATTGTCCTGTGTTCAATGTGAGCACAGAAATATATAAATAACCCTTATTCTGTTCGTCGGCAAAATTTAGTGATTATATTTAATATCACCATTGTTTATTTTACTACGACGGGTTATTTATTTTACCAGACTCGGGCGATCTTCCATGGCCTGTCGCCAACCTCCCAGCCAATGTGAACGCGCATCAATCGCGAAATAAGGACAAAGCTCTTTTGAACGGCCTTGCATACCAGCTTGATAACCTTTCGATAATGCTCTTGCTAAACGATCTCGTTTCTGTCTTTTCATGTCTAGACAACCCTCACGTTCTAAGTTTAAGCGGAAAGATAATGATTGTTTTTTCAACAACCACTATAAATTGATACGCTTTATTGAGCATTTAAGCAAGTAAAGAAGTTAATACAAATGTCATATTTGTGAAGCCGAGCTAAATTTAATTTTAATAACACTTGTTATCATTAACTTTATTTAATTAATATTTGTAGGGTTAAATTTAAGATTTAAAATGGAGACTGATTTAACCTATTGATATGAATAAATTTAAAAATATTTCAGATAATAAGATCTGTTTTTATCTTAGATAATCAACAAATTAAATAAACAAAAATAATCTTTATTTTTAAAGTAATGTCAATATAAGCTATTATTAGACGATATAACTTTTTGCTCTTTTTTTATTTATTTATAGAAAAGCCTATTAGAATTACCTTATTGTTATTAAGGAATTAGCCATCTTAGAAAGTAAAATAAGTTATTAATACCTCTTACATACTTCTATTAATTCAAACTCTTCAAATACCAACTCCATATCTTCTGAGAAATGACCTTCTCGAGTAAAAAAAGTTTTATGTCCGTCTTGCCAATATGCCAAACTTAAATCCCCTTCCCCTTCTTTATTAGCTTGTTCTTCTGTAACTTCATTAAAACGGATTAACTGCATAGAACGTGTGCGAATAACGCAAACAGGCTCATTTTGACTATTTAAAATAATGCTAAAACCACCAATAACAGGAATAGTACTGTCACTAAAAAAACCGCTTAATGAACTACACGTTGCCGTTTTTTTTCCTTCGACCACCAGCACTGCAAGTTCATCCGCTAACTGAGCATTATCACCAAATGACCAGCTGATTGCAGAGGGATATTTCTTTTTAAGCATTTCTAACATATTGTTCCTTTTTTTATAAACAAAACCCAATATTCAACTTAAATGCAATTTAAGAGAATATTGGGTTTAAATAAATGTATGCTAGGCTAGTTAATATTGAGTTTGAATTGTTGTCGCAATATCAGAAACAACCTGCTCCCAGCCTTGCCCTAATGTACGGACTAAAGCAGGATAACCATCTTCTGTTTGTGTCAATACAAGAGAGAATGGCTGACTAATCACTTTGCTATTTTCAGTATAAATCCAATCACCAGAAATGATCACTTTCCCATCATAACGACCTTGAAAGTAATTAACTGTAACTGTTAATTTTGCCAAATTATCTTCAATCGGTTGGTTCGCAACAACAGTTCCAGGTAATGCTTTTGTTAAACCTGAAATGAGGTTCTGTTGTAATTGCTGATCAAGTGGATTTATCCATAAATGCTGATTTGCTACGGTATAGTTAATATCTGTTGTTTGATAAACAATACCAGCATTAACCAGCATATTGGACAAACGGATCGGCTGAACCCAAATTTGAGGCTTTTTCGCTGACTGTGTTGTCGTGACTTGAGTTGATACCCCTGTTTGGTAAATATCAGGTAACTGATAATAGGTTTTCTCAGTTTGGCTTGAACATGCCGTTAGCATCAAAACAAATATTCCAATAATGTATCTCATTATTTTTCAGCCCTCTTTGGTTCTGGATCTTTACCTTCCTTCGCCTCAAAAATTAATGCATTACTTTTATTGTTTAATGTTTTCAATAAAGGTTGCATTTCTCTTAAAACCTGATCAAGCTGCTGCATATTATCGATCATTTTTCCGTATGCCGGAGAGCCTGGTTGGAATCCTTGCATACTACGATTGATCTCTTTCAATGACTGTTGAATATCATTAGGAAGATTTCTAAATTCATCACTGCCAATCATGGCATTTAATGCTTTCAGTGTTTCTTTTGCCTCAGTTACTGCTTTTTGGCTTTCAGATAAAGTTGCTGTCATCTCTTTAAGCATCGGTTCAACCGGAAGATTGTTGATCTTATCAAGCGATGTCATCACTTTTTGCTGAATTTGCGCTAAACCTGAGCTAACAGTAGGAATTTGTTGAAAACCAGCGACCTCTTGAGGTCCTTCCCATTTTGTTTCGTCTGGATAGAAATCAAGGTCAATATACAGAGCTCCCGTTAAAAGATTTCCTGATTTTAATGAAGCTCTTAGGCCATTATTAGAAGCTGAAGAGATCTCTTTAACGAAATCAAAACTTTCACCAACATCATTGGCAAAACGTTCTGGTTCAACATGGATAAGCACTGGAATACGAAAATCTTTATCAAGCGATTGTTGCATTCCTTTCGTGTAATAAGGCACTTGCACAACAGTCCCCATTCGAATTCCTCGGAATTCAACCGGTGCTCCAGCTTGTAACCCTCTTACTGAATCAGAGAAAAACATGATGTAACTGCGATAATCTGTATATAAGGAGTTTTGAATACTCTTTTCATTATCGTAGAGTTTGAATTCTGTTTTAGGTGCAATTTGTTCACCAGGCAACCAACCAGCCGGCACATCAAAACTCACGCCACCACTAAAGAGTGTAGAAAGTGATGCCATTTCAACACGCACACCAGATGAAGACATATCAAAAGCAATTCCTGAATCTTTCCAGAAACGAACATTGGATGTCACCATTTTGTCGTAAGGCGCTTTAATGAAGAGTTGATAATGCATGTCTCGGCTATCAATATTAAATTCACTGGTTTCTACAGAGCCAACTTGATAACCTCTGAATAAAACAGGATCTCCCGCATTTAACTGCCCAGCTCTTTCACTCACCAAGTTTATGCGAATACCTTTTGCATCAGGTGAAGCAAGAGGAGGTGCATCAAGAAGATTAAATTCACCTTTCTCTTTACCAGTTAAACCTGGTTGTAATTCAATATAGGCACCAGAAAGCAAGGTACCTAAACCGGTCACCCCTTCTTTACCTATTTGGGGTCTTACAACCCAAAAAGCGGTATCTGACCGTAATAGCTCATTCATACCTGTATCTAGGCGCGCATTAATAATAACACGACTAAAATTGCTATCGAGTGTAACACTTTCGACTAAACCAATATCAACACTACGACTTTTGATTTTTGTTTTACCCGCTTCAATGCCCTCAGCATTATAAGTAATTAAGGTAACTTCTGGACCTTGATGGCTGAAATGATAATAAAGTATCCATGCACCAATCAATAAGGTGACAAGCGGTATGATCCAAACTGGAGACCAGCTTTTTAGTTTGTTAATTTTTGCTTCTGTTAAAGCAGTTTCATTCTGTTCAGTCACCCTTAGGCTCCTTAATCATCGGTTTATCATCATCGGCTGTACATTTATCCCACGTCAACCGAGGATCAAACATCATTGCAGAGAACATCGTTAATACAACAACTACTGCAAATAGCACTACACCAAAATCTGGATAGATGCTCATCAGACGTCCCATTCTGACTAATGAAGCTAAAACAGCGATAACAAAGACGTCAATCATTGACCAACGCCCTACATATTCAACAACTTCATAGAGAAAATGCATTCTAGCAGGATCTCTTTTACCGCTGGATTTGTGTGCATCCCAACACAGCCAAGCTATTGCTATCATTTTCAAACTTGGCACCATAATACTGGCAATAAATATCACCATCGCAACAGGATAAGAGCCATCTTCCCATAACAAAATCACCCCAGCCATAATCGTAGAGTAAAGATTATTACCTAGCGATTCGGTCACCATAATAGGCAATAAATTTGCAGGGATATAAAGAATAAGTGATGTAATCAACAGTGAAACTGTCCATTGCAAGCTTTTCGGTCTTCTTGCATGTCCTTTAACTTCACAACGACTACATTCGTATTGATCTACTGGTAAGATTGCCGTACATGAGCGACATAATCTTACGCCTTGTTTTAATCCTGATTTACCTGATTTAATACTAGGATAATCAGGGCGTGGCTCTAGTTTTTCCCATAGTGTATGTCTATCAAGGCACTGAAAGGCGCGGATTTGAAATAAACAATACAAAACATAAGGTAAAAAGCTTAACCCTAAACCAATATCACCATAAGCCATTAATTTTACAAAACTAACTAAAATTCCCGCGAGAAAAATTTCAGCCATACACCATGATTTAAGTTGGAATAAAATACGAGATAACCAGATTTGTAATTTTCTAGGCAGTTTGATTGGGGTACACAGTAATAAAATTGCCACCATACAAAAAGCAGGCACAATTTGAACAAATAGTAAGAAAAAAGCCCCCAATTCAATGTAGTTTTCACTAAACATCACTCTTGGGATCTGCATCAATGTTACGTTATTAGCAATACCTGCAACTTCCATACTGACAAACGTAAACTGACTCGCCATCAGTAACATAAATAATGCACTGATTGCCAATGCTACAGGTTGATAAAAAGGCTGGCGCCAACGTGCCGTTAGCACTGTGTGACAACGAGGACATGTTGCTTTGGTTCCTTGCACTAATTCAGGAACACTGACCACCAGATCGCACTGAGGACATAATATTTGCTCATGCTTATGTTCATGACGATGTTGTTGACCAGAACACACAGTGACACCTCTTATTTTTTAATGATCAATAAAAGAATATTTAATCCAGAAAGTGAAACGGGGCAAATGCCCCGTTTTCGGCTGGCGATTTATTCACCGCTTTGCATCAGTTCTAACTCTTGCCATCGATCAAAAGCGGTTTCAAGCTCTTGTTCTTTATCCGCAAGTGTTTTCAAGACTTTTTCAGTTTCCTCATGGGGACGAGTAAAGAAGTCTGGGGCACTTACTTCTTCTTGTAAGGCACTTAACTGTGTTTCTAAATTTTCTAGTTTAGCGGGCAATTGTTCAAGTTCACGCGCTAAATGATAACTTAACTTATTGCCACTACGGGTGTTCTTTTTAGCGCTATCTTTAGATTTAGCTTCTTTTTCAGCTTTTTCTGGTGCATTACGTGATTTATTTTGTTCACTTCTCAGTGAAACTGTTTGTGCTCTTTGTTGCTGAGCATCGTAATAACCACCTACATAACTATTAATAACGCCATCACCTTCAAAGATCCAACATTCCGTGACACTATTATCAACGAATTCACGGTCATGGCTAACCAGTAAAACAGTGCCTTGATACGCATCCACGAGTTCTTCTAATAACTCTAATGTTTCAACATCAAGATCATTGGTTGGTTCATCGAGAATAAGTAGATTGCTTGGTTTTAAAAACAAACGAGCCAGTAATAAACGATTTCTTTCACCACCTGAAAGTGCCCGAACCGGTGTCATTGCACGCTTAGGTGGAAATAAAAAGTCTTGTAAATAACCTAATACATGACGAGGGCGGCCATTGACCATTACTTCTTGCTTACCTTCAGCAAGGTTATCCATCACAGTTTTATCTGGATCAAGAGTGGCACGATGTTGATCGAAATAAGCCACTTCAAGTTTAGTACCACAATGCACTCGACCACTGTCAGCTTTTAAATCACCTAACATCAGTTTTAACAATGTAGTTTTACCGCAACCATTTGGTCCCACCAGCGCAATTTTATCGCCACGTTGTACTTTGGCAGAAAAATCGCGAACTAACTTGCGGGTTCCAATACTATAATTAACATCTTCTAACTCGAATACGATTTTACCAGAACGAGTTGCTTCTTCGACTTGCATACGCGCACTGCCTAACACATCACGGCGTTCACTACGTTCAACACGCAATGCTTTTAGAGCACGTACACGACCTTCGTTACGAGTACGTCGTGCTTTAATCCCTTGTCGTATCCACGCTTCTTCTTGCGCTAATTTGCGATCAAATTCTGCATTTTGTTGCTCTTCAACACGTAATGCTTCTTCTTTGCTCTCAAGATATTTATCGTAATTTCCCGGCCATGAAGAAAGTTTGCCTCGATCAAGATCGATAATACGGGTTGCCATATTTCGAATAAAGGAACGGTCATGGGAAATAAATACGATGCTTCCTTGGAAATCTTTTAAAAATTTCTCAAGCCAAAGGATCGTTTCAATATCAAGGTGGTTTGTTGGTTCATCTAAAAATAACACTCTTGGTGCGCTAACTAATGCACGCCCTAATGCCGCTTTTCTTAACCACCCCCCCGATAAAGAAGAAAGCTCAGCTTCACCATCTAAACCAAGTTTCTCTAGCACTTCTGCAATTCGGCTATCAAGTAACCATAAGTTACGACTATCGAGTACTTCTTGCAGCTCTGCCATTTTATTGAGATTTTTATCAGAAGGATCTGTCTCAATCAATTTAGAAATATGATGATAATCCGTTAGATATTTAGCATCCTCTTCAACACCTTCAGCAACAAAATCAAAGATAGTGCCTTCAATATCTCTTGGAGGATCTTGCTGTAAGCAAGCAGTCACAAGATCTTGCTCATAAACAACTTGACCATCATCTAAAGGTTGTTCTTTTGATAACACTCTTAATAGTGTTGATTTTCCGGCACCATTACGACCAACTAAACAAACGCGTTCATTTTCTTCAATAAATAAATCGGTGCTATCTAATAGAGGAGCATCACTGAAAGATAAATAAGCCCCTGTCAAACTAATTAACGGCATTGTAAATTATTCCTCACCAGCATGAGTTAACAGCCAGCAATTGTGGATTTGGCGGTTACGCGCAAAGTCTTGCGATAATGTTTTCTGTGTTATCTCTTTTGCGGATAATCCTATTTTTGCTAACTCTTCATGTTCCATTTTGAACCCACGTTTGTTATTTGAGAACATGATCGTGCCACCTTTTCTCAACAAACGTTTTAGATGTTTCATCAATTCAATATGATCACGTTGAACATCAAAGGTATTTTCCATACGCTTTGAGTTAGAAAACGTAGGTGGATCGATAAAAATCACATCAAATTGTTCATTACTTTGCATTAACCATTGTAAACAGTCAGCCTGCATTAAACGATGTTGTCTACCTGATAGGCCATTTGCTTGGAAGTTTTTCTCCGCCCATTCAAGATAAGTGCGTGACATATCGACTGTCGTCGTACTTTTTGCACCACCAATCCCAGCATGTACAGATGCAGTACCGGTATAAGCAAAGAGGTTTAAGAAATCTTTTCCTTTGCTCATTTCACCCAGCATTTTTCGTGCAATACGGTGATCTAAAAACAGCCCTGTATCGAGGTAATCCGTAAGATTTACCCAAAATTTTGCACCAAATTCATTAACTAAAAAGAAATCACCCTTCTCTGCCATTTTTTCATACTGTAATTTACCTTTTTGGCGTTGACGGGTTTTTAAAATCAGTTGATCAGAACGTAATGCTAATACTTCCATCGTAGCGCTAATAACATCAAACAAACGTTGGCGAGCCTTATGTTCATTAATAGTTTTAGGTGGTGCATATTCTTGAATAACGACTTTTTCGCCATAACGGTCTACGGCAACATTATATTCAGGTAAATCAGCATCGTATAAGCGATAGCATTCAATTTGCTGTTGTTTTGCCCATTTCGCGAGTTTTTTCTCATTTTTACGCAAACGGTTTGCAAAATCTTCAGCAAGCCCAGTGTTAATTGTTGATGGGGTATCAGAAAGTAAATAGTTTTTCTGTACGCAATCAAGAGGGCCATTTTTTGCTTTGAACTCGCGTTCTGCACGTAATTGAATACAACTCAATAACTCAGGTGATGCACTAAATAATGATAATCGCCAACCTGGGAAGTGTGCCTTTATAGCTCTTCCTAATTGACTATGCAGTGCAATTAGTGCTGGCTCACTTTCTAAACGCTCACCATAAGGCGGGTTACTGATAATTGTTCCTTTTATTTCTGCTGACACAGGATTAGTCAGTTTTGCCGCATCACCATGAGCAAAAGTAATTAAATCAGCAACATCAGCTCTACGCGCATTAGCTCTTGCCATATCCAACACACGTTTATCAACATCAAAACCATAAAAACGAGCAGTGGTATTCTTTTTACCTTCACGAAAACGAGCAAAAGCCTCATGAGTGACTTCTTTCCATAATGCTTCATCATGGCCTAACCAATGACGAAAGCCCCAATGAACTCGATTTAATGCTGGAGCGCAGTCTGTCGCCATCATAGCAGCTTCAATTAATAATGTTCCTGAGCCACACATTGGATCAATTAATGGTGTATCGGTTTTCCAACCAGAACGCATAATGATCGCAGCCGCTAAATTTTCTTTTAAAGGTGCTTGCCCAGTTAAATCACGATAACCTCGTTGATGTAAGCCATCACCACTTAAGTCTAAAGAGAGTGATGCTTTTTCTTTATGAAGATGGATCGTTAAGCGGATATCAGGAGATTGTTTAGCTACATCAGGACGTTGCCCTATTTTGCGTTGAAATGAGTCAACGATGGCATCTTTTGCTTTTAATGCACCATATTGGCTATTACGAATAATGTCATTAGTACCATTAAAATGGATAGCAAAGGTCTGATTAACAGTAAAAATCTCACTCCAATCAATTGCCTGCACACCAAGATATAAGTCTAGATCACTATACACATTGAATTCATTTAACGGCAGCATAATACGTGACGCTAAACGACTCCAAAGCAAAGACTGATACATGGTTTTATCATCTGCACGAAAATAAACACCGCCTTGGGTTATCTGGCAAGCCTGAGCACCAAGGTGTTCAAGTTCAGATTTTAATAGTTCTTCCAGACCTCGGCCTGTGCTGGCAAACAGAGAGCGCATAGTATTGTTACCACCTAAAATAAAATTGTTGGGCATTATAGCTAATTGTATTACGTTGTCATAAAGTTACTGGCTATAAAAAATAATAATGTCTTTTGGGAGCACCGATGATCAACGTTTCACGCCTTTATATACACCCAGTTAAATCAATGAAGGGAATTCGCCTTTCTCATGCATTTGCTCGTGAGAGCGGATTCACGTTTGATCGTGATTTTATGATAACTACCCCTGAAGGGACTTTTATCACGGCACGAAAATTTCCCGTTTTGCTGTGTTTTATTCCCACTGTCATGGCAAATGGTATTTATATTCAAGCACCTGATGGTGAGGGTATTGCTATCACTTATCAAGATTTTGAGACCACATTGCAACCGACAGAAGTTTGGGGCAACCATTTTACCGCGTATGTGGCTCCAGATGAAATAAATCAGTGGTTCAGTCGTTATTTAAATATGGATGTTCAACTTCGTTGGACTGGCGAAAAATCGACACGTCGAGTGAAAAAAAATCCGGAAACCTCTGTTTCTTTTGCTGATGGTTACCCTTACTTATTAATTAATGAAGCCTCATTTCAATACTTACAACAGCGTTGCCCCGCTTCAATTAATATTGAGCAATTTCGAGGTAATATCCTCATAACAGGTGCAAAGCCTTTTGAAGAAGATACTTGGCAGACTATTCGTGTTGGCTCTGTTGTGATGGATCTGATGAAACCTTGTAGCCGTTGCATCATGACTACAATTAGTATTGATAAAGGCGTTAAACATCCTAACACAGAACCACTTGCAACACTGCAAACATTCCGTAGTGATGAAACAGGTGATGTCGATTTTGGTCAAAATGTCATCATTCGTCAAACTGGCATTATTCGTGTGGGAGATACTGTTGAGGTATTAGCTTATAAAAAAGCGAAACAGTATCTTGTAACAGCTCCTATTGAAACACAATCAGTACCTATTGTTGAAAACACACAAGAACAGACTGTCAGTATTGAATTTAACGGTGAAGTTTTTGAAGGTAATAATCAAGAAGTACTATTAGAGCAACTTGAGAATAATGGCTATACCATTCCTTATAGTTGTCGAGCTGGTCTTTGTGGCTCTTGTCTAATTCAATTAGATGAAGGTGATGTTAACGCATTAAAAGCAGGAGCCATTAAACGTGCAGGTAAAATTTTAGCATGCAGTTGCATACCTAAAAGTAATGTAAAACTTTCACTTAACAAAAAATAACACTTATCTTTATCACAAATTAAAAGAAGGTAATTTGCCCTTATCTTCTTTTTTATTTTAAATAAAACAGTTTATTTAATAAGAATTATCTCATTAAGACCTGAATAATGAATTATCGATGAACTCATTTTATTTGTTTCTAAAAGTGTATTATAAGAAAAGGATAATAGAGATTTGGTTTTAGGAAGTGTTGTTTAAGGTAAATTTTTTTGGATGTTAAATTAATGAGTAATAATAAAAAGAGTAAGTCCTTTTTACTCTTTTTGTTAAATAACTTTTTCGTACAAAAATGATCCTGACTCCGATTCTTTATGGTAATTGCTTAACCTGTCATTCATAATTTTTATTGGGTCACAAAAATTAAGTGTTCTATCGAATAACGTTAATTGAGGTTGCGCTAATAAGCATAAACAAGCTTGAGTACCCACTTCTGCCACTAAAAAAAGAGCTTTTTCATTACCTTCTTTTAATGAAGCCCCTACCACTTGCGATAAATAAGGGTTGGCTGGATTATTGTTAACTTCAAAATACCAACTCTTGGGCATCAGTGGCTTTAAAAAGCGATGGGCTATTAATGCATTTAAAGCTAATTCAGCTCTTGATTCTGACGGCATATCAATCTGGCGGATCTGCTCATCGTATCCATAATAAAGAGCTGCGTCATCGACGGTAAAAGATGCTGATTGGCAAGCACTCTCACTTAGCATTTTGCTTGGAAAGCGAGAACGAAAAACCATGCCATTGGCTAAATCAAGCATTAATCTTTGTTGCTCAACATCAAAATACCAACGCCAGCGATCATCGGGTTTTATTATCACTAATTAATCCCCCTTCGATTCATTACCTGTTTTATACTCTGACAAATAATCAAAATTAAATGACATAAATAAAATATTTAATATCACCTAACAAAAACAGGATTCATTTTACTATTAATTAAGCACAATCAGTGCAATTTAATAAAAAATAACCAACTAGGGGCAATATAAACGAGTTAAGGGCAGAAGAAAAGCCCTTAACTCATTATTAAATGTATTTATATGTGATTAATTATGGATTTGATAAGTGCAGGACCTTGATAAATGAATCCTGAATAGACTTGAATAAGAGAAGCACCGGCATCCATTTTTTCTCTGGCTGCTGTTAATGAATCAATTCCACCTACACCAATAATAGGTAATGCGCCTTTTAATTCTTCATTTAATTGGCGAATTATTTGTGTGCTTTTTGATTGTACAGGGCGACCACTTAATCCCCCAGCTTCATTACAATGATCTAATCCACTGACTAATGACTTATCTAATGTGGTATTTGTCGCAATAACACCATCAATATGATGACGCACTAAGCTATCTGCAACTTGAATTAATTCTTCATGTGTTAAATCAGGTGCAATTTTGACGGCAACAGGAACATATTTTTGATATTTTCCTTGCAACTCTAACTGTTTATTTTTAATTGCAGATAACAAATCGTCTAATGCTTCGCCATATTGCAGTGTACGCAAGCCCGGAGTATTTGGGGATGAAATATTAATCGCGATATAACCAGCATGTGCATAAACTTTTTCCATACAAATCAGATAATCGTCTTTGCCTTGCTCTACAGGAGTATCTTTATTTTTACCAATATTAATACCTAGCACACCGCCATAACGAGATTGTTTTACATTTTCAATAAGGTTATCAACACCGAGATTATTAAATCCCATACGGTTAATTAACCCTTCAGCTTCCACTAACCGAAACAAACGCGGTTTATCATTTCCCACTTGAGGGCGTGGTGTCACTGTGCCGACTTCAATAAAACCAAATCCCATAGCACCAAGGGCATCTATACAATCACCGTTCTTATCAAGACCAGCTGCAAGACCAAGTGGATTTTTAAATGAGAGTCCCATACAGGAAACAGGTTTTGAAGGAAGTGATTGCTGAATAAGAAATTGAAATGGGGAATGAGATAAACGTTTTAACTGACGGAAGGTAAAATCATGGGCACGTTCAGGATCTAGCCGAAACAATGCCTTCCTTACTAAGGAATAATACATACGATCTCCATTGAGAATATCGGGTATTAGGAATGATATGTCTACGACGATTTAAGCGTCGAGCATAATATAGATAAAAGCATGAAAAGTAAACGCTCTAATTTCACAATTTGCCATAAAAAATCCCCAGGCTATGCTGGGGATCTGATTATCATGCTAATTTTTCGCTACTTATTCACTTATAAAGTGATATTAAGCACGATATTAATCAGCTAACGCTTTGGTAATTTTCTCATAGAGATCACCAGATAAATTCTCAAGTGCTTTCAGTTTTAATAACTCTGCACGCATTTTTTCTTGGCGTGTTGCATCATAGCGTTTTAAACGAATAAAAGGTTCAATAAGGCGTGAAGCAACCTGTGGGTTACGGCTATTTAAGTCAGTCAGAATTTCTGTCAATAGTAAGTAACCTGAACCATCTTCAGCATGGAAAGCAACTGGGTTATTATTTACAAATGCGCCAATTAATGCACGAGTACGGTTAGGGTTTGCTAGTGTAAATGAGCGATGAGATAACAAACTACGTACTTTTTGTAACACATCTTTTGCTGGGCTCATGGCTTGCAAGCTAAACCATTTGTCCATCACTAATCCATCTTGATACCATTTATCATCGAACTCTTGTAATAGCTCATCTTTACAAGGTAACTGCGCCATTACAGCAGCATGAAGTGCTGCAAGAGCATCAGTCATGTTATCGCTGTTGTGATATTGTGCATCAACAAGTTTGTTACCTGTTTGCTCATTTTCAACCGCTAAATAACCTAAGCAAACATTACGTAAATCACGTTTTGCAATATCTTCATGATTAACACGATAAGCGTCAATATGCATAGAATGGTAAACAGCAGAGAATTCATCTGCCATTTCAGTTGCTAGTGTTTTACGAATAAAACCAAGTACCTCATGAATAGCTATTGGATCGATAATGCTAAATGACTCACCCGCTTCAACATCTGTTGGTAATGTCAGAATAAGTGCTGCTAATGCAGGATCGATATCTTTATCCAGCAATACTGCGCGGAAAGCATCAATTACCATTTCAGGAAGAATGCAGTTTTCACCCTTTTGCACTCGAGTAACATTTTCTTTTATATAGCGCCCCAACAATGATTGTGCCGCATCCCAACGTGAAAATGCATTACGAGCATATTTCATTAAAAAGGACAATTGTTCATCCGTAAATGGATAATCAAGTTTTACAGGTGCAGAGAACTCACGTAATAAAGAGGGGATTGGCTGTTCTGGAACGTCATCAAATACAAATTGTTGTTCTTCACGGACGACATTTAATACATTAGAAATCGCCTGGCCTTGTGAACGCAGAGGGATCACATTGCCTTTATGATCATACAATTCAATATCTAATGGAATATGTAGTGCTTGTTTTTCTGCTTGATCAGCTGTTGGTGGTGTCATTTGACTAACAGTTAAGGTGTATTGCTTTTTATTCACATCATAGCTGTCACGTACTGTCAGTTGTGGTGTACCTGATTGACTATACCAACGACGGAATAAAGTAAGATCAACATTAGAAGCATCTTCCATCGCTTGAATAAAATCGTCACAGGTTGCAGCACTACCATCGTGACGATGAATATACATTTGAATGCCCGCTTGGAATTTCTCTTCACCTAATAAGGTATGGATCATTCTGATCACTTCTGAACCTTTTTCATATACTGTTAAAGTATAGAAGTTGTTCATTTCGATCACACTATCAGGACGAATTGGATGTGCCATTGGGCTTGCATCTTCTGCGAACTGAGCAGTACGCATTACTCGTACATTATTAATACGGTTAACGGAGCGAGAGCCTAAATCTGAACTGAATTCTTGGTCACGGAAAACCGTTAAGCCTTCTTTTAGGCTTAGTTGGAACCAATCACGACAAGTAATGCGGTTACCTGTCCAGTTATGGAAATATTCATGACCAATAACAGACTCAATGCCTAAGTAATCTTTGTCAGTTGCCGTTTCACTTTTCGCTAGTACATATTTAGAGTTAAAGACATTCAGCCCTTTATTCTCCATTGCACCCATATTAAAGAAATCAACAGCAACTATCATATAGATATCAAGATCGTATTCTAAATTAAAGCGAGATTGATCCCATGCCATCGCATTTTTTAATGATGTCATTGCCCAATCTGCACGATCTAAATTACCTTTATCAACAAAAAGCTCTAAAGCAACTTCACGACCGCTTTTGGTGATAAAAGTATCTCGTAGTACATCAAAATCACCTGCAACAACCGCAAATAAGTAACTTGGTTTTGGATGTGGATCTTCCCATGTTACCCAATGACGTCCATCTTCAAGTTCACCTTGTGCGATGCGGTTACCATTAGATAATAAATAAGGATACTGTTTTTTATCTGCGGTGATTGTCGTGGTGTAACGAGCTAGCACATCAGGTCTATCTAAATAATAAGTAATATGGCGAAAACCTTCAGCTTCGCATTGTGTACACAATGCATCACCTGACACATACAGTCCTTCTAATGCTGTATTGGCTGATGGATTAATTTCATTGATAATTTTTAATGTAAATTGCTCTGGTAATTGTTCAATGATGAGTTTGCCGTTTTCTTCTTTATAGTGTGTCCAAGCAACATCATTAACTGAAATTGATTTTAATGTTAAATCTTCACCATCTAATACTAATACCGTCGCATTTGAGTTTAGACGTTTACATTGACTGATTGCTGTAACCTGAGTGCTTTCTTTATCTAAGATAAAATCAAGATGTAAATCGGTGATTGTGTAGTCAGGGGCACGATAATCTTTGCGAAATTTCGCGATTCTTTGTTGTGTCATAGAAAAAACCTTTTAGTTAACACGACTATTTAACGGTTATATTGCCAAAGCTTACTCGTCAAAAATCTGTTTAGCCAGTCGAATATTCAATTGAAAACATTAAAAGTCAACAGAATGTTAATAGTTTATTAATACATGTAATCAATTTATTTGGTAAATGATGCTAATATACTCCCAAATTATGTTTAACGTGGTAAACTCATCTAAGTTTTACAGCTTGTTTTTATGTTGCAGAGAAATATTGTTGAATAGTGACGCTTTGTCGCCATATTCGGGTATACTCTCCAACCTTAACGATTTAGCAGACATAAAAACGCTCCGTGAGGATGCTTGACGCGCTATGATTTTAGACGCTACACCGATTATTACATCACTGTTGGATACCGATGCATACAAGCTCCACATGCAGCAAGCGGTTTACCATCATTATAGTGATATTCCTGTCGTTGCTGAGTTCCGTTGTCGGAGTGATGAACGTCTAGGTGAATATGCAACAACCTTACGCCATCAAGTTAATATGATGGCAGACTTGTCATTAACGAATGAAGAATTTGACTATCTTCAGAGTCTCCCTTTTTTCAAAAATGACTATCTGCAATGGTTTAAGCATTTCCGTTTTAAACCAGAACAAGTCCATATTTCAACCACACCTGAAAACCAACTTGCCATTAAAATCACAGGCCCTTGGCGTGAAGTTATTTTATGGGAAGTACCTTTGTTGGCTTTAGTGAGTGAAATTGTACATCGTGCTCGTTCACCTCAAATCACACCAGATGACGCAGTTAATCAATTACGTAAATTAATTGATATTTTCTACCGTGATGCCGCTGAGCAGCAGATTGACTTAGCTGATTTTAAATTGATGGATTTTGGTACTCGTCGCCGTTTTTCTTATGATGTGCAGTGCGCCATTGTGGATGAGCTGAAAAATCATTTCCCTTATCTTATTGGTACAAGTAACTATCATTTAGCAGAACGCATGCAATTAGCCCCTGTGGGTACACAAGCTCATGAGTGGTTTCAGGCACATCAGCAAATTAGCCCAGAGCTGGCCAATAGTCAGCGCGCAGCTTTACAATCTTGGTTAGATGAATACCCCGATCAATTAGGTATTGCATTAACAGACTGTATTACGATGGATGCTTTTTTGCGTGATTTTGATAAGGCCTTCGCAGAGAGTTATCAAGGTTTACGCCACGACTCTGGTGATCCTATTGAATGGGGTGAAAAAGCGATTGCGCATTATGAGAAACTGGGCATCGACCCAATGAGTAAAGTATTAGTCTTTTCTGATAGCCTCGATTTTCAAAAGGCGTTAGTACTTTATAAACATTTCCATAAACGTATTCGTTTAATCTTTGGTATTGGTACTCGGCTCACCTGTAACATTCCAGAAATAACACCACTTAATATTGTCATTAAGCTGGTGGAGTGTAATGGTAAGCCAGTTGCTAAATTATCAGATAGTCCAGGTAAAACGATTTGCGAAGACGATGATTTTGTTGACAAGCTACGCAAAGCCTTTGATGTTCCACTTGTCAAACAAGCCTGTTAATTAGCTAAAAATCTTCATTAATGAAAGAAAGGGTAATAATTACCCTTTCTTTTGTCATAACTCCTACTTTTATCAATATTTCTCCTATTTTTGCCAATTTATTTTATACAAAAGCTTTTCTCTTCTTTATTGACTCTTTAAACTAAAATTTCCTACTTGTTTCCTGCGCTATTGCAAGTAACATAGAAAAACTGTCCGACAGGGGCAGAGTGAATTAACCAAACAATTATTTTAATTAAACGAAGAGAGATTTATTTATGATCGTTGCGCCTGTAGTCGACGTACTGCAAGGCCGTATCGCGGTTGGCGAAGACGTCACCGTTCGCGGTTGGGTACGTACAAGAAGAGATTCAAAAGCTGGTATCTCATTTCTTACCGTCTATGACGGTTCCTGCTTTAATCCAGTACAGGCCATCATTAATAATAATTTACCGAATTATCAAGATGAAGTGCTGCACTTAACCACAGGTTGTTCTGTGGAAGTCACCGGTAAAATTGTTGAATCTCCGGGCCAGGGACAGAACTTTGAAATTCACGCCACCAATGTTGTTGTGGTAGGAATGGTCGATGATCCGGAAACTTATCCGATGGCCGCCAAACGTCATAGTATTGAGTACCTGCGTGAAGTTGCTCACCTTCGTCCTCGTACTAACTTAATTGGTGCAGTTGCTCGTGTTCGCCACACATTAGCACAAGCACTACATCGTTTCTTCGATGAACAAGGCTTCTTCTGGGTTTCTACGCCACTAATTACAGCGGCTGATACAGAAGGTGCTGGTGAAATGTTCCGTGTCTCTACACTTGATATGAACAATCTGCCACGTACAGATAAAGGCGAAGTTGATTTCAGTGAAGACTTTTTTGGCCGTGAAGCGTTTTTAACCGTATCAGGTCAATTAAATGGTGAGACTTATGCCTCTGCATTAAGCAAAGTGTATACTTTCGGCCCAACATTCCGTGCTGAAAACTCAAATACCAGTCGTCACCTTGCTGAATTCTGGATGGTTGAGCCTGAAGTGGCATTTGCTGATCTTAACGATATCGCAGCACTTGCTGAAAAAATGCTGAAATACACCTTTGCAGCCGTATTAGCAGAGCGTAAAGATGATATGGAATTCTTTGCACAACGTGTCGATAAAGACGCTATCACACGCTTAGAGAATTTTATCACCTCTGATTTTGCTCAAATTGATTATACCGATGCAGTTACTGTGCTTGAAAACTGTGGTGAGAAATTTGAAAACCCAGTTTATTGGGGTGTTGACCTCTCTTCTGAGCATGAGCGTTATCTTGCAGAGAAACACTTTAAAGCACCTGTGGTTGTAAAAAACTACCCGAAAGATATCAAAGCATTCTATATGCGTATGAACGAAGACGGTAAAACAGTTGCAGCAATGGATGTATTAGCACCAGGAATTGGTGAGATCATTGGTGGTTCTCAGCGTGAAGAGCGTTTAGATATGTTTGATAAACGTTTAGAAGAAATGGGAATGAATAAAGAAGACTACTGGTGGTATCGCGACCTACGTCGTTATGGCACAGTGCCTCATTCAGGTTTCGGTTTAGGTTTTGAACGTTTAGTTGCTTATGTGACCGGTGTCGCAAACGTTCGTGAAGTTATTCCGTTCCCTCGCACACCAAGAAATGCAGATTTTTAATTTAGTGATTAATTAGTATTCAGTTAAAATTTTGCAGTGCTGTTTTATTGTACAGATTTAGCTTAAATAAAGAAGCCAACCGCAAGGTTGGCTTTTTTTATGCATGGCTGTTATTTGATTCAAAAGTTCCCCGAAATACATACTTTGAAATACATAGTTACAATTTGTTACACTTTTTTCGTTTTTGTAGCAAATTGGGGGTAGATAAAATTTTTTACCAATGGAACACTGTCACCCGACACAGACGACACTTAACTCTCATAAATAGTTCCATAAAAATTAAGAAACTATTTCTGGCAGTGGCAAAGGTGTCTGAATAACACCAATGAGGGTAATAATAATGATGAAGCGCAATCTTCTTGCAGTGGTAATCCCAGCTTTAATGTTTGCTGGTGCAGCAAACGCAGCTGAAATGTATAACAAAGACGGCAACAAAGTAGACATCTACGGTAAAGTTGACGTTCGTCATTACTTCGCAGATTCTGATTCTAAGAGTGATCACGAAAGCGGTGACGCTTCACGTGCACGTATCGGTTTCAAAGGCGAAACTCAAATCAATAAAGATTTAGTTGGTTTCGGTCGTTTTGAGTATGAAATCAAAACTAACACTACTGAAAGCGAAAACTCATCTAAAACTCGTTTTGCTTACGCTGGTTTTAAATTTGCTGACTACGGTTCATTAGACTATGGTCGTAACTACGGTGTAATTTACGACACCAACGCATGGACAGACGTTCTGCCTTTATGGGGCGGTGACTCAATGTCTCAGTCTGACGTTTACATGACTGGCCGTACTACTGGTGTTTTAACTTATCGTAACACTGATATGTTCGGTTACGTTGATGGCCTGAACTTTGCTCTGCAATATCAAGGCAAAAACAACGAAAACACTAACAACAGCAGCAAACGTGTTGACACAGCTAAAGCTAATGGTGACGGTTTCGGTTTCTCTACAGCTTATAACTTAGGCTGGGGCGTAACACTGGGTGGTGGTTACTCTAACTCTGCTCGTACTAACTGGCAGGAACACCACAGTTCTGCTACTGGTAAAAATGCAGAAGCATGGAACTTCGGTGGTAAATTCGCAGCTAACAACGTTTACTTAGCAGCTATGTACGGTGAAAGCCGTAACATGAACTACTACGGTTCAGATGCTCTGATCGCTAACAAAACTCAAAACATCGAGTTAACTGCACAGTATGACTTCGTTGACTTAGGTCTGAAACCATCTTTAGGTTATGTTCAATCTAAAGGTAAAGACTTAGGTACTGCTCAAGGCAACGATCAAGATTTAGTTAAATATATCTCTGTAGGTTCTTTCTACAAATTTAACAAAAACATGACTGCAGTTGTTGATTATAAAATCAACCTGTTAGATGAAAATGACTTCACTAAAACTTACGGCGTTGCAACTGATAACGTAGTTGGTTTAGGTCTGACTTATCAGTTCTAATTACCCTTATAGGTAATTAAACAGTCAAGTTAATTGATTTGAAAAGCAACACTTCGGTGTTGCTTTTTTATTTGTACAATTTAACCATCACTCTCTCCTCCCTACTTGCTTATTTTTTACCTAAACCAATCACACCCAACTAGCTTATTGAATACAATAAATCCCCTTACTTCTCTTTTTTAAAATCATAAAAGTTTATCATACTAAACAATTATGACTTTTCAGTGATTATTTTTACATGTTAATGTAATCACAGGATATTCACTTATTTACATCTTGATTTGCTATTTATTCTCACTTAGTTCACAACTTCTTGTTAATTTCTCTACAAACAGTTGGCAAAAAGTCCTCATAGCGTTACTCTTGATACTCATATTTCGGCTTCGTTTTGAGCTTAGGGAACAATTACACTATGTTTGAGAAAATCATTGCTGCACCAGCCGATCCTATTCTGGGTTTAGCTGATAGTTTCCGTTCTGATCCTCGTGAAAACAAAATTAATTTAGGGATTGGTGTTTACAAGGATGAAACAGGCAAAACTCCTGTTTTAACCACTGTTAAAAAAGCAGAAAAATACCTGTTAGAAAACGAAACCACTAAAAATTACCTTCCTATTAGCGGTATTCCTGAATTTGGCAATGTGACCCAAGCACTTTTGTTTGGTGAACAACACCCTATCATCACTGAAAAACGCGCACGCACAGCACAAGCCCCTGGTGGTACAGGAGCTTTACGTATTGCTGCAGATTTTATTGCTCAACAAACCACTGCAAAACGCGTCTGGATAAGTAATCCAACTTGGCCTAACCATAATAATATTTTCCAAACTGCAGGTCTTGAGATCTGTAATTATGATTATTATGATGCAGAAAATCGCGGGTTAGATTTTGACGGTATGTTAGCAAGTCTTGCAAATGCTCAAGCTGGTGACGTTGTCTTATTCCATGGTTGCTGCCATAACCCAAGTGGTATTGATCCAACAGAAGAACAATGGCGCCAACTAGCGACACTATCCGCAGAAAAAGGCTGGTTACCTGTTTTTGACTTTGCATACCAAGGTTTTGCTCGTGGTCTTGAAGAAGATGCACAAGGCTTACGCCTCTTTGCAGAAAAAAATCCTGAGCTTATTGTTGCAAGTTCATATTCTAAAAACTTCGGCCTTTACAATGAACGTGTAGGTGCATGCACCATTGTCACCAAAGACAGCGATACTGCTGAAAAAGCCTTTAGCCAAGCAAAAGCAATTATTCGTGCCAACTACTCAAATCCACCAGCACACGGTGCTTCAGTAGTAACAACCATTCTTTCTAACCCTGAGTTAAAAGAAGAATGGATTGAAGAGCTAACAACTATGCGCGAACGTATTCAGCGTATGCGTCAGCTGTTAGTGACGACACTGCAAGAAAAAGGTGCTAAGCAAGACTTTAGCTTTATTATTGACCAAAATGGGATGTTCTCATTTAGTGGTTTAAATAAAGAACAAGTTGAGCGTTTACGCGCTGAATACGGTATTTATATTGTAGGATCAGGCCGTATTAACGTAGCTGGTTTAACCCTTGAAAATATGGTTCCACTATGTGAAGCCATTGTTGCTGTGCTTTAATTGCCTTCTAAAGCGTAATTAAGATAAATGCCACTTTATTTAATAATGTGGCATTTATATTTAGAATCAAAGAAATATAAATCTCATTTTTTACTGATAAAAAAGCGCTTTATAATAAAGCGCTTTCATATTTATTCACTTATATCAGCGCACTATTACCAAATTGGCATTTCATCTTGTAAAAACGGATTGTATTGGCGCTCATGGCCTAAGTTAGACATAGGGCCATGTCCCGGAATAAACAGATAATCATCACCTAAAGGTAAGACTTTATTTTTGATTGATGCAATAAGATCAGCATGGTTTCCGCGTGGAAAATCGGTACGACCAATACTTTCTTTAAATAACACATCACCCATTGAAATAAGTTTATTCTGGTGATTAACAAAAATAATATGTCCTGGTGTATGACCAGGGCAATGTAAAACAGATAACGAAATTGTTTTACCTATTGTCACGGTATCACCCTCATTTAACCAACTATCTGGTGTAAATGATTTTCCACAAGGAAAATTAAACATACGACACTGTTGTTCTAATTCTTCAAGTAAAAAACTATCATCTTTATGAGGCCCATAAACAGGAACATTGAAATGTTCAACAATTTGAGAGGTGCCTGCAATATGATCAAAGTGTCCGTGAGTTAATAATACTTTGGTTAATGTTAATTGGCGGGCTTCGATTTCCGCAATAAGCGTTTCGACATCTCCACCAGGATCAACAATTGCCGCTTCCTTCGTTTCATCACACCAAATAAGGGTGCAATTTTGCATATAGTTTGTCACAGGTACAATGTGATACATCATGAATCACTCCACTCTCTATTAACTAATTCTCAATAGATTACCATGAGCGAACTGGTCCTGTATCAATATGCACAAAATTACTTCTTGGATAATATCCAACACCACCCGCTTTCATTCTTAATGCAACTTGGCGCACTTTAGAAAGATCAGTACCAACCAAACGAAAGTCCATTGCTTGTCCACGCGTGTGATAGCTCTTTTTTGCTACTCCACTACTGCTATTACGTAGATTATTATTCGTCACTAAAGAGCGATAACCTGAAATAAGTTCAACAGGTTTATTGTTATTCAGCATCACTTGCAATAAGTAGATTTGATCAAACAAGGCAGGATCAATCGTTTTAATTTTATTTTGTCGGTAATCTCTAAATAGATGGTTTAGCTTAGCTAGCTCATGTTTATTATAACGTTTACCATCAAAAAACTCGGCTTTAATAGTTTCACCCGTATTTAAATTATTAAAGCGAAGGATTTTTGGACGAGGTGTAGCTAACGAAGCAAAAGCATGAGAAGGCAATAAACCTAATCCCACTGCCGCCATACCCAACCCCAGCCACTTACGGCGGTGTGAATCAATAATATCCATAGTATATGCACTCAAAAAATTATTTCAGGAGGAAGAACCTTTATTATGACAATATTTTTCCCGAATTGTTTCTTATGGTTTGTATAGAATTGTAAATAACACTTCGTTTTTATTTATAAGAATTTCAAATCTTATTAATTTAGTTATTTATACTAAAGACTCTTTTTATCATTCTATTTTTAATGGAAATTTTAAAAATATTTTGTAATTTATTATTCTTTTGATTTCCTTATTAAAAAAATACAGTAAATAAAATATATTATTGATTTATATATAAAAAAGGGCAGTCAATTTAGCCACCCTTTATTCAATTTATGTTTTTTTATATTACAAGTATTTCTTAATATTCTCTAAATAAGGTTGTGCATTTGAAATGCTTTTGTCATAACCATAAATATCTACACGATATTGAGGCGCATTCTCCTGTGCTACCCATGCTGTTTGATAATATAAATAAACTGGGATACGTTCAGGAATTGGAGCATATTGTGTTGAACCACGTTTTAACGCCGCATCAATTCTATCTTGTTTCCATCCTGCATCACCCAATAAAATTGAAGCAAGCTCAGAGGCTTTATTTACACGAATACAACCTGAACTAATTGCTCTCATATTTTTTGAGAATAGTGAATGATTTGGAGTGTCATGTAAATAAATCGCTTCTGAATTTGGCATATTAAATTTATAGCGACCTAATGAATTGGTTGGACCCGGTGCCTGCCAAATACGATAAGGAAAGTTTGCTGCACTCATATTTTGCCAATCAATATCATAAGGATTAATTGGGTAAGCATCATTTCCCCATCCAGAGTAAATGGTATATCCCTTACGACTAAAGTAGCTAGGATCTGCTTTACCTCTAGGCACAATATCTTTACGTGTCATGCTTGTTGGCACATTCCAAGGTGGATTAACCACTACGTTGTTCAACGCACTGCTCATAATCGGTGTTTTTCTATCTGGTCTGCCTACAATCACTTTTGAATCAAGAATAAGTTCATTATTGGCATAAAAATAAAGCGAGAAATCAGGGATATTCACCCAAATTCCAGTATCACCTATGGCCGGAGTTAAGCGAAGACGTTGAATATTTAGTGCCATAATACTGGCACGTTGTTCAGGAGTTATATTCAACCACACTCGCGTTTGTCGTCCGATAATACCATCAGGCTCTAATCCGTGAGCTGTTTGAAACACTTTAACTGCGGAAATTAAAGGTGCATCATAAACGGTTGTTGCAATTTCTTGTTCATTTTCTGCTAATTCAGGGATCAATTTTAAATGGCGTAATATTTGTCTAAGTGCTAAGACTTCTTCAGAGGATTGATTTGGCTTTAATGATCCTGTTCCTTTCATTTCCGGCCAAACAACTGCACTATGTAATTGTTTGCGCACTTCTTCTTTCATTAAACTGTAATAAGGATGAGAAGGTGCATAAGAAATAACGAAACTACCTAAAGTGCCATTTTGAATGTTTTGTTGCAGGTCAACCACAAATTTATCTGATGGTGATGGCAAAGTTTGTGAGCCATTACGATACAGCAAAGACGCACCTGATTTATTCACTTGCTCAACAAAACTGATATAACCTAAAAATGCGTCTGATAAAATAATATCACGCCCTTCTTTTGTTAACTCCGGTGTTTCTAATTGTACTAACCATTGTCCAAATTGAGGCTGAATACCTGAAATAGCCACTTCTGCAATTTGTTCCTGTAATTGCTGTGCAATTTTTTCATCTTGCCAAATCAGTGCGAGGTTATTTGCTTGGTAGACTTTTACCAGTTGAGTTAAATATGACGGTTTATATCCTATTGGGAGCCAAGACTGTAACTTTGCTTTTGCCTCTAGCTCGGTCACTTGTGGGATATT
The DNA here is from genome assembly GCF_040139345.1 of Proteus sp. fly-1067. Taxonomy (NCBI): domain Bacteria; kingdom Pseudomonadati; phylum Pseudomonadota; class Gammaproteobacteria; order Enterobacterales; family Morganellaceae; genus Proteus; species Proteus sp. fly-1067. Next base: position 266,763 of record NZ_JBEEUL010000002.1, on the reverse strand, counting down.
CATTGCTACATTGGTGGATGTTAGCATCGTTTCATTAATGACAGGCATTAATGTCATAGTTTCTGTTTCGGGTGTAGATAATACAACTGATTTAGTTTCAGTCGCCATAGCATAATGCCCAGAAAGCAGTGTACCTACAACAACTGAATATGCGATTGCTCTTTTAATTGGTTGGTGCGCCATAAATCCTCTACCCTCATCCCTTATTATTATTCTGGTATCCTAGAATATTAGATGAGCTTGGAAAAGAGTTTTATAGGAATAAACTAATATTTTTAAAGTTTTATAAACCTTTGTCGGGAATTTTATTTTATCTAATCATAAAAAGACTAATTTTCTATTTTTATCTTCAATATATTATTTTATCTGGAAAAATAATCAGTGCGCAAAAAACAGACAAATAAAGTGAGCGTTTTATAGAATTTAAGAATTACAATGTACTAAATAAATAAAATTATTTAAATGGATGGTATTTTTAAATAGAAAAAGGCGTAGTTTCCTACGCCTTACAAATAAAGGTAAACAAAGGGTAAAGATTAGTATTCTGAATTGATAACGACTTCTTCACCAAACTGACCTGCTTTTGGCAGTGGTTGGTAAGAAGAGTTAGCCGCACGCAGAATACGAATACCACGGATATTCAGTTCATCTGCAGCTGCGATATCTGCATCCGCATCACCGTAGTAAATTTTCAGTTTATGATCACGCATCCAGCTTACTTTATTATTTGCACCAGGTTGGTCACCCGCGAAAATAACAGGCTGCATTTTATCAGCAGGGATATTTAAACCCTCTTGAACATATTTGGTCACAGTCTCAGTTTTAGTTTGAGTACGACCAGTAATGAAATAAACAGTATCACCACGTTTTAAGTGCATTTGAACAAGATCGATACCGACTTGTTTAGGCATGCTGAATTTATCCCACTCGTTATTCATTTTTTCCCAGAACTCTGGGTTTTTCAGATAACTGAAATCATTTGGAGAATATTCTAGTTTACCGCGGTAAAAACCTGGACTGGAGAATAAAACAGTATCATCAATATCAAAACCAACAGCCATCGGTGCTTGACCAGCTAAGCTTTTCTCGATTTCTGCAACAGAAACCCAATTAATTGGTTGTTGTTGTGCTAATTGAGCAACAGTAACACCTGGGCTTACAACTTCTGGCATATGGACTTTTGCCATTGCCGCGCCATTTAAACTTAACGCTAAAGCAATTGCACTAAAAGCTAACGTGACTTTACGCATTTTCTTTCCTTTAATTTTTATATTAATCACATACGGGAACAATCATAGACATCACGCTTACATTTAAATGAGATATAGCGCACGTTATATCATTTAAATTTTCATTTTTTTGTTAATTTACTTTCATTTTTTGATCTGTCTAACACTTTGAAAAAAAGAAGGCGCTATGAACATATGCCCGTAACGCCTTCTATTTGCCTATTTTTAGCTGATAATCAAATAAAATTATTCTGTTATTTCAGCAACATTTGATGATGCGATTTTATCTTTTTCTGCGTGTTGACCAAAACCTTTTAAACCCACAACGTGAACATGTTCTGTACCATTGAACACTTTACGGACGAGTTTATAAGTCGTACCTTTTTCTGGACTGATATTTTCTGGTGCCGCAATGATTAACTGCATATCTAAACGATCACAAAGCTCGAATAGCGTTGCAATAGATTTAGCATCCAAACGTGCAGCTTCATCGAGGAAAAGCAAACGACAAGGGGAAATATCTTTTCCTCTTAAGCGCCGAGATTCTTCTTCCCAACTTTGTACAACCATCACCAAAATTGACATACCAGTACCAATCGCTTCACCCGTTGATAACGCGCCACTTTCCGCTTTTAACCACCCTTCTGGCCCACGATTAACCTCGACATCCATTTCTAGATAATTACGATAATCTAACAGCTCTTCTCCCACCGTTTGTGGCATACGTTGCCCAATATCTACTTGTGGATTTAAACGTTGATAGAGCTTCGCCATCGCTTCAGAGAAGGTAAGGTTTTGGTTTTTAAATAAGTCTTGGTATTGATTATCTTCTTCTGATAACACATCAAGAAGCACTTGATGGCTTTCACGAATATTGACGTTAAGTCGAACGCCTCGCACTTGGCCAAATGAAACCGCTTGTAAACCTTGGTTTAGCATACGGATACGGTTTTGCTCTCGCTGGATAGTTTTGCGAATAATATTCGCTACACTTCGTGAGCTAATCGCTAATTTCTGTTCACGGCTTGTCAGTTCTTCCGTTAAGCGTGCAAGCTCAATTTCCATCTGTTCAATTGCATCAACTGGATCATCAGTTTTAATGATATCTTGGCGAATACGCTCTCTTAAATGCTGATATACCGCAATAAAGAACTGAACTTTACGATCAGGATATTTAGCATCTTCAGAACGACGTAATGCATCACGTAAGTATTCATTATCAGCAACAGCTTGACGTAATGCACCTAGCGCCTTATCCGACATTGAACGCAATTCATCAGCAGAAAGGTAAGCGAAGTCTCGGCGATGTAAACGACGTTCCATGCCATTTTCTTTCACTAATCGCATCACAGCACACCAACCCGCTTTTGCACTCACAACATGCTCACGAATTTGAGTGTAATCACGCTCAAGTTTACGAATTTTTTTGGTTAAATTATCGCGTTCGGCTTCACTAAGTGCGATATCGCGCTCAAGTTGGCTAATACGAGTACGGTTAGCACTAACAGCAGAATAACGTTGATCACGCAGTTCTTTTGCTCTTACTTCTGCGCCAACATCAATATGTATCCCCGTATCACGCATCTCTTGCTCAAGCTCTCTAAGCAATTCAGATTTAGTATCAAAAGAACTTTTTAATGATGCGAGCACTTGATTAAATTGAGCACATTGCGCTTGTTGTTGGCGATAAAGCTCTCTTGCTGTAGATCGTTCTGTTTCTGCCATCTCTAAACGACGACGTAACTTCTCATTAAGATCGCTATTTTCGCTCACAATCTCAACTGCATCGCTATAACTAAAATGCGCACGACGTTGTACGACTTCCACCAACAAGAAAGCTTGTTGTTGATAACGCTGTTGTTCTTCCTTTGCTTGTTCATAGTCTTGCGCTAATTGCTCATGCTCTTGTGGATCACTTTGCAAAATTGACGCAATAGGTTCTAGCGTTGCTAGTGCTTTTTCATGACGCTGTAAGTGGCGCATAGACTCTTCAGCGACATATAGCTCTTCACGTAGCTCTTCAACACGGTCAATCAATGTTTCATCCATCAAGATATTCACTTGAGGGATCAGTTTATTAAGCAGATTCAGTGATTCTTTGGCACGAGCATAATGTTGGCGTTGCTGCTGAGTACTTTCTTCATATTGTGCTAATGCTCTTTCTAGCTCATTACGTCTTTGATTAAGCTGGCGGATATCCTCTTCAGGATCGGCTTCAAAAGCGACGGAAATATGTTGCCCAACAAATTGACTAAAGGCATGGTGTGCTCGTTGAATTTTTTGCACATCGAAAGCTTGCGTTGCATAAAGTTCAGAAAGCTCATCGCGTTGACGAGATAATATTTCTAATTGATTTTCACGCGCAGCACGACCAAAAAGTGGGATCTCAGGATAGCGAGAATAACGCCATTGTCTATCAGAGCTCTTGATAAGAACCGCTTTATCCATCTCTTGTGCATTAAATACACTATCATCGAAAGATTGAGGATCGCCTTCGATAAAATAGAGATCTTCAGGACAATCTTCTAATGTTTCTAATTGCGCCTGAACAAGAGAGAGATCTTGTACTACGATGGCATGACGTGCAGGGCCATATAACGCTGAGAAATAAGGTGCATCATCTAATGTAATATCATCATAAATCTCTGATAATAAAACCCCATTAAAACGCTCTGCTAACGTAATTAACCGCCCATCTTCAGCACCACTTGGCTGACTTAAACGTTCAATTTGTGCTTCAATTTGTTGTTTGCGTGTTGCTGTTTCATCACGTAATACGGTGGCTTCGCGCTCTTTTTCAAGTAACTGTTGCATATATTCAGTTACTTGATGACCTGTTTCAAAAGATTGACGAGTTTGCTCACACAGTTGCGTTAATGCATCTTGTGCTGCAAGCCATGCTGGGGCTTGTTTTTTCAGCTTTTCAATTTGTTGCTTGAGTTGATCTAGCTCTTGGCGCATTTGCATGCGATGTTCACCAGACTCATTAACATAATCACTAAGCTCTTCAATTTTAGCTTCTAACTCATCTTGTAAAATTAAAAGATCATCTGGCTCCATTGATTTGCCATGATGTTTATTAAATTCTTCAAGTTGACGCTGAGCATTGTTTCGCTGATGTAAACGTTGCTCTAATTCTGCTAATTGCATACGAATAGGATGAACCCTATCCGCTTGGTGTCGATGCGAAGACCATTCACGTAATGCCGTTTTGGCGGCACTCCATGCATCTTTACGATCAACCTCACCAACAATAGCGTTAACCAATTTATAAGCTTGGTCAAACTGTGTTTTCGCTGCTTCAGAAACATTAAGTTTCTGTTCCATAGAAAGTAGTGAATGAGTAATGGTCTGAATTTTTGCTTGAATACGTTCAGCCCACTGATCAGCATTACTTTCATCTAAATCAGCAATATCACATTGTGCTTTAGCTCGCTCTAAAGCCTGCACAGCTTGGCGATATTGAATAGCGCGTGTTTGTTGTACATCTAATGCTTGCTGATAGTCTGCTAACTGATTTTTCAGTTCATCGACTTCTTCTTCTGCCGATTCTACTCGTGCTTCAAGTTCTTCTTTCTTAGACGCGGCTTCTTCAACGACTTCACTTTGTTCTTCTAAGCGGAAAGTTATTTCTTCCACATCGGCAACATAACGGTCAATTTTTTCTTGTTGACGAACTGCATTTTGTACTAAGTTTAATCGGTCACTTGCTGCTTGATAATCCGCTTCAAGATCAGAAGAAAGTGCTTGTTGTTCTTCCAGCTCTTTACCCATTTCAACAAAGCGATATGCCTCGTTATTGATGGATTTTCTCTGGCTCCATAATTCACGGCGAACTTCTAAAGCTTCATCAAGATGAACGCGTCGTTCATTTGCATGACGCATATAGTCTGCCGCAACGTAAGATGTTGCTTCTGTGATCAGGTGTTTAAATAAATCACGATCTGATTGTGTGACACGAATAGCTTCAAGCGTCATACGGTTTTCCCGCAACGCACCTTCCATGTCTTGGAATGCTTTCCTGACTCCGCTATTTTCAGGTAGTAAGTAATCACGTAAAGAACGAGTGATCGCACTTGAAATACCACCATATAATGAAGCTTCAATTAAACGATAAAATTTGGCACGATCACTGGCTGACCGCAAGCGCTTAGGGATCACCCCTAAATCAAACATCACTGCATGGAAGTCAGTAATTGAATTAAACTGTCTGAAAACAACCCCATCAATGGCTTCAACTTTTTCTTTTAGTTCATTGAGTGGTAAAACCCGTGCTTGGCGATCTGCAACAGCTTGAGTCAGAATTTCTGTTGGGTTTTCTGCCATTGGCAACCCTTGGATCATAAAGGGTTTGATATCAACTTTTTTATCGCGACCAGCAATCTGCTGTAAACGAACCCCTACCACAGCACGTAAATGACGTGAGTTGATCACATCTAATACAGCGTAACAAACTCCCGGGCGTAGCTTTCCATATAATCCTTTATCACGAGAGCCACTTGTTGATCCAGCTTCAGTAGTATTACGAAAATGCAGTAAAGTAAGATCAGGGATCATTGCTGTGATAAATGCAGCCATAGTGGTTGATTTACCTGCACCATTCCCGCCTGATAATGTCGTCACCAATTCATCTAAGTCAAAAGTGCGAGCAAAGAACCCATTCCAGTTGATCAGTGTTAATGAGCGAAATTTTCCACGTTCAATCATTTATTTTCTTCCTCCGCATCATCTTCACCTGATTGTAATTGCTCATCTTCATTTTCTTCATCATCGTTTGGTGTCTCTGATCCTGTATCAAGCGCCATCGCTTCACCATCACGGATCATTCGCATTTGAGCTTCAAGTGGAGAATCACCACTACGCACATCAGCACCAAAGCGGAACACTGATTCTGTTATTGAAAAACGCTGCAAGTCATTTAATAAGAATGAGATCATACCTAAACGACGTAAACGATTTAGAGAGGTTCTCATTTTTTCTTGTAGCTTTTGCAAATCAAGATCAGAACCGGTGGAACGCTGATTCACTAAACGTAATAATTTATTTTCATCTGCTAACGTTCTTAACTCATCGAATAGTTCTTGAACAGTAAATATACCCTGATTCGCTAATCGCTCTGGGCTAAGATAGAGATAACAAAGAATTTTCCCCACCAGCATATCCATTTCAGACAATACAGAACGGGGAATAAGCGTAGTTGAGCGAGGACGTAAATAGAAGAAGCCTTCTGGAGCTCGGATTAATTCAACATTATAACGCGCATAAAAATCTGACAATTCATCTTGAAAGTCCATCAAGAAAGCATGATTATCCAGAGAATCTATACCAATATGTCGACCTGCACGTAACTGGCTATCCAGTTCAGGAAAAAGTGAGTTCGCTAATGCCTGCGCTAGTTTTGCTGGCATAAATTGTTCAGTATGTATCGATGACATGCGCTTGTACCTTAGCTCCATATTCGTTAATTTCTGACCATTTTGCAGGTAATCCTGCGAGCTCAGCTTTTGCTACACCTAATCGTACCGCCTGATCAATAACAATACGGGCAACATCAAAATGTTTCTGTTGCGGGTAACGATCAAGATATTCAACTAATACTGAACTGAGATCTAATGCTCGTTGCTCTAATTTGTAAGAAGCAAGCTCTTGCTCTACCCATTGCGCTATTTGTTCATTCACTTCGCTGAACATTTGATATTCGAGTTCTTCAGGTAATTCACCTGTGACTTCTTCATCTCGTAAAGTCAGTTCTTCATCACGCATATCATACAACCTATCTGCATTAGCGTAAGTTAATGCCCATGGGCTGTCGAAATAGTTTTGTACTGATTGACGTAATCGACGAGAAAATATACGGTTTTTATCCATGTCAATCGCAGTACGAATAAATTTATGGACATGTCTATCATAGCCAATCCATAAATCAATAGATTGCTGACCCCAACTAATAATACGGTCTAGCTTACTTTGTAGCTCAAATACTAACGTATCTATTTGATCAACATGACCCGTATTCATGTTTGCTTCTTGAATACGCAATAGATTAGCTTGAAGTTTATCACCTGCGGCTTCAAGCGTATCTTGTAGCTCTCTTAATGTGCCAGAGGTTTCAGATAACAGTTGTTCACAGCTTGATATAGCGGCTTGCCAGTCTTGATTTAATAGCGCTGCAATATCTTCTTTTACTGTATTTTGCTGTTCATCCATTATTCGCTGTGACAAATCAATGCTATCGAAAATTTCTGCGACTGAATATTTCAGTGGCGCAAAAACATTACGATGCCAATGATATTCATCGCCACCATCTTCAGCAGAACTTGCAGCAGAATCGAGTTCTCCCGCTACAATAGATAACTGCATAGATAAACGTAACGATGAAAACTCACGTTGGCGAATATAATAATCACTAATTCCAATGCCTAACGGTGTTAAACGGTATATTGCATTGCCTTCTACCAATTCACTGGTAAAACGATTAAAAAGCCGTTGCTTAACCATATCATTAATGGCGTTATTGGCACGAACTTGTATTGATTCTGCGGGTTGCTCAAAGCCTTTACAGACCTCTCTAAAGGCATCAATTAACTCCCCTTCACTAATTTCGCCATCAAGGCGTTCACTGTTTAATACAGCGACTGCCATCAAAAAAGCTAATCTTTCAGGTGGCAGTGAGATTGAGAAATCATTTTTTCTCGCCCAAGACACTAACTCAGGAACGGTCTGGGTAAAATCACTCATAGTACATCCTTAATTTACACGCTTTTGTGCCATGACATGAATGTAACGCCCCAGACTGATATAGGGCTCTTGCCGACAATAACGTTGCTCTAATGCAAGCAACGATGGAAAATCTTTATTTTGCAACTGGCGACTTTGTAAATAATCATGAAAAACACGAACTCCCGTTTTTCCTAATATTGTCATTGAAAATTCTGTCAGCCATTGATAAACATCTTCAGGTTGCAATGGATTTTGAGGCGATAATGATTTTTTTCTTCTTCGAGGAATTTCAGGATTTGCCAGATGAAAATTCCCCAATATCGCATTTCTCATAACAATGCCATTCGCATTGTAAAACATCAGCGATAAGATACCATTAGGTAGTAGCATATCGGTAAGAACATTTACGGCGTCTTTCTGATCCGTGATCCACTCCAATACGGCATGAAACAGAATTAAGTCAACTCTTTCATCTATATGCTCTTTAATCTCTTGAGCAGCACAACAAATAAACGTCATGTTCTCAGCAACACCTTCATCAATCGCCGCTTCTTGTGCACGATTAAGCATCTCTTGTGATAAATCACATAAGATAATTTGGTGTCCTAATTTAGCCAATTGGCGAGAAAAATACCCTTCTCCACCTCCGGCATCTAAAATACGCAAAGTGCGATTAGGCAGAAGGGTTAATAATTGTTGTAAATCTTCCCAAATCACTGCTTGGCGAATTTTACCCTTTGTTGTGCCATAGATATTGCGGGAGAATTTATCTGCAATATCGTCAAAATTACGATCTGACATTAAAACGCCTCATGATAACAACTTGCTACTTGCGCTCTTTGCATTCTGATAAATTCAAAAAATATGAGACACTGTACATAAAATTAAGACGGCAATTTTACCAGTGTTCTATGATACTGACTGTTTTCTCTAAAGAAATAAGCCATGAATCAGATTATTCGCAAAGCGCAGTATAAATATAACGCTTATTAATGAAAAAATTAATGTTCGAACGCTTATCGTTTTATAAATAATTTAACGGTTCTTTATTTCTATTGATTAAAACTTAGTGAAACGTTGTTGTAGCGACTATTTTGACACAATGCCTCTGTGATCCCCTAGTTTTCACTAAGCTTTCTCTATCAATTGCATGTATTTCACTCAATTTAGGATGATTTATGCTGTTTTTGCTCAAAAAGTATGTTGCAGGTTTTCTAATGCCCTTGCCTTTACTCTTATTAATCGCCTTTTTTGCCTTAGCTCTACTTTGGTTTACTCGTTGGCAAAAAACAGGAAAAAGCCTACTTACTGTTGTCCTTATTTTATTGACGATGTTAGGCATACAGCCTGTTGCTGATACATTACTAATGCCAAGTGAAAAAGAGTATCAAGCTCGTTATGAATTACGAGAAAATTCACAACAAGATGTGAACTACATTGTTGTTTTGGGGGGTGGGTTTACTTATAACCCAGATTGGGCACCCAGTTCTAATCTTCTTAATAATAGTTTGTTTCGTGTTGCTGAAGGTGTAAGACTCTATTATCGCAATCCTAATTCGACACTGATTTTTACAGGTGGTGCAGGTGTTAATCAAATAAGTAGTGCAGAGGTGGCAGCTCAGGTGGCACAATCTTTAGGTGTACCTCCTGAAAGAACTATCGCATTATCAACACCGAAAGATACTGAAGAAGAAGCCTATGAAGTTGATAAATTAATTGGTAAGAAACCATTTTTACTTGTGACGTCCGCTAACCATTTAGCACGCGCCGAACGTTTCTTTTTAGCTAGAGGCATGAAACCTATCGTTGCACCAGCTAACCAATTGGCTATCACTTCGCCATTACATCCTTGGGAGAAATATTTCCCTTCAGCAACCTATTTTCAACATAGTGAACGTGCATGGTATGAGTTTTTAGGCTCAATGTGGCAATCAGTAAAACCAGCAGGACAACCCGTCACTATTCCTGAAAATGAAAGTCATCAATCAGATAAAGAAGAAAACCAATAATTAAAAAATATCATTACCGACTGATACAAAAACGGCACTTAATTGAAGTGCCGTTGAAATTTATTTGTGTCCGTTAAAAGATCAGAACTCTTGGTTAAGTGCTCGATATGCAGCTCTGGCTGCGACAAGATCATCTTGAGTATCAACACCCACGCCAGGAACTTCTAATGCTTTTGCAACATGGATTTTTTCGCCATACCACAACACTCGCAGTTGCTCTAACATTTCAATAGATTCTAATGGGCTCGGTTCCCAAGTAATATATCGACGTATAAAACCTGCACGATAAGCATAAATTCCAATATGGCGTAAGTAATGCTCACCAATTTCATCGTGTGATAAGTTAAAACGGTCTCTTTCCCAAGGAATGGTTGCACGAGAAAAATAAAGTGCGAAACCTTTTGCATCCATCACCACTTTCACAGCGTTAGGATTAAAAGCTTCTTTTGAATCAACAATAGGCACTGCTAATGTTGCCATTCCGGCACCACAACTTGCTAAATTTTCAGCAACTTGAGTAATAATTACGGGAGGAATAAGAGGCTCATCACCTTGTACGTTAACGATTATCTCGTCATCTGCAAATTGGTATTTTTCAATGACTTCAGCTAAACGTTCTGTACCCGAATGGTGATCTTCTCGAGTCATACACGCTTCCCCACCCGCCTTTTCCACAGCGGCAACAACATCTAAGTTGTCGGTTGCGACAATGACACGGTTTGCTCCAGAACGCATAGCCTGTTCCATAACACGAACAATCATAGGCTTACCGTGAATATCCGCGAGGGGTTTACCCGGTAAGCGGGTCGATGCATATCGACCAGGGATTATGACCGTGAACATGAAGTTACTTTTCCTCTTCTAGTGATAATTCTCTTGCTTCATTCTCCAGAAGAACGGGGATATTGTCACGAACAGGATAAGCTAAATGATCAATTTTGCAGATAAGCTCTGAATTTTCTTTATCAAAGATAAGTTTGCCGTGGCAAACTGGACAAGCAATAATTTCAAGTAAGCGGTGATCCATTTTGTCCCTCTCAAGGGTTAATCATTTTATATAGCAAAAGGATATCATAAGGAAGGATCTGCGTTAATACTCAAAGCCTCTCGTTTAGTGATAATTCGAAAATTATTTTAGTTATTAATAAATTTATTATTTTCTTTTTTACTATAGGCAACAAAAAAGCCACATTAATGTGGCTTTTTATCGTTGAGTCTGCAACATCATTAATAAAGAATTACATTCCGCTTTTATTGATAATAATTTAACCTTTTTATTATCTTTATTGCATTCTAATTAACGTTATAACTCTTTTATATTACTTATTCGGCTTGGTAGTAAGCTATTTGACCTTACCTGCCCCAAAATAGGTATAAACGATAATTCAATCTCAGTGTTAAACTATCGTTTCAACTACATCATCAACAAGGTAAACCTTATTTAAAATCCGATAACATCAGCGGCTTCTAGGCCAGCGGCTGTTCTGATAACAGAAAATTCAACGTCTTGACCTTCTGTTAATGCTTTGTTTTTTGTATTGGCAATCGCTTTTTTATTGACATAAACTTCTTGTTCAATATCTCTTGCAACAATAAGACCATAACCTTTGTTATTGTCAAACCATTTTACGCGACCCATTCTTAATTGTAATGTCATGGTAGATAAACTCCTTTTGTTCTTCGTATAGTTTTTATTTTTCTATACTAATGCATCCTACTTTTTATTATGTCTTCTTATATAAAACCCCAATTAAATTCTGAACACATTAATTTAAGTAGTGCATTTTATTATTTAATATAAATGTTCAAAACCGTGATAGCTAAGCTTAATGAATATTCTAAGGCTCAATATTTACAGTATCAACATGACAAAAAGATGACATGAGGAAGATATTTTATTGTGCACCTATAAATAAAATAATCATATATAAGGATTAATAATCACCATTCAAAATAGTTTCTACAATCCATTAGGTGCAAAGCCAATTGCATTCACAGCATAAAAATATTACGTCTACATTAAAGATCCACAAAATCTCCACACAAGGCTTTTGAGTAGATAAGGTATTGGCGAGTTAAATTGAACTACGACAAAAGCGATATGCGACTGTGGGTAGGTAATCTTTTATGTAACGCTATCCTGATTTCCACTATAAATATCATTGTTTCAGATCAGATACAAGTTTTTTTCGAGCTGTAAATTAAATTGCTGACTTGTTTTAGCACCGATTGACTATTTAATTCAGCACTGACTGGCAAATACCACCAATTATCTTGAGCAAAATGCTGACATTTAACAGCATCTTTTTCTGTCATAATAAGGGTTTCATTGAAAGGTGTTAAATCTTGTAATTCTTTGGCACTGTAATCACTATGATCACTAAATGCTTTAATTGAAATTAATTGAATTCCTTTTTCACGCAAAGAATTAAAAAAACGAGGGGGATGACCAATTCCGGCTATTGCTACCGCTTTAGCGATCTGTTGAACTGGCTTTTTCTCACCTGTTTTAAGGTTCACCACAATATCACCCGCTAAAACCATAGCTATCTCATTATCTTGGCTTAAACCACCATTAACGATAATTGCATCAACTGAATGTAAGCGACTCGCTCGTTCCCGCATAGGACCAGCAGGAAGCCACCAGCCATTACCAAATCGACGCTGCCCATCAATAACAACAATTTCATAATCACGCTGTAGTGCATAATGCTGTAAGCCATCATCAGTGATAATTACATCAAGTTCATGTTGCGCTAATAAGGCTTTTACTGCATCTCGTCGATTAGGTGCAACCGCAACGGGTGCACCTGTTCGATGATAAATTAACACAGGTTCATCACCTGCCATTGCAGGTGTGGTCTCTGATGTTAGCAGTAATGGATAATGATCTGATTTTCCGCCATAACCACGGGAAACAATGCCTGGTTTAAATCCTTGCTGTATTAATTGCTCAACGAGCCATATAACAACCGGTGTTTTGCCATTGCCACCTGCTGTTAAGTTACCAACAACCACAACAGGAACAGAAGCTTTCCATGATGACAACCATCCTTTTTGATATGCAAAGCGCCTTAATAGAGTAATTGCACCGTACAACCATGAAAATGGAAGTAAGAGGAAATAAAACCAAGATTTACCAGACCAAATCCGTTCAATCATTTACCAAATTGCATCCTGTGAAGTTGGGCATAAACACCTTTTTGATCGATTAAATCAATGTGTGAGCCACGTTCAACAATTTCACCATCTTCAATAACTAAAATTTCATCTGCTTTTTCAATGGTTGATAATCGGTGAGCAATCACTAAAGAGGTTCTATTTTTTTGCAGTTCATCAAGTGCCGATTGAATAGCTCGTTCTGATTCTGTATCAAGTGCTGATGTGGCTTCATCAAGGATAAGAATTGGTGAGTCACGTAGTAAAGCCCTTGCTATCGCGATACGTTGACGTTGCCCCCCCGAAAGCAGAACACCATTTTCGCCAATTTCAGTATCTAGGCCTTTATCCATTTTATTAATAAAGTCCATTGCATGCGCCATTTTGGCTGCTTTTTCGATATCGTCACGGCTGTATTGGTCTTCACACGCATAAACAATATTGTTTGCTACTGTTTCATTAAATAAGTGAACATTTTGAGAAACAAGAGCAACTTGATTACGTAAAGATTTCAATGTGTATTCACGAATATCATGACCATTAATCAATATTTGTCCTTCATTGATATCATAAAAACGTGTGATCAGATTAGCTATTGTTGACTTGCCGGAACCAGAACGCCCCACTAATGCAACAGTTTTTCCTGCTGGAATAGTAAATGACATATTTTTCAAGGCAGGTGTATCTTTTGTCACATATTGGAAAGTCACATTACGGAATTCAATATCACCCGTTGGTTTTTTCAGTTCTAGCTTACCTGTATCTTTCTCTTGTTCCATATCGAGAATAGCAAATAAGGTCTGACAAGCCGCCATACCTCTTTGGAACTGAGCATTTACATTCGTCAATGATTTCAATGGGCGCATTAATGCAACCATTGATGAGAAAACAACAGTGATTGTACCTGCGGTTAATGTATCCATAATGTCAGGGAAACTCGCCGCGTATAGAACAAATGCTAATGCGAAGGAAGCAATTAATTGAATAATAGGATCTGAAATTGACGATGCAACAACCATACGCATACCTTGACGACGAATATGGTTACTCACATGATTAAAGCGCTTATTCTCGACTTCTTGACCATTAAAAATAAGTACTTCTTTATGCCCTTTCAGCATCTGTTCAGCACTAGTTGTTACTTGTCCCATACTATTTTGAATACGTTTACTGATCGTTCTAAAACGTGTTGATACCAAACGAATAACAATGGCAACAATAGGGGCAATAACAATGAGGATCATAGATAATTGCCAACTATAGTAAAACATTAAGCCAAAGAGCCCGATAATGTAAGCACCTTCACGAACAACTGTAATTAATGCACCTGATGATGAAGAAGCAACTTGCTCTGAATCATATGTAATACGAGAAAGCAAAGTTCCTGTTGATTGCTGGTCAAAAAAGCTCACCGGCATTCCCATAATATGGGAAAACAGTCGGCGACGCATATTCATTACAACTTTCCCAGATACCCAAGAAAGGCAGTAACTTGAAATAAAGTTAGATATACCACGCAGAACTATCAGTCCAATAACAGCAATCGGCATCCATTTTAATACGTCATTACTTGCTTTACCAAAACCTTCATCAAGCAGTGGTTTTAATAAAGAAATCATAAATGCATCCACACCCGCATTGACGATTAATGCAATTGCTGCAGCGATCAAACCCGCTTTGAAAATCCGAATCATCGGCCATAAGCGTCGGAATGTTTGCCACGTTGATAGGTCTATATCATTCATATATATTACCAAACTTTTAATAATTAGCCGGTCATTCTACTCGGGAAACGTCAAAACACCAAACCACTGATGATACCAACGAGGTAAAATATCTCGTCTATAGGTAAATACATCAATATTGTCTTGATTAAACTCGATCGATATCTGCCCACTAATAGAGGTTGTTAGCCAATTAATAGCTTCTTTTTTATAACGAAGGTGTACTTTATCAGAAGGTAAACGCCAAAGGCTATAACGAGCGGCAGAAACGAGTGCAAATTTGGGCGACACTGTTTGAATAAACGCCAATGTGGACGATGTTTGGCTACCATGATGAGGAACCTGCAAAATATCAGCACTTAACTGGTGTTTTTTCGACCTTATTAATTGGATTTCTGCCTCTTTTTCAATGTCACCTGTCAACAGTATATTATGTTTACCATCACTTACATTGATCACACATGATTGATTATTTTTAGGTGAAAGAGCTTTATTGGGTGGCCATAATGCATCAAACTTAATCCCTTTCCATAGCCATGATCTCCCCTGTAAACAGGGTAAATGTGAAGAATTATCAAAACTACTACGAAGTGTTAAATTAGGATAAGCCATCATTAAATCATTAATACCACCTGTATGATCTAAATGATCATGGCTGATTATTAATGCCACTGGATTAAATCGATGATATTTTAAATAAGGAATAATGACACTTTTTGCAATTGAACCACCACTTTTCCAACGTATTCCTGTGTCATAAATAATCGCTTCTCTATCTTTTTCAAGAATAATAGCTAAACCATGACCAACATCTAGCATAGTCATACGCCATTGATATCGTGAGAAAGTAGTGAATTCGCAATATAAAAGAATACCACTAGCAATAAGCAAAATAAAATGATGGCGCCACCATGACATTTTTATAATTAAAATAATACCAACCCCGAGAAACCCTAATAAAAAAGGAATAGCACCACTATATTGCCAATAAGGTAAAAATAAAGGAGCACACCAAAAAGCAAGATTAATAGAAAGATCAACCCAGTGCCAAATTATTGGTTGTAAAAATGAGAAAAAAGATGTCAATAATCCAAGCATTATTAACGGTACGGTAATAAATGAAATAATAGGAACTGCCCATAAATTAACGATAAAACTAAAAAAATTGGCACCACTAAATAAATAAAGTTGAAAAGGTAATAAAATAATCAACAATCCAAATTGTAAGTGCATTAGCCTTAAAATAAACCACCGTTTTTGATAATTATATTTAGCTTTTAATGGATACATCCAATACCAAAAAATAATGGCAAATACAGCTGAAAATGAAAGCCAAAAACTGACTGAAAGTATCGATAGTGGCTCAATAATCAAAATAAGAGCAGCGCTCCAGAGAGCCCATTGCCAAGGCAGAAATAACCGGCTTTGCCAATGTAAAATCACCCAAACACTTAATCCGATAACAGCTCTTGTTGCAGGTATTCCCCAGCCCGATAAAGTTGCATAAAATACACCACATCCCCAAGCCATTAACAATGGAAATTGTGTATTTATCCATTTAATAGGAAATAAGAACTGAATACCCCTTGCTATAACCCACCCTACAAGCGCGGCTAATCCAATATGTAATCCCGATATAACAATAAGATGTGCAACTCCGGTTTTCATATAAAGATCTTTTTTTTCATACTCTATATCGCGTTTATCACCTAAAACTAACGCAATAATCTCACCTTTATTTTTTGCTGTTTGCCAATAGGTTAAAAGTGAATGAATAAATTGAGTACGTAGCGAAATATCAGCATAAACGAATGTAGCTGACATCACTTTCCCCGCTAAGGTTTCTTTCTTAGAAACTGCATATTTTTGGCTATCAAATCCCCCATCATTTAAATAGCTGTGTACAGCTTTGAATTGGATTTTAAATTTCCAAATTTGCCCTACTTCAATATTTTTAGGTGGGTTTCTCCAATATACGTTAGCGTAAATAGAAGATGAAAAAAATGTCTCTTTGGGAACGGGAATTTTGATAATAAGATTACCATCTGATAATTGACGATATTCAACAATATTTGTTTCAAATGACACAATATTATCAACAAGTTGAACTGTTCTTACCATCAAAGAGTATGCTATAAGATTAGAATAACCCCAGAAAAATAAAAATAATGCTAAGAAACGAATTAATGAAAAAGGAATAAGTAATAAAAATACTGCAATAATAATTACAATATAATAAGTCGTTAAACTAAAAAGCGTATGCTGAAATAATAAAGGTAAACAACCTAATAATATTGCCAAAGCAATACTATCTAAACTCAGTGTTGTAAAGTAAAATTGTTTAAAATATTTTGAATAAAAGAAGTGTTGTTTTATTGATAATATTTTTGACCTCAAAACACTTATTATTCCTCTCAATAGAATCATTTTTGCATCCCTTCATAAGCATCTCTAAATATCATGAAGTTATATTTTTATTAAAGGTAGCTCTTTAGAACATTTTTTTGTACTTCGTTATAAAAAGAAAATTCTTTATTGTCGTATACACCATATTTTGAGAAGAAACTCGAAAAAAACAAAACAAGTCAACAATTGTGATAATTAAATAAAGAAATAACGAGAGAAGTACAATAAAGTAATACAAAGAAAAGTAAGTAAAGAGAATAAAAAGGGGAACAAAAAGGAAAATAAGTAAATATGGTAAATGAAGTAAAGGACTAACAATCAAAAACTAATGTATGTAAGTAATCAAAAATAATCAACACAAATAAAAGATAATAAAAAACGGCACCGAAGCACCGTTTTTGAGAAAGTTAACTAACATCGTGCCATTTCGACAGGAGTTATTATTCCGTATAAATATTTACACGGTCACGTAACTCTTTGCCTGGCTTAAAGTGTGGAACGTATTTACCTTCCAGATCTACTTTATCACCAGTTTTCGGGTTACGACCCGTACGCGGCGCACGGTAGTGTAGAGAAAAACTGCCGAATCCGCGGACTTCGATACGCTCACCATCAGCTAAAGTATCAGCCATATGATCAAGCATTTCTTTTACAGCTTCTTCAACCGTCTTAGCCGAAAGATGAGATTGTAGGCCTGCAAGTCTCTCGATTAACTCAGACTTGGTCATATTACCTCCCTAAACTACCGATATATAGGCAACGATTAACGTTGCCTCCGTTAATAACTTAAATTATTCGCCTTTAGCTGCTTTGAAAGCTTCAGCCATAGCGTTGTTTGAAAAACCAACTTCTTCTTTGTTGTTTACAGAAGCGATAGCGTCTTTCTCGTCTGCTTCGTCTTTAGCACGAACAGATAAGTTGATAACGCGGTTTTTACGGTCAACGCCAGTGTATTTAGCTTCAACAGCTTCGCCAACATTCAGAACCAGAGTTGCATCTTCAACGCGGTCACGTGAAGCTTCAGAAGCACGCAGGTAACCTTCAACACCGTCAGCTAATTCTACAGTTGCGCCTTTAGCGTCAACAGCAGTTACTTTACCAGAAACAATAGCACCTTTTTTGTGAGCAGACAGGTAATTATTGAATGGATCTTCTGATAATTGTTTAACGCCCAGTGAGATACGTTCACGTTCAGCATCAACTTGCAGAACTACAGCAGCGATTTCGTCGCCTTTTTTGTATTCACGAACTGCTTCTTCACCTGCAACATTCCAAGAAATGTCAGATAAGTGAACCAGACCGTCGATACCGCCGTCTAAACCGATGAAGATACCGAAGTCAGTGATAGACTTGATTTTACCTTCAACACGGTCGTTCTTGTTGTGAGTTTCTGCGAACTGCTGCCATGGGTTAGATTTGCACTGTTTCAGACCCAGTGAAATACGGCGACGTTCTTCATCGATGTCAAGAACCATAACTTCAACAACATCACCAACGTTAACAACTTTAGATGGGTGAATGTTTTTGTTAGTCCAATCCATTTCAGAAACGTGTACCAGACCTTCAACGCCTTCTTCGATTTCTACGAAGCAGCCGTAATCAGTCAGATTAGTTACACGACCAGTCAGTCTAGTACCTTCTGGATAACGTTTAGCGATAGCTACCCATGGATCTTCGCCCAGTTGTTTCAGACCTAATGATACGCGAGTACGTTCACGGTCGAATTTCAGGACTTTAACAGTGATTTCGTCGCCAACATTGACAATTTCGCTTGGGTGTTTAACACGTTTCCAAGCCATGTCAGTGATGTGCAGTAAGCCGTCAACACCGCCCAGATCAACGAATGCACCGTAGTCAGTAAGGTTCTTAACGATACCTTTAACTTCCATGCCTTCTTGCAGGTTTTCTAATAACTGATCGCGTTCTGCGCTGTTTTCAGATTCGATAACCGCACGACGAGACACAACAACGTTGTTACGTTTTTGGTCTAATTTGATGACTTTGAACTCAAGCTCTTTGTTTTCCAGATGAGTTGTATCGCGAACTGGGCGAACGTCTACCAGTGAACCTGGTAAGAACGCACGAATGCCGTTCAGTTCAACAGTGAAACCACCTTTAACTTTACCGTTGATGATACCAACAACAGTTTCGTTTTCTTCGTAAGCTTTTTCCAGCATCAGCCACGCTTCGTGACGTTTAGCTTTCTCACGAGACAGAACGGTTTCACCGAAGCCATCTTCAACCGCGTCCAGAGCAACATCAATTTCGTCGCCCACTTGGATTTCTAATTCGCCTTGAGCGTTTTTGAATTGTTCTACAGGAATAGCAGATTCTGATTTCAGACCTGCATCAACCAGAACAACGTCTTTATCGATAGCAACTACAACGCCGCGAACGATAGCGCCAGGACGAGTTTCGATTGTTTTTAGGGATTCTTCAAAGAGTTGAGCAAAAGATTCTGTCATGTTAATGATCTTCAAGTAAATTTAATTAACGTCCATTTAGCATCCGGCCGAATGGGGTTGTTTCACATACCTCGTTACATCCTTTGTGACAAGGTCATCGGGCATTATTGTGTTTTCATTAACACGTCAACCCGATTTTGATAATTACCTAGTATAAACGAAATAAAAATTAATTACGCTGATAATTGCAGATTTTTTTTAGCATAAGTTAACGATTTTTCAATAACTTCGTCGATAGACAAACTTGTAGAATCGAGAATTAATGCATCTTTCGCTGCAACAAGTGGCGCAACGGCGCGATTCCGGTCACGGTGATCGCGTTCTTTTATCTCAGATAAAAGGCGCTCAAAGTTAACATTAAAGCCCTTTTCCTGCAACTGTAACATGCGACGACGCGCTCGTTCTTCTGCGCTGGCTTCAAGAAAAATTTTCACTTGAGCATCAGGGAAAACGATCGTTCCCATATCTCGCCCATCGGCAATAAGACCAGGTTCTGTACGGAATGCTCGCTGACGACGCAATAATGCTTCTCTTACACGGGGAAAAGTTGCTGCTTGTGAGGCCGTGTTCCCAACTGTTTCAGTACGAATTTCATTCGACACGTCTTCACCTTCGAGAATAACACTTAAGCCATTCTCATTAGGAACAAAACGTACATCTAAATTTGCTGCTAGAGGTACTAATGCATCTTCAGAAGTAATATCGACATGATGATGTAATGCAGCTAATGCCAATACACGATAAATAGCGCCAGAATCGAGTAAATGCCAGCCAAACGCTTTCGCCAATGCTTGGCACAATGTTCCTTTACCGGCTCCGCTAGGCCCATCAACAGTTATAACAGGGACGATAACCGCCATGAGTTTCTCCTTTTCGTGGGCACTGTATTTCTGTGTTTATCGCGCTTATTACATTGATATAACAGGCTTAAAATTCAAACAGAGAAAAACAGTATTAATGTATGCGCGTCATTATACGCATACAATGTATAGGAAGAAACAAGCAGATAAAGGCCAAAGAGATTTATTCAATACAATTTTTTATAGATAGGTTATTTTTTAGAAAATTTTATCCGAATATAATAAAAAATCGGCAATATTGTGCTTTTAAAAGTCCAATACTGCCGATTTAACTGATTTAAATTTGACTGGTTTTTATTAAATATAATGGATATTAACCATGATGCTGAGAAAGCGTTTCTAACTTATCAAAATAATCTGGGAATGTTTTGGCTGTACAACCCGGATCAAGAATAGTAATAGGTGTGTCAGACAATGCCACCAGCGAAAAACACATAGCAATACGATGATCGTTATAAGTTTTGATATTTGCAGTTGTTAACTGCTGTGGTGGCGTTACTTTTAAGTAATCATGCCCTTCTTCTACAATTGCACCCACTTTTTGCAACTCCGCAGCCATTGCAGCCAATCGGTCGGTCTCTTTTACTCGCCAGTTATAGATATTACGAATAACAGTATCACCTTTTGCAAATAGTGCTGTAGTAGCAATGGTCATTGCTGCATCAGGAATAGTATTCATATCCATATCGATGCCTTTTAACGAGCCACGTTCACATTCAATATAATCATCGCCCCAACGTATTTTCGCTCCCATCTTTTCAAGTACAGAAGCAAAATGAATATCGCCTTGCAAACTATTTTTGCCAATACCTGTCACTCGGACTGTTCCACCTTTAATTGCCGCGGCTGCTAAGAAATAAGATGCTGATGATGCATCTCCTTCTACAAGGTATTTTTCAGGTGATTGATATTGTTGACCACCTTTCACAACAAATTGTTGATAATTTTGATTTTCAATCTTGCCACCAAAGGTATTAATCAATGCTAAGGTAATATCGATATACGGTTTTGATACTAGCTCACCTTTAATTGTAATAGTTGTATCTTGCTCAGCTAATGGAGCGGTCATTAATAAGGCGGTCAAAAATTGGCTTGAAACACTGCCATCGACTTCTACATTCCCCCCCTTAAAACCTCCACGTAAACGAATAGGTGGATAATCCGTTTGTTCGAGATAATCGATACTCGCTCCACCTTGGCGTAAAGCATCAACTAAGTGCCCAATGGGACGCTCTTTCATTCGTGGCTCACCCGTCAATACAATATCATGCGAGCCTAGACTTAATGCAGCTGCCAATGGACGCATTGCTGTACCTGCATTACCTAAGAAGAGTTCTAATGGTGACTTAGTTTTAAATTCACCACCTAAACCCTCTATATCACAGACTGTATTGTTATTTGATAATTGATACTGCACACCTAATGCTTTTAATGCATTTAGCATATGACGAATATCATCACTATCTAATAGATTAGTTAAACGTGTTTTACCTTTAGCTAAAGCGGCTAATAATAACGCACGATTAGAGACACTTTTTGAACCTGGTAAATTAATAGTGCCTTCAATATGAGCAATAGGCTGTAATGTCAACGATTCCATAAACAGGTAAGAACTCCGATAAACAAATAAAATAAGATGGGATACGGTTTAATCAAAAAATAAGAAAACGACTTAGGTACTTATTATTTTTTATTTATTTTTAGTACTGGGATAATTTGATTATCATTATCAACATCTTTGGATAAAAGGAAACCCACTTTCACATAGGCTTCCTAAACATATAATGTATCAATTATGCGTGGCGACGCTCAAAATCAGCCATAAAATCAACTAATGCTTGAACACCAGCTAATGGCATTGCGTTATAAATTGATGCACGCATACCACCTGATACACGATGACCTTTTAATGCGACTAAGCCTTGTGCTTCTGCCTCTTTTAAGAAGACTGAATCTAATTCAGGAGAAGACATTTGGAAAGGTACATTCATTAATGAGCGATTTTCTGTTGCAATACGGTTGATATAAAAATCACTGTTATCAATAGCACTATAAAGAAGCGTCGCTTTTTCATAGTTACGTTTTGCCATTTCTTGCAAACCACCCTGCTCTTTTAGCCATTTAAAGACCATACCTGATAAATACCAAGCAAAGGTAGGTGGTGTATTAAACATTGAGTCATTTTCAGCGAGCACTGTATAATCAAACACTGATGGTGTTTCTTTACGAGCTTTACCTAATAGATCTTCACGAATAATAACAATGGTTAAACCCGCAGGGCCAATATTCTTTTGTGCACCAGCATAAATTACACCAAAGCGACTAATATCTAGTGGTTGGGATAAAATAGAAGATGAGTAGTCTGCAATAACAATTTTGTTGTCATCAAAATTGGGTTCTTCATGAATGGCGATACCATCGATAGTTTCATTTGGGCAATAATGTACATAAGCAGCATCATTACTTAATTGCCATTCTTTCATTGGCTTAATACCAATTTTACCATCAATTTCTGTTTTAATTTTAATGATATTTGGCGAACAATATTTTTCAACTTCCTCAGCTGCGCTTTTCGCCCAATAGCCACCATCAATATAGTCAGCCGTTGTCTTCTCACCTAATAAGTTGAGAGGTAAAGCTGCAAAGTGGCCTCGCGCCCCACCATGGCAAAAAAGAATTTTGTAGTTTTCTGGCACATTGAGAAGATCACGAAGATCTTGCTCTGCCTGATGAGCAACTTCAAGAAACTCTTTACTGCGGTGGCTGATTTCCATGACCGAGCGCCCAAGTTCATGCCAATTGCATAATTCTAATTCTGCACGACGAAGGACTTCTGCCGGTAACATAGCCGGACCTGCACTAAAGTTATATACCTGACTCATTCAAATTCACCCTATCTGAATATGTTTTTACAAAATGACCTTTATCGGTTGTATCATTCTCGTTAAATTGGCGCAATGATTATTGTGAGCTAACGCATAATACGCAGTGCGTAAAAATAACGATTAGGAGTGTTTTATGTCGGGGAGTGTGAATAAAAAAGAAGAAGCAAGCTGGGGAATGCTTCTTCATGGAAAAAATAGTCTAAAATCGCTAGCTTTAGCAGGAGGCGTTGCATTACATGCAATTAATGTTTATATCACGATAACAACACTACCTTCAGTTGTCCGAGATATAGGTGGGCTCAATTTATATGCATGGAATACGACTGTTTTTATTTTAGCCTCTATTCTTTTTTCCGCGTTGACGTCTCGTTTGTTGAGCAAATTTGCACCTCGTAATAGTTACATGATTGCTACGCTTTGTTTTTTAATCGGTTCCGTTATCTGTGCAACAGCACCTTCTATGCAGATATTGCTGCTAGGCCGATTTATTCAAGGGGCGGGTGGCGGCATGTTGCTTGCACTAGCTTATTCTCTAGTTAGAGTGATGTTTCCACAGCCACTTTGGTCTAGAGCTATGGCATTAATGTCAAGTATGTGGGGAATATCAACACTGTTAGGCCCTGCATTAGGTGGAGTATTTGCAGAATATGATATTTGGCGCGGTGCATTTTGGTCTATTTTATTCGTAGGTATTCCTTATGCTATTTTATTATTTACTATTCTTCCTACTGAAAACAATGCTGATAATATCATCGCCAAATCACCTTTACCCTATCAGCAACTTTTTCTATTAATGGTTGCTGTGTTATCTATTTCAATCGGCAGTCTTTATAACACCACGTTGTATCATGTATTATCATTTTTATTTGCTATTATCTTTATTTTGCTTTTAATACACATAGATAAAAAATCAAATGATGGCTTATTTCCTAAAGGGACATTCTCTTTTTCTGCACCTTTAGCCCCTATTTATCTCACCATGGCATTATTAGGTATAAGTGTACAAACTGAAGTTTTTGTGCCCTATTTTTTACAGACTATTCATAATATTACCCCATTGCTTTCCGGTTATTTAGCAGCATTAGTGGGCGCTGGCTGGTCTTTTTCTGCGATTATTTCTTCATCTAGCCAACAATATACTGCTCAACGCTTAATGCGCTTTGGCCCTATGATTAATTTTTCTGCCATAGTGATCCTTGGTTTATTTATATCCAATAACGTCACATTACCTTATGGGCAAATTGTCGTTATTTGTGTAGCACTCTTTTTTACTGGTGCAGGAATTGGTATGGCTTGGCCTCATTATTTAACCCGTGTATTACATGTCTCTCAGGGGCAAGAGGCTCAAAAAGCAGCGACATCAATTACGACAATTCAATTATTTTCAGCCGCAGTTGGTGCTTCGATATCAGGTACTGTCGTTAATATGGCTGGTTTGACTGAGCCAGGGGGATTGGAGGGTGCACAAAATGCAGCACATTGGTTATTTATTGTTTTTGCAGTAACTCCGCTAATTGCTTTCTTTACAGCACAAATAGTCGTGTCTCGAACCAAAAAAAATTAACCTGATTTTATTGCTAAAAATAACAAAGCCTCTTTAATGAGGCCTTGTTATTATTCAAGCTATTTTAAATTAATACTTTTCAAAATTTTCTTGGATCTTAGCAGGATCTTGAGTCTGTGTGAGTGATAATTGTAATAATACTCTTGCTTTTTGTGGATTCAGACGTTCTGATGCCACAAAACCATATTTTACGTCATCGACTTCGCCATTTTGTGTAGTGAAACCAACGGGTACACGGCTTGAACGAACAATTACGACACCTTTTTTAGCGCCATCAGCTAAAGTATCAAAAATATCAGTATATAAGTTACCATTACCAACACCGGCGCTGACAATACCTTTGTAACCATCATCAATAAAAGCTTTTGCTGGTAAATTAGAAGCGTTTGAATAGTTATAAACAATACCCACTTTTGGTAATTCAGTTAGTTTACTGATATCAAATGCAGGCTTATCAGCATGAGGTAATGCTGCAGTATAATAATGTACCTTGCCATTGTGTACGTAACCTTGAGCGCCTGCATTAACCGGCTGGAATGCTTGTACTTCAGTCGTATTCATTTTCACGACATCTTTACCGCCGATCACCGCATTATTCATAGTGACTAACACACCACGATTTTCAGAGGCTTTATCACTGGCAATCACAACTGCATTAAAAAGATTTAAAGGACCTTCAGCACCTAATGCAGTTGCAGGACGCATTGCACCAACCATAACAACTGGTTTTTTACAGGCTGTTGTTAAATCCAGAAAGTAAGCCGTCTCTTCCATGGTATCAGTACCATGAGTGATAACAAATCCGTCCGTTTTATCACAATCTGCATTAATTTTATTAGCCAGCTTAAGCCATACTTGGTCATTCATATCTTGAGAACCAATGTTAACGACTTGCTCGCCTTTTAAATTAGCGACTTTTTTAGCCTCAGGTACGGCATTAATTAGCGTATCAATACCTAATTTACCCGCTGTATAGCTTGATGTTGTTGCTGAATCACCACCACCTGCGATGGTACCACCAGTCGCTAAAATGGTGACATTAGGTAAGGCGAAAACAGAACCACTAACTACAGCTAATAGACTGGCAAGCAATGTTTTTTTCATCATCGAACTGATCCCTTATGAGTTTATAAATAAATCTAATTATGATGATTTAAAATTATTAATTCCGTGATAAATCGAACGTATTTATTAAAAAAACTCATATGTTAAACAATTTATTAGTGAAGAATATGGTTAGCCTGTTCGAAATAAGAGAAATTATTAGTGCTTAACAAGGGATTTCAGTATCATGTGCCCCTAACTATCATCCGCAAAATATTAATGAAACCTGCCATGTCACAAACATTCATTCCTGGCAAAGATGCCGCACTGGAAGATTCTATCGCTAGCTTCCAAAAAAAATTAACCGACTTAGGCTTTAACATCGAAGAAGCTTCATGGTTAAACCCAGTTCCTAATGTCTGGTCTGTTCATATTCGCGATAAAGATTGCCCTTTATGTTTTACTAACGGTAAAGGTGCCAGCAAAAAAGCAGCATTAGCTTCCGCATTAGGCGAATACTTTGAACGTCTTTCAACTAATTATTTCTTCTCTGATTTCTGGCTAGGTACTGATATTGCAGAAGGTGAATTTGTTCACTATCCAAGTGAAAAATGGTTCCCTCTCACTGAGGATGATTCTGTTCCTACGGGCTTATTGGATGCACGTTTACGTGAATTTTATGATCCTGAAGGTGAGTTATGTGGTAGTGAATTAGTTGATTTACAATCAAGTAATCATGATCGTGGAATTTGCGCACTACCATTTATACGTCAATCAGATGAAAAACCGGTTTATATTCCTGTAAATATTATCGCTAACTTGTATGCCTCTAATGGTATGTCTGCGGGTAACACAAAGAATGAAGCTCGTGTCCAAGGACTTTCAGAAGTTTTTGAACGCTATGTGAAAAACCGGATTATCACCGAAAGAATTAGTTTACCTGAAATTCCTAAAGAGGTTTTAGCTCGCTACCCTGCTGTTATTGAAGCGATTAATACCTTAGAGCAAGAAGGTTTCCCAATCTTTAGCTTTGATGCTTCTTTAGGTGGAAAATTCCCTGTTATTTGTGTCGTGTTATTTAACCCACAAAATGGAACTTGCTTCGCTTCTTTTGGAGCTCATCCTGATTTTGGTGTCGCTTTAGAGCGTACTGTCACTGAATTATTACAAGGCCGTAGTCTTAAAGATCTTGATGTTTTCAACCCACCAAGCTTTGATGATGAAGAAGTGGGTGATCACACCAATCTTGAAACACATTTCATTGATTCAAGTGGTTTAATTAGTTGGGATCTATTTAAGAAAGATGCCGATTATACTTTTGCTGATTGGAATTTCAGTGGCACCACTGAAGAAGAGTTCCATACCTTAATGGCACTATGCCAACAGTGTGATGCTGAAGTCTATATTATGGATTACTCACACTTAGGCGTTTATGCATGCCGTATTTTAGTGCCTGGTTTATCGGATATTTACCCTGCAGAAGATCTACAGTTAGCCAATAACATTATGGGTGTACATTGGCGTGATACTATTCTTTCGTTACCAACAAGCGAAGGTACAAAAGAAGAATATTTATCACTTATCGGTCAATTTGATGAAGATGGTTTAGACGACTTTACTCGCATCAGAGAAATGATTGGTATTGCACCGGGTAAAGATAATGGCTGGAGCCATTTGCGAGTGGGTGAATTAAAATCCATGCTTGCACTTGCTGGTGGTGATCTTGACCAAGCGCTTATTTGGGTTGAATGGACTCAAGATTTCAATGCTTCTTTATTTACGCCAGAACGCCAAAATTATTATCGTTGCTTACACAATCTCTTATTATTACAACAAGAGACTGAACGTGAACCTGCGCAATACATGTATGCATTCTCTCGTATGTATGGAGAAGAAACGTTACAAGCAGCCTTAAACGCAATACAAGGTAAACAAGCATTTTATGGTTTACAGCCTATCGATGCTGACTTAACAAATTTACCTATTCATCAGTCGCTACTTGCTGCTTATGAAAAATTACAAAAAGCAAAACGTCAATCGAACAAATAAGCCTATTTTATTTAGGATGACTTATTAAATAATCACTAGATTTAACTGAATAATAAGCGCGTATTTAAATTGAAACACTCTATTGAAAAGTAGAGTGTTTTATTTTGCTAAAAATAAATTTTTGACAATTTTGTCAACTTGACAAATATGCCATCCGACAAAATTGCCAAAATATGGCAAAAGTGACGATTTGAGATATTTAATACGACACTATAAATAGATATTAAACTTTTGCACTAAAAATAGTGCTTAAGTGTAGTTTAAATTGCTATTTGTTTAACCAGATCTCAAAAATTTAAAAACCTTATTTTTATAATGGTTATATGTCTGGAGTAATCAATCTTGATTAACCACAAATAAAGTAATGTTTATATTTATAGCAAAAGTAAATAAGGCGTTAAATTTGATTTTTAATTCTTAACATACGGAGTCTAAATAATACTTTATCTTTACTTTTTACTTTATTTATCCAGCTACCCTAAAATTTTTTGATAATTTTTAAAAATTTTTTTTATTTTATTAATCAAATAGTTATAGCATAAATAGCGGGTTTTTACGCACTAAAAACGGGTTTCTAATAAGCGACCATGATCCATATCAATTTTAGAAGTAAGCCCCTTTGCTACTATTATTGCGTGCTATAATTATTCCAACATATAAGAGAGTGTTAGTATGAAAGCTGACAGCCCTTTTAATTTATTATCACCTGCTGATATGGCAAAAGTTGCCGATGATGCATGTTGTTATAAAGCAAATAAACATATTCCAACGACTTACTTATCTGCATTTACTGCGGGAATGTTTATATCAATTGCTTTTGTTTTTTATATTACTGCTACTACAGGCACCGCATCTGTTCCATTTGGGCTGGCTAAATTAGTTGGCGGGATCTGCTTCTCTCTGGGGTTAATGCTCGTCGTCGTTTGTGGCGCAGATTTATTTACCTCAACTGTTCTGACTATTATTCCTAAAGCGACTGGACGTATATCTTGGGGCAAAATGTTTGCTAACTGGATAAATGTCTATCTTGGTAACTTCATTGGCGCACTCTTTTTTGTTGCCTTAATGTGGTTTGCTGGCCAACATATGGCTGCAAATGGGCTTTGGGGGCTAAACGTTTTACAAACTGCACAACATAAAGTTGAACACACCTTTATCGAAGCAGTCTGTTTAGGCATTCTAGCTAACTTAATGGTTTGTCTTGCAGTATGGATGAGCTATGCAGGTCGTACACTCATTGATAAGCTTTTTGCACTGATTTTACCTATCGGTATGTTCGTTGCTAGCGGTTTTGAGCACAGTATCGCTAACATGTTTCTTATTCCTTTAGGTATTGTTATTAAGAATTTTGCACCCGCAGAATTCTGGACTAAAGTAGGTGCATCACCCGAACAATTTTCAAATTTAACGGTATCAAATTTTCTCTCTGATAATTTATTGCCTGTCACTATCGGTAACATTATTGGCGGGGCAGTCCTAGTCGGTCTGGTATACTGGTTAATGCATCTGCGCGGTGACAAACATTAATCCGTGCAGGTATGACTGATTTCTTAAGTTCCATTGTAAAAAGGTAGAAGTATCATGTCTGATTTAAATGAAAAATTTGCTGAAGCATGGAAAGGTTTTTCTGAAGGTGAATGGCAGAACGGTGTTAACGTTCGTGATTTTATCCAAAAAAACTATACTCCATATGAAGGCGACGAATCTTTCCTAGCAGGTTCCACTAAAGCAACTGATACACTTTGGGAACAAGTTATGGAAGGCATCAAAATCGAAAACCGTACGCATGCGCCGGTTGATTTTGATACTTCTGTTGCTTCAACTATCACATCACACGATGCGGGTTACATCACTAAAGATTTAGAACAAATCGTAGGTTTACAGACTGATGCACCTCTGAAACGTGCGATCATCCCATTCGGTGGTATCCGTATGGTTGAAAGTTCTTGCCACGCTTACAACCGTGAGCTGGACCCAGAACTGAAAAAAATCTTTACTGATTATCGTAAAACTCACAACCAAGGCGTTTTCGATGTTTATACTCCAGACATCATGAAATGCCGTAAATCTGGTATCTTAACAGGTTTACCAGATGCTTATGGTCGTGGCCGTATCATCGGTGACTACCGTCGTGTTGCACTGTACGGTATCGAGTTCCTGCGTAAAGACAAATTCGCTCAGTTCACTTCTTTACAAGAAAGAATGGAAAAAGGCGAAGATCTGGAAATGACTATCCAACTGCGTGAAGAAATCGCAGAGCAGCATGCTGCTTTAGGTCAAATCCAAGAAATGGCTGCGAAATACGGTTACGATATTTCTCGCCCAGCTCAAAACGCAAAAGAAGCAGTACAATGGACTTACTTCGGTTACTTAGCCGCTGTTAAATCTCAAAACGGTGCTGCAATGTCATTTGGTCGTGTATCTACTTTCTTAGATATCTACATCCAACGTGATATTGAAGCTGGTTTACTGACAGAAGAACAAGCTCAGGAATTAATTGACCACTTAGTCATGAAATTACGTATGGTTCGTTTCTTACGTACTCCTGAATATGATGAACTGTTCTCTGGTGACCCAATCTGGGCAACAGAATCTTTAGCTGGTATGGGTTTAGATGGCCGTACTCTGGTAACTAAGAATACTTTCCGTTTCTTAAATACCCTGTACACAATGGGTCCATCTCCGGAACCAAACATGACCATCCTGTGGTCAGAACAACTGCCTATCAACTTCAAAAAATACGCAGCGAAAGTCTCAATCGATACTTCTTCAATCCAGTACGAAAATGATGACTTAATGCGTCCTGACTTCGACAGCGATGACTATGCAATCGCATGTTGTGTTAGCCCAATGGTTGTTGGTAAACAAATGCAGTTCTTCGGTGCTCGTGCAAACTTAGCGAAAACCTTACTGTATACCATCAATGGTGGTGTTGACGAAAAACTGAAGATCCAAGTAGGTCCAAAACATGCGCCAATCATGGATGAAGTCTTAGACTTCGATACTGTGATGAACCAAATGGACCACTTTATGGATTGGTTAGCAACTCAGTACGTAACTGCACTGAACGTTATCCATTACATGCACGATAAATACAGCTATGAAGCAGCTCTGATGGCACTTCATGACCGTGATGTATATCGTACAATGGCATGTGGTATCGCAGGTCTGTCTGTTGCAGCTGACTCATTGTCTGCTATCAAATATGCAAAAGTTTCTCCAATCCGTGATGAAAACGGCTTAGCAGTTGACTTCAAAATTGATGGCGAATACCCACAATTTGGTAACAACGATTCTCGTGTAGATGATATCGCTTGTGACTTAGTTGAACGTTTCATGAAGAAAATTCAGAAACTGCGTACTTACCGTAATGCGGTACCTACACAGTCTATCCTGACTATCACTTCAAACGTTGTTTACGGTAAGAAAACAGGTAACACTCCAGACGGTCGTCGTGCAGGCGCACCATTCGGACCAGGTGCTAACCCAATGCACGGTCGTGACCAAAAAGGTGCTGTTGCTTCACTGACTTCAGTTGCTAAACTGCCATTTGCTTATGCAAAAGACGGTATTTCTTACACCTTCTCAATCGTACCTAATGCATTAGGTAAAGATGATGATGTTCGTAAAGCGAACCTTGCGGGTCTGATGGATGGTTATTTCCACCATGAAGCCGGCATTGAAGGTGGTCAACATCTGAACGTTAACGTGATGAATCGTGAAATGCTGTTAGAAGCAATGGAAGATCCTGAGAAATATCCTCAGTTAACTATCCGTGTTTCTGGTTATGCAGTTCGCTTTAACTCACTGACTAAAGAGCAACAGCAAGACGTTATCACCCGTACATTTACACAAACAATGTAATAAAGATAACTATATGCATTTATTTACTGAGAAAGTAGATAAAATCGCTTAGAATAAAGGCCCCTACTTTGGGGCCTTTTTATCTAGACAGTTTTGGAGTAACCCTGTTATGTCCGTACTTGGTCGTATCCACTCATTTGAATCCTGCGGTACTGTTGACGGTCCCGGAATACGTTTCATTGTTTTCTTTCAAGGATGCTTAATGAGATGCCTCTATTGTCACAACCGTGACACATGGGATACTCATGGTGGGCAAATCGTCACAGTTGATGAATTAATGAAAGAGGCGGTAACCTATCGTCATTTTATGAATGCTTCTGGTGGCGGTGTTACTGCTTCTGGTGGCGAAGCGATTTTGCAAGCAGAGTTTGTGCGCGATTGGTTCCGCGCATGTCAAAAAGAAAATATCCATACTTGCTTAGATACTAACGGCTTTGTTCGTCGTTATGATCCCGTTATTGATGAATTAATGGATGCTACTGACTTGGTGATGCTCGACCTAAAACAAGTCAATGATGAAATTCACCAAAAATTAGTGGGCGTATCAAACCAACGTACACTTGAATTTGCGCGTTATTTAGCAAAACGAGGCCAAAAAACATGGGTTCGTTATGTGGTTGTTCCGGGTTGGTCTGATGATGATGATTCTGCTCATCGTTTAGGCGAATTTATTAAAGATATGAAAAACATTGAAAAAGTAGAGCTACTACCTTACCACGAACTCGGCAAACATAAATGGGTCGCTTTAGGCGAAGAATACAAATTAGATGGTATTCATCCACCGTCAAAAGAGACAATGGAAAATGTAAAATCTATTCTTGAGTCTTACGGCCATAAAGTCATGTATTAAGTTTTTCTACTTAAAATTAATTTAAGAAGCAGCGTTTTTAGCGCTGCTTTTTTGTTTTACTAAAATTAGCAAAAGCTTATATTAATTACCTTTTTTATGATCATGAACTTTAAAATCAGGGAGTTTCTTCTTACTTACAGGTGTTACTCTTCATCGCTTATCTGTTTCACCTGTCGCTTTTGCAGCAGGTTTAGCGCCTGTTTTATTCCCCATGATATACATCTTATTTAATTCACGTATATTTTAATATAAGAAAGATGGTATCAACTTAAAGTGAGCAATGTAGTACTGCATCATAATTAAACTATAAATTTTCTATATGCTGATAAATAAACTAATCCTTTATCAAAAAGACAATTAATTATCTTTATTCTGCTTTTATCAAACTCACATCGAATATTTTTATAGGCAAAATAAAATTAACCTCATAATAAGATTATCCTTAACCTATATTAGCTTTAATACAGTTGATTAATAACAAAACAAAAAGATATTATAGAGCGCTTATATTTATAAACAAAAATATCGGGATTAAGGTACAGGAAATGGAACAAGACAACAATTCATCGCTAACAGAGCCACAAGAGGTATTTACGCCTATCCCTCAAGCGCGAGGTGCCTCAGGCGGTGTTCGCTGGTTAGGGCTAGGATGGGATTTAATAAAAGAACGTTTTTGGATGTGGATAGGCGTTATTATTATCTACTTTATCGTTAGTCTTATTATCTCGACCATTCTTGGGTTTATTCCACTAATTGGTCCAATCATCTCACCTTTTATTACTACTGTATTAGCCGCAGGTGTCGTGGCAATTGCTCATCAACAGTATGAAACACAGCGTATTGATGTTGATAATTTATTTTTTGGTTTTTATAACAAGCGCTATCTCAGTTTAATGGGCGCTTATGGGATCAGCTTTCTTATCTTACTCGTAGGGATTATTCTTGCGGTTGTCGTCAGCAGTGCTGCTATGATGGATATTTTTTATGCTATCAATAGCGATTACCCTGACGAAATCATTGCTGAAATGATGATGGATAACTCATCTGGGTTTACATTATTTTTTGTTATTATCGCTATTTTTGGTGCGTTAAGCACTGCAGCCTATTGGTTTGTACCAGCTCTGGTATTAGTCAATGGCTATAAAGCATTCCCTGCAGTTAAAGCAAGCCTTTCAGCAGTAAAAATAAACTTATCTGGTGGTTTCTTCTTCTTTATTTTACTGTTCTTTATTATTGCTATTAGTATTATTCCATTTGGTTTAGGTTTACTTATTACCATCCCTCTTTCCTATACTGCAATGTATGGTTCTTATCGTGACGTTTTTTATCACCATAATATAGGAAATCAAGGAAATAACGGTGGAAATGGTGGAAATGGAACAATTTCTCTAAATAAAACCGCTGAGTCTAATATTGGTAAATTAGTTAGTTAATTCTTAGCATTAACTTTAAATAAAAAAGCAGTAGAGCGTAAATTCTACTGCTTTTTATTGTCTAGTATAAATAGCTATTATCATTAACCCGCAAACGGATTTTTATTATCATAAGATTTATTGTAAAGTACATCAGATATTAAATAGTCATAAATTTCATCAACAATTTCAATACCTTCACTTTCACTTCTCTGTTCTTCTATTTGACTATTTTCACCAGGATAAAGGACTTTTTCAACATTAGGGGCCGGCTTAATGGCATTTAATTCCCCCATAACTTGTGAGATATGCTCTCTAAATAATGTCGCATCAGTAAAGAATGCTGGATTAATTACAATATGCAATTGACCCAATTCTCGTCCTTGCGTTAAATCGTGATACATCGAGCTAACATGTTTACCAAAAGGAAGTCCAAGCAAAATACCTGACAACACATCGACCATCATCATCAAGCCATAACCTTTAGGACCAGCAATAGGCAATAAGCCTTTTACCGCAAAAGGATCTGTCGTAGGTTTTCCGCTTTCATCTACCGCCCAAGTATCAGGAATATCAGTATGTCTTGAACGTGCATCTAGTACCTTACCCCATGCCTGCACGGTTGTCGCCATATCAAATGTAATATGTTTATCACCTACACCTGGGGCAGAAAACGCGATAGGGTTTGTACCGTAATACACTTCTGAGCCACCAAAAGGAACAACCATAGGATCAGATTGGCAAAGTGAGATACCAATCATTCCTGCTTGTGATGCTTGCTCGACAAAATAAGATAGTGCTCCACTGTGACCTATGCGTCGAACACCGACAACAGCAACGCCCTTGTCTTGTGCCATTTTGATAGCACATTCCATTGCATCTTTAGCTGCAACATGCCCAGCACCATTATCGCCATCAAATACAGCGCTACAAGGTCCAGTTTCAGTATAAGTAAAGTTAGGTGTGGTATTTGTACCACCTTTGCTAATGCGCTCTGCATAATACTCTACACGCACAGCACCATGAGAGTGAATGCCTTTACCATCAGCATGGACTAAGACATCAGCCACCGTATCTGCATGCGCTTCGTTTAGTCCTGCATGATGTAATTTATTTTTAATTAATTGATGTAACTGTGGTTTAGAAACTATCATAGAATATGCTCTTTTGTAGGGTTCTATGTAAATAGAAACGTCATAAAATAATTGAGGTAAATTCGAGCGATAGGTCTAATTTAACAGCATAAATAGGATCTGCCGTGATCGGTTTAACCAATGAAGGATTGCGTTATATTTTTGTTAAATAGTCATTTCTTTATTAAAAACCTTTTTATAATAGCTCTTGTTATAAACAAAAAAGTGGAACAATTTCTTGTTCCACTGATGGTTTGATCACAAATTTTTGCTACAGATAATATTATGGAACAGGAACAGCTTCGCCCTTAAACGTTTCTAGAATAAATTGTTTTGTCTCTGGAGCTCGTAATTGCGTCATTAATTTAGCAATACGTGGATCATTTTTATCTTCTTCTCTAATCACAACCACGTTAGCAAACTTACTGTTTGCAGCAGGCTCGGTATAAATCACTTCTTTGGTTAAATCTAGCCCCGCATTAATAGCAAAGTGTCCATCAATAGAAGCGACATCTGCTTCACCATTTTTATAAATTTGTGGTAATAATGGACCATCATAAGTA
This sequence comes from Proteus sp. fly-1067, assembly GCF_040139345.1. Classification (NCBI taxonomy): domain Bacteria; kingdom Pseudomonadati; phylum Pseudomonadota; class Gammaproteobacteria; order Enterobacterales; family Morganellaceae; genus Proteus; species Proteus sp. fly-1067. Next base: position 230,827 of record NZ_JBEEUL010000002.1, on the reverse strand, counting down.
AATAGGAATTTAATATTACGAGGATTTTCTACAATATCGTCAATTGTAGAATCATCAGGATCGATGTCATCACGTAATTTAATTATTCCTTCGTCTTGGAATAATTTTAATATATGTCCATGCTGTGCCAGATTATTACTACTTATCATTTTCGCTCCATTAGGCAAATCCTGTAAGCTTTTATATTTTTGTGAGAAAAAACGATAAGGGTGCATATGCACAGCGCCAGCAGAAACTAATTTCCAATCAGGATGATCTGCTAAGGTTTTATTTAAATAAGGCACATGTTGGAAAAAATTCGCATCTAATTCTTTTTCTGCTAATGCTTGGTTAGGAATAATATAATCATTAAAGATCCGAATATCTAACTCTAACCCTTCTTTTTCTAATTGGGGTTTTATAAACTCTAGGATTTCAGCATGAGGTGTACTTGATGCACCTATAATTAATTTATTTTCTGACTTTTCATTCGTTGGCTTACAAGCAGATAAAGCTAAGCTAACAAGTAGCAGTGAACCCAGTTTTTTTATTACTGTTAATTTCATTGTTATAACCTTATTTTTAAATTTGATTTTTAATTAAGTTTATTCTTTGATTAACGTTTATCTATATTTCTTACAACGCTATCTCCCAATAGCTGAATACATAACACAATTAATAAAATAACTAATGTAGCAACCCAAACCACATCAAGATGACTGCGCTGAAATCCTTCTAAATAAGCTAAGTTCCCTAATCCACCGGCACCAATCGCCCCAGCAACAGCTGTTCCTCCAACTAAAGAAATTAATGTTACGGTTAATCCAGAAACCAGCGCAGGGGATGATTCAGGCAGTAACACTTTAAATATTAATGTAGGTAAATTAGCCCCCATTGAAAGGCTTGCTTCTATTACGCCTTTATCAACTTCACGTAGTGCTAATTCAACCAATCGAGCATAAAAAGCAGCTGCAGAAATCACTAATGCAGGTAGTGCTGCATTAACACCTAATATAGTTCCCACAATCCATTTGGTAAAAGGAAACAATAAGATAATTAAAATAATAAAAGGAACGGCTCTAAAAATATTTACAATAAATGAGAGCGTTCTATAAATAGAAATCTGCTCTTTATAGCCTTCTTTTGCTGTTAAAAATAATGCGACACCAATTAATATACCTAATAAGCAAGATAATAGACCCGAAACTAATGTCATATATAGAGTATTTAATGTTTCTTCTCCTAAGACATTGAGTTTTAAATGAGGGAAATAATTATTAACTAAAATTTGTATTTCATCCATATCATAAAACCGCTATATCAAAATTATTGCTCTCAAGATATTGGATTATTTCATCCGATTTATTATTTAACTGTAGATAAATAAATCCATTCTCTTGTGAAAAACTACCTTTTATTAAATTAACAGGCTCATTAAATTTAGAAATTAAATCATAAAGTAAATAGTCATATTTTTTACCCTCTTGCAGTAACAGCTTTATTACTGTGCTTTGTTGTTTTATATCATCAATATCATCATTATTATCTATAACCTGTATTGATTGAGATAAAAATTGTTGCGTCACATTATGTTTTGGCTGATTAAATATTTTTAGCACTTCACCTTGTTCTATTATTCTTCCTTGCTCAATAACTGCAACTTTATTGCATATTGCTTTTACAACTTGCATTTCATGTGTGATCAACACTATCGTAATATTCATTTTTTTATTAATTTCAGCAAGCAGTGCTAAAATTGTTTGTGTTGTTTTTGGATCTAATGCAGATGTCGCTTCATCACATAATAAAACATCAGGATTGTTTGCTAGCGCTCTAGCAATGCCCACACGTTGCTTTTGTCCACCACTTAATGTTGATGGGTATTCATCTGCTTTATCAGCAAGCCCAACCAACGTCATAAGTTCACTTGCTCGCTGAAAACGTTGTTTTTTATCTAAACCGGAAATTTCAAGTGGAAACTCAATATTTTCTCTAACTGTGCGTGACCACAATAAATTAAAATGTTGAAAAATCATGCCTATCGAGTGACGAATTTTACGGATCTCGCGCTCACTACTCGTAGTAATATTATATTTACCTACAATCACCTCACCTTTAGTAACTGGCTCTAAGCGATTTAATAGTCGGATCAAACTACTTTTCCCTGCGCCACTATAACCAATAATGCCAAAGATATCCCCTTGTTCAATATTGAGATTAATATCATCAACAGCAACAGTTTGTTTTTTACCTCGCAGATAAATTTTGCTGACATTTTTTAGTGTTATCATTTTAAGTAACCTACTTATCAAATGGAAATCTAGACGGCTAAACATCCAGAAATCCAAATTAATGTTAATGAGAGAAATTGTCAAGCAGGGAATGAAAATGCGATAAATAAAAATGGCATATCTTAGAATTAAACGGTTCCTAATTATCTTTTTAGAAAACATTTACTCGATTATATCTTTACACATTAGCTTTAATCTCTAAGATAAATTAAATTCATAGAGATAAATATTTATTACGATCAATAAAAAACCCCCTGCCTAAGCAGAGGGTTAAATTATTAATATTCAATTAATTAGATAATAATTAACCGATATATTCTAAACCATTCATATAAGGACGTAGCACTTCTGGAATTTCAATACGACCATCAGCCATTTGATAATTTTCCATGATTGCGACTAAGGTACGACCTACTGCTAAACCAGAACCATTTAATGTATGAACCAGTTGTGTTTTCTTGTCACCTTTAGAACGGAAACGCGCTTGCATACGACGTGCTTGGAAATCCCACATATTTGAGCATGAAGAAATTTCACGGTAAGTATTTTGAGCCGGAACCCAAACTTCTAAGTCGTAAGTTTTACGTGAACCAAAACCGATATCACCTGTGCAAAGCACAACTTTACGATATGGCAGATTCAGTAATTGCAGTACTTTTTCAGCATGACCTGTTAGCTCTTCTAATGCTTCCATTGATTTTTCAGGATGAGCAATTTGAACCAGCTCAACTTTATCAAATTGGTGCATACGAATAAGGCCACGAGTATCACGGCCATAAGAGCCCGCTTCTGAACGGAAACATGGCGTATGAGCTGTCATTTTCAATGGTAAATCGTCTTCTTCGAGAATAACGTCTCTTACCATGTTGGTAACTGGCACTTCTGCTGTTGGAATAAGCGCGTATTGGCTTTCTGCTTCTTCTTCTAACGGTTTAGTATGGAATAAGTCTTCACTAAATTTAGGTAACTGACCTGTACCGTACAGAGTTGCGTGGTTAACCAAGTAAGGAACATACATTTCTTGGTAGCCGTGCTCTTCGGTATGCAGATTCAGCATAAATTGTGTGATAGCACGATGTAAACGTGCAATTTGACCTTTCATCACAACAAAACGTGAACCAGTAATTTTCACCGCAGAAGCGAAATCTAAACCATCAGTCAACTCACCTAAAGTCACATGATCTTTTAATTCGAAATCATAAGTCTTTGGTGTGCCCCAACGAGAAACTTCTACGTTTTCGCTATCATCTTTACCATTTGGCACAGCATCATCTGGCATATTCGGGATAGTTAAAACGTAATCGCGGATTTCTGCTTGAAGAACTTCAAGTTCTGCTTTTGCAGCTTCAAGTTTTTCACCTAACAGGTTAACTTCCTGACGAAGTGGCTCAATATCTTCACCACGCGCTTTTGCCGCACCGATGGACTTCGATCGAGAATTACGTTCTGCTTGCAGGGATTCGGTTTCAACTTGTAACACCTTACGGCGTTCTTCTTGTTGACGGATTTTTTCCACATCGAGGGTGAACCCCCTGCGAGCCAGTTTTTCGGCGACCGCGTCTAGCTCATTACGCAGTAGATTTGGATCGAGCATGCTTATCCTGTGCTTATTGATAGATTAATAAAAACCTTCTCTCCTATCTTATAAAAAGATATCTGAGACAAGGCATAGTTAAGAAATTAATGATAATTTAATAACCTTACCGCATCTTTACATTTTGCGATAGCGTTTTGTAGCACTATTTTGATCTTGTTGAGAAAGCCAGTCTAATTTCTCTGCAACCTTGATCTCTAACCCTCTTTTTACTGGGTAATAGTACTGCGTATTGGCCATTTCTTTAGGAAAATAAACCTCTCCAGCCGCATAAGCATTAGGCTCATCATGAGCATAACGATACTCAGCACCAAGCCCCATATCTTTCATGAGTTTTGTCGGTGCATTACGCAAATGTTCAGGCACATCATAATCAGGTTTACTTTTGGCATCTGCAATAGCTGCTTTAAATGCAGTATAAACCGCATTACTTTTTGGTGCGCAAGACAAATACACAATGGCTTGCGCAATCGCGCGTTCACCTTCAGCAGGCCCTACACGCGTAAAGCAATCCCATGCAGCAATAGCAACTTGCATTGCACGAGGATCGGCATTACCTACATCTTCTGATGCGATTGCCAATAAACGGCGAGCAACATAAAGTGGATCGCCACCTGCTGTTATGATCCTTGCGTACCAATAAAGTGCTGCATCAGGTGCAGACCCTCTTACTGATTTATGCAATGCAGAGATAAGATCGTAAAAGCGATCACCTTTATTATCAAAACGCGCACTACGCTCACCACTGATTTCAGTGAGTAACGCGGGTGTCAATGTACGTTTTCCTTGGCTATCTACTTCAGCAATATCTGCCATCATTTCAAGTAAATTTAATGAACGACGTGCATCACCATTAACCAATTGTGCAATCATTTTACGGGTGTCAGTAGGTAAAATGATATTGCGACCACCTAAACCACGCTCAGTATCATCTAATGCTTGTTGAAGTACTAACTCAATATCAGCTTCACTCAATGAACGTAATAGATAAACTCTCGCCCTAGAGAGCAAGGCTGAATTAAGTTCAAAAGAAGGGTTTTCGGTCGTTGCGCCAATAAAAGTGATAGTTCCATCTTCAATATGAGGTAAAAAAGCATCTTGCTGGCTTTTATTAAAACGATGTACTTCATCAACAAACAGTATTGTTCTGCGCCCTGCATTACGATTTTGGCGCGCAATTTCAATAGACTCTCTGATTTCTTTAATACCCGATGTTACCGCAGATAAACGTTCTATATCAGCTTGTGCATAGCGACCAATAATCTCAGCAAGGGTTGTTTTCCCTGTTCCTGGTGGCCCCCATAAAATCATGGAATGCAATTGCCCTGCCTTAATAGCACGAGGTAATGGCTTACCTTCGGCAAGCAAATGCGTTTGTCCGATATATTGCTCCAATGTTTCAGGTCGCATTCTTGCAGCCAGAGGTTGGAACTCATTGCGTGAAAAATCGAGTGATAAATTACTCAAAATATCCTCACTGACGTTGGTCATCCACAGTCACACCCGCAGGAGGTGTAAAGCGAAATGCGGATGCATCGATTGGCGTAACCGTTTGAGCCGTGAGTTGATAATTACTCACCTGACCATCTTGTTCTGTGGCAGCAAATTGCTGGATTTGCCCATTAGGTAACACGGTGATCGTAAAATGTTTTAAGTTATTTTCTACTTTTGGTGTTAGCTCAAAACGGTCACCCGTTTGTTTAATTTCGTAATTTTGCCATTCTTTACTGTCGTTACGCGCGATCAACATAAACGGAGTGTTGGTTGTCGCACTTTCAAGCCAACTCGCTGTGACTTGCTCTACAAAGGGATTATAAAACCATAATGTTTTGCCATCAGAAATCAATGTGCTCTCATCAGGCGCAGTCATTTGCCAATTAAACAAATCTGGACGTTGTACTTTTAAATTACCTTCCCCTTTTTGAATAAGGGCACCTTCATTACTAGTGACAGTTTGACTAAAGTTAGCTTGAAAACTATTTACTTTATTTAATCGTTGTTGCAGATCTTGGCGCGCATCAGCCCAAGCGGCTTGGCTACTTATTAATGTCATCGCGCACACTGCAAATAATACTTTTTTCATTCTACAAGCCTCGGCATGAGATTACGCCGACATAATGTCGGCGTATAAATTTTAATGATATTGTGCAGGTTATCATGCTATCTAATTAGCTGATAACTGAGTTTTCAAGATATTACATATCAGACGGTGGTGGTGAAAGTACATCACGCGTATTGTTGTGATTTGGCGTACTGACAATACCTTGCATCTCCATTTGCTCTACAATTCTTGCAGCACGGTTGTAGCCAATTCTAAATTGACGCTGTACACCAGAAATAGAAACTCGTTGTTTTTCAACAACAAATTCTACTGCTTGGTCAAATAATGGATCAAGTTCTTCACCGTCATCGTAACCACCACCATTACCACTTTCGCCTTCTTCACCACACTTAGTAATAGCTTCAATATATTGTGGGCGACCTCGTGCCTTCCAATCAGTTGCAACAGCATGTACTTCATCATCGCTAACAAAAGCACCATGAACACGCTCAGGCACAAAACCATTCGGTGCATAAAGCATATCACCCATGCCTAATAATGATTCAGCACCACCTTGATCTAAAATAGTTCGAGAGTCGATTTTGCTTGAAACTGTAAAGGCAATACGGCTAGGTATATTGGCTTTAATTAAGCCAGTAATAATATCAACTGAAGGTCTTTGTGTTGCAAGTACAAGGTGAATACCCGCAGCACGTGCTTTTTGCGCTAAGCGAGCAATTAACTCTTCCACTTTTTTACCTGCGGTCATCATTAAATCAGCGAATTCATCGACGACAACCACGATATAAGGTTCTTTTTCCAACGTTGGCATTTCTGTCGCTATAGTATCTGTTGGTTTCCAGAATGGATCTGGAATTGGGCGTCCCATTGCTTCAGCTTCTTTAATTTTTTCGTTATAACCCGCAAGGTTACGTACACCAAGTGCGGACATTAATTTATAACGACGCTCCATTTCCGCCACGCTCCATCGCAACGCACTTGCGGCATCTTTCATATCTGTCACAACTTCAGTCAGAAGATGCGGAATACCTTCATATACAGATAACTCAAGCATTTTAGGGTCAATCATAATAAAACGAACATCTTCTGGTTTCGCTTTATAGAGAATGCTTATAATCATCGCATTCACACCGACAGATTTACCTGAACCTGTTGTACCAGCCACCAATAAGTGTGGCATCTTAGCAAGATTGGCAACAACAGGTTGTCCACCAATATCTTTACCTAAGACAACAGTCAATGGAGAGCGACTGTCACGAAATGCATCACTATCTAACAATTCACGCATATATACGGTTTGACGTTTTTTATTAGGTAATTCCAATCCTACATACGGTTTTCCTGGAATAACCTCAACAATACGCACTGCAATAGCAGACAATGAACGTGCTAAGTCGCGTGATAAATTTGAAATACGAGCGGCTTTTACACCCGGCGCAAGTTCAAGTTCAAATCGCGTGATAACAGGCCCCGGCGAAATACCAACCACCTTGGCTTTAACACGGTAATCATTAAGACGCGCTTCAATAAGTTTACCAATACGCTCAAGCTCAAACATATCAACAGGTTCTTCTTCTACTGGCGGTGTTGTTAATAGATCCAGAGAAGGCATTGGTGTGGTTGGTTTTTGCAACGGTCTGTCATTACGCATCAAGAATGGGTGAATTAAAGATTCTTGCTGTTGCTGTTGCTGTTGCTGTTGCTGTTGCTGTTGCTGTTGCTGTTGCTGTTGCTGTTGCTGTTGCTGTGCAAAATGCTGAGCCATATTTGGCTGTGGTTCAATACGTGATTGCGATGCAGTTTGAGATACAGCACGTGGCGTAACAGGTTCAGAAACAATCGGCGTAAATACCGGCTCTATCGGCTCTTCATCCAATAAATCATCAATAGGTGAGAAAGCTTCTAATGCGGAGAGTTCTCTTTCTAACTCAATTTTTGGGGTGTACTCTTCCTCGTCATCATCACGAGGTGAGATTTGTAAAAATGCATTACTGGTTGGATACTCTACTTTTTTCTCCATTGTTTGCGTTGGCTTTGCTGATTGTGAGGCAAACGAATGTTGAATATGAGGTTGGTAACCCGTAGTTGCTTGTAATGAAGGTGCTGATGTTGATATTTGAGGCAAAACTTCATCATCTTCATCATCTAACGAAACATCATCACCATAACGATCCTGCAATTGTTGCTTAAATTGCGCAGCGAGTTGTTGCTGTTCATAAAGCTCGTTTTCGTCGATCTCATGACTATTATCTTCTGCTGAAGAGAATGTATTTGCAGTAACAGTAGGTTCGTCTCGATAATTATCTTGTTGATAATCAAAGGAAGAAAGTGGTGTTTCAATATTCGGCTCATAATGAGAGGTGGATTGCTCAATAACCTCATCAGCTTCGTCACCATAGCGTTCACGCTGTTGCTCTAGAAATTGCTGACGTAATTCTTGTTCAAAATTCGCTTGGTCTTGAATATCAGCTAACTCATCTTCAGGCTCAGATTGAACCGCTTCTTCACGACGACGTAGCTCTGCTTCACGTTGCGAAGGGATGTGAATACCATAAAGCTCACGGCGAGTAGGCAAACGTACTGGATTTGGTCGTGGCAGTTCAGGTCCTAAGCCTTGTTTAACTTGTGCTCCGTGACTGACTAAGGCACTTGTTGCGACTCCGGCAGTCACCGTTGCAGCTTGTGTTAAGGTATCATCGCTATCTGGCGCCAGTGAAAATGTAGGTTCAGCTCGTCCTACAGGCATAAAACTCTCTGCAGGTTGTGCAATAGGGTTATTCTCAACTAATGGCTTCACAGAAGATGTGTTCTCTTCTGGAATTGAATAAACAGAATGTTGAGGAGCACTGGCTTCTGGCTGAATATCTTTTTTAAGGAAGGCTTCCGGAATATCAAAACGGTAATGTTCAGGTGCTTCTTCTGTTATTTCAGACGTATTTTCTGCAACAGACTCGGCGATAACAGGCGCAGCTGGTGCTAATGATTGAACATGATCGTCGGTATCATTTGTTGCACTGAATGAAGGCAAGTCATCTTCTTCTGTTTTAGAAGGTTGCGATGAATCAATATCTTGCTGACGAGCAAGTTCAAGCGCTGAAGGCGCAGAAAATAAGATGTCATCACTCTCTTCTGTTGTTAGTTCTGATGATTGTTTTTCTGTTTGATTTGAATGTTCAGTAACATCATCAACAAAATCTTGAGTGTTATCATCTTGTTCGTCTTCATATTCAGCGTCGTGTTGGCCTCGATTAGTAATAAACCCCACCGTACCAAGGATAACTGCACCAATCTTTTCGGTGATAGTTAGCCACGACCATCCTGTAAATAATGTAAAACCAACAGCCCAAACAGATAACAATGCAAGTGTTGCGCCTAATACATTAAACCAAGGTAACAATGCCTTACTAAATAAGCTGCCAATAACACCGCCTGAGCTAAAATTGTAGATATCATCAAAATTAAGATCAGCTAATGCACAAGAGGTAAAAACCAGAGCCAAGGCGCCAATCGTGCGAAGTGCAAGGGAGAAAAAGTCAGTATATTCGCGATTTTTTTGGTAGCGCAATGAATTCCAACAACCAAAAACAACCACAACTGGAATAGCATAGGCGAGTAAGCCAAATGCTGAAAATAGGATATCAGCTAACCATGCTCCGATACTGCCACCTAGGTTTTGAATAGGTTCATTCCATGTGGTTTGTGACCAGCTAGGATCAGAGGGATGAAAGCTAAATAAAGAAACCATCAAAAAGACAGCACCAATCCCGATTAAAATGAGAATAGCTTCCCAAACACGACGACGGTTACTTATCTTTGTTAAACGAATATTTTTGTCTTCTGTATATTCCTGGCTCAAAGAGGGCTCTCCAGGTTTAACTTAGGGTTAAATTAAAACGGAACAACGCTGAGATATCTCAGCGTTGAAACTGTATGCATAAACAGGAGTGTACCTAATTTTTTCCTGCTTTGCACCAACCTATTAAGTTGGCTTAGCGAGTTTTGATTACAAGGCGGTTGCTTTGTTTAACTTCTTCCATAACCACGTAAGTACGTGTGTCATTAACACCCGGAAGACGTAACAGAGTTTCACCCAGTAATTTACGGTAAGCAGACATATCAGGCACACGAGTTTTCAACAGATAGTCAAAATCACCAGAAACTAAATGACATTCTTGGATTTCTTCAAGTTTTTGAACAGCCATATTAAATTGTTCAAAAACATCTGGCGCGCCACGGTTTAGTGTGATTTCCACAAATACCAGTAATGATGCATCGAGGTAATGAGGGTTTAACAGCGCAGTATAACCAGAAATAAATCCTTGGCGCTCTAAACGACGTACTCGCTCTAAACAAGGTGTTGGTGATAAACCAACACGTTTAGATAACTCAACGTTTGAAATACGACCATCTTTTTGGAGCTCATTTAGAATATTCCGGTCTATTCTATCAAGATCTTTACCCGGACGTTTTTTATTATCAATCATCTCTATACTCTCTTTCTCTTTTTCTCTTACTTTATTTTCCTATACCCATACCTGTACACCTTCAGCATCAATGTCGAAACTTCGGTATCAAACGGTCAGAGCAAACTACCAATCTATTTTCTTTTAATGCCAGATAAAACATCTATTTTATCTAAATACTCATTAGCAAATATCGCAAAGTAACTATCTTACACCCTGTCTGTCGAAAAATTGTACCTATAACATCCGAAGATAATTATCTTTAACAATCATGTTTTCGCAAATGTACAGCGGATTGTCAAAGCAAATGAGTAAAAATCAGAACAAGGCGCTATGTTATTCTCTATATACGCAAGATAGTCATCAATTGTAAAGCAAAATGTTTCATGTTGATTCGATGATGTTAGCCCAATATAACTCTATAATTATTAAACTATATTAGTATTAACTATTGCTAAAATAGCTAAAATATTATGTCTATTTCTCGTCATTGGCTTTTTTTAACGTCTTATTTCTCCTACAATCCCCCAATTCGCATCACGCCTAATCAGAGATGAGGTACACATGAGCACCATCAAACATAGCAAACTTATTATTTTAGGTTCAGGCCCTGCGGGTTATACCGCTGCCGTTTATGCTGCAAGAGCAAACTTAGAACCAGTACTGATTACGGGTGTTGAAAAAGGCGGTCAGCTGACAACAACAACAGAAGTCGAAAACTGGCCCGGCGACCCAGAAGGGTTAACAGGCCCAGGTTTAATGGATCGCATGTTTCAGCACGCTGAAAAATTTAATACAGAGATTATCTCTGACCATATTAATAAAGTCGATCTGAAAAACCGTCCTTTCCGTCTATTTGGTGATGAACAAGAATACACTTGTGACGCATTAATTATCGCTACAGGTGCTTCTGCACGTTATATCGGCTTACCTTCAGAAGAATCTTTTAAAGGCCGAGGTGTCTCTGCTTGTGCAACCTGTGACGGTTTCTTCTATCGTAACCAAAAAGTCGCGGTCGTTGGTGGCGGTAATACTGCAGTAGAAGAAGCACTGTATTTAGCCAATATTGCATCCGAAGTTCATCTGATACACCGCCGTGATTCATTCCGTTCTGAAAAAATCTTAATTAATCGTTTAATGGACAAAGTAAACAGTGGCAATATTATTTTGCATACTGATCGTACTTTAGACGAAGTTCTTGGCGACGATATGGGAGTGACCAAAGTTCGTTTAAAAGATACTAAGAGCGATAAAACCGAAGAATTGGATGTAATGGGTGTATTTATTGCCATTGGACATAGCCCAAATACCGCTATTTTTGATGGACAATTGGAATTAGATAACGGTTACATCAAGGTACAATCAGGCACACAAGGTAATGCAACTCAAACCTCAATTGAAGGTGTTTTTGCAGCAGGTGACGTAATGGATCACATTTATCGTCAAGCAATTACCTCTGCAGGAACCGGTTGTATGGCCGCTTTAGATGCAGAACGTTACTTAGACGCACAAAAATCCAACTAAAATCATCACTTCCTTTCAAGGCGCTATTTCAGTAGCGCCTTTTACCATGTAACATACTAACCTGGTTGCCAAAGAGTATAACTACTTACCTTGGCCTTTCTGATACTTTGTATCTCACCTGCAGATTTGAATCTTTTCTTATGGATAAAACTAAACAAAATGAATTGGTTCGATGGCTGAAACAGCAAAGTGCTCCAGCCCGTCGATGGCTACGGCTATCAATGATTCTAGGTGTTGTAAGCGGTTTATTAATTATTGCTCAAGCATGGTTATTAGCTGTTTTACTTCAAGCATTTATCATGGACAGTATTAACCGTGATACGCATATACCTACCTTTCTCACCCTTATTGGTATTTTTATCTTACGTGCAGCAGTAATGGCAATACGGGAGCGTGTTGGTTATCGCTGTGGTATGGCTGTTAGGCAACAAATTCGTAAAATTGTCCTTGATAGACTTGAAGAATTAGGCCCTGTTTGGGTTAAAGGCAAACCAGCAGGAAGCTGGGCAACGATTATCTTAGAACAAATTGAAGATATGCAAGATTATTATGCTCGTTATCTTCCACAGATGTATCTTTCCGCTATTGTTCCTATTCTTATCCTTATCACCCTATTTCCTGTTAACTGGGTTGCGGGGTTAATTTTATTCTTTACTGCTCCGCTTATTCCGCTATTTATGGCTTTGGTTGGCTTAGGTGCGGCTGATGCAAACCGTAGAAACTTTCTCGCGTTAGGCCGTTTAAGTGGTAATTTCCTCGATAGATTAAGAGGACTAGACACATTACGGCTATTTAATCGTGGTAATGCTGAAGTCAAACAAATTACAGAAGCAACAGAAGACTTCCGTAAACGTACGATGGAAGTGCTAAGAATGGCTTTCCTTTCTTCTGGTGTATTGGAGTTTTTTACAGCTGTTTCTATTGCTGTTGTTGCTGTTTATTTCGGTTTTTCTTATTTAGGTGAACTTAATTTTGGCAGTTATGGTTTGGGTGTTACCCTCTTTTCAGGTTTCTTAGCGCTGATCCTTGCTCCTGAATTTTTTCAACCTTTACGAGATTTAGGCACTTATTATCATGCAAAAGCGCAAGCAGTGGGCGCAGCGGAGTCTCTGGTTGAGTTTTTAGAGACTGATGGTGAAAAACCTCAATTAGCAGGTAATGAGCGTATCAATACAAACGAAAGTATTGAAATAACGGCACATGAACTAGAGATTTTATCGCATCAAGGCGTAAAATTGGCTGGCCCATTAAGTTTTACAATTAATCCTCAACAACGTATTGCGATTGTAGGCCAAAGTGGTGCAGGAAAAAGCTCATTATTAAACGCTCTTTTAGGTTTCTTACCTTATCGCGGTTCATTAAAAGTTAATGGTATTGAATTAACTCAGCTTTCACCTGAAGCATGGCGTCAATGTTTAAGTTGGGTGGGACAAAATCCAAATTTACCTGAACAAACTTTACTTGATAATGTACGTTTAAGCGCTCCAAATGCCAGTTCAGAACAAATTAATCTGGCTATTGAAAACGCCTATGTCAGCGATTTTATTAACGATTTACCTGATGGGTTAAATACAGTCATTGGCGATAGTGCTGCACGTCTTTCTGTTGGTCAAGCACAACGAATTGCCGTAGCCCGTGCTCTATTATCTCCTTGCCAATTATTATTACTAGATGAACCAGCGGCAAGCCTTGATTCTCATAGCGAACAACGTGTGATGCATGCACTCAATAATGCATCATTAAATCAAACTACGTTGCTTGTTACCCATTTATTGGAAGAAACATTAGGTTATGATCAGATTTGGGTAATGGAAAAAGGTCAAATTATTGAAACGGGCACTTATGCATCATTAAGCCAGCAACAAGGGGCTTTTGCTCGTCTTCTTGCTCATCGTAAAGAGGAACTTTAATTATGAAAGTATTGCTTCCTTTTCTCGCACTCTATCGTCGCCATTGGTTTATGTTATTGCTAGGTATTATTCTTGCTATCTTAACTTTATTGGCGAGCATTGGCCTTTTAACACTATCAGGTTGGTTTTTAGCAGGTACTTCTCTAGCCGGCTTTGCGGGGATTTATAGCTTTAACTATATGCTACCTGCGGCAGGTGTTCGTGGTGCAGCGATATTTCGTACTGCGGGCCGTTATTTTGAAAGACTCGTTAGTCATGATGCAACATTTCGCGTGTTATCACACTTACGGGTATTCACCTTTGAAAAGATCTTGCCTCTTTCTCCCGGTGGAATTGCACGTTTTCGTCAAGGTGAGCTACTTAACCGCTTAGTGGCTGATGTTGAAACATTAGATCACCTCTACATTCGTGTTATATCACCTATTATTGCCGCTTTTGTCGTCATTATGATGATTATGTTTGGCCTTGGGTTAATTGATGCTCGCTTAGCCAATACATTAGGTGGCATTATGCTCACCTTGCTGATTGTTTTACCTTTTGTGTTCTATTATGCGGGTAAGCCTATCGGCCGTGATCTGACTGATTTACGTGGGCAATATCGCACTGTGCTAACTAGCATGTTACAAGGGCAAGCAGAACTAACTGTTTTTGGTGCGTTACCTCGTTTTAGAGCAAATTTAGCGCAACTTGAAGCCAAGTGGTTACACCGACAAGCACAACAAGCAAACTTAACAGGATTATCGCAATCATTGATGATCCTCGCCTCAGGGCTGACTGCAACCTTAATTTTATGGCTAGCAGCAGATGGAATAGACCATAGCTTTATGCCTGAAGCTCTAATTGCTTTATTCACATTCTGTGCATTGGCAGCATTTGAGTCTTTAGCCCCTGTTACGGTTGCTTTCCAACATTTGGGGCAAGTGATGACATCTGCAACACGTATTTCTCATTTAATTGAGCAAAAACCAGATGTCACTTTCCCTGAAAAAGGAGAAGAAAGAAAAAAGAGTGCTTCACTTACCCTACATAATGTGTGCTTTACTTATCCAGCTCAGCCGATGCAAGTTATTAATCATGTAGATTTAACTATTGAAGCAGGGCAACATATTGCATTGTTAGGAAAAACAGGTTGTGGTAAATCAACACTCTTACAATTAATCAACCGCGCTTTTGATCCAACTCACGGCACGATCCGCTTAAATAATTCATCTATTGCCGATTATGATGAAGCGACTTTGCGTTCAATGATGTCTGTTGTTCCTCAACGTGTTCATGTCTTTAGTCATACCCTAAGAGAAAACTTAATTATGGCAAAAGAAGAGGCTACGGATGAAGAGCTAGTCTATGCACTTCAACAAGTTGGCCTTGGACACCTTCTGGAAAATGATGAAGGCTTAAACGCATGGATGGGCGATGGTGGTAGACAGCTCTCAGGTGGCGAACAGCGACGTTTGGGACTGGCAAGAGCCCTACTCCATAATGCACCTCTTGTATTGCTTGATGAGCCAACAGAGGGCCTTGACGCCGACACAGAACAGCAGATCCTTGCTCTCTTACACCAACATTGTCAGGGTAAAGCAGTATTAATGATCACTCACCGACTTCACGGTTTAGATAAAATGGATAAAATTTGCGTTATGGATGGCGGAAAAATCGTTGAAACAGGCACTCATGCTTCGTTGTTAAAACAACAAGGACATTATGCTAAATTCCACCAGAGACAGGCACTATTAACTCCGGCTCACGAGGCATAATATGCCGTTGTTTCAATTAGACGATAGTGATTTGGATTTTCCAGAGCCTCATTTAGCATTAAAAGAGCCTAATGGATTATTAGCGATAGGAGGAGAAATCTCCTCTTCTCGATTACGTGTTGCATATCAATCAGGGATCTTCCCTTGGTACTTCCCCTACGAAGAACCATTATGGTGGTCACCTGATCCAAGAGCTGTCTTGCCTGCTGGTGATTTGCATATTGGGCGTAGTTTACGTAAATTTATTCGTCATCATCCGTATAAAATAACGTTAAATCACGCCTTTAGTTCAGTGATAGAGGCCTGTTCTATTCGTGATGAAGGTACATGGATAGGCCCTGATATTAAAGAAGGTTATGAAGCGCTGTATCATCAAGGTGAAGCACATTCTGTTGAAGTATGGGAAGGCGATGAACTCGTAGGTGGCTTATATGGAGTCAATATTGGTGCGGTTTTTTGTGGTGAATCGATGTTTAGTCGCAGAGATAACGCTTCTAAATGTGCCTTTATTGCTTTTTATAACCATTTTCTTCGTTATGGGGGTCAACTATTTGATTGTCAGGTGCTAAACTCTCATACTGCCTCGTTAGGCGCCAGTGAGATCTCGCGTGACCATTATTTAGATGCATTATCTCGCTGGAAAAAAGTGATTATTGATAAAAAGTGTTGGTATCAGCAATCGTTGGAATTATAATCACTGCTTGTTTTTGTAAAGCCCTTCTTATTTAAGACAGAATTGAGAATGCCATTCTGTTATTTATACAAAAAGGTTTATACAAAAATTTTATCTTACACACCTATTATGTGGTTAAGGTGTGTTGCTATTTTATTGTTATAAATACCACAAAATAAAGAATTACGACTTCTGTTATTACTTTTGCTTTAGCTCAGTAAAACGCAAGTCACGGTAAGGATGTTAAGTGCAATAGCAAGGTGAACACCATTGCTATCCGATAACATTCCTTTACATAGGACAATATTTTCGGCATTATCTTGCCGTTTAAAAAATATGGTTATTAAAACTTAGAGGATTAGATGGCCAAAGAAGACAACATTGAAATGCAAGGCACTGTACTGGATACTCTGCCAAACACGATGTTCCGCGTAGAATTAGAAAACGGACACGTCGTTACCGCTCATATCTCAGGAAAAATGCGTAAAAACTATATTCGTATCCTGACAGGCGACAAGGTTACCGTTGAGCTGACCCCATATGACCTGAGCAAAGGCCGTATCATCTTCCGTAGCCGTTGATCCCAATCTGTTCTCTCCCGTTATTGTTATATAACGGGTGAAAAAAACACCACAGGCAAGGCATTTATTGATGCTCACCTGTGGTGTATGCATTTATGGCTTAGTAAGTTAACCGCTATTTTTTAGATAACGGTATCTTCATTCTTAGCCAGCTTTTCTTGACTGACAAACTCGTAGTTTAACTTATCTGCTAGTTTATCTAATGTGACAGAAACTGAACCGCCATTAACAAGAGAGCCAAATAAAATCTCGTTGGCTAATGGTTTTTTCAGATTTTCTTGGATTACACGCGCCATAGGTCTTGCGCCCATCGCTTTATCATAGCCTTTATCACACAACCATTGACGTGCTTCTTGACTAACTTCTAACGATACCCCTTTATCATCTAGCTGTACTTGTAACTCGACAATAAATTTATCCACTACCATAGAGATAATTTCAGGTGATAATGCATTAAACCAAATAATGTTATCTAAACGGTTACGGAATTCAGGTGAGAACGCTTTTTTAATTTCCGCCATAGCATCGGTGCTATTGTCTTGCTCTGTAAATCCAATCGACTTGCGTTGCGTTTCACGCACACCCGCATTAGTCGTCATTACTAAAATAACATTACGGAAATCTGCTTTGCGACCATTGTTGTCTGTTAATGTACCATTATCCATGACTTGTAGAAGAATATTGAACACATCTGGATGTGCTTTTTCAATTTCATCAAGCAACACAACAGAATAAGGGTTTTTGATTACTGCATCAGTTAATAATCCACCTTGATCAAAACCAACATAACCAGGAGGCGCACCAATTAAACGGCTAACAGTATGTCGTTCCATATATTCAGACATATCAAAGCGCAGTAATTTAACATTCAACGCTTTCGCTAATTGCACAGTAACTTCTGTTTTACCTACCCCTGTTGGGCCAGCAAATAAGAATGAACCTACTGGTTTGTTATCTTGGCCTAAGCCTGCTCGACTCATTTTAATGGCTTCAGATAATGCATGAATTGCAGGATCTTGACCAAATACCAACATTTTTAATTGGTTATCGAGATTTTTCAGTATCGATTTATCGCTACTAGAAACTGTTTTTTCAGGGATACGTGCGATTTTAGCAACTACAGATTCAATATCAGAAACATTGATCGTTTTTTTGCGTTTACTCGGCGCAATTAAACGTGTTTTTGCACCAGCTTCATCAATAACATCAATGGCTTTATCTGGTAGATGTCTATCTGTAATGTATTTAACAGATAAATCCACCGCAGCCTGAATCGCTTTATTGGTATAACGTACATCGTGGTGCGCTTCATATTTCTGACGCAATCCTTTGATGATTAAAACGGTTTCATCAGGTGAAGGTTCTGTTACATCAATTTTTTGGAAACGACGCGCAAGTGCTCTGTCTTTTTCAAAAATATTACTAAATTCTTGATAAGTCGTAGAGCCTATAACTCGAATTCGCCCACCTGATAACAGCGGTTTAATTAAGTTTGCCGCGTCTACCTGCCCACCTGATGCGGCTCCTGCACCAATAATAGTGTGGATCTCATCAATAAATAAGATGCTTTTCTCATCTTTTTCAAGGGTTTTCAGTAACGCTTTAAAGCGTTTTTCGAAATCGCCACGATATTTAGTTCCCGCTAATAGCGAGCCAATATCTAGTGAGTAAATGGTGTAGCCTTTCATAACGTCAGGAACATCATCTTGCTCAATACGCCATGCAAGCCCTTCTGCAATTGCGGTTTTACCGACGCCTGATTCCCCCACTAATAGCGGATTATTTTTGCGACGACGACATAATACTTGAATGGTTCGTTCTAATTCAGCTTGACGCCCAATCAGAGGATCTATTTTACCTTGCCGCGCTAACTGATTAAGGTTAGTTGTAAAATTATCCATATGATCGTCACCTTGAGGTATCTCTTGCTGAGATTGCGCGTTCATATCATTCATGTCAGAAAGATCTTCGTTTTGTTGATCTTCTTTTGAAATACCATGAGAAATAAAATTCACGACATCAAGGCGACTAACGTCATGCTTACGTAATAAATAAGCTGCGTGAGATTCTTGTTCACTAAAAATAGCCACCAGCACATTAGCGCCAGAGACTTCATTTTTACCTGATGATTGAACATGAAAAACAGCACGCTGTAAGACACGCTGAAAACTCAGCGTTGGTTGTGTTTCTCTGTCTACATTTTCAGGCAAAATAGGGGTTGTTTTACGAATAAAAACTTCAAGTTCTTCGCGTAAGACTGCCAGATCGACTTTACAAGCTTCCAATGCTTCGCGTGCCGATTTATTACTTAATAGCGCCAACAACAGGTGCTCTACAGTCATAAATTCGTGTCTGTTATCACGGGCTTTCGCGAATGCAACATTAAGACTCAGCTCTAATTCGTGATTAAGCATAAGCACCTCCTCCTTAAAAGACTAACCGGATCATGCTTGTTCAAGAGTACATAAAAGTGGGTATTCGTTTTCTCTTGCATACAGATTAACTTGTGCCACTTTTGTTTCAGCAATATCCGCACTATAAACCCCACAAACTCCTTTTCCTTTATGATGAACGTCCAGCATAATTTGTGTTGCTTTTTCCTCACTGAGAAAAAAATACATCGTAAGCACTTCTACAACAAAATCCATGGGGGTGTAATCATCATTATTCAAGATCACCTTATACATTGCTGGTGGCTCATTTACCTGATGAACATCATCCCTTAACGTGGTTTCTGTTAAAAAATCAAACTGACCCATTGTTTTGTATTACTCATAGTTTTGTTAAACGTCACTTTCAATTATGACATTTAGTTTACCATCTCACAGGAAAGTCTGCCTATCAACGCTTTTTTATTCCCTCTTTTTACATCTAAAAAATAACAAAGCGTTAGCTACATCAAAATTTCGCCTTATCGGAACACTTTCTGTCCCTTTCACCTCTTGACGACTGAAACAATAAAATAGAGTATGTTTTATGAACAGCTCAGTAAATATACTGAAAGTGATGTTAAACAAATAAATACAAGTATATGAGAGAAGCTAAGTATGGAGACAGGTACAGTAAAGTGGTTCAATAATGCTAAGGGCTTTGGTTTTATTACCCCAGAAAAAGGTGGCGAGGATATTTTTGCCCACTATTCAACAATTAGAATGGAAGGCTACCGCACACTTAAAGCGGGGCAGAAAGTTAATTATAGCACGATAAAAGGGCCTAAAGGTGACCATGCTGACCTTATCATTCCTATCATTGAATAGAAGATACGCACAGTATAGATAAACCTGATAATACATTTTGCCCAATGAAATCGGGTATTTTCAGTCAAGCATGATACCTAATTCATTCAAATAAAAGCCCTTTATATACTTGAGGGCTTTTATCTTATTGTTTGAATTATTCTCTTGCTAATGCATCAATAGGATTCATTTTTGCGGCACTTCTTGCAGGTAAAAATCCGAAAATAACCCCAATAGCAGTTGAACAAATAAAAGCACTGATTAATGCAATAGGTTGGAAGACAAAATGCCAATCCGGTAACATTACGCTTGCAATCATTGCGATACTAAACGAAAGAGCAATTCCTAACACTCCCCCAACTAAACAAACCAGCACAGACTCAATGAGAAACTGTTGCATCACATCACTTGCTCTCGCACCAACCGCCATTCTAATACCAATTTCTCGCGTTCTTTCAGTCACAGAAACTAGCATAATATTCATAACACCAATGCCACCAACTACTAATGAAATAACGGCGACAAGTGTAAGAAATAATTGCATTGTTTGCGTAGTGCTCTCAGCCGCTTTAATAAAACTATCAAGGTTATAAGTGAAAATATCTTTTTTACCATGTCTGATCGTGAGCAAACGGATCATTTGTTGCTCTGCTACACTGGCATCATAACCTTCTATTGCTCTTACCGTAATGCTATCAAGATATGAGCGATTTAAAATACGACTATTTAACGTACTATAAGGCACCCAAACACGTAATGACTGCCCATTACCAAAAGCTGATTTTTTATCTGCAATAACCCCAACAATCGTAGAAGGAATATTGCGAATAATAATTTGCTCACCAATCACATCTTTCTTAACCGGGAAAAATCGATGGCGAGTATTTTCATCAATCACAACAACCTGCGCTTGTCGCAGGATCATATCTTGAGTAAATGAGCGACCTTGTGAAAACTTCATAGCATATACAATAAAATAATCTTCACTCACACCCGCAACAGAGGCTGGAGAGTCTTGGTTTCCACGGCGTAATCGAGTACTAAATTGCACTTGTGGTGTGACCGCTTGCACATAAGGTTGCTGCTTTAAAGCGAAGACATCTTGTAGTGTTAATGATTGTCTGTCTTCAGGGGAATCACTACCAAAATCTTTTCCCGGATAAATATCAATGGTATTCGAACCAATGGCTTTTATATCAGAAAGCACCATACTTTTTGCAGCATCACCAATGACAATAATCGTTACGACAGAAGCGATCCCTATAATAATGCCGAGCATTGTCAATAATGTGCGTACTTTATTAACAACCATGGCACGCCAAGCCATTTCTAGTGCTTGAGTAAAGCGCCCTACAATTTGGCCAAAATAGGAGGAAGTTAAAACCGTTGTCGTTTCTTTTTTAACTTTATGTATCGTTGTTTGATGACGGTTATCACTAATAATCTTACCGTCTTTTATTTCGATAATTCGTTCAGCTTGTTCTGCAATTAAAGGATCATGCGTTACGATAATAACTGTATGTCCTTGTTCATTTAATTGCTTCAAAATAGCCATTACTTCTTTACCAGAATGACTATCTAATGCGCCAGTAGGCTCATCAGCAAGAATGACCTCGCCTCCATTCATCAACGCTCTCGCAATACTTACACGTTGTTGCTGACCGCCAGAAAGCTGATTAGGTCGATAATTAACTCGCTCACCTAATCCTAAACGAGTTAATAATTCACGCGCTCTTTCTTTACGTTGAGTGGCATTTTTATCTGCATAAATGGCTGGAATTTCAACATTTTGCTCTGCACTTAAGTGTGCCATTAAATGATAGCGTTGAAAAATAAATCCAAAGTGTTCACGACGTAATGCTGCAAGTTGATCACCTTCCATTTGTGCAACACTTTGACCTGCAACTTTATATTCACCGCTACTTGGTTTATCCAAACATCCTAATATATTCATTAAGGTCGATTTACCAGAGCCCGACGCCCCCATAATAGCGACCATTTCACCCGCATTAATCGTTAATGAGACTTTATTAAGAACAACAATTTCTTCTTCACCATTGCTATATGCGCGACTAACCTCATTGAGTTCTAATAATGCCGGCATTATGCATCTCCTGAAGTTTCACCCAGAATAACCGCATCGTTCTCTTTTAATCCGCTGAGAACTTCAGCATAAACATCAGTACGCATACCTATTTTTACCGTGCGTTTTTCTGGCTGACCATTAACTAAAACATCAACGTAATATTCATTAATACCAGCATCATCGCCTAAAACAGAAAGTGGTATGAGGAGTACATTTTTCTTATTTTCGATAAGAATTTTAACTTGCGCGGTCATTTGTAAACGTAGTAAATGTTGTTCATTAGGTACTTCAAAACGGGCATAGTAGAAAATAGCATCATTAATTTTTTCAGGCGTTGGCAGAATATCTTTTAACTTGCCACTAAAGGCTTTATCAGGCGCACCTAACACTGTAAAAGAAGCATTAAGATCAGGTTTTAAATAAATAACATCTGCTTCAGATACTTCCGCCTTTACCAACATCGTATCTAAATCGGCTAAAGTTAAAATCGTTGGTGCTTCTTGCGCAGCAATGACGGTTTGACCTTCTAGGGTTTTAATAAACGTCACTATACCATCCATAGGTGCTGTGATACGTGTATATTGGAGGTTAGTTTTCGCTGTATCTAAGGTCGCTTGATTCTTTTTAATTTGCGCTTCATAGGTAATAATGCGCGCTTTTTTAACATCAACATCCGTTTTAGTACGATCAAGCTCATCTTGTGCAATTGCATGTGTACCAATCAACTTTAACTGACGTTGATATGTAAGTTGCGCTAAACGTAATTCGGCCTGTGCTTGTTGAAGATTCGCTCTAAGCTCATTGTTAGTTTCCTGCGATTCAGTGACTTCATTTTGCGCTTTTTTTGGATCAATAATCGCTAATAAATCACCTTTTTTAACCGCATCCCCCTCTTTCACAAACAAAGTTTGTAATTGGCCACTGACTTGCGCGCCCACATCAACTTTACGCACAGCATCAAGCTTACCTGTTGCTGTCACTTCTTTTGACAGATCACCTCTCGTAATGATTTGTGTTTGATATGACGGTACATTTTCTTTCGGCCAAAAAAAATAGGCGACAATAGCAAACGTAATTAAAATAAGGGTGAGCACTCTCCCGCGCTTTTTTAAAGATAAAAAAGCCATACAATATCCTTCCTAAACATAACAATTTAATCAGCCATAAAAAACTTTAGCGATGATATTCACCTTCATCGCTAAATAGAATCTACATTGATCTCGTGCGTTTATCTTTCTTGCTATAACGGCCTAATTTGCTTTGCCTCTAGCAAGCCATGCAACACGAGAAAACATACTTTTCAGTATGGAGGGGATGGAGTCTACTCCTCGTTGAGCAGCATTGTTAGCTACCGTTAGTGCGAGATCAGGTTTTGATGAGCGTTGGATAGCTTTAATAATCACACGTCGGGTTGGCCATTTTTCATTATCAGGCACACCTGCAACATCATGATACACATTACGAAAGCCTTCTTTATATAAGAAATGTTCCATATCTAAGGCGGGAAGTTTTGTTAATCTATCACGCTCAGCATCATTGCTTTTTGATGCAAAATCTTTAACCGTTGCGGCATATTTCTTACCCGCTTCATCACCATCCACTAAGGTATGCCATTCTATTCCCATATATGTTGCATACTTTAATAATGGCTTAAGTCCACATTGCGCAAATTCAATAACTTTTATTCCTTCGGCTTCAAAAAAATAATTACATTGTCTTGCCAGCTCGTTCATTAGCCAAATTTCCGTTTCACCTTCAACTAATAGCCAGCAACGAGCAAAAAGTGCAGACGGCCTGTTATAACGAATATGAAATGAAATGCGTCGTTCTTCATCTGAATGTAATTGTTGATTACCAACGCGATAAGCAGCTACTTTGTCAGTATCACGTACTAAACGACACACACTTTCTAATGGTGCTAGTGACAGTAACTCACCTGAATTAGTCGTTGTTATCCGTTGTAGTGAGAAAAGATTAAGTAAGCCCCAAGCCACTGAAAGCATAATAGGATGCAAACGTGTTTCAGGGTTTTCTACAATGACAATAGGCCTTGCATAAGGATCTAATGCAACGCTACCTCGAGACTGTAATATAGAGGAGAACATGCCTAAGATAATTAATCGAATACTTCGTTGATTTGGTTTTGCCAACACCTTATTAATATTTTCTAACGCATGCCATCCACGCACATGAGGCTCATTGACTTTGCGATGACGAGCATGTGATTTAAACAACAACGAACCATGGTCGGCAAAATAGTGCCCTAATAGCTGTTGCATGGCATCTAGCCCTTCGCGTAAATCCTCATCTGACAACTCGTCTGGATTTTTGACTAATGCCTTGGTTAACTCACTCATTTTATTATTAAACGCTTCTCGATGAGGATCCTTATGAGGATCGATAACGTCAGAGGTAAGATCACGAACAAAACGCGCATCTTGCAAGCGAAGAACAGGATAAAGCCTAACAATCTCTGCAATGATTTCTTGAGTTTGCCCATTAGGTAAGCGAATTTGCTTTCCTTCTTTATCAAGAAAATAGCGAAATGTTTTTACATTCTTTTGTTCATCTAATTCTGCACTGATGCGGTAATAGATATGTTTTAGCTCATCACCATTTGCAACCCATACAGGTGCTATTTTATGGAAACGATAAGAACGATGTCGTCCAGGGCGTGATTCAGTAAATGTCAGAATAATTTGTAGGGTTTTTTTACTATTTTCTTCCGACTCATTCGGCAGACGATGGAAATCATCAGGTGTAAATGCATATTGATAGGTTTCAATACCCAAGCTGAGTGTTAACGCATCAAGTAATGAGCTTTTACCCCACGCATTTTCACCCACTAACACTGTATTCATATCAAGAGGTAGTGAAAGACGATTAAGTCCACGGAATCCAACTATTTCCACTCTTTCTAAATACATAAATCCCCTCGTTAGTTACGACTAAGCTATGTTTTTTATTCTTCCTACCTTAATTTTATGCTTAATCTGCCAATAATTTCATTTAATGAATATTTTCATTAAATCACAGTTAAAGAGTGTCGTAATAAAATTTACTCAACTATTCGATATATACCCAAATCGTTCACTTTTCAAACAATTAAAGCCACTTATCGATAAACATGTTAGGCTCATGCCTTCAATAAAAATTTTAGATTTATCTCAGCTTCTGTATCCACAACAACATAAGTAAATGTTATAATACAAGTCACGTTATTAGTTTATTTTATAATTTGAGTGCACTCAGTAAGGAATAGAAATGTTATCAGGGTTATTGATTATCCTACTTCCACTTTTTGTAGGGTATTTGATTAAGTTAAACAATCGCCCATTACTTCATTTGGCAAATCGCCTACTTAGTGCGATGGTCTATGTTATCCTATTTCTAATGGGCGTCAGTTTAGCCATGTTAGATAATATTGGTGAAAATTTAGTCTCTATTCTTGCTTATGCCAGCGTTTTCTTTTTATGTACCTTTGGTGCAAATTTACTATTTTTATGGTTGTTGGATAAAAAAGATCCTTGGCATGTCCCTGCACATAAGCAATCTAAGCCACCATCACGCATAAAAATGGTTCTTGAATCGTTACAATTATGCGGTGTCGTTGTTGTCGGTTTTTTTGTTGGCTTAACAGGCTGGTCAATTTTTCATTATGCATCTCATGCCAGCCAAGGTGCACTTATCTTCTTGCTGTGGTTAGTCGGATTACAATTGCGTAATAGCGGAATGAGCCCAAAACAAATTTTAATTAACCGCAGAGGAACAACCGTTGCTGTCGTCATGGGGGTAAGTGCGCTTGCAGGTGGTGCTTTAGCTGCTTATTTACTAGGATTACCAATGAAAATGGGATTAGCCATTGCATCTGGATATGGTTGGTACTCTTTATCTGGGATTGTACTTACCGATGCATTTGGTCCTGTTATTGGTAGTACTGCGTTTTTCAATGACTTAATGCGTGAATTAGCGGCAATTATGCTTATACCTATCATTGTTAATCGTTATAGAAATACAGCATTAGGGATTTGTGGTTCAACTTCCATGGACTTTACGTTACCTGTTTTACAAAGAAGTGGTGGTGTTGCCATTGTGCCTGCGGCTATTGTGCATGGATTTGTGTTAAGTTTAATCACCCCAATATTAATGGCTTTCTTTACTTCATAGAAAAATCAGTAACAATAGAACAATAACGTTCTCTTTTTACAGTGGATTAACAATGAATCAACAGCGTGTATTAGTACTTGGTGCAAGTGGTCATATTGGTCAAAATCTTATTCCAGCTCTGATAAAACAAGGTCATCAAGTCACTGCGGGAGCGCGCAGAGTTGACTGGATGATGTCTCAAGGTTGGGAAAATACACGCTGTATTTTTGTGGACTTGCACAATCCAGAAACCTTAAGCAAAGTCATGCATGATACTGATATCGTGTACTACCTTGTCCATAGCATGGGCGATGCACATAATTTAGTTGAACAAGAGCGTAAAGCGGCAATTAATGTTGTAGACGCATTAGAAGGTACAGAAGTTAAACAAATTATCTTTTTAAGTGCCTTACAACATGAAGATCAGCAATATTCTCCCCATCTCATTGCCCGAAAACTCACAGGTGAGGTATTAAGAACGAGTGCGATCCCTGTGACTGAAATTCGTACCTCAATGATTGTCGGCCCAGGCTCCGCCGCCTTTGAAATTATGCGTGATATGGTTTATAACCTCCCTATTCTTACGCCCCCGCGCTGGGTTCGTTCAAAATCTTCCCCTATTGCCTTAAAAAACTTAATTCACTATTTAACAGAAATTATCCATCATCCCACACATCAACATCGTATTTTTGATGCTGGTGGCCCCGAATATATTAGCTATCAAACTCTTTTTGAGCGCTTTATTAAAATTTCAGGGAAAAAGCGTGTATTGATCCCCTTACCTATGCCGGGCAGTCTTATTTCTGCGGGCTTTATCAGTATGATAACGTCCGTACCAACTTCCATTGCTAAAGAGCTTATTCAAGGGTTAAAACATGATCTTCCAGCCAACGATGCTCCTTTACGCGAACTTATTCCTCAATCCCTAATTAAATTTGATGACGCAGTAAAAGAAACATTGGCTGATGAAGAAGCAGCTTTAGATAATCAGGATTGGGGATATTCTCCAGCGGTTCGTAATCGCTGGAAACCGGGGTACGGTTATTACCCTAAAAATGCAGGTTGTACTGTCTCAACACCCGCTAGCGCTGCATCTCTTTGGCATACAGTACAACAGATTGGCGGTGAACAAGGCTACTTTTATGGTAACGCGCTATGGAAAACCCGCGCCATCATGGATGATATAGTCGGAAATAAAGTGACTTATGGCCGACCGCCCAGAGACACATTAGAGCTTGGTGATATGATTGATGGCTGGCGAGTGATCAAACTAGAGCCAGAAAAACAACTTACCTTATTATTTGGGATGAAAGCACCCGGTTTAGGTCGACTTTCTTTTACTATCCATGATAGTGGCAATCTTCGCTCAATCGATGTTCGTGCTTGGTGGCATCCTGCCGGTTTTAGTGGGTTACTTTATTGGTTTGCGATGATGCCTGCACACTTATTTATTTTCAAAGGTATGGCTAAAACGATAAGTACTAACGCTTACAAACTGGATAAAAATTCACCTAACAGTGAAAAAAAATAGCCTTATTACCCATTTTTACGTAAAAAAACCACTTTATTATGCAGTTTTAGTTGCATAATTATTCTTACCGTTTTATTATTTGAACCAGTTAATGACTATTCAGAAAAAACGCATGAGTATTCAATTAAAAAACATAAATTGTTTCTACGGTTCGCACCAAGCACTCTATGATATTAATCTGGAATGCTCTGCTGGTGAAACAATGGTTCTATTAGGGCCAAGCGGTGCAGGTAAGAGCTCATTAATGAGAGTTCTTAATTTATTAGAAATGCCACGTTCAGGCGAATTAGAAATTGCGGGTCTACATTTTGACTTTAGCCAACAGCCTAACGCAAAGGCAATTCGTTCATTACGCCAAAATGTAGGCATGGTATTTCAACAATATAATTTATGGCCACATTTGACAGTTATTGATAATTTAATTGAAGCACCTTGTCGTGTATTAGGTTTATCAAAACCGCAAGCTAAAGAAAAAGCGATGAAGTTACTTGAGCGTTTACGTTTAAGTGATTATGCAGGACGCTTCCCACTACATTTATCGGGTGGACAGCAACAACGTGTTGCCATTGCAAGAGCATTAATGATGGAGCCTCAAGTTCTCTTATTTGATGAACCGACAGCGGCATTAGATCCTGAAATTACAGCTCAAGTTGTTGATATTATTAAAGAGCTTTCTGAAACGGGTATTACACAAGTGATTGTGACCCATGAAGTTGAAATTGCACGCAAAGCCGCGAGCAAAGTTGTATATATGGAAAACGGCCGTATTATAGAGCAAGGTGATAACTATCGTTTCACAGCTCCACAAACGGAAGCTTTTGCTAATTACTTGTCACACTAAATCGGGATCAGACAATGAAAAAAATATTATTTGCAGCACTTCTGACCAGTATTACACTTTCTGCAACTGCGGCTGAGAAAGAGACAATCCGTTTTGCCACTGAAGCAACATATCCGCCCTTTGAAATGATTGATGCCAATAACCAAATTGTAGGATTTGATGTTGATCTCGCTAATGCAATGTGTGCAAAAATTAATGCAGATTGTACCTTTACCAATCAGTCTTTTGATAGCTTAATTCCAAGTCTGAAATTCCGTCGTTTTGAAGCATTAATGGCGGGTATTGATATTACGCCTGAGCGTCAAAAACAAGTTGATTTCACGGATTCTTACTATGATAACTCCGCTGTATTTATTACAGTAACAGGCAAAATCTCTGATGTTGCTAGCTTAAAAGGCAAACAAATTGGTGTTCAGAATGGGACAACCCATCAGAAATTCATCAATGAGCAACACAAAGAAATGAAAACTGTTCCTTATGACAGTTACCAAAATGCAGTATTAGATCTTAAAAATGGTCGTATTGAAGCTATCTTTGGTGACACTGCAGTTGTAAATGAATGGCTGAAAAAAAATCCTGAATTAGGTATTGTAGGCGATAAAGTTGCAGATCCTAACTATTTTGGTACAGGCCTTGCGATCGCAGTAAGAAAAGGCAATGCTGATTTACAAGATAAATTGAACAAAGCATTAGCTGAAGTAAAAGCTGATGGCACTTATGATGTCATTTATAAAAAATGGTTTGAATAACAATAATAGCTTAATAAATGAATGAAATAACAACTCTAGCAGGTGCGGCCGTTACTACGGTCTCACTTGCTATTTCTGCTCTTATCATCGGATTAGTTCTCGCCATGTTGTTTACAGCATGGGAATCCGCGAGATGGAAAGCCTTTGCTTTCTTAGGAACATGCTGGGTAACACTAATCAGAGGACTACCAGAAATGCTGGTGGTTCTTTTTGTCTATTATGGCACCTTACAAGGTGTCATGATCTTAATGGATGGCATTGAATTAGGTTCTTTCACCTTACAAATAGATTTTGGTGATACTGAATCTCTACCTTTCTATTGTGGTGTTATCGCCCTTTCACTTCTTTATGCTTCTTATGCTTCACAAACATTACGTGGCGCCTTAAAAGCTGTACCAACAGGCCAATGGGAAGCCGGCCAAGCATTAGGTATGGGTCGGATTACTATTTTCTTCCGCTTTATTATGCCTCAAATGTGGCGTCATGCTTTACCCGGTTTAGGTAATCAGTGGTTAGTTTTATTAAAAGATACGGCTTTAGTCTCATTAATCAGTGTTAATGATTTAATGTTACAAACACAAAGTATAGCTAATAGAACCCAAGAACCTTTTACTTGGTATAGTATTGTTGCACTGATTTATTTAGCCATTACGCTGGTCAGTCAATATATCCTGAAATGGTTAGAAATGAGAACAACTCGATTTGAACGGAGTGCCTCATAATGTGGGATTATATTGTTGATATTTTACCGGGATTACCAACCAGCTTGTCATTAACATTAGTGGCTTTATTGGTAGCATTTACACTTTCAGTTTTAATGACATTTATTTTGGCATTAAAAACACCTGTTATTACTCAAATTGTAAAGGCATATATCACCTTATTTACCGGTACACCGTTATTAGTGCAGTTTTTCTTAATCTATTATGGCCCGGGACAATTTCCTGTGTTGCAAAAATTCCCTATGATTTGGGAGTTATTATCAACACCTTGGTTTTGTGCCATGGTCACATTAGCATTAAATAGTGCCGCTTATTCAACCTTACTTTTCTATGGTGCAGTAAGAGCTATTCCTTCAGGACAATGGCAATCTTGCCAAGCATTAGGTATGTCACCAGTGCAAACGGCAAGAGTAATATTGCCTTATGCATTTAAACGTGCGCTTTCATCCTATTCAAACGAAGTTGTATTAATATTTAAAAGTACCTCACTCGCCAGTACGATCACTTTGCTTGAATTAACTGGTTATAGCCGGCAAGTATTTGGTCAAAGTTATGATGTGATGGTCTTTGTTGCTGCAGGCATTATTTATTTAGGCATCAACGGAATACTGACACTTCTAATGAGATTGATTGAGAAAAAAGCCTTAGAGTTTGAACATCGTAATTAAAAATACGTAAACCAAGCTGCCGATAAAAAAACACCCCAGAATTTTTTCACTCTGGGGTATTTTTTATTGCTGAATAAATAATAGCAAATAATGGCTCTATTCTTGTGTCGCCAGCTTTTCTATTGATGCTTCTTTATGGCTTACTCGATATGCATTCCATGCCAACAAGCTCCCAATTAACATGACAACGGCTAACGCTAATTTAGGTTGTACTGGTGATGCCAGTGCCGTTAAACCAAAAGCAGCACCGCCTGCCATTTGAATAAAACCAACTAAAGCAGAGGCAATACCTGCCGTTTGCGAATATGGCTCAAGTGCATAACTTGTCGCAGGCCCCATAATAAAGGCTAATCCGGCACAAGCACTTGCTACAGGGAGCATATAAATCAGCCAATGGTTTTGTATTCCAGCAGGAATAAACATTAAGCTTAATAACAAGCTCACACTGCCTAATCCCATTAATCCGCCTCCTAAGATCAAACAAATTGGTCTGCCAACACGGTGGATCACACGGTTTACATAAAAACTAACAAACATTATCCAAAAACCATTTACACCAAAAACAATGGAAAAAATCAGCGGTGATAGTTTCGCATCATTCATCAAAACAATAGGGGCAAATGAAACATAAGTTAATGCCATTCCCATTGTGCCTGCATTCACTAGGGCAAAAGTTAAAAAACGTTTACTGCACAAAATCTCAAGGTATGTTTTACCTAATTTCTGTTTTGATTGAGCTGTATTTTCAGGCTTAGTTTCAGGTAAGAAACGAGTGATCAAAACTAGCACAAATACTGAATAGAAAATTAAAAATCCGAAAGGTGCGCGCCACCCCCAATACTCAGCCAATAATCCACCTAATAAGGGTGCGAGTGCGGGAATAATATTTAAAGTACCATTTAAAAAGCCGAAAACACGAGCAGCATCATTACCATTAAAGCAGTCACGAACACAGGTAAAAGCCACAACGGAAGTACAACACACCGCAGACGCTTGTAATAATCGTGAAATAATAAAAAGTGTTGAGTCTGTTGAGATCGTAGCAATAATAGAACCTACAATATAGATAAAGATCCCAACAATAGCGATAGGTTTACGACCAAACCTATCCACCAAAGGCCCTGATATAAGTTGCCCTATCCCCAACACTAAAATAAATAAAGCGATAGTCGATTGAATAAGGGATTCACTACTTTCTAAGTCTTGAGCAATAGCAGGTATGGTCGGTAAATAGAGATCGATCCCTAATGGCCCTAATAGCACCATCACTAATAACAACGCTTTTAAATTCTGCATAAAATAGAATGCCTATCTAATCAAAAAAGAAAACGCCCGATGTTATCCATCGAGCGTTAAATACTTATTTATACTAACACCCATTACCTATTTTGTAATGAATATCTTAACTGTCTTGTAATACCAATAATGTAAGCACTTCATAGTGAGCAGTATGAGGAAACATATCAAACAACTGCACTCTATCAATACGATAATGAGAAAGTTGCTGGATATCTTTTGCCATGGTTTGAGCATTACAACTAGAGTACAGAATAAAGCGAGGTTTCATTTTATTTAAATAGCCACACAGTGCCTCACCGATCCCCCGTCTTGGCGGATTAACAAGCACTAATTCAGGTACTGACTCTTTAGCTAATGCATAACCTGTTGAATCTAAGGCTTGAAACTCAACATGCTCTAATCCTAATTCATGAGCAGATAAACGCGCACATTCTATTGCTTCAGGACTGATCTCAATTCCTGTCAATTGGGTTGATTTATCTGCGCAATGCAATCCAAAACCTCCTGATCCACAAAACATATCCCACAAATGTGAGATATTTAATTCTCTTACCCAACGACCTGCCGTTGCATAAAGTGATGAAGCGACCTCTGGATTAGTTTGAAAAAAACCTCTAGGGCGAATATGTAATGGAATTTGATTAAAAGATTCATCTAAAAATGTTTTTTCAGTCAGAATAATCTCTTTTTCACCCTCAAGAATAGCCATATGAATAGGTTGAATATTCACAGAGATAACAGCTAATTGAGGCAATTGTTCTTGTAACCACGGAAGTGCTTTATAAAGTTGTTCTAATTTTTTTTCTGAACGCAAAACAAAACGCAACATCATCGAGCCATTGCTTCTGCTTTCGGTTAATAAAATAAACTTAAGTTCGCCACGACGACGCTCAATATCGTAAGGTACTAATCCTGCTATCGCTATAAATGTTTTTAAAATCGGGAATATAGGTACAAATGAGTCAGGATAAAGAGGACATTCACATAAATCGACGGCCACACCCTCTCGTGTTTTTAGGCCTAATACTGGTTTTTCAACACTGCCACTAACTACCATTTTAGCTTTGTTACGAAATTGCGCTTGTCGGCTTTCAACAGGCGCTAATTTATCAAAAGAATAATTTTCAGGTAGTAATGCTAATAAGCTGTGCTGTTTTTTCTTGATTTGTTCAGAATAAGCAAGAGAAAGCCATTCACAAGAATGACAATCACCCGCACTAAATCGTGCGCATTGCATAAGATTTTGAGACCGTTATGGAGATTAATATTAATGTACAGTATAGGAGGAGTCCGTTGATGAACTACTTATTTCAACTTCTTCTTCATCTTCTTCATTTTCGCTTTCTTGTTTTTCACCATACAAGAAACCATTATTAAAAATTTCACTGACAACTTCAGCCGATTGTTCTTCTGCTTTTTGTAAGAACAGATCAAACTGATTCAGTGAGATCCCCGCAGCAACAGGGAATGACTGGCAGAATACTAATTTAGGTAAGTTTTCATCACTAATTTCTAAAAATGTTTTAATAAACAAAGAACTTGCATTAATTTGGCTAAGATTGGCCATTAAAGGCACTATTGCTGAGGGTTTTAATTCAGCGATAGCGGTAAATACAAGCACATCTTCAAGAATATCAATTTTAGCGTCAAATATGCCGCTGATATATTGAAGATGTGGTAAATGTAACGCCTGACAAGAGTCACATTCATAATAAGCAATCTGTAGTTCATCAAGCCAAGATTTTAGCTGATCCAGATCGGGGGTAACAACAGCGTTCATTCAAATAACCTTTACGCGCTAAAGAAAAGAGTGCCTTTTGGCATTGAGGCTATTTTGCCACTTTTTCTATCTTGAAGGCACTAATAAATAGAAAAACTAAGAAAATTAAGCCAATTTACAAATTGGGTTTTCTTAGTTTTTCATGCTTTGTTGAGAAAAAACAGTACGCTATTCTTTGTTATTCTCTTTTTTCTTTTTATTATTCGCAAGATTGTTATCAATACCTAAAAACGTTAAACGATAAATCGCCCGCCATACAATATGAATAGAAGGTGGGATCATACAGATAACCCCTAGAACAATCAGAGTTAATTGCCCTGTGTAGGTGCCTAACCACTGCGGAGAGGTGATATATTGATTGATATATAAGTAAGCAACTACTAATAAAATAATCCCCACGATCTCTATGATTATGATGGGTTTTGGCATATCAGACAGTGATTTCATATCCCGTTTAGAAGGCTTTTCCATATTTTCTCCGCTAAATGCTGTATCGCAGTCCTATCTCATTATTCGGCAAATTGGTATAATTTATTACACTAAAAGGCAATAACTGTTTTTGTTTAGTCTAATAAAAGGGCATAGTATCAAACAATAAAGACTATTATGCCTGAATTTTATTTCCTCAATAAGGAGTGTCGTATGTTTGTTGTTATTTTTGGTCGTCCGGGTTGCCCATATTGTGTACGTGCTAAACAACTGGCTGAAACTCTGGCTGAAAAACGTGACGATTTTGATTTCCGCTATGTAGATATCCAAGCTGAAGGAATTACAAAAGCTGATTTATCTAAAACCGTCGGTAAAGAAGTTGAAACTGTGCCACAAATTTTCATTGATGAGAAACACATTGGTGGTTGCACAGATTTTGAAGCATATGCTAAAGAAAATTTAGGCATCTACAACTAATTAAAAAGCGCTAAAACAGCTTAATATTCAATATGTTTTAGCGCTTTTCCTTTTTTATTTCATTCATTATCTCTTTATATTCCCCTCTTTCCAAAAAATAATTCTATTTTTTTTCATTAGTCAGAGAACTTTCTGTCTAACCCGGAGTCTGAATTAGTGCCACTGCTTTTCTTTGATGTCCCCAAATATTGAGGAGCCCGATAGTTTCAACCCCTTTGGTGAAATAACTGTCGGGTTTTTTATTGCCTGCAATCTAATAACACTCACCTTGCAATGTCACTATAATACGACGACGCCCACCACGATCACGGTGCTCCCCGAGATAAATCCCCTGCCAAGTTCCTAAATTAAGTTCACCTTGGCTAATAGGAATAGTGACGCTTTGCCCAAGTAAGCTACTTTTTATATGGGCTGGCATATCATCACTACCTTCATAAGTATGAAGATAGTAATCTTCATTCTCTTTTACACTTTGATTAAAGAAGCTTTCAAAGTCACTTCGTACTGTCGGGTCGGCATTTTCATTTATCGTCAATGAAGCTGAAGTATGTTGAATAAAAAAGTGAGCAATTCCGATTTTGTATTGTCTTAGTTCGGGTAATTCTTGGATCAATGTTTGTGTAATTAAATGAAACCCTCTTGGCTTGGCATTAAGTACAATATTTTTTTGGAGCCACATTTATTTATTCCTCATTGAAGATAAGAAAAAGAGCAATGTGAGAGCAATACGGTAAGCGTAATACTCTTTTTAAGCGTGTTTTTGGTCAATTTGAGCTAAAACTGACAAATCTTTTAAAAAAAGCACAATTAAATAAGAAAAAAACACTTTACCCCTATTACTCCCTCATTTACCCTTGAAAACTTGCGTATTATGTATCATAAACATCGCTTATCAGCACGACATGTATGGAGCTTACTTTGCTGGAACAACTTAATTTAGCCGTATTTTCAATGATGAATGCAACACCTGCAGCATCACCTTTCGAAATTGGCATGGCGGTTATTATTGCTAAGTATCTTGTCTATCTTTTTCCGCTCTCTTTAGCGTTCTATTGGCTATGGGGTAATGAAAAATATCTTAGCCAGCAAAGAACATTAGCATGTAAAGCAGCTGTATCTTTGGGTATTGCGCTCTCTATTTCTTGGCTGATTGGTGCAATCGCCCCTCATGAACGCCCGTTTGCCGCTAATATTGGCCATAACTTCCTTGACCATGATGCAACACCTTCATTCCCTAGCAACCACGGTACATTTGTTTTTACCATTGCCTTAGCTTATCTGTTTTGGCATAACAGTAAACGTATTGGTTATATTATGCTGGGTTTAGGACTAGCGATTGCTTGGGCTCGTATTTACCTTGGTGTGCATTGGCCAATCGATATGGTAGGCGCATTTATCGTTGCACTACTGTCTTGTGGTTTAAGCCAGATCTTTTGGTCTAAAGGCGGCGATATACTCCAAAAATGGGTACAACAGCTTTATCAGCTCTGTTTTGCTTATCCTATTCGTAAAGGTTGGACAAAAGCCTAACCTTTCTTACATTAAAAAAGACCACATTTATTGTGGTCTTTTTATATTTAACTTAAGTAAACTTCCACTTCGATATATTAATATATAAATAAAAATATCCTCTATTATTATATTATTTGTCCAAAAATAAATATGTTGTTATTTTAATCAAAATGAAGTTTTTATATTCGCTATATAGTAATGTATCAAACTCATTTATTAACAAATTTATTGCCGTAATAATAAACAATATTCTACTTATGATTGAGTTATTGTTATATTTATTTCATAGAATAAAGTAAAATCATTAATAAATAATCGTATTCCCTTATTTTTATATTCTTTTGTCTAGTTTTATACACAAATAAAATAAAATAATTAATTCTTATATATCAATAACATACGATGTTAATATAATGTTTTGATTGTGAACAAAAATAACTCAATTGATTTAAATCATTTATTTCATAAGAAATAAAAAAGCCTGAATTTAATCATTAACATATGAACATTTAGGTATTTAGATTTATTTTTAATACCAATTAAAAATGGAAAAGTATTTCAAAATGTTTTAAAAACCCCCTCTGAAAACACAAAATATAAAAAATGTTACATTTTTAGGTTTTTCAGTTATATTTAGCATTTGAGATGGTGATCACGGTAGTTTATCCTGAAAAACACTATATTCTGCACCTCTTAAGTCTGGATATAAACTTATCGAATATTTTTTCAAATTTTAAAAGAGTCTAATTCTTTTGAAATTTAAAGATTTTAGTATGTGGTAATTGAAGATATTGAGATAACACCAGGTACTCAATGCACTCATTTATTCATAATTAAATTTATGTCGTGATTTTTTCTGATAAGAAATAAAATCGCACACTTATTTTTATTCATTATTTTTTACCGCGTTATTTCGGAGAGTATTATGGATACAACCAAAGCTGGTTCTATCGCATCGGGTAACACCCAAGGTGATTACAAAGCATGGCGTAAGTCAGATACAGTATGGATGTTAGGTTTATACGGTACGGCTATCGGTGCTGGTGTTCTATTTTTACCTATCAACGCAGGGATTGGTGGATTAATTCCTCTGTTGATTATGTTAGTTCTTGCATTCCCAATGACCTTCTTTGCACACCGCGGTATGGCTCGCTTTGTGTTATCAGGTAAAAACCCAGGTGAAGATATCACTGAAGTTGTTGAAGAACACTTTGGTAAAACAGCAGGTAAACTGATTACTCTGCTCTATTTCTTTGCTATTTATCCTATTTTATTGGTTTATAGTGTTGCTATCACCAATACAGTAGAAAGCTTTATTGTGAACCAAATGCACATGTCTGCACCACCTCGTGCAATTTTATCACTGGTACTGATCCTTGGTATCATGTCGATTATTCGTTTTGGTGAACAAGCTATCGTTAAAGCAATGAGCGTGTTAGTGTTCCCATTTGTTGCAGTATTGATGGTTTTAGCGCTGTATCTTATTCCTGAGTGGAATAGTGCTATCCTTGATACGCTCTCTTTTGATCACGCAACAACATCAGGTATGGGCCAAGGTCTGTTAGTCACACTATGGTTGGCTATCCCAGTTATGGTGTTCTCTTTCAACCACTCGCCTATTATCTCTGCATTTGCTGTTGCAAAACGAGAAGAATACGGTGAAAACGCTGAGAAAAAATGTTCACGCATTTTAGCTTATGCTCACATTATGATGGTTATCACTGTTATGTTCTTCGTGTTTAGCTGTGTATTTAGCTTAACACCAGAAAACTTAGCAGAAGCAAAAGCACAGAACATCAGTATCCTGTCTTACCTAGCTAACCATTTTGAAGCACCCGTTATTGCTTATATTGCTCCATTTATTGCTTTCGTTGCGATCACTAAATCTTTCTTAGGTCACTACTTAGGTGCTCGTGAAGGTTTCAACGGTTTAATCATCAAATCACTGCGTGAAAAAGGTAAAACAATCGAAAAAGATCGTTTAAACAAAATCACTGCACTGTTTATGCTGGTTACAACGTGGATCGTTGCAACATTAAACCCAAGCATTTTAGGTATGATTGAAACATTAGGTGGCCCAATTATCGCAATGTTACTGTTCCTGATGCCTATGTATGCAATCCGCAAAGTACCAGCGATGAAGAAATACGAAGGCCATATCAGCAACGTATTCGTTGTAATCATGGGTCTTATCGCAATCTCAGCAGTTTTCTATAGCTTAATTAACTCTTTCATGGGCTAATAAGGCATCTAATGGCTACTTTCGTAAAAGGAAGTAGCCATTACAGATTTAGACTTCAAAACTGACACTTATCACTCTAATAATCACACAGTTGCGCCTTTAATTAATTAGGGAGGCGAATATTATGGTTAGCGTCTTTGATATTTTTAAAATTGGTATCGGTCCTTCAAGCTCACACACCGTAGGCCCAATGAAAGCTGGGAAAGAATTCGTTGATATCCTTGCTGAAAAAAACCTTCTCTCTTCTGTTTCCCGCGTTATCGTTGATGTTTATGGCTCTTTATCTTTAACCGGTAAAGGTCACGCCACTGATACGGCAATTATTATGGGATTAGCAGGAAACTTACCCGATACTGTTGATATAGATTCTATTACACCGTTCATTAAACAAGTGGAAGCAACCGGTCGCTTAATGCTAGCAAATGGCATTAAAGAAGTAGATTTCCCTGTTGATGGTGGTATGAATTTTCATAAAAGCAATTTACCCCTCCATGAGAATGGCATGTCCATCACCGCTTATAATGGTGAACAGGTTCTATTAAAAAAAACCTATTATTCTATTGGCGGTGGTTTTATTGTTGATGAAGAGCATTTTGGTCAACCTGAAGAAAATACGGTTCAAGTCCCTTATCCTTATCAATATGCGACTGATTTACGTCGCCACTGTAAAGAAACAGGCCTCTCTTTATCTGCATTAGTGATGCAAAACGAATTAGCATTGCGCAGTAAAGAAGAAATTTCTGCTCATCTCGGTGCCGTATGGGAAGTGATGAAGTCCGGTATTGAGCGTGGTGTTAATACCGAAGGCTTATTACCTGGACCATTACGCGTACCGCGCCGTGCTTCTGCATTACGCCGTATGTTAGTAACAGAAGATAAAACCACAACCGATCCTATGACTGTTGTTGACTGGATCAATATGTTTGCCCTTGCCGTCAATGAAGAAAATGCGGCTGGTGGACGTGTTGTAACAGCACCGACAAACGGAGCATGTGGCATTATCCCTGCTGTACTTTCTTACTACGATAAATTCATTCGTCCTGTAAATGAAAATTCTTATACTCGCTTTTTCTTAGTCGCAGGTGTTATTGGTTCTCTTTACAAAATGAATGCATCTATCTCAGGCGCTGAAGTAGGTTGCCAAGGCGAAGTAGGTGTTGCTTGTTCAATGGCAGCGGGTGCATTAACTGAGCTTTTAGGCGGTAGCCCAGAGCAAGTTTGTATTGCTGCAGAAATTGCAATGGAGCATAACTTAGGGCTTACCTGCGACCCAGTTGCAGGACAAGTACAAGTTCCTTGTATTGAACGTAATGCTATCGCAGCCGTACAAGCCGTAAACTCATCTCGTATGGCTTTGCGTCGTGTCAGCGACCCTCGTATTTGTTTAGATAAAGTCATTGAAACAATGTACGAAACAGGTAAAGACATTAATGCTAAGTATCGTGAAACCTCTCAAGGTGGATTAGCCATTAAAATTTCTTGTGACTAAACCTGAGAGTCCGAAATACAGATATTTATAATGGATAAGGCGCTGATATCAGCGCCTTTTTTATTATTATCTAAAATAAAGGATGATGCTCTTCTCTTTGAACATCTTTTTTGGATGAGATTAAATTATCATCCTTAGTTAAAATACGTGTAGAAGAAAACTCGATATTGAAAAAAAATCTTACTCAATATAAGTAGCAAAATGTCAAAGATAGGAGTCTGTTACAAAAATTATTTAAAGGGTGTGACGATAAACACGTTATCGAATAGAAAATAATTACAACTTAATCAATCTATTGGCCTTATTTAGATCCTTGGCTACAGTTGATGAGTAAAGATCACTAGAGACATCAGAAACGGGATAAAAAAGAGAACTAAAATGAAATCAGATATTCAAATCTCCCAAGAAGCACACCTCTTACCAATTCAAGATATCGCTAAAAATTTAAATATTGATCAAGATGATATCGAGTTTTAT
Source organism: Proteus sp. fly-1067 (assembly GCF_040139345.1). Classification (NCBI taxonomy): domain Bacteria; kingdom Pseudomonadati; phylum Pseudomonadota; class Gammaproteobacteria; order Enterobacterales; family Morganellaceae; genus Proteus; species Proteus sp. fly-1067. Next base: position 190,312 of record NZ_JBEEUL010000002.1, on the reverse strand, counting down.
GGCAAATACAAAGCTAAATTTAGCCACAGCATTTGGTCTAAAGTTGCTACAAAAAAAACAGGAAAACTCGTTTTAGTCACAGCAATTAATCCTACCCCCGCAGGCGAAGGTAAAACAACCGTCACCGTTGGATTAGGGCAAGCCCTTAACCATATTGGAAAAAGTGCCATTATCGCGTTACGCGAACCCTCATTAGGCCCTTGTTTTGGTATTAAAGGGGGGGCCGCCGGAGGGGGTTATTCTCAAGTTGTACCAATGGAAGATCTTAATCTTCATTTTACTGGCGATTTTCATGCAATTACGTCAGCAAACAATTTACTGGCCGCCATGCTTGATAACTCCATCTATCAAGGTAATCCTTTAAATATCGATCCCAAGCAAATCGTGTTTAAACGTTGTATGGATATGAACGATCGCGCTTTACGAAATATTGTTGTGGGATTGGGTGGCGAAAAAGACGGTATTACAAGAGAAGATAACTTTGTTATTACTGTTGCTTCTGAAATTATGTCAATTCTATGTTTAGCTGAGGATATTCAAGATTTAAAGCAAAGGCTTTCTCAGATCATTGTTGCTTATTCTTACAATGGCAACCCTGTCACTGCCAACGATTTACAAGCTGTTGGCGCAATGGCCAGTTTGTTAAAAGATGCTATTAACCCTAATCTAGTGCAAACACTCGAAAATACGCCTGCAATTATTCATGGTGGCCCATTCGCTAATATTGCTCATGGTTGCAATAGTGTGAGAGCAACAAAATTAGCCCTTCAACTTGCTGATATCACTATTACGGAAGCTGGTTTTGGCGCTGATTTAGGTGCTGAAAAATTCTTTGATATAAAATGCCGAATGAGTGGGTTACGCCCAGATTGTGCAGTGATTGTTGTGACGACAAAAGCACTAAAATACAACGGTGGTTTAGGTAAAGGCGAATGGAATAATGAAGATTTAGTTGCGCTTGAAAAAGGAATTGTAAATCTAGAAAAACATATTGAAAACCTAAAAAAATATGGCTTACCTGTGATTATCTCACTTAATGCCTATATTACTGATAGTGTTGCAGAACATCAGTTTATAGAGCAATTTTGTCTAGATAGAGATTGTCGATTTGCAATTACAAAAGTGTGGGAAAAAGGAGGCGCAGGCGGTATTGAATTAGCAAATCAAGTCATTGATACACTTGAAAATGAGCATAGCCAATTTCAATTAATTTATCCTGATAATGCCTCGCTTAATGAAAAAATTAATACTGTCGCAAAAGAGATCTATGGAGCAAATGGTGTGACCTATAGCCAACATGCTCGCAATATGTTGGAAAAAATAGAAAATATGGGGTTCGGCCATTTCCCTGTATGTATGGCAAAAACACAATATTCACTCTCAGATAATCCCGCGTTATTAGGTCGCCCTACTGATTTTACGATAAATGTGCGTGAAGTGTATGTTTCAGCAGGTGCCGGTTTTGTTGTTGTGTTGACAGGCTCTATTACCACTATGCCTGGATTACCGAAAACACCAGCGGCCATTGCCGTAAATGTTGATAATCAAGGGAAGATTGATGGACTTATATAAACGCTAAAGTGTGCAATCTCTTTATTTCATTAAATACAAAAAAATCCGTAATCGTATTTCAATTACGGATTTTTTGTACAAAAACAACAACGAGTCTTTCTTTATGGGTGAAATCTCAGTAACGCGTTGATAAAACTATTATTGATAAATTAACCAAAAATAGCGTTGAACCAGCCAGATACTGTTTTAACCACAAAATCCCAGATACGACTAAAGAAACCACCTTCTTCAACCGCTTCTTTTACCACTAAAGGACGTTGTTCAATGACTTCATCGTTTAATAAAAAGTTAACTGTACCCACAACCTGATTTTGCGTTAAAGGTGCTTCTAATACTGGATTGGTTAAAGTAAACGAGGCTTTTAAATTTTTCAGTTCACCTTTAGGAATAGTGATTGAAGCATCATTAGCTACACCTAAAGCCACTTCACCTTTATCGCCATACCATACTTTTTGTGTTGTTAGTGGTGTATTTTCTTTAACTGGTGTTACCGTTTCAAAAAAGCGGAAACCCCAACCTAATAATTTTTCACTTTCAGCAAAACGGACTTTATCTGATGGAGTTCCTAAAACAACCGCAATTAAGCGCATATCACCTTCAGTTGCTGAAGATACAAGGTTATATCCAGCACCATTCGTGTGACCGGTTTTCACGCCATCAACATTCATATTCTTATTCCACAATAAACGATTGCGGTTTGGCTGACGAATATTGTTGAATGTAAATTCTTTTTCTTTATGTATTTCGTATTCTGATGGTACATCACGGATCATAGCCGCTGTTAACAGTGCCATATCTTGCGCTGTTGTATATTGCCCGTCAGAATCTAATCCATGGACTGTTTTAAAATGTGTATTGGTTAAACCGAGATTTTTGGCATAGGAGTTCATTAAATCCACAAAGGTTTCCTGACTACCCGCAACATGTTCAGCTAATGCGATACTAGCATCATTACCTGATTGAATGACCATACCTCTATTTAAATCAATAACTTTGACCTGATCACCCGGTTTCAAGAACATCAATGATGAACCTTTTAATACCGGATTACCTGTTGCCCATGCATTGCGCCCTACAATCACCATATCGTCTGGCGACATCCGCCCTTCTTTGATGGCTTGTCCAACCACATAACTACTCATGATTTTTGTCAGACTTGCGGGATCTAAACGCTCATCAGGTTTTTCCGATGCCAGAATTTTTCCGCTATTGTAATCCATTAATACATAAGATTTTGCCTCTATTTGAGGAGGTACAGGATTATTTACCGCAAATGAAGGACTAGAAATAATTAGCAGTAAACCCATTCCCGCGGTAACCTTACCCAGAACAGATGGAATATTTTTTTTCATTACCGATCACCCTTTTATATCAATTTGTTAAAGCTTTCCTACTATATGGCTTTCTGGAATAAGACGCCAACATTGATATATAGAGATTTATCTTATATTCATGTTTAACGCCCTATAGAGGGAAATTTTATTACTTATCGTGGTTTAGGAGACCTTTATGTTAAAAGTCTGGGGTAGAAAAAACTCATCTAACGTTAAAAAAGTTCTTTGGTGCTTAAAGGAGTTAAACGTACCTTATGAGCAAATTGATGTTGGTGGTCCATTTGGTGGACTCAATGAAGCAAATTATTTAGCAATGAATCCCAACGCTTCTATCCCAACATTACAAGATGATGACTTTGTTTTATGGGAGTCTAATACCATTATTCGTTATTTATGCTCAAAATATGAGAATAACGCACTCTATCCAATTGATCCTAAACAACGAGCAAATGTAGAAAAATGGATGGATTGGTCAAATGGCAGCCTATTTTCACCCATTCAACAAATGATGATAATGATTGTTCGCACACCTAAAGAGCAACAGAACCCCGAGCTTGTTGAAGCATTAAAAGAAAAGCTTAACAAACTGATCAAAATTGCAGATAACCAACTGGCAAAAACAACTTATTTTGCTGGAGATGAAATCTCTCTTGCTGATATCGCTATCGCGCCACTGGTTTATCCATGGCTCGAGGTTTGTAAAGATAGACCTCACTTCCCACATATTGAGCGCTGGTTTGCACAATTAAGTGAAAGATCTATTTTCCGTGATGTTGTATTACTGCCTATAAGTTAATTCATTGGCATTTTGTCGGGATCTGGATAATGATAATGGAATCCAAGATCTCGACAGATCTCCTGACCGTCAATTTCCCGTATTAACGGCTTCTCTTCATCTGCAAATTCAGGGGGAATAAGATCAAGTTGAGAGGATACTCTTGAGTAAAAATCTTTCTTTTTAGGATGAATTGGGGCACATAAATTATATAAATGACCACCTTCGTTTTGTGCAAGCAGTTGTTCAACCGCAAAAATCACATCATCTAAATGAACTAAATTGACACACTGATGCGCGCCTTTTACTTGTTTTTTACCCGATAAAAAACGTCCGGCATGACGACCTGGGCCAACTAACCCAGCTAATCGAAGAATATCAACAGTGGTTAACGGTAAACGATGTAACCAGTTTTCAACTTCAGCTAACATTTTTGCCGATTGTGTTTCTGGTCGAATATCCATTTCTTCTGTGATATTACCTGTTTGATTGCCATATACAGAAGTAGAGCTAATGTAAATCACTCTTGTAACATGGCGAGACATTGCACTATCCACTAACGTTTGAATAGCTTCAACATAATCATAACCGCCACCAGCGGCACTTGGCGGCAACGTGATGATCAGTACGTCAGTTTCCATTAAGTAATCAAAATCATCTCTATCACATTCAATTGCGGGTGTTAAATTCACTAAACAGCAATCAACGCCACTCATTCTTGCTGCTTCTACGCCATCTTCGGTGGTTTTAGTCCCTTTAACTTGATAACCTGCATCACGCAACGCAGCGGCAAGTGGTAAACCTAACCAACCTAATCCAACGATGGTTATTCGTTTCATTTTGCTCCCCTACTTAAATGGCTTAGTTAAAGTATGCTATAAAATTTTCATTTCGCCATTACATATAAATACTACTTATATTTCGTTAATTTTTAGCATACCCCTATATACTCGCTCACTTGCGACATTAAGTAAATAAGAGAAATATTAAAATAGCATTAAAAACAAAAGGTTACAAAATAATTAAATTATTATTAAAAAATAGGTTGCTTTTCACTTTGCAAATCATGTAGGTTGAAAGGCAGACAAATTCTGAATGTTGGTTACTACATACATACAAATTAATAGTAACGAGCACATCAAATAACAAATAGTGTAATTAGCTAGGAAAATAATTATGTATAGCATTCAACTAAACCACCATCATCACCATCATCCTGACTAGTCTTTCAGGCGATGAGTGCTGGAAGACGTTTAAGTAACGCTTCCGGTGGTCTGAATGCAGACAAACAATAAAAACCCCGGAAGGCAACTTCCGGGGTTTTTTTATAGCTAATTTTCAAACAAAAAATTAAGACAAGGACAGGGTAATATTATGTTAGACAAAACAAGATTAAGAATAGCAATGCAAAAATCAGGTCGTTTAAGTGATGAGTCTCGTGCCCTTTTAGCACGTTGTGGCATCAAAATTAACTTAAACCAACAACGTCTGATCGCTTATGCGGAAAATATGCCAATCGATATTTTACGTGTAAGAGATGACGATATTCCAGGTCTGGTGATGGACGGTGTGGTTGATTTAGGAATTATTGGGGAAAACGTATTAGAAGAAGAGTTATTAAAACGCCGAGCACAAGGCGAAAACCCGAGTTATCTCACACTACGACGTCTTGATTTTGGTGGTTGCCGTTTATCTCTTGCAACCCCTGTTGATTTTAACTATCAAGGTGCTGAATGCCTAGATAATACACGCATTGCCACCTCTTACCCCAATCTACTAAAACGTTATTTAGACCAAAAAGGTATCAAGTTTAAATCATGCCTATTAAATGGTTCTGTTGAAGTCGCTCCTCGTGCAGGTCTTGCTGACTCTATCTGTGACTTAGTTTCTACTGGTGCAACATTAGAAGCTAACGGTTTAAAAGAAGTTGAAGTTATTTATCGTTCAAAAGCGTGTTTGATCCAACGCGACGGGGAAATGGAAACCGACAAACAAGCCCTTATCGACCGTTTACTGACGCGTATTCAAGGCGTTATCCAAGCTCGAGAATCAAAATACATTATGTTACACGCACCAAGTGATTGCCTCGAAGATGTCATTGCGTTACTTCCTGGTGCTGAAAGACCAACTATTCTGCCTCTTGCAGGTGACCAGAATCGCGTTGCAATGCACATGGTCAGCAGTGAAACCCTATTCTGGGAAACAATGGAAAAGTTAAAAGCATTAGGTGCAAGTTCAATTCTTGTTTTACCAATTGAAAAAATGATGGAATAAGGTGAAATGATGAAAACGGGTTTTAATACATTAACTTACTGGAATGAATGCACACAAGAACAGCAACAAGTGCTATTAACTCGCCCTGCTATTTCAGCATCCGGTTCAATTACAGAACAAGTTGCTAGCATCATTTCACAGGTACGCAATGATGGGGATAAAGCGCTTAAAGCACTTAGCCAAAAATTCGATAAGGCAGCGCCGGAAAGTGTTTTGGTGCCAAAAACGCAAATTGATGAAGCCACAACAAGACTTAATAACGAAATAAAACAAGCAATAGCACAGGCGATGAATAATATTCGCCGTTTTCATGAAGCTCAAATTCCTAACACTATTGAAGTAGAAACTCAGCCAGGAGTATTTTGTCAACAAGTAAGCAGACCCATTGATGCAGTAGGACTTTATATTCCTGGTGGCTCGGCTCCATTACTTTCAACCGTAATGATGTTAGGTATCCCAGCGCGTATTGCAGGTTGTCGCAAAGTTATTCTTTGCTCTCCTCCTCCTATTGCTGATGAAATTTTATATATTGCTCAACAAATTGGTATTGATGAAATTTTCCAAGTCGGTGGTGCGCAGGCGATTGCGGCAATGGCGTTTGGTACAGAATCTATTCCTAAAGTAGATAAAATCTTTGGCCCCGGTAATGCTTATGTTACCGAAGCCAAACGCCAAGTCAGCCAATCACTACAAGGTGCAGCTATTGATATGCCAGCAGGCCCTTCAGAAGTTTTGGTGATTGCTGATGCCGATGCAAATCCTGCATTTATTGCTGCTGACTTACTGTCACAAGCAGAGCACGGCCCTGATTCACAAGTTGTGTTATTAACTCCAGATGAAACATTAGCCAAAGCAGTTATTGCTGAAACTGAAACACAACTTACACAATTAAGCCGAGCTGAAATTGCCAAACAAGCTTTAGCTGAAAGTCGAGTCATTATTACTCGCGATCTCAATCAATGTATTGAAATCAGCAATAGCTATGGCCCTGAGCACTTGATTATTCAAACTAATGATGCTGATACACGTGTTGATAGCATTACCAGTGCTGGTTCTGTTTTTCTTGGTGCTTGGTCTCCTGAATCAGCGGGAGATTATGCTTCAGGCACTAATCACGTTTTACCGACTTATGGCTACACCTCAACCTACTCAAGTTTAGGTTTGGCTGACTTTATGAAACGCATGACTGTACAAAAACTCACGGCACAAGGTTTATCTGATTTAGCACAAACTATTGAAATATTAGCGCAAGCTGAACAATTAACCGCTCACAAAAATGCAGTCACACTTCGTGTTAATGCTTTGGCTCAGGGGAAAAATAACGATGAAAAATGAATTTGATATCACCTCACTTGCCCGGAAAAATGTACGTGAGTTAACGCCTTATCAGTCGGCAAGACGTTTAGGCGGGAATGGTTCGGTTTGGTTAAATGCAAACGAATACCCTGTTGCACCCGAATTTACTTTTAATGAAAAAAATTTAAACCGTTACCCTGAGTGTCAGCCTGTTAATGTCATTAATCGTTATGCCGCATATGCGGGTGTTAATCCAAATCAAGTCTTAGTCAGCCGTGGTGCAGATGAAGCCATTGAACTGCTTATTCGTGCTTTTTGCGAACCGGGTAAAGATGCAGTGCTTTATTGCCCTCCTACTTACGGCATGTATAGCGTAAGTGCAGAAACATTTGGTATAGAACAACGTGTTATTCCTACGCTCGCTGATTGGAACCCCGATGTTAAAACAATGTCATCACAGCTTGATAATGTAAAACTGATCTATCTTTGTAGCCCTAATAACCCAACTGGAAACATTGTTAACCCTTCACTTATTCGTGATGTATTAGAACTTGCTAAAGGTAAAACTATAGTTGCAGTTGATGAAGCTTATATAGAATTCTGCCCACAAGCATCCATTGTTTCATGGCTTGAAGATTATCCGAATTTAGTCATTTTGCGAACCTTATCGAAAGCATTTGCATTAGCTGGATTGCGCTGTGGATTTACGCTTGCCAATCCACCCATCATTGAATTATTGCTAAAAGTGATCGCACCATATCCACTGTCAACACCTGTTGCCGACATTGCAGCACAAGCATTAACTGAAGCGGGTATTGACGTGATGAAAAATCGTGTTGCTGAAATATCACGTAACAGAACGGTTTTATCTGATGCATTAAAAAAATTACCGAATGTTGAGCAGGTTTATAACAGCGAAACCAACTATATTTTAGTGAAATTCACTGATGCTAATCTGGTTTTCCGTACTTTATGGGAGCAAGGGATCATTTTACGCGATCAACAACGTCAATATGGGCTTAATGGTTGCTTGCGTATTTCTATCGGTACAACCGAAGAATGTGATAGCGTGATCAATGCCATAAAAAATATTCAAACTGCAAACGTATAAAATATAAAACGATAACAATAAAAATCGCAACTGAGGGAACTTACCATGAGCCAAAAAATTCTTTTTATTGACCGTGATGGTACTTTAATCACCGAGCCACCTACAGATTATCAAGTTGATAGACTCGATAAACTCGCCTTTGAAAATGACGTGATCCCCGCACTGACCGCGCTACAAAAGGCCGGTTACAAGCTTATTATGATCACTAATCAAGATGGATTAGGCACAGAAAGTTTTCCTCAGGCAGATTTTGATCCGCCACATAATTTGATGATGCAAATTTTCTCATCACAAGGAATAACCTTTGATGATGTTTTAATTTGTCCTCATAAACCTGAAGATAACTGCCCTTGTCGCAAACCTGAAACAGGGCTTGTCACACAATACTTAGTTGATGGTGCACTCGATAAAGATAACAGCTACGTTATTGGTGATAGACAAACAGATATTCAGTTAGCTGAAAATATGGGTATTAAAGGCTTACTTTATAATACCAATGAGCTTAATTGGACGGTCATCACAGAACAACTCACCAAAAAAGATCGCTACGCTCACGTTGAGCGTAAAACAAAAGAGACGCAAATTGCTATTGATATCTGGCTTGATCGTGAAGGTGACAGCCAAATCAGCACTGGTGTTGGTTTCTTTGATCATATGCTTGATCAAATTGCCACTCATGGCGGTTTTCGTATGAATATCGACGTACAAGGCGACTTAGTGATTGACGACCACCACACTGTTGAAGACACGGGCCTTGCTTTAGGTGAAGCCCTGCGTGAAGCATTGGGTGATAAACGCGGCATTGCTCGCTTTGGTTTTACATTACCGATGGATGAATGCCTTGCAAGCTGTGCATTAGATATTTCAGGTCGCCCACACCTTGAATACAAAGCAGAATTTAAATATCAACGTGTCGGTGATCTAAGTACGGAAATGATAGAACACTTTTTCCGTTCACTCTCTTACACCATGGGTTGCACATTACACCTAAAATCGAAAGGCAAAAACGATCACCACAAAGCGGAAAGCTTATTTAAAGTCTTTGGTCGTACATTACGCCAAGCCATTCGTGTTGAAGGTAATACTTTACCAAGCTCAAAAGGTGTTCTGTGATGAAAGTGGTTATTCTTGATACAGGTTGTGCCAATTTAGCCTCTGTCGCTTATGCCGTTAAGCGACTCGGTTATGATCCCATTATTTCCTATGAAAAAAACGTTGTACTATCTGCGGATAAACTCTTTTTACCTGGTGTGGGAACGGCTCGCGCAGCAATGGAACAACTGGAAGCGCGCGAATTAATTCCTTTAATTAAAGCGTTAACACAGCCTGTTTTAGGGATTTGTTTAGGTATGCAAATATTGGCTTCACTAAGCGAAGAAGGAAAAGGTGTTCCTTTATTAGGGCTCGTTGATGGCACCATTGATAAGTTAAATACAGCAGGTTTACCGTTACCTCATATGGGTTGGAATCAAGTATTAGCGAAACCTGCTCATCCTCTTTTTCGTTCTCTTGATAACGATGCTTGGTTCTATTTTGTTCACAGTTATGGTTTAGCATTAAATGAATCAACCATTGCCGAAACTGAATATGGCTCTCGTTTTAGTAGCGCAATTCAAAAAGATAATTTTTATGGTGTGCAATTTCACCCAGAGCGCTCTGGAAAATCTGGAGCTCAACTTATCAAGAATTTTTTGGAGATGTAACGCGTTATGATCATTCCAGCATTAGATTTGATTGACGGGAAAGTTGTCCGTCTTCATCAAGGTGATTACGCCAAGCAACGCGATTACGATGATAATCCGCTGATTCGTTATCAACAATATGAAAGAGACGGTGCAAAACTGCTTCATTTAGTAGATCTAACGGGTGCAAAAGATCCTTCAGCTCGCCAAATTTCACTATTAAAAGAGCTTGTTGCTTGTGTGAATGTACCAGTACAAGTAGGTGGAGGTATTCGCACTGAAGCTGATGTAAAATCATTACTCGATGCAGGAGCAAGTAGAGTTGTTATTGGCTCTACCGCGATCAGTCAGCCCGAAATGGTAAAAACTTGGTTTGAGCGTTATGGCGCAGATAGCATTGTATTAGCCCTTGATGTTCGTATTGATAAACAAGGCAAAAAATGGGTAGCGGTGAGTGGCTGGCAAGAGAATTCTCTTTATACCCTCGAAGAGATCATCGAACTTTATCAAAGTGTCGGGTTAAAACATGTGTTGTGTACTGATATTTCTCGTGACGGCACATTAACAGGCTCTAACGTTGAATTGTATACAGAAATTAGCCAACGTTTTCCTGACATTTTATTTCAAGCTTCTGGTGGTATTGGTAATTTACAAGATATCGCAGCACTTCCGGCATCTGGCGTCGCTGGTATTATTGTTGGTAGAGCATTATTAGAAGGCAAATTTACATTAAAAGAGGCGATATCATGCTGGCAAAACGCATAATTCCTTGTCTTGATGTTCGTGATGGACAAGTTGTTAAAGGTGTTCAATTTCGAAATCATGAAATCATTGGTGATATTGTTCCTCTTGCTGAACGCTATGCCAAAGAAGGCGCTGATGAGCTTGTATTTTATGATATTACCGCCTCTTCTGATGGTCGAGTTGTTGATAAAAGCTGGGTGTCACGTGTAGCTGAAGTCATTGATATTCCATTTTGTGTTGCTGGTGGCATTCGTTCCGTTGAGGATGCAGGAAAAATTCTCTCTTTTGGGGCAGATAAGATTTCGATCAACTCCCCTGCGCTTTCTGATCCAACATTGATTTCACGCTTAGCAGAACGTTACGGTGTGCAATGTGTTGTTGTAGGCATTGATACTTGGTTTGATGAAAAAACAGGTGAATACCTAGTTTATCAATTCACTGGGGATGAAAAACGCACTCAACAAACACATTGGAAAACACTTGATTGGGTACGTGAAGTTCAGAAGCTAGGCGCGGGTGAAATTGTTTTAAATATGATGAATCAAGATGGTGTCAGACAAGGTTATGACTTGAAACAATTAGCTCAAGTACGCCAAGTTGCCGATGTACCTCTTATTGCTTCTGGTGGTGCTGGCGAGATGTCACACTTTCTTGATGCCTTTAAATTAGCCAATGTTGATGGCGCACTTGCAGCGTCTGTTTTTCACAAGCAAATTATTAATATTAACGAATTAAAACAATATCTTGCAGAAAATGACGTTAAGGTAAGAATATAATGAATAGTGAAACATTAGCGCAATTAGATTGGGAAAAAGTGGATAATCTTATGCCTGTTATTATCCAAAATGCCATTTCAGGTGATGTATTAATGCTAGGCTACATGAATAGAGAAGCGCTAGATGTGACACTAAAAAGTAGAAATGTCACTTTCTATTCTCGTACTAAACAACGTTTATGGACAAAAGGTGAAACATCAGGCAATTTTCTCAAGTTAGTCAATATTTATCCTGACTGTGATAATGATACTTTACTTATTTTAGCGAATCCGATTGGACCAACTTGCCATAATGGCACTGAGAGTTGCTTTGCTCCTGCACAAAGCCAGTGGGGATTTCTCTATGAGCTGGAAAATATATTACGTGAGCGTAAAAATGCCTCACCAGATAGCTCTTACACTGCCCGTCTTTACGCCAGTGGTACAAAACGAATAGCTCAAAAAGTCGGAGAAGAAGGTGTAGAAACCGCATTAGCTGCCACAGTTAATGATAGAGAAGAGCTAAGAAATGAAGCCTCTGATCTGCTCTATCACTTAATGGTATTGTTACAAGACCAATCATTATCACTCTCTGATGTCATTGGTTGCTTGCAAGAGCGTCATAAAAAAGCTGAATAATTTCTAGCTAATTAGCCCTATCTAGAGCTACCAAACGAGAAAATAACACATAAACAAAAAAGCACCTCATGAGATTTTGAGGTGCTTTTATTACTCAGTTAAGACATAAAAATAACAAAGATTAGTTGTTATTTATTTCTTGAGTATTACATTGCTTGGCGGAATAACTCGATAACATCACTTTCAGTGCCCTGAACAGGGTTAGTGATTGCACAAGCATCTTTCAGCGCATTTTCAGCTAATGTTTTGAAGTCTTCTTCTTTTACGCCTAATTCTTTCAGACCTGCTGGAATACCCACATCTTTAGCCATTTTACGAATTTCTTCGATACACGCTTTAGCGCCTTGCTCATCGCTCATTGCAGAAACATCAACACCCATTGCTTGTGCGATATCTTTTAAACGACCCGCGGCAGCTTGGATGTTATAAGCTTGAACATGAGGTAATAACACTGCATTACACACACCATGAGGTAAATTATAGAAGCCACCTAATTGGTGAGCCATAGCATGCACATAACCTAAAGAAGCGTTATTAAATGCCATACCCGCTAAGAATTGTGCGTAAGCCATATTTTCACGTGCTTGCTCATCACCGCCGTTATCAACAACTTTACGTAAAGACTCACTGATCATAGTAACTGCTTTTAATGCACACGCATCAGTGATTGGGTTTGCGGCAATTGAAACATACGCTTCAACAGCATGAGTTAATGCATCCATACCTGTTGCTGCGGTTAAGCCTTTTGGCATACCAATCATTAATTCTGAGTCATTTACAGACAAGATTGGGGTAACGTTTTTATCAACGATAGCCATTTTAATATGACGAGCAGTATCAGTGATGATACAAAAACGCGTCATTTCAGAAGCCGTACCTGCGGTAGTATTAATAGAAATTAAAGGTAATTGAGGTTTTGCAGAACGATCAACACCTTCATAATCAGCGATTTTTCCGCCATTAGAAGCCACTAACGCGATACCTTTAGCGCAATCATGTGGAGAGCCACCACCTAAAGAAATCACACAGTCACATTGATTTTCTTTCAGCAAAGCTAAACCTGCTTCTACGTTTTCAACCGTAGGGTTTGGTGCAGTACCATCATAAGTTACACTAGAAATACCAGCTTCTGTCAGTAACTTACTGACTTTATCAACAACACCCAGTTGATTTAAAATACTATCAGTGACGATAAGTGCCTTATGAAAGCCAAAGTCTTTCATTGAACTTACCGCTTCAGCCAGACAACCCGAACCAATTTTATTTACAGAAGGGATATAGAATGTTGAAACTGCCATTATTGACTTCCTTTTTAGTAATTAAATCTATGTTTTAATATGTTCTATTCTTTTTGTTCTTAAATTGATCATCATCAAGATAATGAATAAATATCAATTTGTTTGTCATGTTATTACAGGTAATTAAATAAAGAAGCCCAATTACCCTATTAATTCAATAGGATAATACTATTAACATATTATCATTTGTAACAAAATAATTTGAAAAGCTTATCAAAATAATCAAAACCAACCATAAACATCACAGCAGAATATTTTTTTTAAAGTCGTATAATGACCTTAAATAAATAACTTATTAATCAGGAGTCATTGATGTCTTTGACTATTTTTGAGCAACTGACTGCTTTATTAGATCAAAATCATGCTACTTACCGTGTAATGGAACACCCTACCGCAGGTCGTTCTGAAGAAGTTGCAAAAATAAGAGGAACACAATTAGGACAGGGAGCAAAAGGACTTGTTTGCCATATTAAAGGTAACGGTATTAAACAACATGTTCTTGCAATATTACCCGCTGATAAACAAGCCGATCTATCAAAGCTTGCGCATCAAATTGGTGGAACTAGAGCGTCTCTAGCAAGCCCTAAGGAAGTTGATGATCTTACCCAATGTGTATTTGGTGCTATCCCTCCCTTTAGTTTTCACCCAGCGTTAAAGCTTGTGGCTGACCCGCTACTTTTTGAACGCTTTGATGAACTCGCTTTTAATGCGGGTACATTAGAACGCTCAATTATTCTTAATACGCAAGATTACAAACGAATTGCACAACCTGAATTAATTTCTTTTATTCGTGAAGAATAAAGTGAGTAATAAAAAGAGCTAATTTATTTTTAACAATTACCCTCGTCATCATTCAGCTAAGGGTAATTGTTATCATGATATCAATTCTTACTGTATATATAGATTTACACGCCAAAAGCAATATTTAAATTATCTGCTCAAAAACCTCGCCAAGATTTAATACTAACAATTATTTAAAAATTAGATTTTATCTCTTAAATTACACACTCGGTTACATTTAATACCAAAAAATGTACGAAATAGAATTTTTTTACTATTTTTTTCGATTCAGCACTCAATAATTAACTAAATAGATTTTATGTTATTGACCTGATTTACTCGTACATTTAAGTTAGCATCAATAAAATTACAATAATGTAAAATTTTATTTACAACTCTGTTTTTTTCTAACTTATAAATATATAAATAATGTACCAATAGGTGCAGGGACACTTTCATGCAAACTTCAACTAAAAAACAACCGCTTTATAAAGTATTATATGTGCAAGTGATTGTTGCTATTTTACTCGGCATCTTACTTGGTCACTTCTATCCTGACGTTGGTGAATCATTTAAACCACTTGGTGATGCTTTTATTAAAATCGTAAAAATGATCATCGCACCGGTTATCTTCTTAACTGTCGTAACGGGTATTGCTGGTATGAATAATATGAAAGCGGTAGGCACAGTCGCGGGTAAATCCATGGCTTACTTCCTTACTTTCTCTACCATTGCATTAATTATCGGTTTAATTGTTGCAAATATTATTCGCCCTGGTGATGGTCTCAATATTTCTCCAGCCTCATTAGATGCGAGCAAAGTAGAAAGTTATGTAGCAAAAGCGCATGACTCTTCAATTGTTGGCTTCTTAATGAATATTATTCCTGATACGGTTATTAGCCCATTGGTTAATGGGAATATTTTACAAGTACTATTTGTTTCTGTGATCTTTGGTATTGCCTTAGCGTCTATCGGTGCTCGTGGTGAACCGGTTCTTAAATTTTTACAAAACTTCTCTGAACCTGTATTCAAAATGGTCGGTATGCTAATGAAATTAGCCCCTATCGGTGCTTTTGGTGCAATGGCCTTTACCATTGGTAAATATGGTATTTCATCAATCAGTAACTTGGTATTACTTGTTCTGACTTTCTATATAACTTCATTATTATTCGTTCTTGTCGTGTTAGGTGCTGTTGCAAAATATAATGGCTTCTCTATTCTCTCTTTAATTAAATATATAAAAGATGAGCTTTGGTTAGTATTAGGGACATCTTCTTCAGAAGCGGCTTTACCTAGCTTAATGCGTAAAATGGAAAATGTAGGTTGTAAAAAATCAGTTGTCGGTTTAGTTATTCCAACAGGTTATTCCTTTAACTTAGACGGCACTAACATCTATATGACCATGGCAGCTTTATTTATTGCACAAGCTACTGGTATCGACCTTTCATTAACAGAACAAATTACACTGCTTTTAGTCGCAATGATAAGTTCAAAAGGTGCTGCTGGTGTTACTGGTGCAGGCTTTATTACTTTAGCTGCAACTTTATCCGTTGTACCAAGTGTTCCTGTTGCAGGTATGGCATTAATTCTAGGCATTGACCGCTTTATGTCAGAGTGTCGTGCATTAACCAATCTTGTGGGCAATGCTTGCGCCTGCATCGTGGTTGCTCGTTGGGAAAATGCCTTAGATAAAGAAAGAATGAATGATGTCTTTAGTGGTAGAACATCAAGTGAATTTATTGAAGATGCTCCATTAGATGCTATTGAAATTGAATCTGATAATGCAATTAAAATCCCAGTGAAATAAAAAGTATTTTTTATAATCAATAGAAGAGCACTTATGTGCTCTTCTATTTTTCATATCTATTACCTTCAAAAATAAATACTTATTTTTTTATAATTTATAAATAAGAAATAATATTATGAACAAACTAAAAGAACTAATAAAATAGATATTCACTAAAATTTCTATTTTCTGCAATCATAATACCTCTCTGTTTATTTTAATACGAGATATCTCAGAATTCCGCTCAATATTCGCCTTTATTATTCTTTCTGAATTTTTCTTTGTTTGTTGGTTAGAATTTATTTTTATTACGGATTTTGTGAATGGTACATACTTTCCATAATAAACCTGAGAATAAAAATAATTTGCTTATTACCTCTTAAACCGATTTCTCCTCGTCCATTTTTGTTTACATCTCACTTTTTTTATTCACTTTAAAATCGATTTAAATATACATATCATTAAATAAGCGCAATAAAACCAAACAAAAAAATAATTTTATTAACCTAATGTTTAGGTTAAATAAATTTCAAAAAAAACATAAAAACAGGAATTAAAATCTAATTTTTTAGATGAAGAGCACAATATTTGATAAAATCAACTTTATTTTATTGACCTAGTTTACTCATACCTTTAAGTTACCTGTCACAACAAAATAAATGTAAATAATAATTTACATCATAATTTCTTTTTTATTTAGTCAATATCTTTCAGTTACAGGGAATTTTTATGCAGACTTCATCCCGCAAGCTCCCCTTTTATCGTGTGTTATATATCCAAGTCATTATAGCTATCATTTTCGGTATTTTATTAGGCCATTTTTATCCTGATATTGGTGAATCTTTCAAACCGTTAGGTGATGGATTTATCAAAATAGTAAAAATGATCATTGCTCCTGTTATTTTTCTAACCGTAGTAACCGGCATTGCTGGTATGAACAATATGAAAGCCGTTGGAAAAGTAGCGGGTAAATCGATGATTTACTTTCTTACATTTTCTACAATTGCACTTGTTATTGGATTAATCACTGCCAATATTATTCGCCCTGGTGATGGTTTAAATATCTCTCCTGAATCATTAGACAGTAGCCGAGTAGAAATGTATGTCACTCAGGCACACAGCTCTTCTCTTGTTGATTTTTTCATGAATATCATCCCTGATACTATCGTTAGCCCATTAGTTAACGGCAATATCTTACAAGTGCTGTTTGTTTCTGTGATTTTTGGTTTGGCATTAGCATCAATAGGCTCACGAGGTGAACCTGTATTAAAATTCTTACAGCATCTTTGCGATCCGGTTTTTAAGATGGTTGGTATGCTAATGAAGTTAGCGCCTATTGGTGCTTTTGGTGCAATGGCTTTTACTATAGGCAAATACGGCATTTCTTCCATTGGTAATTTAATGTTGTTGGTGATTACTTTTTATCTAACTGCATTACTTTTTGTGTTGGTAGTTTTAGGTGCTGTTGCTAAATATAATGGTTTTTCTATCCTCTCTTTAATTAAATACATAAAAGATGAGCTTTGGTTGGTATTAGGCACCTCTTCATCTGAAGCTGCGTTGCCCACATTAATGAGTAAAATGGAACAACTTGGCTGTAAAAAATCAGTCGTTGGTTTAGTTATTCCTACTGGTTATTCCTTTAATTTGGATGGTACTAATATCTATATGACCATGGCGGCATTATTTATCGCTCAAGCAACAGGCGTTGATTTGTCGTTAACAGAGCAAATTACATTACTGTTTGTTGCCATGATCAGCTCAAAAGGTGCAGCAGGTGTTACAGGAGCTGGTTTCATTACTCTTGCCGCAACATTATCGGTTGTTCCTAGCGTTCCCGTTGCCGGTATGGCTTTGATCCTAGGTATTGATCGTTTTATGTCAGAATGTCGCGCATTAACTAATCTTGTGGGTAATGCTTGCGCTTGTATTGTTGTCGCTCGCTGGGAAAATGCATTAGACAAAGAGAAAATGAATGATGTTTTTAGTGGAAATGTATCAATAGAAACCAAGCTAGATTCTGATTTAGTATCAGAGAAAATAAATGAAAAAACACACTATATAAAAGCATCTGAACAATAGTTTTTATATTTCTTAATAAAATACAAAATATCACGAGAAAACCTCACTTTATTAAGTGAGGTTTAAATCAAAAACTTAAAATTTAAATATCTGTGATAATTTCACTCTGTGGCAATCTTGATTTTGGCAAATTGTAGTTGAAATCATCTTCTTCTCTATAGCCTAATGCAACAATTGCCACGGCATGGAGGCCTTTATCATTTAAAGAAAATGTTGAATCTATTTTTGATAGGTCAAAGCCTTCCATTGGTAAAGCATCAATTCCTAACGTTGCAGCTCCTAATAACAAAGAGCCCATATTTAAATAAACTTGTTTCTCTATCCAATGAGATAAATCATCAAGTTGCTTTTCATGTAAATTAACAAAAAATGATCGAGCAAGTTTATTCTGCTCTTTAAATTCTGCTGTAGAATATCGTCCAGCTTTATCTTCTAATTCAAGCAGATGAGAGAGATATTCTTCAGATAAAGCATTTTTTGCACACATAACCACAACATGTGAAGCACTTAATATTTTCTCTTTATTAAATTCATATCCGCCTTCTGTTGATCCCGCAATTTTCTGCTTTGCATCATCACTTTTTGCTATAAAAAAATGCCATGGCTGAGTATTCACACTTGATGGGCTTAGTTGTAATAATGCTTTTATTTGTTCTAACTCTTGCTCAGGGATCACTTTATTTTTATCAAAATGTTTTGTCGCATAACGTGTTTTCAATATCTTTAATAAATTCATTTATTACACCTATTCCAAATAAGACACTTGTATCTGTGCTATTTTAATAATAATTTACCATCTAGCAAGTACGCACAATTTATGTATATAGGATACAAATGGATACTGTCAAAAAGAACAGATATAACAACTATACCTATGATGGATGCCCGGTTGAGGCTTCTTTAGAGCTAATGGGAGGTAAAGGAAAAGGCATGATCCTTTACCATTTACAGGGGAAAATACTGCGGTTTAATGAACTAAAAAGAAAACTTATTTCAATAACGCCTAGAATGCTAACTAAACAATTACGTGAACTTGAGTCTGATGGGCTTATTGAGCGCAAAGTATATGCCGAAATTCCACCCAAAGTTGAATATAGATTAAGTGAAGACGGAGAATCACTCTCTCACGTTTTAGCTGCACTACAAAGCTGGGGAGAAGAAAGAGCAATACCTCTATTAGAAAAATCTGCCCATAGGAAATAAAGATAATTAAAATAGACGATTTCAGTTAATTAACATGCATATTAAGCTTAGTTTTAAAGTAAGTTTAAATAGGTATTATTCCATACAGGGATATTTTTATGTTTTCTATACTTTCATGTATGCGAATAGGTGAAGTCTGTAAGATTTTATGGACTGATGTCGATTATGCTAGTCGTTCGGTTTTAGTTATAGATAGAAAAGATCCAAGAAAAAAAATCGGCAATCACATGGTGGTGCCTTTACTTGGTGAAGCTTGGGAAATTTTGAGCCGACAAAGCAAAACTAATGATAGGATTTTTCCATATAATTCTCAGTCTGTATCTAAAGGTGTTCACAAGGTTAGGGATAAACTGGGAATTATTGACTTCCGATATCACGACCTTAGACGTGAAGGCGCTAGTCGTTTATTTGAGGCAAGATTTAGTATAGAGGAAGTAGCACAAGTCACTTGCAACCCTCTGGCAAGTTTACACTGAACTGTTCCCCCAAACGTTACATGACAAATATAACATGCTCACTAATAAATAAATTCAGCCTTATGATTTACATCTATTCTCATTCTCTTATTGTAGGATAGATGTTACCCACGATATTAACACGCCAGTTAATGAATACCCGCCACTCATCCGTGAGTAACGGGTATTCGCCTTCCTTTCATCCCTGACGATAATTAATTACCACTTATCTCGGTAAGCAAAAGCAATAAAATAATCATACTTATTTTGTTCAATTTTATGAGTTATATGCTTTTGAATTGTATCTATCCATTCTTTTTCCAAGTCAAACTCACCATTATTGATAATATTCTCATTTTTTGGATTAACCGTTTCTCCAATTAAAAAATCGTCATCTCCAAAATCTTTGGAATATTCTTCACCAATAAAGTCTTCTGTCTTTTTATCGAACCAATAAACTCTTAATTTCAATCCCATGATTTGTCATCTCCTTATAAATATTTTTTGATATTGCGTTTCGGATCTGCCGGTTTAAGTTGCTTACCCGTTTTCGGGTCAAATGCCCCAATATGTTGTCCATCGCTAGCACGATAACCTTCAATTTCACCATGCTGATAATCCCACTCATAAATTTTACGTCCTTTATCCCCGAGCCAACGAGCTCGTTTACCAGCTCCGCCTTGCTTAGGTGTTTTGGGCTTGCTTTCTTTTAATTCCCCCAATCCCTTAATATCTTGAGTTTTCGGTGGCTCATGGTAACCATGACCTTTTTCCTTAACGCCCTGGCGTTTTTTATCCTGCTCAGCCTTAAGCTTATCCTCAGCGGCTTTTTTCTTTCCTTCTGCTTTTTTTCGCGATTCGAGGATAGGAGCTAGGATTTCCTCCGATTTGGCTAATTGATTGTTATATGATACTACCTGATCACCAAGTCGCTCATAAAATAGTTTAATTAGGTAAGTTTGTATTCTATCTGGCTTATTTATAGCTATTCTTTTTTCTACTTCACCTAAATATGCACCCATTCCTTTAGTTAGAAGAGTATTAAGTAGAATCTTATCAGCAATCTTAACTTCAACTTTGGTCACACTAATTTGCTTATTATCCTGTTTATAAACAAGAGGATTTTTAACAGGATCAGCTAATGTTAAACCTTCTGGTGTGGCTTTGAGTTTATTAATAACAGCAACTTGTGCCTGATACTGTTTATCAATATTCGCTAATCTTTTCTTGGCTTCTTCAAGCTCTAATAATGCAGCTTCTAACGGATGCAATGTCGACCATTCAGCCCATTCTGTTTCTACTATTTGCTTTTCATTATTGACATCAATGACATCAATAATAGAGACATAAAGAGCTTCATGTTTACCACCAAAATCAACAATGGCATGATGGGTCTTTAATTTAGATGAAGGAATATAGTATCCAGCATTAGGCTTAGAGTTGATGATCACCTGTTTATTTTTATCTGCTTTGTTTTCAGAAACGCTAATACGCACTGGCTTGGCACCCGCAATAATAGGGGCCGTATAAATGTTAGGTGTGCTTGTTGCTGTTGCCTTTACGATTGGAATACTAATAGCCTGACCTGTAGATACAATGGTTCGTTGCTTTCCAGTATTCTTATCTAAAGCAGACATGACCTGAGTATGTATGCTTAATGATTTTTTTTTACCAATATCACTAATTTGATTAGTAACAATATCCGCAGGCATTGTGGTAACTTTGCGTGCTTTATTTCTATCAAATATATCCCTATCCAAAATGCCATAATTATTCAATAAAGCCATTTCAGCTTGAGTAGACATGATATTGCTACTTGGCCACAATCCTTCGATTGCAATTCCAACACCTGTAACCCTAGCAAGCTTTGGCGCAACTGACATTGCTTCAACTGCACTAGTTCTTAGCGCTGTTAGTGATTTAGAAAAAGCACTCTTAACGTTAGCGGAAACAAATGGACTTGATGTAAAACTGAGAACTCCTTGATAAGTAAGAAAATCTAAAGCAGGAAGAAAAGCTAATGCAGGTGAATTACCGATACCAACATATCGCTTAAATGATAGTCAAAAATCAACTAGGATGATCCATTGTAAATGACTTAGCATCTTATATAGACCAGCAAAGAGACGAGGCTGTAATTGAATTTAATCGCTCAAAATAAAAAAGGTGCTCATTAATAAGCACCTTTTATTTGTTATATTAATCGAGATATAACTTAATATTTAATCTTACTTATTCCATCCACTCTGTGTGGAATACGCCATCTTTATCAGTGCGTTTATACGTATGTGCACCAAAGTAGTCACGTTGTGCTTGGATTAAGTTTGCTGGCAATACTTCTGCACGATAGCTATCGTAGTAAGAAATAGCAGCAGAGAATGTTGGCGTAGGAATACCAGCTTGTACACCGTAACAAACAACATCACGTAGCGCTTGTTGGTAATCATCCGCGATTTGTTTGAAGTAAGGCGCTAACAGCAGATTTGCAATACTTGCATCTTCATTATATGCATCTGTAATTTTTTGCAGGAATTGCGCACGAATGATACAACCCGCACGGAAAATCTTCGCGATTTCACCGTAGTTTAAATCCCAGTTATATTCATCTGATGCCGCTTTCAGTTGTTGGAAACCCTGCGCATAAGAAACAATTTTTCCTAAATACAGTGCACGACGAACATTTTCAATAAAGGCTTTTTTGTCACCAGAGAATGCTTTAGGGGTTGGGCCTGATAATACTTTAGATGCCGCCACACGTTGATCTTTTAATGAAGAGATATAACGAGCAAACACAGATTCAGTGATAAGAGTAACAGGTACACCTAAGTCTAAAGAGCTTTGGCTAGTCCATTTACCAGTACCTTTATTTGCAGCTTCATCAAGGATAACATCAACAAGGTATTTACCTTCATCATCTTTTTTACGGAAAATATCAGCAGTAATCTCAATCAAGTAGCTACTTAATTCACCTTTATTCCACTCAGTGAAGGTTTCTGCTAATTCTTCATTAGTCAGGCCTAAAGAGTGTTTTAATACGGAATAGGCTTCTGCGATCAATTGCATATCGCCATATTCAATACCATTGTGAACCATTTTCACATAGTGACCCGCGCCATCAGCACCGATATAAGTCACACAAGGTTCGCCTTCAGCAACAGCCGCAATTTTTTCAAGGATTGGCGCGACTAATTCGTAAGCTTCTTTTTGTCCGCCAGGCATGATTGAAGGGCCTTTTAATGCACCTTCTTCACCGCCAGAAACACCTGTGCCGATGAAATTAAAGCCTTGCGCTGATAACTCACGGTTACGACGAATAGTGTCTTTAAAGAATGTATTTCCGCCATCGATAAGGATATCGCCTTTATCTAAATGCGGTGTCAATGCAGCAATTGTTTTATCCGTTGCTTCACCCGCTTTTACCATTAATAAGATACGGCGCGGTTTTTCTAACGAATCAACAAACTCTTCAATAGAATAATTCGGAACCAGTTTTTTACCTGGATTTTCAGCGATAACTTCATTAGTTTTATCGCTTGAGCGGTTGTAGATAGAAACAGAATAACCGCGGCTTTCAATATTTAGCGCTAGGTTACGTCCCATTACTGCCATACCAACCACGCCGATTTGCTGTTTTGACATGAAAATAACTCCCGTCTGAAAATAAACCTGCCAGTATCAATGTACTGACAATTTGTTAACCTGATCACATAGTAACTCACTCTCTCACTTGGTGGTAGTTATTGATGTAATTGGTATCACAATCTTTTATACAAAATGAAATTATTACCCTTCTATTGATAATAAATTATTGAAAAATTCCTCCAAATTGCTCATTATTCCCAAGTCGGCATATGCCGTCTTTATAGAAGGTAAAACAAACTGTATGGAATGGATCTTGGATCCGACGATCTGGGTAGGACTTTCCACCCTAATTGTTCTCGAAATCGTACTTGGTATTGATAACCTTGTTTTTATTGCTATTCTGGCAGATAAACTCCCAGCAAAACTAAGAGATAAAGCGCGTATAACAGGGCTATTATGTGCCTTAATAATGCGTGTTGTGTTGTTATTTAGTCTCTCTTGGCTTATCACTCTGACAAAACCTCTTATTACACTGTTTGATCATCCTTTCAGTGCAAGAGATTTAATTATGCTTCTCGGAGGGATATTCTTGCTGTTCAAAGCCACTATGGAGCTTAATGAACGGCTAGAAGGTAAAGACCACAATGAGGGAAAACAACGTAAAACAACCAGCTTTTGGTCTGTTGTTGCCCAAATTATCGTGCTGGATGCGGTATTCTCGCTTGACTCAGTAATAACTGCTGTGGGTATGGTTGATCATTTAGGTGTTATGATTGCGGCTGTTACTATCGCAATGTTCTTAATGATCCTGGCAAGTAAGCCTTTAACGAACTTCGTTAATAACCACCCAACCATTGTGATTTTGTGTTTAAGTTTCTTACTGATGATTGGTTTTGCATTAGTTGCCGAAGGCTTTGGCTACGCCATTCCAAAAGGTTACCTATATGCAGCGATCGGCTTCTCTATCATGATAGAAGTCTTTAATCAGCTAGCACAATTTAATCGTCGCCGTTTCTTATCAGCCTCTCGTTCTTTACGTGAACGAACAGCTGAAGCCGTGTTACGTATTATTAATGGTAAGCCTGAATCATCCGAATTAGATCATCACACATCCGATTTAGTCTCTAATGCTGAAGAGGTATTTGATCCTCAAGAACGTCAAATGATTGTGCGTGTGCTTGGTTTAAGTCAACGTAATGTCAACAGTATCATGACTTCTCGCCATGATGTTGAATATGTAGACTTAAATTCAACGCAAGATGATATCCGCCAATTATTGGAAAAAGATCCTCACTCTCGCCTAGTGATTACTGATGAACAACACAGTGATGAACCTGTTGGAGTTGTGAATGTTATTCAGCTGTTGAATCAACAATTACGTAATGAGCCGTTAAACTTACGATTGTTAGTAACACAGCCACTGATCTTCCCTGAAGGTTTATCCTTATTACAAGCATTAGAACAATTCCGAAGTGCTCATACTCACTTCGCTTTTGTTGTAGATGAATTTGGTTCAGTTGAGGGTATCGTCACGTTAACTGACGTAATGGAAACCATAGCAGGTAACTTGCCTGTCAGTTCTGAAGAAAACGATTCACGCCACGATTTGGTTCAAAATGAAGACGGTTCATGGACTGTTAATGGCTTTACACCACTTGAAGACTTAGTACTTTATATTCCAATAAAATTGGATGAAAAACGTGAGTATGAAACTTTAGCAGGCTTATTAATGGAGCATTTACAACGTGTTCCAACTGTTGGTGAGAAGATCCTTATTGATGGTATTGAATTTGAGCCATTAGAAGTGAACAACCATCGAATTAATAAAGTTCGAATTGTGGAACCTACACCTGAAGACGAAGAAAACGTTGACGAAGCGTAATCCCTGTCAAATAGCAAAATATCCGCCTTAAAGGCGGATATTTTTTATCTGAAGATAGTATCTACTGGAAAGTCATATGCATACCAATGTCTGCGTTAAAATCGTCTGGTTAACCTCTGTTGAAGGAGGAAGACAATCTCCACCGCCTTTAGCTGGTTTTTATTATCCAACCACTCAACTACCTTATGAACCAAATAGCTGGAGTCTTGCCATTGAAATCACTCACACCAAACAAGAGCCTGAACATTGGATAAGTGAGGGAAATATGCAGTTTTTAGTTGAACATGCTCCTCATCATTTATTAGAAAAATTAGAAAAAATTGAAATTTATGAAGGCCCTAAAAAAGTCGCGGATGCTTTTATTCAGTTTAACTAATTATTTTTTATACGACTTTTCTTAAACAAATAAAAAAACGGGCTTTGTTTAATGACAAAGCCCGTCAATAAAATTTAAAACAATAATTTTCTATTAATTCAATTGGTTAACAATTAACCTAATGTACTTGGTACTAGAATTTCAGTCGCAACAATAACAATAATCAACCCTACTAATACTGGTACAGAAACACGTTTCATCACTTCAAACGGTGAAATTTTTGCCATACCGGATACCGCAACCACAACACCAGAAACAGGCGATAATGTACGGCCTAAGTTTGAAGCTTGTAACATAGGAATAGTTAAATAAGCAGGGTTAACACCCATATTGCTTGCTAAGCGAGGAATTAATTCAACAAAAGCATAGAATGGTGCATTCCCAGAGCCCGTTGTCATTGCAGCTAACATCGTAATTAATACCAGTGCAATCATCATCACAATGGCACCTGAGCCTAATGACTGAGCTCCTTCAATTAAGGCATTAATAAAACCAACAGTTGTTAAGCCTTGAGCAAATACTCCCGCAGCAACTAATAACATAACAACTTGAGCAAATGCATCTGCCATACCGCGGTAAGCGACTTCTAAACCTTCAAAAACTTGTTTTGCACTGAAGCTACGAATAAATTCGATAATAGCTGCTAAAATCATACAGATGATAATAATGGCAACGATATGAAGCTCTGGTAACCATTTACCATCAAAAACTAAAACACCAATGATTGGCGTAAAAGGTAAAATAGCATAGAAACTTGGTGCGTGAGTTTTGATTTCATTCACGTCTAACATTTCAGTTTCAATGTGCTCTTTGCGGTCAAGGTAACGTTGCCAGAAGAAGTGTGCAATACACATACCAATAATTGCAGCAATAGAGATAGGTAATGTGGTTTTAAATGCAAAATCAATCAGTGGCATTTGAGATGCTTCAGCAGCTAAAATAACATCGCCCGATGTTGGCGCTAAAATGATAGAGGCTGGAGACGCACAAATTGCAGCTGCCGCACCGCGACTAATTCCCATATTCACCATAACAGGGAACAGTGTTGCCATTAACAACACCCCTAAACCTGTTGCTGATGAAACGGCCAGTGACATTAGGCACGCAACAATATAAGCCGCAACCATCAGCAGATAAGGTGAGTTGATCATTTTCAGAGGACGTGATGCTAATTTAACAACAACATCATTAGCACCAATGTGTGTCATATAAGAAGCAAAACCACAAAGTATCATGATCATCATACCTAAATCGCCACCACGGCTCATTAGTAGATTTTTCACATACTCAACAATATCGATTAAGCCGTAGCCTGTCGCAGTTGCACTTGCAGGTAAAACAGCCCTTCCCATAATAACGCTGATGATCAGTAATAACAGACCACCAGTCATTAAAACGCCGGTTGGTGAATAGCCTTTTACAATATAGCGTCCAACGCCTACAGCAACTAAGGCGCCGATAAGAATTTCAATCATTTATTTATCCTGTCTAAAGTAATCATTTATAAAATGAAGTTTTTTATTTTTATCATCATTTTTGCGTTTAGTGTGATTGACACACTCTGCCCAAAGGCAACGTTGCAGTGTATGACATATATCAAAAAAAACGACTATTTTTTTGTATAGATATAGCACGAATGCTTACTTTTCATTCAAAACGTAAATTAAATGATAGATATAAAGCAAAAAGCACACAATTATCAAAATTGTGTGCTTTTATTAAGAGTGTGATGAAGTTAAAAGTCGTGAAATTAAATTTTCTTCAATAGCTGATTAAGTGCTTTTACTTCTGGGCTTTCAGCATCTTGCTTATTCAGCCAATTATCGATAGCTTGTTTCGCTTTTTGCTGTAATTGATCGCGCAATAATTTTTCAACATTGAGCTCATATTGCACCGCATTCCAATCCCCATAAAGTCTTAATGGAATATCAATTTTAGCCAGTTGGCGGATAAATTCATTTTCTTTACCCCACCCTTTTTTAATATTAACCAATAGTGTTACATCAAGATCATGACGTTGAAGGTTAACTTTACCCTGCCCTTTAATTTGATAAGCATCAGCTTGAGCATCAAGGGAATTAACCGCCAATTGTCCTTTGGGTGTTAATT
Source organism: Proteus sp. fly-1067 (assembly GCF_040139345.1). Classification (NCBI taxonomy): domain Bacteria; kingdom Pseudomonadati; phylum Pseudomonadota; class Gammaproteobacteria; order Enterobacterales; family Morganellaceae; genus Proteus; species Proteus sp. fly-1067. Next base: position 162,578 of record NZ_JBEEUL010000002.1, on the reverse strand, counting down.
TAAATTGGGCAATGACATTATCTGCTTGAGTGTAACTTTCGATATCTTCAGGATAAATCACTTTATCTGTCGCTTGGGCAATAGATTGCTGGATCACCTGAGGGACATTTAAGCCCTGCATCTTAAATTGAGTTAATGAGGTATTCAGTGTGCCCTGCCAGTAATGATAAAAGGCTTTTCGGTTATATCCCGCACCTTCAACATTTCCTTTGGCTGAAATTAATCCACTGAAATTTTCAGGCTGATTGAACGCATGCAATAGAGGTTGTAACGGAATATTATTCATTGTGATATCCATACTAATATGTGCTGGCACAATACTTGTAGAAATCACGGTAGGAAGTGAAAAATCACCCTGAAGAATTTTTCCTGTTAAAGTTTGAATATTTAGCGAATTAGGGTTATTTAGCGCATCAAGTTTAAAATTATTAATCTCTAAATCTTTATAAAGGAGCTTATTTAGTGCTAATTTCAGCGTAAATTCAATATTGCCCCAATGGGTTAAATCATATTCTTTATTTTCAATAGTCACTGAAGTAATAACCGGCTTGGCCATAATCGTGGCATTTGGTGCTGGAGCCGCATGCGCAGTATTAAATAATGAAAATGATGATGGTATTTTATTATCTTTAGGAACCAATAATGCGGTTTCAGTTATTTTAGTCGCTGCTAACTCTGGTAACAACGTATTTAAATTTAATTGTTCACCTTTTAAATCAACCTGATAACGTGTTTTATTTGCAAACTCCGCACTAACACTGCCTTGTAATTGACTATCATTAGCAGTGAGATTTAGGTTATCAAATGAAATTTTTCTCACACCCTCATTTTGGATCATAAAATCCGAGGTTAAACTTCCTGTTATGCCATTTTCAGGGATTTCTACTCCGGATAATGCATAATCTAACTGTGTGATCGTACCATTGATTTGGTAAGGATAGCTGTTCATATCAGCATTAGCAGCAACATTTAGCGTTATCTCACGACGATCACGATTTACTTTCGTACTCATCTCTAGATTAATTTGTTTTTTATCATCTGTTTTCAGCGATAAATTAATATCACGCAAATTAAGCTGCTCGCCATCTTTCATTTGCCAAATAATTAAGCTGTCTGAAATTTTAACTTTGGCAATATTTAACTGCCAATTATTCGCTCTTGTTTCAATCACTGGGTGAGAAACATCTTTAGGTGTAGAAGGAGAAACTATTTTTGGAATAGCCTTACTTTCGGGTGTTTGACGTACTACGGCACCTTTAAGCATGACTTCTTTTACTTCAAGTTGATGAGAAAGAAGCGGTAATAACTCAACATCCAGACGCATATTATCCGCAGTAATTAAAGGCATTTCAGCACCAGGTGCTGTCAATGACATTTTACCACTGATAATGCTCAGTTTTGGCCAAACATGCCAACGCATATCATCTTGTAATGTGAGTTTATAACCGCTTTGTTTTTCAACTCTTTCAACAAGATATCCACGGAAATCATTAGGGTTAATGAGTAAAACTAATGCTGTTAAGCCTGCCAAAATAACCACAAGCAAAATAGCCAGTGTTGTCAAAAACCTTTTCATATAATTACCCGTTTAGTGAAATCTGATAATGATGATTATAAAGATAGTTAATCTTCACTAATTCGACTACCTACCGCACCTTGTTGATTTTTATACTTAGCATCTTGACGACGATTATAAGGTCTATCCGCAGGGCCTGACATAGGTTCAAAACTTAATGCACCAATCACCATGCCCGGTCTTAATGCAAGAGGTAGTTTACCTGAATTAAAGAATTCTAATACGATTTGTCCATGCCAACCAGGATCAATACGATGTGCAGTAACGTGCACCATCAAACCTAAGCGTGCTAATGATGAGCGTCCATCTAACCACCCCACCACATTATCAGGTAATGTGACTGACTCTAGTGTCACAGCTAATGCTAATTCACCAGGATGTAAGTAAAACGCTTCACCTTCAGGTAAAACAATTTCATCACTCATCACACGTTCTAATGCAGCATTCACTTCAGCTTTTGGGCCACTCAGATCAATATAAGCGGCAGTATGTCCTTGGAAAACACGAAACTGGTTTCCTAAGCGAACATCTGCTGTTGCGCCGTTAATTCGCTCGACAGGCGGGCGAGGCTCAATGACTAATTTACCTTCATCCAGCCACTGAATAATATCACGGTCGCATAATCGCATTTTATTTCCTTCTTCAAGTTAATTAGGCAGTTTCATCATGCATGAAAGCTGCCCATAAATGAACCTATTATTCGCAGAACTGCCCTATTTTTGCTTTCAGAATATCAATCGCAACGCGGTTTTTACCCCCTCTTGGCACAATAATATCGGCATATTGTTTAGAAGGTTCAATAAACTGGAAAAACATCGGACGAACAGTTTTATTATATTGTTCAATGACTGAGTCTAAGCTACGCCCACGTTCATTTACATCACGTTTAATTCTACGCATTAAACAGATATCTAATGGCGTATCAACAAAAATAGAAAAATCCATCTCTTCACGTAGGCGTTTGTCTGTTAATAACAAAATGCCTTCAATGATGATAACTTTTTTTGGTCTAAAAGGAATGGATTCTGCTTTGCGTGTGTGAGCGACGTAATCATATTGGGGGAGTTCGATGGCTTTTCCTGCTTTTAATTCACACAAATGTTGGTATAAAAGTGAGTGATCCATCGAATTTGGGTGGTCATAATTGACCTTATATCGTTCTTCCATCGTTAAATCACTTTGGTCACGATAATAACAATCTTCTGGTATCACACCGATATTATGATCACCTACTTGCGCTCTTAATTCACGGTAAAGCGTACTTGCAATAAGACTTTTACCCGAAGCAGAAGCTCCAGCGATACCTACAATTGTGCACTGATGTGCTGTGTCAGCCATAATCAAAAACCTGGTTTGAAATAAAAAGAGGGATAACGTAATAATATGTAAATATTACGCTAGCGCAGATTATAGTTTTGAAATCACTCTGGTTCCAGCGTAAAACCAGAAATCTATTTGTTTTTTATCAAAAACAGCCGGAAATCACATGTAAAAAATGGAAAGCCAAATGACTCTCCATTTAAATCAGTAAATAATTTCAGGCATTATTCTACTGCGATTACACTGCGCGGAAAGAAATTTCCGTTGGAATTGCATCACCATCCCAATACATTTGAGCAGAAACGGTTGACGCTATTTCGCGATAAATATCAGCAAATTCACCTTCTGGATCACGCATCACTGTTGGCTGTCCACGGTCTAAGTCTTCACGTAAAGAGATATGAAGAGGAACTTGACCTAATAATTGGCAATGATATTTCTCCGCCAATTTCGCCGCGCCACCTGTACCAAAGATAGGCTCAAGGTGACCACAGTTACTACAAATATGCGCACTCATGTTTTCAATAATACCTAATACTGGCACATTGACTTTCTTAAACATGACAATCCCTTTCATTGCATCCACCAGCGCAATATCTTGAGGTGTTGTTACCACAACCGCTGCGGTTACAGGGATATTTTGGGATAAGGTTAATTGAATATCACCTGTTCCTGGTGGCATATCGATAACGAGATAATCTAAGTCAGGCCACAACGTATCTTGGAGCATTTGCATTAACGCCTTGCTTGCCATAGGACCACGCCATACCATCGCATTATCATCAGTCACTAAATAACCGATAGAGTTAGACGCTAATCCATAAGCCATAATTGGCGCCATATGTTGTCCATCAGGAGACGTTGGACGCTCCATTGTGGTACCTAACATATTAGGAATAGACGGCCCATAAATATCCGCATCAAGAATACCCACTTTAGCACCTTCTTGTGCAAGGGCTAATGCAAGGTTAACGGCTGTACTTGATTTACCTACACCACCTTTACCAGAGCTCACAGCAAGAATATTACGCACGCCATTAACGCCAGGCAGATCATTTGCACGACGTAAGGTTGAAATATTATGCTTGAGTTTCCATTCAATCGCTTTTGCGCCTGTAATGTCACGAAGTTCAGCTGTCTTTTCTTCGATTAGCGCTTGGAAAGGTTTTTTCCAAACAAATGGCATCACTAATTCGATATGAAGAACATCGTCAATCATCGCACATTGATGTAATGCTTTTAGAGAAAGCAGATTACGTTTCAATGTCGGGTGTTCAAAAGTAGACAAGACACCTGAAACCTTTTCGTTCAGAATCTCAGGGGTGGTCTGCTCGGGGGATTTATCACTCATCCCGGCTCCTCTCGTTTTCATTATTTATTAACTATATGAGTGTATCTATCATATCAGATAGTAGATGACTACGATAATGCCTTACCTCAATTTGCCAACTGAAATTTCTCTTGCAAAAACTCCATTATTGCCCTAGCGACATCATGACGGATCGGTTACCATCAAAGTCCCTTTTATTAATTTTATGGAAGTAAGATCCTTACTATGTCTCACGTCGCGAATAAATTATTGGTAACCTGCGCGTTACCTTATGCTAACGGTTCAATTCATCTCGGTCATATCCTTGAGCACATTCAGGCAGATATCTGGGTCCGTTATCAACGAATGCGCGGCAAAGAAGTTCATTTCATCTGCGCTGACGATGCCCACGGCACTCCAATTATGTTGAAAGCTCAACAATTGGGTATAACCCCAGAAGCCATGATTGAAGAAATGAGCAAAGAGCATCAGCAGGATTTTGCTGGCTTCAATATCAGCTATGATAATTATCACTCTACACACAGTGAAGAAAGTCGTGAATTATCGACGAAAATTTATCTAGCACTGAAGAAAAATGGTCACATCAAAAGCAAAACAATTTCTCAGCTGTATGATGAAGAAAAAGGCATGTTTCTTCCTGACCGTTTTGTAAAAGGCACGTGCCCTAAATGTAAAGCACAAGACCAATACGGTGATAACTGTGAAGTATGTGGCTCAACATACAGCCCTACAGAATTAATTAATCCACGTTCTGTCGTTTCAGGATCAACACCTGTAATGCGCGAAACAGAACACTACTTCTTTGACTTACCTGCATTCAGCAACATGCTACAAGCATGGATCCGTTCAGGCGCACTGCAAGAACAAGTTGCGAATAAAATGCAAGAATGGTTCGACAGTGGTTTACAGCAATGGGATATCACTCGTGATGCGCCTTATTTCGGTTTCGAAATTCCAGATGCACCAGGTAAATATTTCTATGTATGGCTAGATGCACCGATTGGCTACATGAGTTCATTCTTAAACTTATGTGAAAAACGCGGTGATTTAAATTTTGATGAGTTTTGGAATAAAGACAGCAAAGCTGACCTTTATCACTTTATTGGCAAAGATATCGTCTATTTCCACAGCTTATTCTGGCCTGCTATGTTAGAAGGCAGTGAATATCGCAAGCCAACAAACCTATTTGTTCATGGTTATGTCACTGTAAATGGCGCCAAGATGTCTAAGTCTCGTGGCACATTTATTACTGCTCGTGCCTATCTTGATCATTTTGATGCTGATTGCCTACGTTATTATTATGCAGCAAAACTTTCATCACGCATTGACGATATTGACCTAAACTTAGAAGACTTTGTTCAGCGCGTAAATAGCGACATCGTAAATAAAGTCGTTAACCTAGCATCACGTACCGCTGGTTTTATCAGCAAGCGTTTTGATGGCAAATTAGCAGATTCTTTAGATGATGCTAAGCTTTATCAGCACTTTGTTGATATGCAAGAAACCATTGCACAATCATTCGAAAATCGTGAATTTAGTAAAGCCATCCGTGAAATTATGGCATTAGCTGATGAAGCTAACCGTTATATTGACGAAAAAGCACCTTGGGTAGTGGCAAAACAAGAAGGTCAAGACGCTCAGTTACAAGCAATCTGCACCATGGGAATTAACTTGTTCCGCGTGTTGATGACGTATCTGAAACCAGTCTTACCTTCACTAACAGAACGTTCAGAAGCATTTTTGCAAACTCAATTAACATGGGATGCACTTGCACAACCGCTGTTAGGCCAAGAAATCACTAAATTCAAAGCGCTGTTTAACCGTATTGAAATGGATAAAGCCAATGCAATGGTTGAAGCATCTAAAAGTACCATTGCACCCGTAAAAGAAGTCTCTGGTCCATTAGCTGATTCACCGATCCAAGAAACCATCAAGTTTGATGATTTTGCAAAAATTGATATGCGTATCGCTGAAATTAAACAAGCAGATTTTGTTGAAGGCTCAGACAAACTGTTGAAATTAATTTTGGACTTAGGTGGAGAAACTCGCCAAGTATTTTCCGGTATTCGTACAGCATACCCAGATCCTAAAGTGTTAGAAGGTCGCTTAACAGTAATGGTGGCAAACTTAGCACCTCGTAAAATGCGTTTTGGTATTTCAGAAGGCATGGTAATGGCTGCCGGCCCGGGTGATAAAGATATCTTCTTACTCAGCCCAGATACTGGTGCAAAACCGGGCCAACAAGTGAAATAACAACCAAGATTCATTTGCCAAGTAAATAAATGGCGGGGTTCTATTAGAGCCCCGCTCTTTTTTTATTGTGATCCATAGCACACTTTCAAAATCGGTGTATGATAATTCTGTTAGTTGATTTGGGACACTTACTTATGAAATCTAAACGGGCACGATTGCAGATTACACTTTGGCATTATCTACGATCTTTTTTGGTACTTTATCTTTGTCTCTTTGCTGGTAATCTTATTTCAGCCCTTCTACCCTTTGCGGTTCCAGGCAGTATTGTTGGCTTACTGATCCTTTTTGGTCTACTTGCTTTCCAGCTTATCCCTTTACGTTGGGTTAAACCCGGTGCCAATATCCTATTAAAAAACATGTCATTACTCTTTATCCCTATCGGTGTTGGTGTAATGAACTATTATGATTTGTTAAGTCAGCAACTTTTTCCCATCGTTTTAGCCTGCGTCGTGAGTACCTTTGGTGTTATGGCACTCGTTGCATATTGCTCACACTACGTTCATCGTGAACGCATTATCGTGGGTTCAAAACCAGACCAAGTTAAAGATATTGTTGAAACAAAAAAGAAAGACGACGATAACGCGTTAAGCGAGAAGAAAAAATGTTAGCCATATTGATGAATATTTGGTGGTCACTACCTTTAAGTATTTTTATTTTTTACTTAGCTCGTAAGCTTGCAGCCCGATTTAAATTGCCTATTTTAAATCCGCTTTTAATTGCTATTGTGGTGATTATTCCTATTTTATTAATAACTAAAATACCTTATGAAAATTATTTTGCAGGTAGTCGTATTTTAAATGACTTACTACAACCTGCGGTTGTCGCTTTAGCAATCCCGCTTTATCAGCAATTACACCAAATTCGCGCACAGTGGAAATCATTAATTAGTATTTGCTTTATTGGTAGTGTTGCTGCCATGGCTAGTGGTACTGCGATTGCCTTATGGGCTGGTGCAACACCTGAAATCGCAGCATCAATCTTACCTAAATCCGTCACAACACCTATCGCGATGGCAGTCGCAGACTCCATAGGTGGTATTCCTGCAATCAGTGCTGCATGTGTTATTGCAGTAGGTATTTTAGGTGCCATTTTTGGTCACACTCTATTCAAGATATTGCGAATTCCGACTCACGCCTCTCGAGGTTTAGCTATGGGAACCGTTTCGCATGCAGTGGGAACAGCAAGAGCTGCAGAAGTAGATTATATCGAAGGTGCTTATAGTTCATTAGCATTAATGACCTGTGGGATTATTACTTCTTTACTTGCTCCGTTTATATTCCCTATTATTTTGCATCTTTATAGTTGATCTCTTTCTTACTCTCCATTCTTAAATCCCCGATTTAATTAAATTTATTTCGGGGATTTTTACTATAAATTTGAGATACATCTCTCAATTAATGAATTTGTTGCAATTGTTTCATTGAAAATATGATTTTCATCACATATAAGAATGGGTAAAGATGCCTAGAATCTTATAATACAGAAAGATTAATGGGAGACTCATGTATGCATACTCGTTTTCAGGCAATTTGGTCAGATTTATCTCCGCAGTTACAACACGCACTTGCTCCTTATCTTGAGCAGGATGCATTCCCTGCAATGTTCACGACAGAACAGGTCAACGCCATAAAAACACAGTTACAATGTAATGATGATGCCTTAGCCCTTGCACTTTTGCCTGTTGCTGCGGCTTGCGCTGTTGCACCTATCTCTAACTTCAAAGTAGGTGCGGTTGCTCGTGGTGAAAGTGGTAATCTTTACTTCGGTGCCAATATGGAATTTGCTGGCGCACCATTACAACAAACAGTCCATGCTGAACAAAGTGCGGTAACTCACGCATGGCTACGTGGTGAATCTCGCTTAATTTCAATCACCGTTAACTATACACCTTGTGGTCATTGTCGCCAGTTTATGAACGAACTCAACAGCGGCACCCATATTCAGATCCAATTACCTGGTAGAAAGGTAGCGACATTAGGGGATTATTTACCTGATAGCTTTGGCCCGAAGGATCTCAATATCACCTCTTTATTAATGGATAAGGTTAATCACGGTTACAAAATTGATAACCCTAGTGAATTAGCACAACAGGCGCTACAAGCTGCCAATCGTAGTCATGCACCTTATAGTGAGTCTCACAGTGGTATTGCTGTTCAAATGAAAAATGGCAAAATTTTCCAAGGTAGCTACGCAGAAAATGCCGCATTTAACCCAAGCTTACCGCCATTACAAGCCGCATTAATTTTATTAAATATGGCAGGTGAGAGTGTGATGGAAATTGAATCTGCTGTCCTAATTGAAAAAGCAGAAACAATCTTAACACAATGGGATGCAACTCAAGCCACATTAACAGCTTTAGGTTGTCGCCAGATGCAACGCATCACTTTGTAAAAAGTTTTAACTTATTCCTCTAAAAATCTCTCCTAAAAAAGCATCAGCATGTAAATTTTGCTGATGCTTACCAGAAAAAGTTGTAACAACTGTATCTATCTCTCATTTCTAAGCATTAAAATCATAAAAAAATAACATAAGCTGTACATATTTTTATTATTTTGTAGGATCTACAATTGTCATGTGACTAACTGCCTTACAAGAGTATTTTTCATGGAACTGGAACACGAAAGTAAACGCCCTCTCTACATCCCGTATGCAGGCCCAATCCTGCTTGAATTTCCCCTGTTAAATAAAGGTAGTGCTTTCAGCGAAGAAGAACGCAGCACCTTTAACTTACATGGTTTACTGCCTGAAGCAGTTGAAACTATTGAAGAGCAGGTTGAACGCGCTTATCGCCAATATCTTGATTTCAAAAACGATAACGACAAACATATTTACCTAAGAAACATCCAAGACACCAATGAAACGCTGTTTTACCGTTTATTGGAATCTCACCTTACTGAAATGATGCCAATCATTTACACACCAACAGTGGGTGAAGCTTGCGAACATTTCTCTGATATTTATCGTCGTGCTCGCGGTTTGTTTATCTCTTACCCTAACCGCGCCAATATCGACGATATGCTACAAAACGCCACTAAACAAAACGTAAAAGTGATTGTTGTCACTGATGGCGAACGTATTCTTGGTCTAGGTGACCAAGGCATCGGTGGTATGGGTATTCCTATCGGTAAACTCTCTTTATATACCGCGTGTGGGGGTATCAGCCCAGCGTACACATTGCCTGTTGTACTTGATGTTGGTACTAACAATCCACAACGTTTAAACGATCCACTATATATGGGATGGCGCCATCCTCGTATTACTGGTGATGAATATAACGAGTTCGTTGATGAATTTATTCAAGCTGTTAAACGTCGCTGGCCAAATGTTTTGCTGCAATTTGAAGACTTCGCGCAAAAAAATGCGATGCCTTTACTAAACCGTTATCGTGATGAATTATGTTGCTTTAACGATGATATTCAAGGTACTGCGTCTGTTACTTTAGGTAGTCTTATCGCGGCTAGCCGTGCTGCGGGACGCCAATTAAAAGACCAAACAGTCACTTTCTTAGGTGCAGGCTCTGCGGGTTGTGGTATTGCTGAGCAAATCATTGCCCAAATGAAATCTGAAGGCTTAAGCGATGAGCAAGCGCGTGAGCGTATCTTCATGGTTGACCGTTTTGGCTTATTAACTGATAAACTACCAAATTTACTTGATTTCCAAAGCAAGCTTATCCAAAAAAGTGAAGCCATTGCTGATTGGAAAACAGAAAGCGATGCGATTTCTCTGTTAGAAGTAGTTAAGAATGCAAAACCAACAATCTTAATTGGTGTTTCAGGACAAGCTGGGTTATTCACTGAAGAAATTATTCGTGAAATGCACAAACACTGTGAACGCCCTATCGTGATGCCATTATCTAATCCAACTTCACGTGTTGAAGCCCGCCCTGAAGATATTATCAATTGGACAGATGGCCAAGCTTTAGTTGCAACTGGCAGCCCATTTGCACCTGTAAAATACAAAGATAAAGAGTATCCAATTGCACAATGTAATAACTCTTATATCTTCCCAGGCATTGGGTTAGGTGTTATTGCCTGTGGTGCTAAACGTGTGACTGATGCCATGTTAATGGTTGCAAGTCGTGCATTAGCTGATTGCTCACCAATGGCAAAAGAGGGTGACGGCTCCCTATTACCTTTACTGGCTGATATTCAACAAGTTTCGCGTTATATTGCAAAACAAGTTGCAAAAGAAGCACAAGTACAAGGTGTTGCTACTGTCACCTCAGATTCAGCCTTAGAAGAAGCAATTGAACGCAACTATTGGCAGCCTGAATACCGTATTTACAAAAGAACGTCGTTCTAAATACTAAGTACCATTCTGAAAAGCGCATCATTACTTAATATGAGGCGCTTTTTTCTTGCTTCCCTATCTCTGCTCAAGTAGCCTTAACCATTATGAAAGTCATTTGTTATTTGCGTCATTAAGGCAAGGACATGCTAAAACGCCTCATTTATCTTTTTCTCACGCTTTTTATTCTACTTGCAGTCACCTTGATTGCCTGCGATCGCTGGATCGGGTGGAAAACAAATCCTTATATTTTTGAAGATATTGATAGGTTACCCGCTAAAAAAGTGGGCATGGTGTTAGGTACATCAAAATATTACACCAGTGGTTACATTAACCAATTTTATCAATATCGCATCCAAGGTGCTGTTAATGCCTATAATAGTGGTAAAATCCAGTATTTATTATTAAGCGGGGATAATGCAAAGCATAGCTATAATGAGCCTAATACAATGCGTAAAGATCTCATTAAAGCGGGTATTCCGGCTTCTCGTATCGTAATGGATTTTGCAGGATTCAGAACGCTTGATTCTGTTGTGCGGACAAAAGAAGTTTTTGGGACTGATGGCTTTACTATTATTACGCAACGTTTTCACTGTGAACGAGCTGTTTTTATCGCATTAGAAAAAGGAATTGATGCGCAATGTTTCGCAGTTGCATCCCCTAAAAGTATGTTTAAAGTACGCATACGTGAGGTATTTGCCAGAGCAGGTGCAATAATTGATGTATATATTCTAAATCGAGAGCCGCGCTTTTTAGGGCCACCAGAAACAATTCCCGCGATACAATCTATTCCTGATGGCATTAAAGGATATCCCGCAGTTTCACCAGAGGAAGTTGAATCACTTCCTCTAAGTGACAATAATCACGAGAAAACCTAAAAGAATTGCGCTAATTTTGAGGCTGATTTACGCCAAATCCACTCTATTGGGCCTTGTGGGAAATAGCGTAGCCAAATTACGGCAAAAGCAATATTGATTGCCCAAATAACCACAACAAAAGGCATCAGTTCAGGTAAGGTAAATTGGTTAAATAATCCCATCCGCTGAAATAGGATAATGCCGATAAGACTTTGCATTAAATAGGTCGTCAGCGCCATTTTTCCTACGCAACGTAAAGCATAGGCAAAATAAGAGTGACTAATTGTATTCCAACTCCAATAAAATAACGCAATATACCCCAAGCTTTGTATAACTTGGATCAACATCGTCAAAGGCTGTGCCCAAACCGCAGCCCAGCGATAATCCCAATCAAAAAAATAATCCACCAGCACAACAATTGTTTGTAAGCTTAAACTGATTGAGAGAAAACAAAGTGCCACATAACCATAGTGTGTACGGCTAAATTTCTGCTGTAACCAGCCTGATGCCATTAGCGCAGCACCCATCAACATTGCACCAAATAAAAACCAACTATATTGACGTACCAAATTAAAAACAAAAATACTTAATTCATTCAAACGATAATAAATACTATTTAAATAAGGCCCTGTTTTCCAATCGGATTCAACCATTTGGGAATATGGCGTGCTGTACCAAACGGTATCAATAAAATCACGATAATAATAAAACAACACACCTAAAATAAGTGCACCACAAAAATAGAGTATCGCTCCCAATATAAATTGGTTCTTTGTCGTTATTGATTTGATAAAAACAAAAACAAATAATCCACACACACTATATGGAAATAAGATATCACCTTCCCAAAGAAATAGTGTGTGAATAACACCAATCAACGCTAACACAACTAACCGCGATAAATTAAAACGTGTTCCTTTGCGTAGTAGCAAGTAAAGCGTACCACCAAATAATAACGCAAAAATAAAGAGGAACTTGCCTTGGGCAAAAAGGTTTAATGCCATCCATGTTATACGATCACCAAAAGAGGCTTCCCCCGAATGTAACGGGTTAAATGAAGCCACTCTTAATAAGGCAAAACCTGAAATATTGAGCAATAAAATGCCAAGGATCGCCATTCCTCTCAACGCATCAAGTGCTTCGATACGTTGATGAGACGATTCATTCATTTATTTGAAATCTCAAAGGTGACGAACAGCGCGTAAAAATTCCTGACGCGTATTTTGACTCGATTTAAATAACCCACCTAACGAGGTTGTCGTGGTTGCACTCGTTGCATCACGAATACCACGAGCTTTAACACAGTAATGAACCGCATCAATAGAAACAGCCACATTTTTTGTGCCTAGTAACGTTTGTAATGCGATAAGAATTTGCTGGGTTAAACGTTCTTGAACTTGAGGACGTTGAGCAAAAAATTGCACAATACGATTAATTTTTGATAAGCCAATCACTTTATCTTTTGGAATATAAGCCACAATCGCCTTGCCATCAATGGTAACAAAGTGATGTTCGCAAGTACTGGTTAATGTGATATCTCGTACTGTCACCATTTCATCAACTTGCATTTTATTTTCAATTAGTGTGATTTTTGGGAAGTTGTGATAATCCAGTCCTGAGAAAATTTCATCAACATACATTTTAGCAATACGACGAGGCGTTTCAGCTAAACTATCGTCAGTTAAATCCAGATTTAACAGCTTCATCACTTCGGTCATATGATGTTCAATTTGCTGTTTACTCTCACTTGGAGATAGCTTTGATTCACGAAGAGGCGTTTCCAAACCGCGTTCAACTAACGCAGCGTGCACCCATTGCGCCTCTTTACTTAATGATGACATTGGACTCTCCGATAAACACATTAATGAAGTATCTGTTTCGCTGTCAGCGACAACAGCCTACACTTTAGATGACATGAATCACATTATCCAGCGATACCGCATTTTTCGTTATGAAATTATTGCATTTTTGTATGAACTATTTTTAGATTAAGCCTTTTTTTTCTCTTTTAAACACACCAGAAAACCACCGATTATCAACACAATAAAGGCAACATAAAGCGCAGGTTCTAATTTCCCGGTTAATGCCGTTGAAAGCGAAGAAACAATAGGACCAACCAATTGTCCAATAGCATAAAAAGTCGTGAGTAAACCCGCCATATAACGCCCATGATCAGGTGCTAACTCTCTACCTCGTAAAAAAGCAAGTTGTACCGCACACATCAAACCGCCACCAATTAAAAAAGCACCTATCGCAAGCCCTGTTATTGTCGGTATCCACTCTGCGATCAAAATACCTAATGCTTGTAACCAAAGCGTAATGGCTAAGCGTAACTGCGTGTTTAATACATTACGCGTTAAAATGGCAATTCCGATACATAATGCAGCAGAAGCACCAAATATGGGCCAAACAAATTGTGCGATTAAGCTCCCTGGGAAGCGCTCTGCTGCCATTTGAGAAAGAAATGTAGCCGGTAAAATATAACCAAAACCCGCAAAGGTATAACCCAAAATCAACTTTTTCATTGCTGGTGTCAGTGTTAAAGGTGCAATTTTTACCTCTTCTCGACTCATCGCCCAAGGTTTAGGAAGGTGGTAACACACATATATTGCACAAATAAAAGCAAGCGAACCATAAATAAGCCAGCCAGTCATCGCATTCATTTGCCATTTCATAATTAATACAGCGAGCATTCCGCTAATAAATATACCTGCCCCTGTTCCAGCATAAACAGCAACGCTTAATGCGGGGCGATTAAGGCGAGCCAATAATTCATTGGCCCATGACGCCACCAGCACCAACGTCCAACCACTTGCCCAACCGATAAAAAAACGAGCAATACTGTGTGTAAATGCGTCATTTAAAAAAGCGGACAACAGAGTAATTATCACCGCCCCCCAAAGTCCCGCCCACAAACGATACCCCACACCTTTAACTGCTTTCATTGCATCATAGGAGCCAGCAAGATAACCAAGATAATTAAATGCGGCGACAATACCAGCACTTGTTAGCGTCAATTGATATTCTGCAATCATTAATGGCACTTGTGGTGTAAAGGTAAAGCGCCCTATACCCATTGCAACGACTAAAGCAAGAAAACCACTAAACGCGATATGAAAAGCTTGCGCTGAATGACTTTGGTGATTTGAAGTATTCATTGATATCCATTATTTTATTTTATCGTTTTATACATTTTAAATGTGCTGTTCATTAATAACAGAATGAGCAACATATTAACCACAGATAGTTAACACTTTTGTAATAATACGTTTCGTTTCTTTCTAGTCACAAGATGATCTCTGACATGATGATGTCCATCGTGATAGATTAGTATCATGAAATAAAACAGAACATTTCGATAGATCTTGGAGTATATGATGAGTCAATGTCACGTTAGCGGTTTATTATCTCTTGATGAAGCGCTAGAAAAACTACTTGAAAAACCGCTGGCAATTACCGATACCCTTAACATCCCATTAAATAATGCAGCCGATTATATTCTAAGTGCAGATATTACATCTCCACTCAATGTTCCACCTTTTGATAATTCTGCAATGGATGGTTACGGACTTCGTTACGCTGACTTAGACACCCAAATTCCTCTTCCGGTGGCGGGAAAATCGTTTGCGGGTATTCCTTTTGAGGGAGAACTTCCTGCTGGTCAATGTGTCCGCATTATGACAGGAGCAATGGTTCCTACAGGCGTTGATACTGTCATTATGCAAGAAGAAGCTGAAGTCACTGAACATGGTGTTCATTTTTCACAACCTGCTAAGAAAGGCCAAAATATTCGCCGTATTGGTGAAGATATTAAAGAAAACGATATTGTATTATCTGCTGGCACTAAGCTTTCAACAGCACAATTGCCATTAATCGCCTCTTTAGGGATCGCCACTGTACAAGTTTATCGACGCTTAAAAGTTGCCGTTTTCTCAACAGGTGATGAATTACAAACTATCGGTCAGCCATTAAAAACGGGGCAAATATATGATACTAACCGTTTTGCTGTACGCTTAATGCTTGAAAAATTAGGTTGTGAAGTTTTAGATTTAGGCGTTATTCCTGACTCACCTGAAAAACTCCGTGAAACCTTTAAAAAAGCAGATCAAGAAGCAGATTTAGTGATCAGCAGTGGCGGTGTTTCTGTAGGTGAAGCAGATTACACCAAACAAATTCTTGATGAAATTGGAGAGATTGGTTTTTGGAAATTAGCCATTAAACCAGGAAAACCATTTGCATTTGGTCGATTGCACAATGCATGGTTCTGCGGTTTACCGGGTAACCCTGTCTCAGCAACCGTCACATTCTATCAATTAGTTCAGCCTTTGATTGCGCGGTTATCAGGTTTTAGTCATTGGAAAGCACCACAACGTTTCCAAGCCATAACACAATCACCATTGAAAAAATCAGTGGGTCGTCTTGATTTTCAACGTGGTATCGCAAGTATTAATGCAGAAGGTGTGTGGCAAGTAGACACTTCAGGTCACCAAGGCTCACACGTTTATAGCTCCTTTAGTGTCGCTAACTGCTTTATCGTCTTAGAACGTGAGCGTGGTAAAGTGGCTGCGGGTGAAACCGTCACAATCGAGCTATTTAATTCTCTGTTAAAAAGCGAATAGTTTTTATGAGTATCGAATTAACCGATGAAGAAACACTGCGCTACAATCGCCAGATTGTATTGAGGGGCTTTGATTTTGATGGTCAAGAGGCACTGAAAAGTGCCTCTGTATTGATTGTTGGCGCAGGTGGCTTAGGATGTAGTGCTTCGCAATATCTTACAGCCGCAGGTGTAGGAAAACTCACATTATTAGATTTTGATACAGTTTCCCTTTCTAATCTTCAGCGCCAAATTCTTCATCGTGACGCTACGATTGGCCAACCCAAAGTACTATCTGCAAAAGTAACATTAGAAGCAATTAATCCTCATGTCACAATAGACACCGTTGATGCATTACTTGAAGATGAGGCTTTAGATAAACTTATTAGCCAACATAATATCGTAATGGACTGTACGGATAATGTGGCAGTACGCGAGCAACTTAATCGCCTCTGCTTTCATCAAAAAAAACCACTAGTATCTGGTGCAGCGATTAGAATGGAAGGTCAAATCAGTGTATTCACTTATCAAGATGACGAGCCTTGCTATCGTTGTCTGAGCCATCTTTTTGGCGACAACGCTTTAAGTTGTGTTGAAGCGGGCATAATGGCACCTGTTGTAGGTACTATTGGCACATTACAAGCTGTTGAAGCAATAAAGTTACTCACTGGCTACGGTGAAAACTTGCATGGCAAAGTATTAATGTTTGACGCAATGCGAATGCAATTTCGTGAGTTTAAGCTACCTAAAAACCCACATTGCGAAGTATGCTCTGCCGATTTACCAGATAACTAACTACTTTTTATTCTAGATAAGGTAAGTCTAACCTATTTAAACTTACCTTATCGCTTCCCAAAAATAGAGGTATCAATCTATTTTCTTAGCAATTTAATCATCCTCTAAGTCGTATTTCTCGCTAAATCGACGTGACAAGCTTGTAGTATTCACTCTGATTTAATTCTACTATGACCGCCCGCGTCAAAACGCAACAGGATGCCCTATAAGCAAAACTATCATTTAAGCACAAGCTCAACGTGCTAAAAAAGCAATACAAGGTAGAAGAATGACATTTCAAATTGCAGACACTCTCTATTACAACGGGCTTATTTATACCGCTGATCATAATAACAATATTGTTGATGCTATCGCGATCAGCCAAGGTGTAATTATTGCTTCTGGTAAAAAAGAGGGTTTACTTTCTTACTGTAATGAAAATACTGAACAAATTGATTTACAGGGAAGAATGGTCATGCCGGGCATTATTGATGCACATATGCACCCATTCTGGGGAGGTGCAACATTAGCGGGTTGCCATCTTGATTATCAATCACTTGCTATCGATGACATTTTATCGCGTATTCAAAAATACCTTGATGAAAACTTTATTGATAATGATACTGAATGGCTAAAAGTTTCTGCGTGGTATCGTGAAGGTATGCAACCAGAAGGCGTACAAATGACACGCTATCACCTTGATACCTTAAATACAGCTCGCCCTATTTTGCTTTTTTCAAGTGATTGCCATAGCGTATTGGCTAATTCACGCGCTTTAGCGCTGTTAAATATCACTGCGGAAACACCTGATCCTCCTGATGGAAACATTGAACGTGATGGTGATAGAACACCAATAGGTATTCTTGAAGACGCACCTGCAATGCAAGCTATTGATAGCTTGCCACCACTCACTGAAGCACAAAACCTGCAAATCGCCCGTCATGTTCAAAAATTATTAAATGAACAAGGTGTAACCACTATTATGGATGCACGTGTGGGTGAGCCTCAATTACGCGCCTTTAATACATTAAGAAAAGCCGGTGAACTGACTCTTCGTGTTGAAAATGCCGTTGAAATTACGCCTGATGATGTGCCATCTATTGATGCTATTCCAAATGCTGTACACCATGCAGCTACTCGTTTTTCACAATGGCATCAAATCAGCGATGGGGCTCAACCTAGTGTTGCGATCCGCCATATCAAACTTTTTCTTGATGGTGTATTACAAGCACCAATTATGACGGCACGCCTTCATGCCCCTTATCGGATTAATGTCGGGACTGATGACACTCCTCATTGGCAAGACTCTGAACATATTGGCGATCTCTATTTCTCACCTGAAATTTTAACGCCGTTAGTCACAGAAATTGCCCGTGCGGGTTATCATCCTCATATTCATACCGTTGCTGAAGGTGCAATTAGTACGGCTCTAGACGCTATCAGTGAAATGCGTAAAGTGTTACCTGAAAAAGACATTAGACCGGGGCTTGCACATAATGAATTGATGTGTGAAAAAGATTATGCTCGTTTTACACAATTAAAAACCTACCCTTTTCTCTCTTTCCAATGGGCTGCTGTAGATCAGAACAATATTGAGAAAGATATTGAAATGCTTGGTAAATCTCGCTGTGAATATTTGGAAACGGCAGGGAAATTTATTGATGCGGGTGTCACCGTAGCTTTTGGTAGCGACTGGCCGATTGATCCACTTAATGAATGGTACGATTTTAAAGTTGCGATGACTCGCCAAAAAGATGCAACAAGTCCACGTCTTGATAACGATCGTAATCTGACATTAGTGGAAGTCTTACGTGCAGCCACCATTAATGCGGCAGAAGCTTTGGATATGGATACTCAAATTGGATCATTAGAAGTCGGAAAATTTGCCGATTTTATAGTATTAGATAGAAACCTGTTTGAAATATCGGCAGAAGATGTTGAAAATGTCAGGGTATTGTGTACGATCATTGCGGGGAAACCCACAATTTAGCTGAATAATATAAGTAATAAACCCGCGTTAAGCGGGTTTATTTTTATCAATGCGCTTAATCCTATGAGAATTAATATAAATTTAGTCTGTTATAAAGCAATCCCCATCACTGTGCTCACTTCTTTTAACCCTTCACGTTCGTAAAAACGTTTTGCAGCGCCATTTTCAGCTAATACAGATAACTCAAGATGTGTCATTTTTTCTGATATCGCCCACTCTTTCATTGCAGTTAGCAATAAACGGCCGACACCTTGGTTACGTATTGTAGGATCAGTGACAATATCGTAAATATAGGCATATTTACGTTGAACTAAACAGTTAAACATAGGCGTTTCTTGAATTTGTGCAATGCTAAATCCAATTACTTTGCCATCTAAATCTGCGACCAAAAGATGAAATTTATTATTTTTTATTCCATTAATAATAAAAGCTTCGTCTTGCTTACCCGGCTTTAATCGATCGGGTTGTAAATTAGCCATTTCATTAAATAAATGGGTGTAAAGGTCATTAATTTCTTCTACATCAGACAAAATTGCTTTTCTTATTATTATCATTTTTTACCTTTATTTGTTGTAGGTTTTAACTGGAGGTGCAATATATGTTTCAAATTTATCTAATAATTGAATAGGACATTGTTCTACAATTGCCATATTGCGGTACTTTTCATGTAAGAATTGTTCGTCCGCCATTTTATCAATCATCATTAATAATGGTGAATAAAACTGATTGATATTAAGTATGCCCAATGGTTTTTGATGCAAACCAATTTGGCTCCATGTAAAGACTTCACTAAACTCTTCTAATGTACCAAAACCACCCGGTAAAGCGACAAAACCTTCAGCCAGTTCTATCATTTTACTTTTACGCTGATGCATGGTCTCAACAATATGCAGTTCAGTCAGATTATTATGAGATATTTCACGCCCTTCTAATAGCGTAGGAATAACGCCTATCACCTTTCCGCCTTCAGCTAATACTGTATCGGCGAGTGTCCCCATAATTCCTACACTTGCACCACCATAAATTAAGGTGATATTACGTTTAACCAGCTCTTTGGCAAAAATAATGGCCTGTTCTTTATAAATAGGTGATGCGCCTAAACTAGAGCCACAATACACTGCGATAGATTTTATTTTATTCATTTGTTATTCTCATTTTGCTAGTTAAAACGAATTTTGAATTATACTTAAGCCTACTTTGATAAAAAAGGTTAAAAAAAGTGTTTTTGCACTTTTTATCGTACATATATTGTTAATTATTATTAATTCTAATATTTAAATTATCCTAATTTTTATTTTAATAAATATTAATTAATTTATATTTTAGCTAAGTTTATTCAACTAAATTTAACTGAAAATATTTATTAATAAATAACTATATTAAAGCACGTAATTTTATTCTATATTATGCGATCCTTTGTTATCTCGCTAACAGAGCACACATACGATTGATTATTGACGAGGTTTTATAGGATGTTGTCAGCCAGACACTCAGCTAAATTACAGGTGTTTTACCCTGTGCTTCTTTTGCTCCTTTCTATGCTTTCGATACAAAGTGGCGCATCCCTTGCTAAAAGCCTATTTCCAGTTATTGGTGCCCCTGCGGTAACGGCGTTACGCCTATTATTAGGGACTTTGATCCTATTTTTTATCTTTAAACCATGGCGACTCAAATTTAATCGCGAGTCAATTATGCCACTGTTTTTATATGGCTTATCTTTAGGTGCAATGAATTACCTTTTCTACCTTGCACTTGAAACTATCCCGCTAGGTATTGCTGTAGCCCTTGAATTTACAGGCCCTTTAGCCGTTGCAATGTTTTCATCGCGCAGAGCTATCGACTTTTTATGGATAATTTTAGTCATCGCTGGCTTAGGATTATTGTTGCCTATTGGTGATAATATTCATGGCCTTGACCCACTGGGTATTCTTTATGCCTTAGGCGCAGGTGTGGGGTGGGCATTATATATCGTATTCGGACAACGTGCTGGAAAAGGCTATGGTGCGGCAACTGTATCAATTGGTTCATTAGTAGCCGCTTTTATTTTTGTGCCTATCGGTATATTACAAAGCAGCCCTGATATTATGTTTAGCTGGTCTATCTTACCCATTGCCTTAGCGATTGCGATTTTATCAACCGCGTTTCCTTATACCTTGGAAATGATCGCACTTACGCGCTTACCCGCCAAAACATTTGGTACTTTAATGAGCTTAGAGCCTTGTATGGGTGCCTTTATTGGTATTATTTTCTTACATGAACATTTGACGTTAATACAATGGGTTGCCTTAGCCTTTATTGTTTTAGCTTCTATTGGCTCAACAGCAACAATGAAAAGTAAAACCAAAATTGAGGAAGTAAAATAGATATTTAACTCATTTTACTCAGTAAGAAATAAATATTAATTTAAAAAGGATCTTATGATCCTTTTTACTTATTAAATAATAACTTTACTGACCTATCATTGCTATTTTGCGCTCATTGTCTTACCCTAAATAGACTATTTCGATAGATTAGATTTTTTTAATAGATGACCTATCAATTTAATAGTATCAATCGATAAGACTAACCATTAATAATTCACTATCATGATTTACAGAAATTAAGATATTGATTTATTAATTATTTAGGGAGAACGATTATGAGTACTGCTAAATTAGTCAAATCCACACCTTCAACTCTGCTTTATACCCGTAATAATCTCGATGACAGCGTAAAACTGCACGCTATCGAGTTACTGCAACAAATGGTGACGCAGTTTATCGACCTATCTCTCATCACAAAACAAGCGCACTGGAATATGCGTGGTAGAAACTTTATTTCTGTTCATGAAATGGTTGACGGCTTCCGTGACACCATAAATGAGCACACCGATGAATTTGCAGAGCGTATTGTTCAATTAGGTGGCACTGTATTAGGCACCGCACAAGTTGTTAGCAAGAAAACCCCATTGAAAGCTTATCCTCTGGATATTCATGATGTACAAGACCATTTAAAAGCACTGGCTGATCGTTACGCTATCGTTGCAAATGATATCCGTAAAGCCATTGATGAAGTTGAAGACGAAGACACCGCCGATATGTTTACCGCAGCATCGCGTGATCTTGATAAATTCTTATGGTTCATTGAAGCCAATATTGAGAATTAATTCGTAATAACAAATTTCTATTATGACTTAGAAAGGCTACCTCTCTTGATATAGGTGGCCTTTCTCTTTATTTCTCTTTAGGCATATCAGGTTGATAAATAGGGAAAACAGGTAGTGCTGTTAATAAGCGTGAACCATAGTTTTTGGTTAGTAAACGTCTGTCATAAATAATAATTTCGCCGTGGCAATGATGGCTGCGGATAAGTCGCCCAACTTGCTGAATTAAATTAAACGATGCACTTGGCAAGCTCTGCACTTCAAAAGGATAACGTTTCAGCGATTTTAACCACTCGCCTTCTGTCACAATCACTGGATCGGTCACAGGTGGAAAAGCAATTTTATGAATATGCACCTGCGTTAAATAATCGCCTTTTAAATCGAGTCCTTCGGCAAATGATTGTAAACCTATCAATACACTATTATCTCCTGCATCAATACGCTTACAATGTGTTTCTACCAAGCGATAACGAGGCTGATCTCCTTGCACCAATAAGCATAACCGTAAGTCTTTCACTTCTTCTAAAAAGCCATCCATTGCCCGTTGGCTACTAAATAAAACCAATTGTCCTCTGTGGTTATTCGCTTCCATGCTTTGTCGAAAATAACGTGCCATTTCTTTTAAATGTTCACGTTCATGAGTCATCGTCGGTTCATAGCGCATTTTAGGAATAACTAATCTACCCTGATCTTTATGTTCAAAAGGTGAAGACAACGTAATAAAGCGATCATCAAAATGCTCACTTAATCCTGTTAATTCTTGAATGCGAGAATAGCTATTTAACGAGCGTAACGTTGCAGATGTAATAACCACATGTGGGATATTTTTCCATAACAATTGTGTCAGTTGTTCGCTTACTCGAATACCTGCGCAATGGAAATAGAGATGAGACTGCTTTTTATCGTAACGCCGAGTGAGCCATTTCGATACAGGTGCTTTTGAGGTTTGCTCTAATGTGGCTAAGCGCCACAATTTGGCCATATTCTCTAAATAACCGACCATTCTACTGGTAGTTAAAATGGCACGATGTAAACGCACAACATCTTCTTTTGCTGTACGCTCTGTTAAATCATTTAAAATAGCTTCACCCAACATTTTTAAACTATCTGTTAGCTTAAATAATGTCTGACAACTTAACAGAAGCTGTTCAGGTAATTCGCCTAATGGAAAGAGATATTCATCTTGTTCACTACGTTCTGGTAATAATGCTCGCGTAAAGGTATCAACCTCTTGATAAGCCTCACGTAACTTAGCAATGTGAGCATCAAAACGAATAGGATCAGCCAACTTAGGGGGTCTTACAGGAATAAATTGCGCTAAATACTGACTAACATGGCGAGTAATATTATCCAGCTGATTATTAAGGGCAACTAAGGTAATTTCCCCTTCGACTTCGAGTGCATCTCGCGCAACATCAGGAATATGATGACCTTCATCCAACACTAACAGCAGGTTTTTGGCATCGGGTAATACCGATTCGCTTTCCATTGCTGCCATCACTAAAGCGTGATTGGTAATAACAACATCCACTTCATCAATTTCACGGCGTGCAATAAAAAAAGGGCAACGATGATAATATTGGCAATTACGTCCTAAACAGTTCATTTTATCGGTGCTAATTTTACGCCATAAACTGTCTGTTAATGCCCGTTTATGATGATCACGTAAACCATCCCAACCGAAACTGGTAAAATCATTTTTTAGCTCTTGGCAAATTTCTCTTTCTGCACTGGTCGCCACATCCACTTTGTCTTCAAGCAAAAACATTAAGTCGATTTGTTCACCTTCTGTTACACAAATCGCGTCTAAATTACGTGGACATAAATAGCGGCCACGGCCAAAAGCCCCCGTGAAAGTAAGATCTGGAATGATTTTTTTGAGTAATGGGAGATCTTTGCTAAAAATCTGATCTTGCAGTGCCACATTGGCTGTACTGATAATCAGTGGTTTTTTTTCATCACGACTGATAGCAATACCCGGAATAAGATAAGAAAGTGTTTTACCTACCCCAGTCGGAGCTTCAATCACTAAGTGTCGTCCCATTTCATCAGAAAAAGTCTTGGCCACTTCAGCTATCATTTCACGCTGTGGCGCACGCGGAATAAACCCTTCAATATGCTCTGGTAGGGCTTTATACCACTGACTTATTTGATTTTTGACTGATTGAGAAAGAGACATAACTACTCTGTGACTGATTTTAAGAAGGGCGCTATTGTCTCATAACACTGTATAAAAATCAGTAGTTACCTTCATTTGCTCTCTTCTTTCATCAAAGAATGGATAACGCCTCGAAATTATTGAGCTTTGTTATAGATTATTAATCCAACTCTTCATAGTATGAGTATTGATGCCATAACTTCTAAAAATAGCCTTATAAAAAATAATACTTTTTGTTTGATTAAATACAACAACACCAGTTAAGAGACACCATAATGACCCCTACAAAGCGCCCTATTTTTAACTTAGAACTTGATTTACTCCGAACCTTTGTTGCTGTTGTCGATGGAAATACCTTTGCCGCAGCCGCAGAATCTGTTTGCCGTACTCAATCTGCAGTAAGCCAGCAAATGCAACGCCTTGAATCGTTGATAGGCAAAGAGCTGTTTGCTCGCCAAGGTCGAAATAAAACACTGACAGAAGCGGGTACACAACTGCTTAACTATGCTCGCCGTATTTTGCGCCTAAATGATGAAGCTTGTCTTTCATTAATGCATGAAGAAATTGATGGGATCTTAAAAATTGGCTCCCCTGATGATACGGCAAACACAATTTTACCTGATCTACTTGCACGTTTTTCAGGGGCGTATCCTCGTCTTATTATGGAAATCATTGTTAAACGTAGTCCGTTTTTAATGTCGATGCTAGAAAACAACGAGCTTGATTTAGCCATTTCTACTGAAGAACATGTGGGTTACCCCAAAATTGTGCTACGAGTTTCCCCTTCCTTATGGTATTGCGGAAAACATTTCAGGTTTGATCTTGATGAACCCTTGCCATTAGTTGTATTAGATGAACCCAGTACATACCGCGATATGATGATAAATCACCTTGATCAACAAGGTATTCGTTGGCGGATCGCTTATATTGCTACAACGCTTTCAGGTGCAAGAGCTGCTGTACGTGCGGGCTTAGGTATTATGGCTCGTTCAATTGAGCTTTCAGGTGACGATTTGCGTATTTTAGGCGAAAAAGAAGGCTTACCCCCTTTACCAGCAATTAGTTATAACCTATATCTCAATGCCAATAGCCCAGGAAAAGCCGCACAAATACTGTTTGATTCGTTAAAGAATGAGCAAAATGAAGTGATTAATCATGCTGATATTACACTTCAATAAGAATAGAGATTTCAAAGCCCTTAAATAGTGTTGATAACCAAAGCAATAAAATATTAAAACCATAAAACAGGACACCGATTATGACCCAATTCCATGGTATTTTTCCTTACCTTGTTTCCCCTGTTGATCAAACTAAAGGCACCATTCTTGAATCTTCATTACGTCGATTGGTCGAACATTTGATCTCGTGTGGCGTTCATGGTTTAAGCCCGTTAGGTAGCACGGGTGAATACGCTTATCTCTCTCAAGCACAGCGTAATGAAATTGTGCGTATCACAGTTGATCAAACTGCGGGGCGTATCCCTGTTATCGCAGGGGTTGCCGGTTTTTCAACCGCAGATGCTTGTCATCAAGCCGAACAATACGCCCAGTTAGGTGTAGATGGCATGGTGCTGATTTCACAAAAAATGTACCCGTTAAGTGAAACCGCACAAGCAGGTTATTTCCGAACTATCGCTGAAGCATTTCCTGAAAAATCCATGACAATTTATACCAATCCGGGGCTTTTGGGTGATGTTCTTCCCATCTCTTTATTTAATGAACTTAGCTATATTCCCAATATTGAATATATTAAAGATGCATCAAGCAATACAGGTCGATTGCTTACTATGATCAACACCTTTGGTGAACGCGTGAAGATCTTTAGTGCTTCGGCACATATTCCATTACTTGTATTAAAACTTGGTGGTGTCGGTTGGATGGCCGGCCCTGCTTGTGTATTACCAAAGCAATGTGTTGAACTATATGACCTCGCAACAAAAGGTGACTTTGATACGGCATTAGCAAAACAAAAAGAAATGTGGCAAATCAACGAAGCCTTTACCAAATATTCGTTAGCATCATGTATTAAAGCCTCTCTAAATATTCAAGGTTTTGATGTGGGCTTGCCTATTTTACCGCAAGAGCCTCTAAACGATGTCGCAATGGCGGATCTACGCCAAATTATTGCTCGCCTTGATTAATAAGCTATTCTTATTGAGTCATACTAATGGCTAGATTTTATACTTTTCTAGCCATTGTTATTATTTTTATGACTATTTCCTGTCTAAAATCATTAGGTTGTACTGTACGATATTGAATAAGAATGAAATAATAGCCGACATTATTACAAAATCGTGTTTATTCTATCACCATAACGAGGAGAAAATGTATGCCCATTTCCGTCAGTGAAATAATGGAAATATTACCTCATCGTTATCCATTCTTATTAATTGATGGTGTTATTTCTGAGCCAGCTGAACTTGCTAGTGGCAAATTAATCGCAATTAAAAATATCACCACCAATGACACTGTTGTTTTTGGCGGATTTTACCCTCCCTTACTACTCCTTGAAAGTATGGCTCAAGCCGCTGGAGTTCTTGCACATTACTACCTTTCCCCCATGGAAGAAGGCCAGCAATGTTATTTTGCCAGTATAAAAAAAGCACGTTTTCATGATGCAGTAAAAGCAGGTGATCAACTACTTATTGAGATCGAATTTCGTCGGCAGCGCCGTACTATTGTTAGTTTTTCTGGTGTTGTTCGTAATGGTGAAAAGATTATTTGTACATCTGAATTTATGTGTGCAAGGCAATAAAAAAGGATTGGTAGCTCAAACCAATCCTTTACACTCATCTTTTACACTGCCCTTTCACATCAAGCTGTTACACAATCATCTTGTCTATTTTATTTCTGCCTAACCTTCTATTTCTTTAATACGTAATAATTGTGTTATTTCTGAAATGGTGGCATTGTCGAAATGCAGTATTTTTTCAACTAATTGTGCTGCTTGTTCTGCTTCTATCGCCAAAGATGCATTATCGTAAAACTTACTGATCACATCTTTATCTGTCATTGGATTTTGTGGATTGCCATATTGAATATCTAATCTCTCTGTGATCTTCTCGCCATTTTTTAATGTCACGAAAATTAATCCGGGGAAATAGGTAGGAAATGGGATCTCTCCTTTTTCGGGATAACGATAACTTACACGCTTTGCTAATGATTGGATATCTTCCCGTTGTAGGTTTTCAGGTAATAATGAAGAGAGCGTTAAAGCGTTATCTAAAAAACCTGCAGCAAATAACCATGGCAAACTAAATTTAGCTCCGTAGGCTGTTTGAGGTGCCCATTTTGTTTCAGGAGGCTCACAAATCAAGGCAGCTGCGACAGGATCAACCACGCATTCCACACTTTCAATATCATCAGCCGTGATCCCTTTTTTCAGCAAATTACGCCCACAATCCACAGTCGCATGAGCAAAATGGCACACCGGATAAGGTTTAATCGAAACATTTAAAAATTCCCATACATCACCTAATCCCAATGCCACTTGTTCGGGGTGTGCTTGCTCTCGAATACCATGGGTTTGATAGAGGCTATAGCGACCTTCGAATATCGTTTCAGGGCCAGTCATTCCACCTTTCGCCAATGATGCGGCAATAATACCTGATTGCGCAGCCCATCCCGCATGAAAGCATTTAGAAGAAGAACTATTGGTAAGATATTCAGCCACTCCTCCTGCTTGGCTTCCTGTGAGCCCTAATGCATTCACAGTCTGTTCTGGTGTTAATTTTAATAACGAGGCCGCACAAGCTGTTGCGCCAAAAATACCTGCAATCGCAGTGGCATGAAAGCCTCGTTGATGAAATCCACTATGGCTTGCTAAGCCGACTCTAGCCGCAACTTCCCAGCCAATCACCCAGGCCGTTAAAATATCTTGTGATGACGCACCGATTGACTCACCCAATGCAAAAGCAATCGGCGTTAATACCGCGCTACCATGTGTAATAGAATCGGTATGTGTATCATCAAAATCTAATGCATGTGATGCAATACCATTTGTAAGTGCAGCTACAGTTGTACTTGTTGTGAGTGAACTGCCCCAAATTGGAATAGTGCCTTGGCTATCAGGTAAAAAAGTGATGCCCTGACGACTTTGAATCGCACTTTGTTGTACACTCCCCGCAAGTGCAACACCTAATGTATCTAATAAATGAATTTTAGCTCGGCTAATAACTTGAGCTGGTAAATCAGAGAAAGTGGTTGTCGTAATAAATTGGGCTAACTGCTGACTTAATGTCATAAACACCTCGAAATAGATAAGAAAAAGCCAGTAATATCACCGGCTTTTAGATAATAAGAAGGTTGAGTTCAATCAAGTCACTTAGTCATTTAACCAACCAGACGCTTTAGTTTGCGCAACAACACGATCAACTTGGGTCGGTGCATTTCCTACATAAGTTGTTGGATCTAAAAGTGCATCAAGCTCTTCTTGAGTAATGTGATCACGAATACGGGTATCACGATTAATCGCTTCAACAAAAGTGATACCTTCTTCTTGCCCTGACATTGATGCTTCATACACAATTTCATGTGCAGTTTGTTTACCCGCTTTATCAGATAATGCAAACATCACTCGCTCTGCCAACATAAAGCCACCCAAAATGTCCATATTTTCACGCATTTTTTCTACATGCACATTTAATCCACCTAATACTGTTTTCATATTATCGAAGATAACAGACAGCATCAGGCACATTTCTGGCATGATTTTCCATTCCATTTTCCAAATCGCACCATCGCGCTCATGCTGATGTTTCATCATATCCGTTAATACAGATAGATTTGCTTTTAGGGTATTACTCACACAGGCCGCATTTTCCACAATAGCAGGATTACGTTTATGTGGCATAGTCGAAGAGCCCACTTGACCTTTACTAAATGGCTCAGATAACTCATCAATTTCGTTATGCGCTAATAGTAGGATTTCATTAGCAATTTTACCTAGCGTACCGCTAATTAAACCGATTAACATGCCATATTCACTGAATCTATCGCGCGCAGGTTGCCATGAAATTTCAGGTACACCTAAGCCTAAGCGTTTTAATACACGAGCTTCTAATTCATCAGCTTTATCGCTTAAAGAAGCTTTTGTACCTACCGCACCGACAACACTGCCAACAAATAAGCGAGGTTCTATCTCTTTAAGTCGTTGATAATGACGCGCTAATTCAGTTAGCCAGATCGCTGTTTTATGCCCAAATGTAATTGGCAGAGCTTGTAATGCTAACGTACGTCCAACCATTGGCGTGTTGCGATGTTGTTCACTTAATGAAAGCAATGCACGACCTAATACTTTGATATCACGTAAAAAAGTATGATGAGCATCTTTTAGTTGCAATACAAGGCCAGTATCAATGACATCTTGTGTTGTTGGGCCAAAATGAACATATTCCCCATAATGTTCTGGGCAAGCATGCTCTAAACCACGAATTGTTGGCACTAATGGATGGCGAGTAAGACGCACTTGTTCTAATACATAATCCATATCGAGCTTTTCAAGTTTCGCGGTATCTGCAATAACTTTTGCCGCCTCTTTCGGGATCAAATCTAATTCGGCTTGTTCAATAGCTAATGCTGCTTCATAATCAAGCCAATTTTGCATTCTTGTTTTATCAGAAAAAATAGTTCTCATCTCTTCTGTTGACCATAAATTCTTTAATAAAACCGAATCAAAAACGCTGGTTCCCATAATTATTTCCCCTGTTAAAAAAATAATAAAAAAATCGTTTTTTTAATCAAACGACTTGTTAGATTGTTATTTTATTTATGCAATATAATCTCAAAAAAAACACTTTGATAATTTTAATCTAATTTCAAATATTTCTTATCAATTAAAAAATAACATTGATTCAACGCGTTACAAATAACCCTTTATTTATTAGTTATAACTTTTGATTCTTAAATAACATTTAAGATTTAATTAGAATAATTAATGCTAAAAAGTTAGAGGAAGATCATCATTTTTAGAAAATAGCTATTTTAAAAATAAATAAGTTTGTTATAAATAATAGAAACAAAATAAGCACAATCAGTAATTAATCATTTTATTTAATTACCGGGGAACTCTATTTCTATATTTGGAGATATTAATAATGAAACAAAATAAACAAACAAAATTGATACACAGTGGACGTCAAGAAATTAAAACTTCTGGCCCTATTAATCCACCCGTTATGAGAGCCAGTACTATTGTTTTTGACTCAATAAAAAGCTGGCGTGATGTGCGTGATCGTCGTGCAACAGAACGTGTATTGAGCTATGGCGCACGTGGTACCGAAACCGCTTTTGCATTAGAAGCATTAGTGACCGAGTTAGAAGGCGGTCATCGTGCACAGTTATTCCCGACTGGATTGGCGGCTATCGCAGTGACCATCATGGGATATGCGCGTAGTGGTGGACATGTTTTATTTGCAGATTCTGTTTATGAACCTGTGCGTAAAATCGCATCTGCTTTCCTTGAACCCAATAACATTGCTTATAGCTTCTTTAAAACAGATGGTTCAGATTTTGAGCAAAAAATTCAACAAAATACACAGCTTATTTTTGTCGAATCACCAGGTTCACTCCTTTATGAAATGCTTGATTTACCTGAAATCTGCCGTATTGCTCATGAAAGAAATATTCCTGTCGGTGTTGATAATACATGGGGTTCTGCATGGCTTTATAACCCGCTTGAATTAGGTGCTGATGTCTCTGTTATTGCGGCAACTAAATATTTGTGCGGTCACTCTGATGTCATGATGGGCATTATGGTTGCGAATGAAAAAGCATGGGAAAAAATTGGTGCATTACCTGAAGCATTAGGTCAAGCCAGTAGCCCTGATGATGCAGCACTCGTACTTCGCGGAATGAGAACATTAGGTCAACGTATTGCTGCTCATGGTAAATCAGCTTTGGCTATCGCACAGTGGTTAGAGACACGTCCTGAAGTTGAAAAAGTATGGTTCCCTGAATTACCAAATCACCCTCGTCATGATTTGTGGAAACGTGACTGCAAAGGCAGTAATGGCCTATTAACTATTGAATTTAAACAAGAATTTACCACAAAACAATCAGAGCAATTTATTGATGCGCTTGAACTATTTGGTATTGGTGCATCTTGGGGTGGGTTTGAAAGCCTTGCATTACCCGCCAATGTCGTTGGCGCAAGAACAGCCTCTAATTGGCGTGAAGGTCATGGCCCTTTTGTACGTTTACACATCGGCCTTGAAGCAACAGATGATCTTATTGCAGATATTACACAAGCTTTTTCAGCATTAAACCAATAACAAAAAATATTGCATCATTACCGGGGAATTCACTATGACAGGTTTAATCATTGCCGCGCTGGTAACAGCGTTGGTGGTTTATTTACTGGCACGGGGTTATAAACCTCAGCCAGTATTATTACTCGGGGGCTTGTTGTTACTGCTCCTAACGGCTTCTCTCGATCTTAATCCGTTATTACCTGAAAATAAGACAACTCAATTTAAGTATTTTGATGTCTTCCAAATTTTCACGGATATTATGAGTTCTCGTCTTGCTGGTCTTGGTTTAACGTTAATGGCTATTGCGGGCTTTTCTCGTTATATGGAACACGTTGGCGCAAGTCGTGCTTTATTCGCAATTTTTGAAAAGCCATTAAAAGCCATAAAATCACCTTACTTATTGTTAGTGATTTCATTTCTAGTCACTCAAATCTTGGTTATTTTTATTCCTAGCCATGCTGGTTTAGGTATGCTGTTAATGGTCACTATGTATCCGATATTAATTCGTTCTGGTATTAGTCCACTTTCTGCTTTAGCCGTTATTGGATGCTGCCAGTTTATCGACCATGGTCCTGGCTCTGGTAATGTGATTATGGCTGCAAAAACAGCGGATATCGAACCTGCCGTCTATTTTGTTCAGCACCAATTACCCGTTACTATTCCTATTATTATTGCTGTTGCTATTACTCACTTCTTTATTCAACGCTGGTGGGATAAACGTGAAGGTTTTGTTTTTGACCCAACAACCATTGATGTTGTAAAAGAAGAAGGCAATAAAATTCCACTGTCTTATGCTCTATTACCTGTGATCCCTTTAATTCTGATTATCGGTTTCAGTCCTTTGCTACACCCTTACATTAAATTAGAAGTCACCACGGCAATGATTATTAGTACCGTAATTGCACTTCTTTTCGAATATGTTCGCTTACGTGATGCAAAAGCGGTGATGAATAGCTTTATGCTGTTCTTTGAAGGAATGGGTAAGCAATTTGTCTTAGTGGTCTCGTTAATTGTGTCTGGTGAGTTCTTTGCTAATGGTCTACTTAAAAGTGGTGCCGTCGATACGCTAATTAGCTCTGCTCAAGATGCTGGCTTCGGCATTGCCGCGATGATCATTGTAATGAGTGCCATTCTTGCATTAGCGGCCTTTTTAATGGGATCAGGTAATGCGGCATTCTTCTCATTTGCAGCCTTAACACCAAAAATTGCCGCTTTCTTAAAAGTCGATGTCATTACTTTAATTTTACCAATGCAAATAATGACAAGCTTTGGTCGTACTGTTTCACCCATTACAGCCGCCATTGTTGCCATTGCTGGTATTGCGAATGTCTCACCTTTCCAAATAGTTAAACGTACTGCCATTCCTATGGCTGTCGCAGCTATTGTGAACTTAGCAATGACATTCTGGTTTTTATATTCCTAATTAAGTTGCGTTACCCCTTGCCCTTAAACTCATTTACTCCTGAGTTTAAGGGTTTTTTTCTTATCATTGACTGTAACCTTTGATTGAAATAATTAACGTCAACGCTAACTTTACTCAGGCTATTTATAAAAAATAAATAGCCTTTTTATTTATCTATTCATCTCTTTTTTAGCCACTCTCATTTGTCGATTAAACTGACTTAGCACTTGTTTCAACTTCATATCTAGATATACTTTTGCGCAACATTCATCTGCAAATGAACATTATGAAAAAAATAATTATTGTTATTATCGCACTACTTGCTTTCGGTTCTATCGGTGGTGTTTTCCTTGCGGGCTTAAATATCTATACACGCTCCACCACACCAATAGAAACAGAGCAAACGCAACCTGAAACATCACCTACACAGCAATTTCCAGCTATCCCAGACAGCTCACCTTCTGCTAAATAAATGAGGTCGCACCGTGGAATACGATTACTTTGTTACACCCAAATGGCTATTTGAACATCAACATAATGCTGATGTTGTGATCCTTGATGTCAGCGCACCAATGCCAACCCAACAGATTGATTATCAAGCGCTTTACCTTGAACGTCATATTCCACATGCGCATTTTTTTAATCTCGATGAAGTCGCAGATAAAACAACAACATTGCCACATATGTTGCCATCTGATGCACTATTTTCAGAAACGCTGACGCAATTAGGTATCTCTAATACCACAACTGTTATTCTTTACGATCAAGGTAACTTATTTTCTGCACCTAGAGGTTGGTGGACATTAACCACTCTAGGTTGCCGTAATGTGCGCATTCTTGCTGGCGGTCTACAAGCATGGATTGATTCTGGATTTCCTATAGAACAAGGTGAAGCTATCAAGACACCTGGGCAATCCCCATTTGTAGTTGAACGTCACTCCCAACGTTATGCCAATAAACAACAACTTATTGATAATCTAGCGACAAAGCAAAAACAGATGGTTGATGCGCGTTCTGCTGATCGCTTTTATGGTAGAGCACCAGAACCCCGCCCAGGCTTGCGCAGTGGACATATCCCCGGTAGTAAAAATGTGCCTTGGAATGAATTAGTTATAGATGGAAAATTAAAAGATAAAACTGAATTAAAACAAATATTTGAACAGGCTGGTGTTGATTTATCACAACCCATTATTGTTACCTGTGGCTCTGGTATGACTGCGGCAATTTTATTTTTAGCATTAACTGTATTAGGTTGCCAATCTATCGCACTTTATGACGGCTCTTGGGCGCAATGGGGTGCTGAAAGTGCCCTTCCCTGTGAATGCTGATTTAATCAGTCCACGCTTTAAAAAGTAAACCCGCATTACGCGGGTTTATTATCAATATCTATTTGATGTGAAGGCATTAACTTGCAAATATTTTTGCAAGGTAGAGCACAACAATGGCACCAATCACAGCGACAACAAAGCTACCAAAATTAAAGCCATCCACTTTACCTTTGCCAAAGAAGCTACTAATTGCACCACCGACAACCGCACCTACAATACCAAGAATACAAGTCCATATCAGACCAATATCATAAGAGCCTGGCATTAAGAATTTCGCCAAAATACCTGCGATTAAACCAAAGATAATCCAAGCAAGAATTCCCATATTTCCCCCTAAAATAGTCATGATATAAACAACATACCTAAAAAAGTCACCTATTGAGTGTAAGTCGAAAAAGTAATTTTTTCCAATTATTAGAAATAAATTACATAATATTTAGGATAAATGGATGGATTATTTCTCAATAAATAAAAAAATAGCGCTGATTAATTAGCGCTATTTTTTATTGGATAAGATTATTTTTAAACTACAGAGCCTCTATTGCCACTGCAATTTCTGGCGACGTTTTTAATGTTCTAATTTGTCTAAATAATTCATCAGCTTCTGGATACTCTTTGCGTAAATAACTAAACCACTGTTTAATCCGTGATGCATGATAAATTGTCGTATCACCGCGCTTTTCTAAGCGAATATAGCGCTTTAATAATTCAATAACCTCAGACCAAGGCATCCTTGTTTCTATACCTTTTACAACACGACTTAAGTTAGGCGTATTCATTGCACCACGACCAATCATTATCGCATCACAACCTGTTGTGGCTAAACAGGCCAATGCATCTTCGCGGTTCCAAATTTCACCATTGGCAATTACAGGTATTGAGAGTCTTTGACGAATATCACCAATGGCCTGCCAATTGATTTTTTCAGCATTATAACCATCTTCTTTTGTTCTGCCATGTACTGTGATTTCTGTTGCGCCACCCTGTGCTACGGCATCAGCAATTTCATGGCTATATGTAGAAGAATCCCAACCAAGTCTGACTTTTACTGATACGGGTAATTCTAAAGGTACTGCATTACGCATCTCTTTAGTTGCTTGATAAATAGTTTCAGGCTGTTTTAAAAGTGAAGCTCCTCCACCACTACCATTAACCGTTTTTGAAGGGCAACCACAGTTTAAATCAACGCCCCAAGAGCCTAACGATACGGCTCTAAACGCATTTTCAGCCAACCATTGAGGGTGTTGACCTAGTAATTGCACCCGTACAAGCGTGCCACTTTTTGTGCGACTTTCTGTATGTAATTCAGGACATAAGCGATAAAAGGCTTTTGTTGGTAATAATGAATCAACAACACGCACAAATTCTGTAATACAGAGATCGTAATCGTTAATCGAAGTAAGTAATTCTCTCACAAGGGGGTCTAAAACCCCCTCCATTGGCGCTAATAGAACTCGCACTTTTTAACCTCAAAACTCTTTTCTAGCTTTTGACCAAGGGCTTTGATTAGCACTACCTTCATCACTTTTACGTGAACGACGAGGCCCTAATTTACCAGTACGTGAGCCATCTTTATTACGGTAATTTTCTTTGCTTTTATTACGACCGCCTTCTTTACTGCCTTCACTATCATTCTCTTTACGAGCGTTGTTACGATTATCTTTGCCACGAATATCTGCACGTCCATGACCACCGCCATTTCTACGTGGAGCATTATTTTTTGGCTTTTTATGCAATGGAGCCGCTTTAATCGAAGGATCAGGATCGTAACCATCTAACGCTAAACGCGGAATTTCACGTTTTAATAGACGCTCGATATCAGCTAATAATCCATGTTCATCAACACAAACCAATGAAATAGCTTTACCTGTTGCAGCTGCTCGACCGGTTCTACCAATACGGTGAACATAATCTTCTGCCACTTGTGGTAGTTCAAAATTGACAACATAAGGCAGTTGGTCAATATCAAGGCCACGAGCTGCAATATCAGTTGCCACCAGTGCTTTTAATTTACCATCTTTAAAGTCAGCTAAAGCACGAGTTCTTGCACCTTGGCTTTTATTACCATGAATAGCGGCTGATTTGATACCATCAGCATTTAAATGTTCAGCAAGCTTATTAGCACCGTGCTTAGTACGCGTAAAAATAAGCACTTGTGACCAGTTTTCTAAGCCAATTAAATGTGATAACAACTCTGTTTTGCGTTTTTTATCCACTAAATGGACATATTGATCTACAGATTCAGCTGCTGAATTTTTTGGTGCAACGGAAATACTCACAGGATTGTTTAACAACGAGTTGGCAAGTCCTGTGATCTCTTTAGAGAATGTCGCAGAGAACAATAAATTTTGACGTTTTTTAGGTAATTTATTGATCACACGGCGAATATCATGAATAAAGCCCATATCTAACATACGATCAGCTTCATCAAGCACTAAGACTTCAACACGAGAAAGATCGACTGCATTTTGATGTTCAAGGTCGAGTAAGCGTCCAGGTGTTGCTATCAATACATCAACGCCACCGCGCAATTTCATCATTTGTGGGTTAATACTCACACCACCAAAAACGACCAGTGAACGGATTGGTAAATAGCGACTATAAGCTTTCACATTCTCAGCAATTTGCGCGGCGAGTTCACGGGTTGGTGTTAAAATTAGTGCTTTAACTGGTTGACGACCTTTAGTTTTTTCTGCTGATTGAGCTAACTTTTCCAAGATCGGCAATGTAAAAGCCGCCGTTTTTCCTGTCCCTGTTTGCGCACTGGCTAATACGTCTTTACCCGCCAAAATCGGCTCAATCGCCTGCTGTTGAATAGGGGTTGGGGTTTTATACCCTTGTTCATCAATAGCGCGGAGAAGCGCCTCACTTAAACCAAGCGATGTAAAATCGGTCAAAACAGTAGTCTCCTACAACCAGAACGTATAACACGGTGATTGAAATTAAAAATGACGGGCTTTCATGCTGTCAATCTATAGGTATTATTACTCTATAGGTACTATCATTTAGTTAGTAAGACAGTGATGAAAGAGAATGAACCTTGCTAGATTAACCTAATAACCCCTATTTTAACAGTTTTTGCTGTATTCAGAATACAAAAATAATTTTCAATAATAGATAGCGTTTTTTATTACAAAATACCTTTATTGGATTATTTATTACAAAATTTCCCTATTGTTCAATATCATCTAATATAATACTCCTTGTTATCGCTGTTTTTAATATCATTGGTTTTGTTACATTTTACTTAAGTAAGGTATCTTCTATTATGTCAGAAACCCATCAGAAGACGACTCGTGGTGAACTAGCAAAACGACAATTATTGGAAGCGGCATGTGAGATCTTTGGTAAAAATGGCCCTGATGCCGCCACCACACGCCAAATTGCACAAGCTGCTCAACAAAATATTGCCGCTATCGCTTATTATTTTGGTTCTAAAGAAGGATTGTATCTCGCCGTTGCGCAACATATTGCTGATCTTATCCGTCTTGATTTTGAACCTACTGTTACCATCCTTGACGAATTTCTTGAGCGGCCCAATCCCACAGAGCATCTACCATTGCTACAAACGCTGATCATAGATAGCTTTTTACAATATGCTCAACTGGTACTTGATAAAGCCAATATTCATCTTAGTCGTATCATGGCAAGAGAACAGCTTGTTCCTACCGAAGCGTATTCCCTTATCCACCAGCAAGCGTTATCACCACTTTTAACGCGTGTGAATAAATTATTAGCTATCTATATTGGTTTAGATCCCACTCTTCCGACGACAATGCTACACACTCACGCTATTTTAGGAGAAGTGCTATCATTTCGCTTAGTGAGAGAAACCATTCTAAGACAAACAGGATGGGATAGAATTGGTAAGAATGAGTATCAAATTATCTCTAATACTTTAAAAACACATATTACTTTATTACTCAATGGATTAAGAGAAATTTACACTCACCCACATCATGCATAAATAGAGTTATTATGAAAACTAAAAAAATCAGTTTCTTTATCATCTTAATGATTATTATCGGTATTATTGCAGGTATCTATTATTACGAAGAAAACAAAGAGTCTGAATTAGTACTCTATGGTAATGTCGATATACGTACTGTTAACCTGAGTTTTCGTGTTGCAGGGAAATTAGATTCCCTACTCGTTGATGAAGGTGCCCCCGTCAAACAAGGGCAATTGTTAGGAAAGCTTGATGATGCCCCCTATCGTAATGCACTAAATAAAGCTTATGGTGAGCGTGATAGCGCTATTGCTGCATTAGCATTAATGGAAGCTGGTTATCGCAGTGAAGAAATTGCACAAGCCCAATCTGACGTGTCATTAAAACAAGCCGCTTGGCAATATGCCGACAACTTTTATAAACGCCAGCAAGATTTGGCTAACCGAAAAGTAATTTCAGCCAATGATTTAGATAGCGCAAGAAATAATCGCAATCAAGCAGCTGCAGCCTTAAAAGCAGCCCAAGATAAATTAAATCAATATCAAAATGGTTATCGAAAAGAAGATATTGATGCGGCTAAAGGGCAAGTTATGCAGGCAAAAGCCGCCGTTGCTCAAGCAGAGTTAAACCTTCAAGACACACAGTTAGTCTCACCTTCACAAGGTACAATATTAACAAGGGCCGTTGAGCCTGGCACTATTTTGTCTGCTGGTAATCCCGTATTTACGGTGTCTTTAACTAACCCTGTTTGGGTTAGAGCGTATATTAGTGAAACCTACTTAAGTGAAGCAATCCCTAATCGAGAAGTCTATCTCTACACTGATGGACGTAAAGATAAGCCTTATCATGGTACGATTGGTTTTGTTTCACCGACAGCAGAATTTACGCCAAAGAGTGTCGAAACACCGGAATTAAGAACTGATTTAGTTTATCGACTCCGCATTGTTGTGACGGATGCTGACGATGCATTACGTCAAGGAATGCCCGTGACTTTAAAATTTGCACCCACTCATTAAGTGGGAGGCGAAATGGAACACACTGATTACACTATCGAGCTACAAGGCGTTGAAAAACGCTTTACCGGACTAGAAAGCCCAGCGGTTTCTGCATTAACAGCCACCATAACGGGTGGCTCTGTCACAGGCTTAGTCGGCCCAGATGGTGCAGGTAAAACCACATTAATTCGTATGCTTGCAGGGCTATTAAAACCAGATGCTGGTGATATTCGTATTTTAGGAATGGAGCCACAAAAACAAAGTGTAGATGTCCGAGCTATTCTTGGCTATATGCCTCAAAAATTTGGTCTCTATGAAGATTTAACGGTATTAGAAAACCTTAATCTTTATGCTGATTTAAAAAATGTCATCGGTGAAGAGCGCAAAAAAGTTTACCAACAGTTGCTCTCTTTTACCGATCTCACACGTTTTACCTCTCGCCTTGCAGGTAATCTTTCAGGGGGTATGAAACAAAAACTGGGACTGGCTTGTACTTTATTAGGTAGCCCTAAAGTCTTGCTACTTGATGAGCCTGGCGTCGGCGTTGATCCCATTGCACGCCGTGAGCTTTGGCAAATGGTACATGCCTTAGCCAGCGATGGTATGTTGATACTGTGGAGTACCTCTTATCTTGATGAAGCAGAGCAATGTAAAAACATTCTCTTACTTAATAAAGGAGAGTTACTTTATAGTGGTATACCACAAGATTTAACAGCGAAAATGGCAGGTCGTTCTTTTTTGCTTGATGTTGAAGGCCATCAGCGAAGAAAAATATTACAACAAGCTATCATTCAACCTCAAGTGACAGATGGAGTTATTCAAGGACAATCTGTTCGTTTGATATTGAAAAAACAAAGTAATCAATCCGAATTACTCAATGCCTTGGGTAAACCTGATGCTAAACTTATTCCAGCTACACCACGCTTTGAGGATGCCTTTATTGATTTATTAGGAGGTGGCCCTTCTCATAAATCTGAATTAGCTGAAATTATGCCTCAAATTCCTCCAGCTCCCAATGAAACCGTTATTGAAGCACAGCAACTAACTAAAATGTTTGGTCAATTTGCAGCAACCGATCACGTTGATTTTCAAGTTAAACGAGGTGAAATTTTTGGGTTATTGGGGCCTAATGGTGCAGGTAAATCGACAACCTTTAAAATGATGTGTGGTTTATTAGTTCCCACCAGCGGTAAAGCGCTGGTATTAGGTATGGACTTAAAAGAGAGCTCAGGTAAAGCTCGTCAGCATTTAGGTTATATGGCACAAAAATTCTCACTTTATGGCAATCTTAAAGTGGGACAGAACTTGAAATTCTTCTCTGGTGTTTATGGATTACACGGTAAACAACAACGCAATAAAATCAACGATATGATAACTGCCTTTAGCTTACAGCCGATGGTGAATCAAATCACTGAAACCTTGCCTTTAGGTTATAAGCAGCGCCTTGCCCTTGCATGCTCATTAATGCACGAGCCTGATATTCTTTTTTTAGATGAACCCACATCAGGCGTTGACCCATTAACGCGAAGAGAATTTTGGTTACATATTAATGGCATGGTTGATAAGGGAGTAACCGTAATGGTGACCACTCACTTTATGGACGAAGCAGAATATTGTGATCGTATTGGTTTGGTTTATCGCGGAAAAATTATTGCTGCAGGAGAGCCAGATTCTCTCAAAAAAATGGTTGCTAACGACGATAATCCGACGCCTTCAATGGAAGATGCTTTTATAGGTTTAGTGTTGGATTACGATAAAAAACTTGAACGTGAAAATGATAAAGGGAGCGAAAAACATGCGTAATTCAGCTCAATCCTCTCATGCCCATTTTTCTTGGCGACGTCTGTTCGCATTATGTTTAAAAG
This sequence comes from Proteus sp. fly-1067, assembly GCF_040139345.1. NCBI lineage: Bacteria > Pseudomonadati > Pseudomonadota > Gammaproteobacteria > Enterobacterales > Morganellaceae > Proteus > Proteus sp. fly-1067. The sequence goes on along the minus strand of NZ_JBEEUL010000002.1, from coordinate 121,506 downwards.
AAACAAAACAGATCACCCGTGATCCCAGTAGTGCCCTTATCGCTTTTGTGATCCCTCTCACTCTGTTGTTTATTTTTGGCTACGGTATTAACTTGGATTCAAGTAAGTTAAATATTGGTATTTTGACTAATCAACAAAGCCAACCTGCACAAGAACTCGTTTACACTTTTACCAATTCACCATATATCAACGCAACTATTAGCGATAATCGCCAATTATTGATTGATAAGATGCAAGCGGGACAAATTCGGGGCATTGTGGTTATTCCTGTGAACTTTGCTGAGTTACTGACCCGACAAGATACTCATGCGCCCATTCAGGTGATCACCGATGGCAGTGAACCTAACACTGCAAACTTTGTACAAGCCTATACCAAAGGGGTTTGGCAAATCTGGCTACAACAACAAGCCATCAGCAAGGGTATTGATACTACACCACTAATTGAAATAGAACCGCGCTATTGGTTTAACCCAGCGGCAATTAGTCAGCACTATATTATTCCGGGTGCCGTTACTATTATTATTACCGTTGTGGGTGCAATTCTCACTTCGTTAGTCATAGCTCGTGAATGGGAACGTGGCACAATGGAAGCTCTACTTTCAACCCAAATCACACGTACCGAGCTCTTGCTTTCAAAACTTATTCCTTACCAAGTTTTAGGTAGTTTTGTCATGGTACTGTGCATGGTGGTAACCGTCTTTTTGCTAGGAGTACCTTATCGAGGATCACTTTGGATTTTAGGGGGGATCACCTCGCTCTTTTTAGCCACTGCCTTAGGAATGGGATTACTCATTTCAACACTGACTCGCAATCAATTTAATGCCGCCATGATTGCCCTAAATGCAGCTTTTTTACCTGCGATTATGCTGTCCGGTTTTGTGTTTGAAATTGATAGCATGCCATTTTTTATTCAGGTAGTGACTTATTTCATTCCCGCACGTTATTTTGTCAGTAGCTTACAAACGCTATTTTTAGCAGGTGATATTCCATTGATATTAATATTAGATATGTGGTTGCTGATCGTTTCTGCCCTATTTTTTATTGGCTTAACAGCATTAGCAACACGACGTCGATTAGATTAAAGGGAGAGTATTTATGTTGTATCGTCTTCTCACCCTAATAATGAAAGAGCTACAGTCATTATTACAAGAGCCTCAGACTCGTATTATTTTGATAATGCCTGTTATCTTTCAAATGATCTTATTTCCTTTTGCCGCAACATTAGATGTTACCAATGCCTCAATCGCAATTTTTGATGAAGATAATGGTAAACAATCTATTGAGTTAACCCAACGTATTGCCAAAGCTAGTGCATTTTCTCAAACATTATTACTGAAAAATGAACATGAAATAAAAGAGACCATTGATAATCGTAAAGCACTTTTATTGGTTCGATTTCCACAAAACTTTAGTGCTAACTTAGAAAGCCAAATCCCTGTTAAATTGCAATTAATCTTAGATGGGCGAAATTCTAATAGTGCGCAAATTGCTGCTAATTATGTACAACAAATCGTACAAAATTACCAAACTGAATTAGCAGGACATACACCGTCTTTACTGAATAAAACAGAACTTGTTGTTCGTAATTGGTATAACCCAAATTTAAATTATAAATGGTTTATTGTGCCCTCATTAGTAGCATTGATTATCACCATTGGCGTAATGATAGTCACTTCACTTTCAGTTGCTAGAGAGCGAGAGCAAGGTACCTTGGATCAACTATTAGTTTCCCCTCTATCAACATGGCAAATTTTTGTGGGTAAAGCGGTTCCGGCGATGGTTGTTGCCGCCATTCAAGGTACTATTGTATTGATTATAGGGATATTTGGTTATCAAATACCCTTTTCAGGTTCATTATTATTGTTTTATTTTACCATGCTAATTTATGGTTTATCACTGGTGGGTTTTGGCTTATTAATATCAGCATTAAGTTCAACACAACAACAGGCTTTTATTGGTGTCTTCGTATTTATGATGCCTGCCGTTTTATTATCAGGCTATATTTCTCCCGTAGAAAACATGCCAGTTTGGCTACAACATGCCACATGGATAAACCCAATTCGTCATTTCACCGATATTACAAAGCAGATTTACCTTAAAAATGCTGATATTACAGTAATATGGCACAGTTTATGGCCTTTATTAGTGATTGCAGCAGGAACGGGTAGCATTGCCTATTATCTTTTCCAAAGGAAGATTGCTTAAAATAATAGCAATTAAAGCACAAAAAAATCCCACAACTTATAAAGTTGTGGGATTTATTTTTTATGCTGTTTTTTAACTACGTTTATCCGCAGATATCGTTAAAATTAACGACGATCACCTAAAATACGCAGTAACATTAAGAACAGGTTGATGAAATCTAAATAAAGCGTTAATGCACCCATAATTGAGTAACGGCGCATATTTTCTTTATCTTCTTGGTTAATTTCATTACCCATATCTTTTAGTTTTTGTGTGTCATAAGCCGTTAAGCCTGCAAAAATTAACACACCCGCATAAGAGATAACCATGCTCATCATTGAGCTTTGCATAAAGATATTAACGATAGAAGCAATAATGATACCGATAAGCCCCATAAACAGGAAGCTACCCATACCCGTTAAGCTACGCTTAGTGGTGTAACCGTAAATGCTTAATGCACCAAACATAGCAGCACAGATAAAGAATGTGCTAGCGATTGAAGATGCGGTATAAAGCAGTAATACGCTTGAGATAGTCACACCCGTTAACACGGAATAGAGCATAAATAATGAGGTTGCCATTGCACCACTCATTTTATGAACCATACCTGATAACACGAAAACTAATCCTAATTGAGCAATGATCAGACCAAAGAAGACGATCTTGCTTGAGAAAATCATTGATAATAATGCTTCGCTTGATGCAACGTAGAATGCAACAAACGCAGTTAATAACAGACCTACAGTCATCCAACCATAAACCTGAGCCATAAAGGTTTGTAGGCCAGAACCTGTGCGTTGTACGATTGAATCATTTGAACGTGAAAATCGATCCATGATGATTACCCTTTAATCATAGTGATAACGTTAGATTTAATAATAACGTTTATTTCAGTAAAGAGCCCATTATGGACTCATTAGAATTTAATTTTATCACACTGATTTTACATTTCCATGAAATAAACTGTATGAAATGTCATCACAAAATAAATTTAGGTAAAGTAATGTAGCGTTTAATTGAACGTAATAATTTATTCCCAACGCTCGGCTGAATCATAATCACTTTGGCGTGCATCCACCCATCTATCGTTATTTTCAGAAAGCCCTTCTTTTTTCCAAAACGGTGCGCGTGTTTTTAAAAAATCCATAATAAATTCAGCGGATTCAAACGCGCTATTGCGATGAGAACTGGTAACACCCACAAACACGATCTCTTCACCAATATGCAAAGTTCCTACACGGTGAATAACACTTACACGTTGTAAAGGCCAACGAGATCTCGCCTCACTTACAATGTCATTAAGTGCTTTTTCAGTCATACCGGGATAATGCTCAAGAGTAAGCGTACTCACTTCATCACCGAGATTATGATTACGCACTTTACCTGTAAAGGTCACAACGGCGCCATCGCTATCGCACTCAGAAAGCCATTGGTATTCATCGCCAACATTAAAATTTTCGGTTTGTACTGAAATACGAGTTGATGCGCTCATCTTATCCTCCTGTAACCGGTGGGAAAAAGGCGATTTCATCACCGTCATTAATAACGTGAGAACCTTGAACAAAAGATTGGTTTACCGCAGAGAGTAACTTGCCATCTTCTAACGCCAGCAACCAACGTTCACCTTTGGTAATTAATGCTTTACGTAAATCGTCTACTGTGTGGTACTCACAATCTAATTCAAGAGAATCAACACCGACTAACTCACGGACTTGAGCAAAAAAGAGAACTTTAATCATGCTTCCACCTTAAAATGACCTGATTTACCACCTGTTTTTTCTAATAAACGTACAGGCCCTATCACCATATCTTTTTGAACGGCTTTACACATATCATAAATCGTTAACGCAGCTACTGATGCCGCAGTTAATGCTTCCATTTCAACCCCTGTTTTACCCGTTAAACGGCAAACAGATTCAATACGTACACGATTAGATCCAGTGAGTGCTTCTAAACGTACTTCGACTTTAGTTAATAACAGCGGATGACATAGTGGGATTAATTCCCATGTTCTTTTTGCTGCTTGAATACCTGCAATTCTTGCGGTCGCAAATACATCACCTTTATGGTGTTTGCCTTCGGTGATCATACTTAATGTTTCTGCTGACATTTCAACAAAGGCTTCAGCACGCGCTTCTCGCACTGTTTCAGCTTTAGCACTAACATCCACCATGTGAGCTTCACCGGCAGCATTAATATGAGTTAGTTGAGACATGCACAACTCCTGAAATTAACGAAATAACAGAGCGAAAAACTACCCACCAATAACAGATAAGTTCGGTGTAATACCGCTATCACCTTGATGAAGAAAATGTGTTTCTCGTTTATGAAGAAGACCACCCTGAATACGTTGTTGTAATGCCTCTTGTTGACTATCGTCAGCAAGTAGGTCACGTAACGGAATACCATTTTCACCAAATAGACAAAGATGGAGATTACCAATAGCTGAAACACGTAAACGGTTACAGGTTAGGCAAAAGTCTTTCTCATAAGGCATGATCAGACCTATTTCACCTTGATAATCAGGATGAGTAAATACTTGAGCTGGCCCGTCACTACGGGCGCGAGGAATTTGTAACCAACCTTCATTGAGTAAGCGCTGGCGAATAACTTCACCAGACAAATGAAAGCGGTTGAAAATATCACTACCGTCACCTGTTTCCATTAATTCAATAAAGCGCAGCTGAATAGGTCTGTCTTTGATCCAATTAAGAAAATCAGGAAGATTTTTGTCATTCACATTACGCATCAACACAACGTTAACTTTGACTTTTTCGAACCCTGCGGTAAATGCAGCATCAATACCTTCCATCACTTGGCTAAATTTATCTTGTCCAGTAATAGCGTGGAATTGGCGGGGATCGAGACTATCAACACTCACATTAATCGCATTTAATCCAGCATCACGCCATTGTGCAACATCGCGTGATAAACGATAACCATTTGTTGTTACTGCAATTTTTTTAATCGCTGCATTATCTTTGATTGTCGCGATAATATCAGTAAAATCACGGCGCATTGTTGGTTCACCACCCGTTAAGCGGATTTTTTCTGTTCCTAATGCAGCAAAAGATTGTGTGAGTCTACTGATTTCATCTAATGAAAGGAATGATTTGTGACCATTAGGCTTATAACCATTAGGCAGGCAATAAGTACAACGGAAATTGCACACGTCTGTAATTGAAAGACGTAAATAGAAAAACTTGCGGGAAAACGCATCAACGAGTTGTTGCATAATAACACCTTTCCAAATCGGGAGATGCAGACATTTCTACCTTGCACCCTGGTGACTTATTTCGTCACGGCCAGAACATCATATCTTGTCAAAACACGACTTAGACGTTAAGGCTAGGAGTTTATCTTTACCTGTTTTTCACAGGTTTCTAATACCTATATATTTATTGTGGATTCTACCTGCTAATTATGTAAAAAGCGAATAATGTTTTCGCTATATAATTTATAATACAACGACTTACAAAACTTTAGTCACGCTAATAACATAAATAAAAACACTTTCATTGATTAAATATTAGGCTGTCAAAAGTAAAATTAAACTAGGAATGTGATGAAATCACGCCGTGATCATAGGCTTAAAATTTAATTGTGATAAATTAGCGACAAATTTTTAAAGATGAGTAGAACAAATATGCGAAATCGCACGCTAAGTGATTTAGATCGTGTTGTTGCCCTTGGTGGAGGTCATGGCCTTGGGCGTGTGCTTTCAGCACTCTCCTACTTAGGCTCTCGCCTTACTGGTATTGTCACAACAACGGACAATGGCGGTTCTACTGGCCGTATTCGTCAAGAAGAAGGTGGCATTGCGTGGGGTGATATGCGCAATTGCATTAATCAATTAATTACAGAGCCTTCAGTAGCTTCTGCAATGTTTGAATACCGCTTTTCAGGTACAGGTGAGCTGGCTGGACACAATTTAGGAAATTTAATGCTAAAAGCGTTAGATAACTTAAGTGTTCGACCTTTAGAAGCTATTAATCTTATTCGTGGATTATTAAGAGTCAATGCGCATCTTATCCCAATGTCTGAACAAGCTGTTGACCTTATGGCGATAGATGATCAAGGAAATGAGATTTATGGTGAAGTTAACGTTGATATTTTGCCTAAGATCCCACAAAAACTTGATCTTTATCCTAAAGTACCAACGACAAGAGAAGCTATTGAAGCCATTGAACAAGCTGATCTTATCTTAATTGGCCCCGGTAGTTTTTTTACCAGTTTAATGCCTTTGTTATTATTGCCAGAGCTTGCACAAGCCTTGCGCCGTAGTAGTGCAACAACCATTTATATTGGTAATTTAGGCAAAGAATTAAGTCCCGCGGCTGCCAGTATGACGATGTCTGATAAAATCGCCATGATGGAGAACTATATTGGTTTACAAACAATAGATGCGGTGATCATTAGCCCTGAAACTCAATATGAATCCATGAAAGGTCGATTAATTGTACAGGCTCAATTGGAAGCTAAAGATATTCCTTATCGTCACGATCGCCATTTATTAGGTAAAGCTATTGAGTTAACACTGCAACAATTAGGGCAACGTAACGCATCGACTCAAGCCATTAAATAAAATTTAATTACCTAATTTCATTAAAAAACCGCATCTGTAATAGACAGCAAATGCGGTTTTTTTGTCGATGAAAACATAATATTGCTATTGGTTTTCAACGCATTATTAACTATTAAGGTGTTTTAACGTAATACGTTGGCTAATGGTTTCTTCAATTTCAGAAAGTGTCATTGGCACGTCATTTTTCATTAAACCGAGGCCAGCCACAGTACGAGAGAAAGATGTTAAATCCAATGGTGGCAAATCCATTATCCAGTTTTCTTCTGTTGCCAACGTATCTTCTGCATTAAGAATATTTTGTATAACATCCGTAAAAGCTTGATGAGAAGAAACCCAATCTTGATCGCCACTCGCCCAAAACCAACGCGCTGCAATAAAGTTTTTCCACATATCTTCCCAGCCATCGTAAATTCGACGTAACATTGAGGCACTCATTAGCGACCATGTTTGCGCTTCTTGCTGGGTAATATAACCTTGCTGACATCCTTCTAAACAGAGCTTGTTAAAACGGCAGAGATCCCAAATAAGGTATTTCACATTTTGAATATTCATGCGATTAGTGCTCATCATATCGATTTGCCATAAACGCTCGTTTTTATCATGTTCTGTTAACTCTGAAAGCAAAATGTCATTTTTTAATGACTGAACATCGTCTTCTTTGCCATCCAAAATTTGGTCACGTAGCTGATAAAAATCATTAGTGTGACCTTGAGTGAGCAACCAAAATAATTGATAGACTAAATCCCAACGGTCGTTTATTCCCCAACCTGCTGATAATCCACCATCATCTTTACCTTGGTCATATTCGTTATATGCCCATTCATTCATCACAGCGTAAGGTGCTGCTACATATAATCCCCATTCATGAGGTAATAATTGATCTGTTGTATTTTCTGCTTCAGATAAAATGGGCTCCTGCCCTGCTGTTGATGGTTTTGATAATTCACTATCTTGTACAGCAAATTTGCGTAACCATTTAAAAAGCAAAATAAGAAGAATAACACCAATAATAACCCCTGCAGAGCTGGGAAACCCTGCATAAACATAACCGCTCATTCACTGTCCTTAATATCTTTTTTATCTTTGTAAATAATTGACGCTTGTTTGTGGTGATATTTAAACAGTTGAACGCCATTAAGGGAATATAAAACTAGGGAAAAAGTGAAAGATAAAAGGGAAAAAGGGATAATCTGGAGTAAATATACAGATATCCCTTTATTGTGCTGGTTTAAATTCTGTTATTAAGAGTTCGCAATAAATTGAGCTCGCAACGCTTGTAGTTTATCTCGCGTACTTGCGGCTTTTTCAAACTCAAGATCTTTGGCATGTTGATACATTTCAGCCTCTAAACGCTGGATCTCTTTTTCTAGCTCAGCAGTCGATAATAATGGGTAATTTTCATGAATATCTTTTGCTTTATGCCCTTTCTTGTTACGACCTTGAGAAGGCTGACCAATTTTAAGAATATCACCCACTTTTTTATTTAGCCCTTTAGGTACAATGCCATGTTCAAGGTTAAATTGTTGCTGTTTCTCTCGGCGACGTTCAGTTTCACCAATTGCTTTCGCCATTGAGTCCGTAATTCTATCGCCATATAAAATCGCTTTACCTTCAAGGTTACGAGCTGCACGGCCGATAGTCTGAATTAATGAACGCTCTGAACGCAAGAAACCTTCTTTATCTGCATCCAAAATAGCAACCAAAGAGACCTCTGGCATATCCAATCCCTCTCGGAGTAAGTTGATACCGACTAATACATCAAACTCACCAAGGCGCAAATCACGAATAATTTCGACACGTTCAACCGTATCAATATCAGAGTGTAAATAGCGAACTCGCTCACCATGCTCTTCTAGATATTCTGTTAAATCTTCTGCCATTCGTTTTGTTAATGTGGTAACCAGTACACGTTCATTTTTTGCAGCACGAATACGAATTTCAGACAGTAAATCATCAACTTGTGTAGAAACCGGCCGCACTTCAACAATCGGGTCAAGTAAGCCTGTTGGTCTTACAACTTGTTCGACAATTTCATCACCTGATTTTTCAAGCTCATATTTACCCGGTGTTGCTGAAACATAAATTGTTTGTGGTGCTAACGCCTCAAACTCTTCAAAACGTAATGGGCGGTTATCGAGTGCCGAGGGTAAACGGAAACCATATTCAACCAAAGTTTCTTTACGAGAACGGTCGCCTTTATACATTCCACCAATTTGTGGAATGGTAACGTGTGATTCATCAATCACTAATAGACCGTTAGCAGGAAGGTAATCAAATAGGGTTGGTGGTGGCTCACCTGGCCCTCTACCTGATAGATAACGTGAATAGTTTTCAATACCTGAGCAATATCCCAGCTCATTCATCATTTCTAGATCAAATTGGGTGCGCTGTGTCACACGTTGTTCTTCAACAAGTTTATCATTCGCTAAAAGCACTTTGCGTCTCTCTGCAAGTTCTTTTTTGATTTCCTCCATTGCTTCAAGAATACGCTCGCGTGGGGTGACATAGTGCGTTTTAGGGTAAACGGTAAAACGGGGCACATTGTAGTGGATTTGCCCAGTTAAAGGGTCAAAGAGCGAAAGGCGTTCGACTTCTTCATCAAATAATTCAACACGTAAAGCGTAATCATCAGATTCAGCAGGGAAGATATCAATCACCTCACCACGGACACGAAATGTCCCGCGCTGAAAAGCTTGATCATTGCGAGTATATTGTAAATCAGCGAGACGCCGTAAAATCGCACGTTGGTCGATTATCATGCCGTTCGTCAGGTGAAGCATCATTTTTAAATAACTGTCAGGATCACCCAAACCATAAATCGCAGAAACGGATGACACCACAATCACGTCTTTGCGTTCTAATAAGGCTTTAGTGGCAGACAAACGCATTTGTTCAATATGTTCGTTAACTGAGGCATCTTTTTCAATAAAGGTGTCAGAACTTGGCACATAGGCTTCTGGCTGATAATAATCGTAATAAGAAACAAAGTATTCTACTGCATTTTCAGGAAAGAATTCTTTCATTTCACTGTAAAGCTGTGCTGCTAAAGTTTTATTTGGCGCAAGCACCATCGTAGGCCGATTTAAGTTGGCTATCACATTAGCAATAGTAAAAGTTTTACCTGAACCAGTTACCCCTAAGAGGGTTTGATGTGCAAGCCCATCGTCTAATCCTTCACAAAGTGAAGCAATAGCCGTAGGTTGATCACCACCAGGCTTAAATTCAGAATGCAGTTTAAAAGCTTTGCTCATATTTTCTTCTCCTCGCTGACACTCCTTATGATACTGGATAAAAATCCAGCTTCAATCTCTATCTACTAAAATTTGTTTGAATAATTAGCATAAGTTATCCCCAGTTTTGGAACTGGAATTTTTTCAAAAAGCAAGCCCCTATTTTGTGAATTATTCAAAGAGACACGTCAACAACATCCGCTCTATTGATTTTATTTAATTAATTGATATATAAGAATTAAAAATAAAAGTTGAGAATAACGCCAATCTTTAGCAATGCCTTGTATTCTCTCTATTCAGAGTATTTTTATAATGGTAATACACAAGGTTATCCACAGGAATAGTGGATAACTACACAAAGTTGTTATCTCTCGGTAGGTTACGTCTTTTTTTCCAGCTTAAAATATCCCTCAAAATCGGAGAAATTTATTTTTTTTATTTTTTTATTGATATAAGAAATAGACTTTGATCATTTATCCAATAATGGCTTATCAACCTAGTTTTAAACAAGAAAGATCGAGGTAAGACGTAAAATCATGCTCTTTTACTTCATTTAAATAGGGTATTTTGCCTAAGAATGGTGCTTTAATATGTTGCTTTAATGTTGCCAGATATTCCTTCTGATATCGCCCTGCGGGTTCAACTTCATTGGCAACCCACCCCGCCAATGTTAAACCAGACTGAATAATTGCTTGTTGCGTTAATAACGCATGATTAATACAACCCAATTTAACACCTACCGTTAAAATAACGGGAAGCTGTTCACTAATAACCCAATCAGAAAAAAATTGCTTTTCTGATAGTGGCGTAAACCAACCACCAGCCCCTTCAACTAAAATCCAATCAGCTTGCTGTTTTAAGTAAGATAAGCCTTCTGACATCACATTAAAATCAATAGGCTGATGCATCTCTTGACTGATAATATGAGGAGATGTTGGCGTTTCAAAACAATAAGGATTCACACGATGGTAATCTAACTTTACCGTACTGAATTTTTGCAATGTAAGTGCATCTGAATTACGTAAACCTTCATTTAGCCACTCACTTCCCGAAGCAACAGGTTTGTAGCCCGCAGTTTGATATCCTTGATGTGCTGCACATTGTAATAGAGCACTACTTACCACGGTTTTACCTACTTCTGTATCTGTACCTGTTAAGAACACTATTTTAGTCATGTGATATTTTTCCTATAACAATTTGATAGGTAAGTACATATTTACCTGAATCTGTTTTCCATACCTTTTCTAGTGCACGAAATTTTTGTCGCGTCATTAACCCTTTTTGTCTATCACCTTGTACAAAATTGGCACCAACACCCTTTAAAGAAGCAAACAACGCATGTAATGAATCATAGTGTTCCGTGACAGTTTCAGTAGAAAATTGGCAATGAAAACCACAACACGCTTTCTCAATATCATGAAGTGATAAAAAAGGATTAACATGCGGGTGGTTATCAATAAATTGCCAAGCGTCTCTGACTTCTTGCAGTGTCAACGTAGCGAGTGTTGAGAAATAAAGTGCTCCTGTTTTATTTACTACATTCATGAGTGAATTAATCGCAACGGATAAATCATCGCACCATTGCATCGCTAAATTGCTAAACACGATATCCACACTTTGTGGCATAATTGCACAATGCTCTATATCACTTTGTAGATAATCATTTGCCCGTTGTTGTTGTTTTGCCACTTGTAGCATCTTATGTGATAAATCAAGTGCAATAACAAAGTATCCGCGTTGTTTCCATTTTTGGCTGAAATACCCTGTTCCGCATCCTGCATCTAAGACAATATTGCCACTATCATAACGCGCTAAATCCATTAATTTATTGCCACTGTAGCGCTGAATATTGGCGTGATTATCATAATGAATAGCCGCTTTACCAAATGTTTGGGCTATACGTTGTTTATCTGTTTTGACTAAAGAATGCATGAAGCGTCTCGATTAACAGCTTAATATCTGAAAGGTGGTGGCGAGTGGTTAACGTTATTCGTAAACGTGCGCTATGAGGTGGAACTGTAGGTGGAAAGATAGATTTTACCCAAAGCCCTTTAGATTGCAGATAACCTGAAAGTGTTTGGCATAATTGTTCATCACCAATAATTAATGGCTGAATAGCCGTTTGTGAAGGTAATAATTTAATAGGAAGCGAAATAACACCTTGACGAAAGGTATCAATTAATTGTTGAAGGTATGCTCGCTCACCATCAGCTTGCTTAATTATATTTAATGCTGAATGTAACGCGACTGCCTGTGCAGGTGGCATTGAGGTACTATAAATAAGGTGACGAGCGTATTGTTCAAAAAATTCCGCTGTTGGCTTGTTACAAAGTACTGCCGCCCCACTGATACCAAAAGCCTTACCAAAAGTCACCACTAATAACTCAGGTTTGATACCCGATTTATCACAACTGCCTCGACCTTCTTTACCTAAAACACCAATACCGTGTGCATCATCGACCATTAACCATGCATCATGTTGTCGGCTTATTGTTGCTATTTCTGTTAATGGTGCTTGATCTCCATCCATGCTAAATACCCCTTCTGTAACCACCAAGGTTTTACTAGCTGACGTTTTATTAAGTCGTTGAGATAAAGAGTCAAAAGAATTGTGTAAAAAACGCCATAATGTAGCTGGTGATAATACAGCGGCTTCCATTAACGAGGCATGGCAAAGTTTATCCGCAATAATGGCATCGTCTTTTTCAAGTAATGCCGAAATAACGCCTTGATTGGCACTGTAACCTGATGAAAATAACAATGCATTATCGTAACCTAGCCAATCTGCTAGATGTTGTTCTAATTGTGCATGCGCTTGTGTAAATCCGGTGATATGTCCTGATCCACCGCTACCTACACCGTACTCATCAGCGCCTTGCTGCCATGCTTTAATAACATCCGCATGTTGGCTAATACCTAAATAATCATTGCCTGAAAAATTAAGGTACTTTTCACCTGATATTGTGATCAAAAAACGCCCATCTACTCGTTTGATCACTTTGCGTTTTCGCCATAATGGCGTATTTCTACGCTCATTAAGTTGCTCATTTAAATAGGTTTGCCAACTCATTACAGTGCCGCGTTATAAAATTGTTCAGTGTCTTTATTAGCAACTGCTTGTATTAAAGCTTCTTCTTGCTGATTGTCGCCCATAGATACTGCTAATCGTTCAGGATTTAAGCCTAATTTACGGAATAGTTGGTGGTCTTTATCTTCAGTTGGATTAGTTGTTGTTAATAATTTGCAACCATAGAAAATAGAGTTCGCCCCAGCCATAAAGCAGAATGCTTGTGTTTGTTCACTCATTTGCTCACGACCAGCAGAAAGGCGAACATAAGAGCGTGGCATCATGATACGAGCAACGGCGATAGTACGAATAAAATCAAAAGGATCGACATCTTTATTATCAGCCAATGGCGTACCTTTGATTTTGGCTAACATATTAATTGGTACACTTTCTGGAGGTTGTGGCAAATTGGCTAATTGTACCAACATTGCGGCTCTGTCTTTCACTTCTTCACCCAAACCTAAAATTCCGCCAGAGCAGACTTTAATGCCTGCATTGCGGACTTTATCAAGTGTATCTAAACGATCTTGATACGTTCGCGTTGTCACAATGCTGCCGTAAAATTCAGGTGAGGTATCGAGGTTATGGTTATAAAAATCTAGCCCCGCATCAGCTAATCTATTAGCTTGTGAATCATCTAACTTACCCAGTGTCATACAAGTTTCCATACCTAATGCTTTGACTTCTTTCACCATCTGTTCAAGGTAAGGCATGTCACGTTCATGCGGATTTTTCCAAGCAGCTCCCATACAAAAACGCGTTGAACCAGCCGCTTTTGCTTTTTTTGCTGATTCAATTACTTGCTGCACTTCCATTAAACGTTCTTTTTCTAATCCCGTTTTATAGCGCGCACTTTGAGCACAATATTTACAATCTTCAGGACAAGCCCCTGTTTTGATAGAAAGCAACGTACTGACTTGGATCTGTGAAGGATCAAAATGTTGACGATGCACTTGTTGCGCTTGAAAAACCAAATCTAAAAATGGCATATCAAACAATGCTCTGGCTTCTTTTAATGTCCAGCGTTTTAGTGTGCTCACAATACAATCTCCTATTTAAAAGTGATTGCCAGTTTAAATAATAGGGTTATCATGTCAACTAAAATTGATCACCATTGGTTTACATGATTAAGTGAAAAATAGAATGACACCTGAAGATATCGCTTTTGATTTACGCCACATTTGGCATCCATACACCTCGATGAGTAATCCGTTACCTGCTTACCCTATCGTCAGTGCAAAAGGCGTTGAACTAGTCTTGGCTGATGGTAGAAAACTGATAGATGGAATGTCTTCATGGTGGGCAGCAATTCATGGATATAATCATCCTGAGCTTAATAATGCGGTTACTACACAACTAAGCAATATGTCTCATGTAATGTTTGGTGGCATTACTCATCCTCCAGCAGTATCACTTTGTCGAAAATTATTAGCAATAACACCTGAGCCTCTTGAATGCATATTCTTAGCGGATTCAGGTTCGGTTGCCGTTGAAGTCGCACTGAAAATGGCCTTGCAATATTGGCAAGCTAAAGGAGAAAAACGTCAACGTATTGTGGCGTTAAAACAGGGATATCATGGTGATACCTTTGGCGCAATGTCAGTGTGTGATCCGAATAACTCCATGCACAGTCTTTATAAAGGCTACTTGCCTAATCACCTATTTGTTGATGCGCCTCAAACAGGCTTTTATGAACAGTGGAACCCAAGTGATATCAATTCATTACGCTCAACATTAGAACAACATCACCACGAAATTGCGGCAGTAATGCTTGAGCCTATTGTTCAAGGCGCGGGTGGAATGCGGATTTACCATCCTGAATATTTAAAACACACAAGAGCACTGTGTGACGAGTTTGATGTACTACTCATTGCCGATGAAATAGCCACTGGTTTTGGCCGAACAGGTAAACTTTTTGCCTGTGAACACGCTGGAATTTCTCCTGATATTATGTGTGTAGGTAAAGCATTAACAGGTGGATATATGACGTTATCGGCAACCTTAACCACGCGCCATATTGCAGAAACCATAAGCCAAGGCGATGCAGGATGCTTTATGCATGGTCCTACTTATATGGGAAATCCTTTAGCTTGTGCTGTTGCAGATGCCAGTTTATCTCTATTAGCAAAAGGCGATTGGATAAACCAAGTTGAACGACTAGAAGCACAACTTAAAAAAGAGCTATTACCACTAAAGCAGGTAAAAAGTGTCAAAGATGTGCGGGTTTTAGGGGCGATTGGTGTGGTCGAAATGAATGAGCCCGTCAATATGGCAAAACTACAAAAAATCTTTGTAGATGAAGGGGTTTGGATCAGACCTTTTGGCAAGCTGATTTACATTATGCCGCCATTTATTATGCCACCAGCAAACCTCTCTAAACTCACTCAAGCTATTGAGAAAGTGGTTCATCTTTCATAAAGAATTAAACCTCTAGCGATAAAATATTTCGCTAGAGGTTTAAAGTGACTTTTATTTTGTCACAACAGTAACCCACATAGCACCTTTGCCTACTGGGTAACACGCTAATTCAGTTAAAGCGCCAGTGTGTTTATCAATACGAGAAACAGACGCAAAATCTGATTTTTGGCCACAAGAAATCAGGTAATTTCCTGTATTATCAAGATTAAAGCCACGAGGCTGTGTTTGCGTTGGGTAATAACCCACAGGTTGCAGATAATCGCCCGCCTCTGAAATTGCCATTGCACAAATAAAGCTTTCAGAACGTTCGCTTGCATAAAGAAAACAGCCATCAGGTGTAATATGAATATCTGACGCCCAACGAGTACTGTTAAAGGTTTCAGGCACAATATCCACGGTTTGCATTAAGCGATATAAATCCCCCATACGACGATATACATTGATTGTCGCATCTAATTCATTAAGGCAGTAAAACACATCACCATTAGGATGGAATACCATATGACGAGGACCTGCATTTTGTGCTGTTGTTAGCTCTTCAGTACCCGCTTCTGTTAAACGACCGTCTTCTGATAAATCAAATAAACGAATATGATCTTCACCTAAGCAAGGCACAATCAGTTGTTTATTATTCCAATCAATATTAGATGAATGAGGCTTATTTAAGCCTTCAATAATTTGAATAGGTGATTGGGGGATCCCTTGCGCATTAATAGGCAAAACAGCTAAATTACCTTGATGATAAGAAGGAACAAACAAAAATCGCCCCGTTTTATCTAAGCATAAATGAACAGGTGTACTTGGAATGGAAGTGATAGCCTTTTGCTCTAACTGACCATCGACAGCAATCGCAAATGTCACCACACTAAAATGAGGACGAATACCTACATAAAGGTATTTTCCATCAGCACTTGCAATCATGGGTTGCACTTGCCCTGCAACCTCAACAACCTGCAATAAATCCATTTCACCTTCGGTGTTTAACGCATAAACATGAATTTGCTGACTCTCTGGACTTGCTACGTAGACTACCTGTTTCATTCCTTCTCCTTAAAATCCATTACCCATTGATTTATAAAGAATAATAGAAAAACCAACGTTTGATTGTAACGATTAAGCTAGTTTATCTTTTATTGGTTAACGTGTAACATCAACACCATTGCATCTTATATACTATCAAGGGGCTTATTTATGTCATATCGCGTTATTGCTTTGGATCTTGATGGCACACTGCTTGATGACCAAAAACGTATCCTGCCAGAATCTTTAGAAGCACTCAATCTTGCAAGAAAGGCTGGTGTTAAAGTTTTAATTGTAACAGGTCGTCATCATGTTGCTATTCATCCATTCTATCAAGCACTCGATCTTGATACCCCTGCGATCTGCTGTAATGGAACCTACCTTTATGACTATATTGGTAAAAAGGTACTGGAATCCGATCCATTAACCACTCAAGAAACCAGCGCAGTATTAGATCTCGTTAAACAAACAGATGTACATCACTTAGTTTATGCTGATGATGCAATGATGTATGACCAACTATCAGCCCCTGTGCAGCGTACTTTAAAATGGTCAGAAACATTACCCACTGCACAGCGTCCAAACTTAATTAAAGTCGATGATTTCTATAAGGCCATGCATGATGTTAATGCCATTTGGAAAATAGCAACAACAACACCTGATCACGATGAATTACGCGCTTTAGTTGAAAAAATTGAGCAACAAGTCGGTTTAGAGTGCGAATGGTCTTGGGTTGATCAAGTTGATATCGCCAAAAAAGGCAACAGTAAAGGCCACCGTTTACAACGCTGGGTTGAAGCGAATGGCATGAATATGAGTGATGTTATTGCCTTTGGTGATAATTTTAATGATCTTAGCATGCTAGAACATGTTGGCTTAGGTGTTGCAATGGGTAATGCCTCTGACGAAGTAAAAGCTCGCGCTAAAATGGTCACCAAAGTGAATTCACAACCGGGTATTGCAGAAACTATTCATAAATATATTTTGTCTTAGTCTTATTTTTACCTCACCCAAAAGAAAAAGACCTCATTTAAAATAAGGTCTTTTTCTCGATAAATATAACTGATAATCAAAGATGGCGACTTAGCGAAATACTCTTAATTTGCGCATAAAGCCATTGCCCTTCTTGAATATTCAACTCATCTTTTGCCCAAGGCGTGATCCTTGCCCATAAATAATTACCGTCATTGACAAGTTTCACATCAACTTGGCCATCATTTTTAATGGTTTCAACCACTTTCATATGCAAAATATTACGAATACTGCTATTTGAAGGACGAATGGTAGTCAGTGACACATCAGAAGCATCAATACGCACACGCACATCGCGACCAATTTTAGTCTCGATTTGAGGCAACCACAGCACTTGATTACCAAAAGCGGTTGCTGTCATATCGTAATGACTATGGTGTTCGACTACCATCACATTAGCGATACTACTTAATGTCTCTTTTTGTAACCACGGGCGTAATGCACTACTTGCCCATACATCTTCCAGCTTACCTGTTGCCTTGATTTTTCCTGCATCCATCACAATGACATTATCAGCAAGTCGAATAATTTCATCAAGACTATGACTTACATACAAAATCGGAATTTGTACATCTTGTGAGAGCTTTTCTAAATATGGCAGTAACTCGCGTTTACGCGGTAAATCAAGCGAAGCCAAAGGCTCATCCATCAACATAATATCAGGCGCTGTTAACAACGCTCGCCCTATGGCAACACGCTGTTTTTCACCGCCTGATAAGGTGATAGGAAACCGAGAGAGTAAATGACCAATCCCTAATAAATGAATAATGCGATCAAACTGCACTTTCATTGTTGGCGACATACCGTAAAGCAGATTTCCTCTTACGGTGTAATGAGGAAACAGTCTGGCATCTTGGAATACATAACCCACTTTACGTTTTTCAGGCGGCAGATAAATTTTCTTTTCAGTATCAACCAGTGTGTGATTATTTAATACAATCCGACCCGAATCGGGTTTGGTTAAACCGCCAATCACATTAATTAGGGAAGTTTTTCCCGCCCCAGATAAACCAAAGACTGCGGTAATACTTTCTGTTGGCAGTTCAGTATTGACTTCCAGACGCAGTGATCCTAGCGTCTGTTTAAAATTCATCTCTAGCATACGCCCCCCAATCTTTTACGCCCCCAACGAGTTAGCCACTCTGAAGCCATTAAAGAGACGAGCGCCAAAATAATTGCAATAACACATAAACGGGCGGCATCCATTTCTGCGCCCGGTGTTTCAATCAAGGTATACATTGCCAGAGGAATAGTTCTTGTTTCCCCAGGAATATTGGAGACGAAAGTGATTGTTGCGCCAAATTCTCCCAATGAGCGCGCAAATGCCAACACAATTCCTGCGATGATCCCTGGCATAGACAAAGGTAACGTTATGGTAAAAAAGACGCGTAATGGTGAAGCCCCAAGGGTTCTTGCCGCTTGTTCCATACGCTGATCGACAGCCTCTAATGCTAATCTGATAGCCCTTACCATTAGTGGAAATGCAACGACTGCAGATGCAAGTGCTGCGCCTCGCCAACTAAATGTAAAGCTAAAACCAAACCAGTCATACAACCATTCACCAATAAATCCACGTCTTCCCATACTGATCAGTAAAAGATAACCGACCACAACAGGAGGAAGAACTAAAGGTAAATGGATAATGCTATCAAGCAATGATTTACCGGGAAAACGTACCCTAACTAAAAGCCAAGCCATAAAAATACCAAAAGGTAGACTGATAATAACCGCAACAGTCGATACCTTAAGGCTTAGTATAATGGCTTGCCATTCGTATTCACTTAACATCTCCAAAAGTATAATTCCTACAGTGGGCTAAAGCCGTATTTCTTAAAGATTTCTGCGGCTTGAGGTGTTTTCAGATAGTCATAAAAATCACGAACTGCTTTATTGTCCTGACCTTTTACAACTGCCATTGGATACTCAACAGGTTTGTGGCTATCAGCTGGGAATACGCCGACCACTTTCACTTTATCACTCGCAACCGCATCAGAACCGTATACGATACCTAATGGTGCTTCATCACGTTCCACCAACGCCATACCGCTACGTACGTTATTAGTTCGAGCCATTTCTGGGCTTACTGTGTCCCATGCACCTAAATATTCTAATGATTCTTTCGCATAGATACCAACAGGCACATGATCCGGATCGCCAACCGCTAGTTTTCCGCCATTAAGTAAGGATTTCCATTTGGTTTCCTTATTAATAACAACGTCATTTAATTGACTATCTTTAGGGGCAATAAGCACTAAATCATTACCTAATAGTGTATGACGTGAATCTGCAACCATTAAATTCTTATCGATTGCGTAGTCCATCCACTGCTGGTCTGCTGAAATAAACAGATTTGCAGGTGCGCCTTGTTCAATTTGACGAGCTAGCGTTGAAGAAGATGCATAAGACGCAACAACTTCAGCTTGTTTCTCTTGCTTATATTGTGCCGAAATTTCATTAAGAGCATTGGTAAGAGAAGCGGCAGCAAATACCGTTACTTTTTCCGATGCAAAACTTTGGCTTACTAAAGCAAAAGAGATAACTGCGCCAGCAAGTAGCTTGCCTGATAATTTTTTCATGTTCTAATTCCACTTAAATTAAAGGATGACACGCTGTATATATCAAGATACAGCGTAAATTGAAAGGATTAGATGCTAGAAACTGGTTATATATCAATAAATATAACCATTAAAAAGAAACAAAAAATGGTGATAGAGATAGAGAAATCTACATACTCTAAATAATTCAAGTTACAGCTAGGCGATGAGTGACAAACAATCTACAACTTAAAGTATAACCAGTAGATACTCTAAATAATTCAAGTCACAGCTAGGCGATGAGTGACAAACAATCTACAACTTAAAGTATAACAAGTAGATACTCTAAATAATTCAAGTTACAGCTAGGCGATGAGTGACAAACAATCTACAACTTAAAGTATAACAAGTAGATACTCTAAATAATTCAAGTTACAG